>JBPBQZ010000125.1:0-37963 GCA_050955105.1 Janthinobacterium lividum | reverse complement strand
AAGCTCGACATCGAATACTGCAATATCGTCGCACCCGTAACGGGGCGGGTAGGTTTGCGGCAAGTGGACGTGGGCAACTACGTACAGACTAGCGATACCAACGGCATTGTGGTCATCACCCAGCTTTCGCCGATCAGCGCATTGTTCACGGTGCCCGAAGACCAACTGCCGCAAATCGCCCAGCGCATGAACAGCGGCGCGCGGCTCTCGGCTTCCGCGTATGACCGCGCCAATACCGTTCAGTTGGCCGTCGGTGCGCTGCAAACCTACGACAATCAGGTCGATACCAGCACCGGCACGGTGCGCCTGCGCGCGCTGTTCGAGAACGACGACCACGCTCTGTTCCCGAATCAATTCGTCAACGTGCGCCTGTTGGTCGATACGGTGCGCGATACACCGATCGTGCCGAGTTCAGCGGTGCAAACCGGGTCAGTCGGTACCTTCGTCTATCTAGTGAAGCCCGACAACACGGTCACGGTTCGCAAGGTCAAGACCGGCGCGGTCGACGGCGAGCGTACCGCGGTCACGCAAGGGGTCGACGCCGGCGATACGGTGGTAATCGATGGCACCGATCGCCTGCGGGAAGGCTCCAGGATTTCGGCGCCAGGTGCCGTGGGCGCAGCCGGTGCTTCCGGCGCGGGAGCCGCTGCATGGGCTTCCGGCGCGCATGCACATGGGCATCGGCCTCGCCACGCTGCCTCGGCCGCCTCGGCGACCTGACGCCGTGGACCAGAAGAACGCATGAATCCGTCTCGCCTATTTATTCTTCGTCCGGTCGGCACGGCATTGCTGATGGCCGCGATCATGTTGGTCGGCTTGGTGGCACTGCATTTCCTGCCGCTGTCGGCGCTGCCGGTGGTCGAGTATCCGACTATCCAGGTGCAGACCTTCTATCCTGGCGCCAGCCCCGATGTGATGACTTCGTCTGTCACCGCGCCGCTGGAAAAACAGCTAGGGCAGATGGCGGGCCTCGACCAGATGTCGTCGCAAAGCTCCGCCGGGGCATCCATCATCACGCTGCAGTTCGGGCTCGATACTTCGCTGGATCTGGCCGAACAGGAAGTGCAGGCGGCGATCAACGCCGCCAATAACCTGCTGCCGTCCGATCTGCCGACGCCGCCTACTTATGCGAAGGTGAATCCGGCCGACTCGCCGATTCTGACGCTCGCGCTGACCTCGCCGACCGTACCGCTGACCCAGGTGGAAGACCTGGCGGATACGCGGCTGGCGGCAAAAATCTCGCAGGTTGCCGGCGTCGGCCTGGTGACCATCAGCGGCGGTCAGCGGCCCGCCGTGCGCATCCAGTTCAATCCGCATGCGCTGGCCGCTTATGGACTGGCGATCGACGATCTGCGCACCACCATCGCGAACCTGAACGTCAATACGCCCAAGGGCAGCTTCGACGGCCCGTCGCGCGCCTATACGGTCAACGCCAACGACCAGATGAGCGACCCCGACCAATATCGCCAGTCGGTGATCGCCTACAAGAATGGCCGGCCGATCTATCTGAGCGACGTCGCCACGATCGTGCAAGGTGCGGAAAACACCAAGCTGGGCGCGTGGATGAACCGCACGCCGGCCATCATCATCGACGTCAAGCGCCAACCCGGCGCGAATGTCATCGCGGTGGTCGACGGCATTCAAGCACAGATGGCCAAGCTCACCGCGACGCTGCCGGCGGCCGTGAAGGTCACCACCCTCACCGATCGCACTACCACCATCCGCGCGTCGATCCGCGACGTGGCGTTCGAGCTCGGCGTATCGATTGCGCTGGTGGTGCTGGTGATTTTCCTGTTTCTAGGCAGCCCGTCGGCCACCTTGATTCCCAGTCTGTCGGTGCCGTTGTCACTGGTCGGCACGCTGGGCGTGATGTACTTGTGCGGGTTCTCGCTCGACAATCTTTCGCTGATGGCCCTGACAATCGCCACCGGCTTCGTGGTTGACGATGCAATCGTGATGATCGAGAACATCGCCCGCTATGTCGAGGCAGGCGATTCCGGACTCGAAGCGGCGCTGAAGGGTGCGAAGCAAATTGGCTTCACCATCATTTCCTTGACGGTGTCGCTGCTGGCGGTGCTTATCCCCCTGCTTTTCATGGGCGACGTGGTGGGGCGGCTGTTCCGCGAATTCGCCATCACGCTGGCGGTTACGATCGTGATCTCGGCAATCGTCTCGTTGACGCTGGTCCCGACGATGTGCGCGCGGCTGCTCAAGCCTCGCGCGGAAGAGAAATCGCGGGGACGCATCGTCACCACCGTGCGTAATCTGTTCGATCGGATGGTCGGCAGCTATGACCGCGCGCTGTCGTGGGTGCTGGATCGCCAAGCCGCGACGATGGTGGTGTTCGTCATCACTCTCGCGCTCACTGCCTTGCTCTACGTATTGATTCCAAAGGGCTTTTTTCCGGTACAGGATACCGGCGTGATCCAGGGCATCTCGGAGGGCGGGCAGTCGGTGTCGTATGCAGCGATGGCCGAGCGTCAACAGGCGCTGGCCGACGTGATCCTGCAAGATCCGGATGTGGTAAGCCTGTCCTCATTCATCGGCGTCGACGGCAATAACGTCACGCTCAACGCCGGCCGCTTTCAGATCAACCTGAAGCCGCGCGACGATCGCAGTGCGACTGCCAGCGAGATCATCCGCAGGTTGTCGCGCGCCACCGCAAAGGTGGTGGGCATCAATCTCTATATGCAGCCGGTGCAGGATCTGACCATCGATTCCAGCGTCAGTCGCACCCAATACCAGTTCATTCTGCAGAACTCGGATCCGACGCTGTTCGACACGTGGGTACCGAAACTGGTCGATAGGTTGAACCAATTGCCGCAGCTCAGCGACGTGGCCAGCGATATGCAATCAGCTGGAAAAAGCGTCTACATCGAGGTGGATCGCGCCACCGCCGCGCGCTTCGGTGTGACGCCGGCCACCGTCGACAACGCGCTGTACGACGCGTTCGGGCAGCGCATCATTTCCACCATCTTTACGCAGTCGAACCAGTATCGAGTGATTCTCGAGGCCGACCCGCGTTTGCAGAACACGCTCGATTCGCTCGGCACGATGCGCGTGCCGTCGACCGCGGGCACGAGCGGCGGCCAGGTGCCGCTGGCCGCCATCGCCAGTATCCATGAGACCACCACACCGCTGGTGATCGGCCATCTCGGGCAGTTCCCGGCCACCACACTGTCGTTCAATCTCGCCAGCGGCGCATCGCTGGGCGCGGCGGTCGACGCCATTCAAAAGGCCGAGACCGACCTGGCATTGCCCGACAGCTTCAGCACGCATTTCCAGGGCGCCGCCCTGGCCTTCCAGGCCTCGCTGTCGAACGAGATTTTCCTGATCCTGGCCGCCATCGTGACGATGTATATCGTGCTCGGCGTGCTGTACGAGAGCTTTATCCATCCGATCACCATTCTGTCGACGCTGCCGTCGGCCGGTGTCGGCGCACTGCTCGGCTTGATGCTGTTCGGCGACGATCTCGATGTGATCGCCATCATCGGCATCGTGCTGCTGATCGGCATCGTCAAGAAAAACGCCATCATGATGATCGACTTCGCCCTGGAGGCCGAACGCGAAGGCGGCAAGACGCCGCGCGAGGCGATTCATCAAGCCTGCCTGCTGCGTTTCCGGCCTATCCTGATGACGACACTCGCGGCGATGTTCGGTGCGCTGCCGCTGATGCTGGGCACCGGCTCGGGCTCGGAGCTGCGTCATCCACTGGGCGTGGCGATTATCGGCGGCCTGCTGGTCAGTCAGTTGCTAACGCTATTCACTACGCCGGTCATCTACCTGGCGTTCGATCGCGCCGCACGACGCGTGCGCCGGCGCTTCGGTGGCGCGCACGACGCGCCGCGACCCACCGCATGATGACGGGCTGAGCGTATGAATCTGTCGCGCCTGTTCATCGCCCGACCGATCGCCACGACGCTGCTGGCGTTCGGCGTGGCGCTGGCCGGCATCTTCGCATTCTTCCTGCTGCCGGCCGCGCCGCTGCCGCAAGTCGATTTCCCGACCATTGTCGTGCAGGCACAATTGGCCGGCGCCAGTCCGGACAATATGGCGACCAGTGTCGCCAGTCCGCTCGAGCGACATTTGGGCTCGATCGCCGACGTCACCGAAATGACCTCGACCAGTTCGCTCGGTTCGACGCGCATCGTTTTGCAATTCGGCCTGGACCGCGACATCGACGGCGCTGCGCGCGACGTGCAGGCCGCGCTGAACGCGGCGCGCGCCGACCTGCCGTCGACCATGCGCAGCACGCCGACGTACCACAAGATCAATCCGTCCGACGCACCGATTCTGCTGTTGGCGCTGACCTCGCCCACGCGTTCGCGCGGCCGGATCTACGATTCGGCGGCCACCGTCTTGCAGCAATCGCTGTCGCAGGTGGAGGGCGTGGGTGAAGTCGACGTCAGTGGCGGCGCGCTGCCCGCGGTGCGCGTCGAGCTGAATCCGACCTCCCTGTTCCATTACGGCATCGGCCTGGAAGACGTGCGCGCGGCGCTGGCATCGGCCAATGCCAATAGTCCGAAGGGATCGATCGACACCGGCGCCAGCCGATACCAGATCTACGTCAACGACCAGGCGATCCGCGCCGCGCAATACAAGGACCTGATCGTCGCCTATCGAAACGGCGCGGGCGTCAAGCTGTCTGATCTGGGCGAGGTGGTCGACTCGGTCGAAGACTTGCGCAATCTCGGGCTGTCCGACGGCCAGCCATCGATTCTGGTGATTCTCTATCGGCAACCCGGTGCGAACATCATCGAGACCGTCGACCGGGTAAAAGCCGAACTGCCGCAACTGCAGAAGGCATTGCCTGCCGATGTGACGATCACCGCCTCGGCGGACCGCTCGACCACCATCCGCTCGTCGCTGCACGATACCGAACGCACGCTGGCAATCGCCGTGGTGCTGGTGATCGCGGTGGTGTTCGCTTTCCTGCGCAACGGACCGGCGACGCTGATTCCAGCGGTGGCCGTGCCGATCTCGATTCTCGGCACCTTCGGCGCCATGTATTTGTGCGGCTTCAGCCTCGACAATCTGTCGTTGATGGCGCTGACGGTGGCCACCGGCTTTGTGGTCGATGATGCCATTGTCGTGCTCGAGAACATTTCGCGGCACGTGGAAGCCGGCATGCCGCGGATGGAGGCGGCGCTGCTCGGCGCCCGCGAGGTGGGCTTCACGGTGATGTCGATGAGCCTGTCGCTGATCGCCGTGTTCCTGCCGATTCTGCTGATGGGCGGCATCGTCGGACGCATCTTCCGTGAATTCGCGATTACGCTGTCGCTGGCGATATTGGTGTCGCTGGCCGTGTCGTTGACGGTGACGCCGATGATGTGCTCGCGCCTGCTGCGGCCACCGCGACCGATCGACGCGGGGCCTGAGCCGGACGCGGCCGCGAGCGCTCCGCTGCCACCGCGTCAGATCAGCCTGCTCGGGCGACTGCGCGCCGGCCTGGCGCGGCTCGGCCACAGTACCGGACGCGGCATCGTGGCGCTCAATCGCGGCTATGCGCGCTCGCTCAACTGGTCGCTCGATCGGCCGGTGTTGATGCTGCTGGTGCTGGTTGCCACGATCGGCCTCAACGTGCTGCTGTACATCATCGTGCCGAAAGGCTTCTTTCCACAGGAAGACACGGGCCGCATGATGGGCGGCATCGTGGCCGACCAGAATATTTCGTTCCAGGCCATGGAAGGCAAGTTCCGGCAGATGATGAAAATCGTCGGTGCCGATCCGGGCGTGGAAAGTGTTTCTGGATTCACCGGCGGCCGCGCCACCAATTCGGGGATGATGTTCGTTTCGCTGAAGCCGCTCGCCGAACGCAAGGTGTCGGCCGACCAGATCAGCGCACGCTTGCGTCCCAAGCTGAACCAGCTGGCTGGCGCCCGCTTGTTCCTGGTCTCGGCGCAGGATATTCGCGTGGGGGGCCGTCAAGGCAATGGGCAATATCAATACACGCTGCTCGGCGACTCGTCGACGCAGCTGTATGAGTGGGGCACCAAGCTCACCGATGCGCTGCAGGACGTGCCCGAGCTGGTGGACGTGAATGCCGACCAGCAGCAAAAAGGCCTGCAGGTGAACTTGACGATCGATCGTGCTACCGCCAAGCGCTATGGCATTCAGCCGGCGCAAATCGACAATACGCTCTATGACGCCTTTGGCCAGCGCGCCGTGTCGACCATTTACCAAGCACGCAATCAGTATTCGGTCGTCATGGAAGTGGCGCCGCGCTATTGGCAGGATCCGTCCACGCTCAAGCAAATCTATGTGAGTACCGCCGGCGGCAGCGCGGCAGGCTCCTCGCAAACGGGCTTTACCGCAACCGCGGGTACCACGACCAGCAGCGGCGGCACCACGACGAACGACAGCACCGTCAGTGCCGCCGACGCGGCGGCCGATACCAATAGCGCGCAAAACGCGCAGTCGGTACGCAATCAGGCGACCAATTCGATTTCGTCGACCGGCAAGGGCAGCGCGTCGAGCGGAAGTTCGGTCAGTACCTCGCAAGAAACGATGGTGCCTCTGTCTGCATTCGCATCGTATGGCATCGGCAATACGCCGCTGGCGGTCAATCACCAGGGGCAGTTCGTCGCCACCACCTTGTCGTTCAATCTGCCGCCGGGTGGGTCGCTTTCCAGCGCACTGGCGCGCATCCAGACCACCATGGGCGCGATCGGCGTGCCATCGACAATTCAAGGCAGCGCGCAAGGCACGGCGCAAGCGTTCCAGCAGTCGTTGTCCGACGAGCCTTTGCTGATCCTGGCGGCGCTCGCGGCTGTATATATCGTATTGGGCGTGCTGTACGAAAGTTATGTCCATCCGTTGACGATTCTTTCGACACTGCCGTCCGCCGGCGTGGGCGCGCTGCTGGCGCTGGAACTCTTCAATACCGAGTTCAGCATCATCGCCTTGATCGGCATCATCCTGCTGATCGGCATCGTCAAGAAGAACGCGATCATGATGATCGACTTTGCGATCCAGGTGCAGCGCGAAGAGCAATTGTCGTCGCGTGATGCCATCTACCGCGCCTGCCTGATGCGCTTCCGGCCGATCATGATGACCACCCTGGCCGCGTTACTGGGCGCACTGCCGCTGGCTTTTGGCAGTGGCGAAGGTTCGGAATTGCGGCAGCCGCTGGGTATCTCGATTGTCGGCGGCCTGATTTTCAGCCAGATCCTGACGCTCTACACCACGCCGGTCGTCTATTTGTCGCTCGACCGGCTGCGTGCCCGGCGCGACGCCCGCCGGCAGGCGCGTCGGCCCCGCGCGGCCTGAGGCAGGCGAGCCGGCCGCTACAGGCCGGCGCAACCGCCGCGCGGGCGCCATCACTCAAGCCCAACACCGATTGAACCCCTGCTCGTACGGCGCCCTGCGCCACGCATGCGCCCGGGTAGTGCTGCAAGCCATGCGCAGCACGCCGTACCTGCCGGTCCGTCGGTCTTCGACCTGTCTCATGGAACGCGCCGCCATGCAAATTTCGTCCGCCTTCATCCCGCTTTCCGCGGCAAACATCAACTCGCGCATTGCCAATGGGCGCTCGACAAGTGGCCATGCGTCGCTTAACGACCTGTGCAATCTGACCCTTACCAACCCCGAGTCCAGCGGCTCGGCCAACCTGGTACTGGGCGGGGAGATGTCGCTCGCGCCGCGCGCGGAGGGCGGCAGCAAGCAACGGGTCGACGAGCCCGCCTTCCTGATTTGCCTGAGCAAACCGCAAGATTGCGTGGTGCTATTGCGCGACAGGCATTCCGGCATGAGCGCCCTCGCCTGTATCGACCGGCCCGAGCGCGAGCTGCTCAAACCGGGCTTCACGCCCTTGCTGCAGGCCTTTAACGACGAGCAACGCGCGGGCGCCGCGCTCAGCGAGCTGGAAGTTATCGTGTTTCACTACCCGCGCAACGCGCGTTCGGTCGACACCTCGGCAGTGGTCGGCGCGGTGCTGCAAGACATGTTGGGCGGCGCCGCGCGCCTCGAAAGCCATACGCTCGACCCGTGGGAGCAAGCAACCGGCGCGTGCGTGCTGGCCGATCTACGCAACGGCGAGATCCGCAGGTTCGAGTACGACGCGGTGGCCTTGCAATTGGTCAGGGCAACCCTGATCGGACGTGCGCGCTTCGAATCGCAAGGCGCCAGTTCGGCCGATTTTCCGCGTTTCGACAAGCGCTTGCTGACGCATGAGGCACGCGCGCAGCCACAGCTGGCGCGCGGTGAATCGCGCGCCGCGCACGACAAGGGCCGTCACCAAGTGGGTTTCAAGGACATCCCTCCCGCCGGCGCACAAGCATTCGACGATCATCCCGGTGGTTTCGCCCTGCTCGACTGGCGCTGAACGATATCCCTGCGCACCTTGCGGCGAAGCCCTGCCGTTTAGCGATCTGCGCTACTCTTTCGTGATGACGCTCGCCCATTCTTCATCTCCGCAGCCCACGACGGACGCGACATCGTCCGCCGCAAAACCGTCGGCCCTGTCGGCCACCGACGCCGCCACCCCTGCCGTTACCGACGTGCTGATCATCGGCGCCGGCCCGGTCGGCCTGTTCGCCGCTTTCGAGGCGGGCGTGCTCGGCCTTTCTTGCCGGCTGATCGATGCCTTGCCAGCGGCGGGCGGCCAATGCATCGAGCTTTATCCCGACAAGCCGATTTTCGATATTCCAGCGCTGCCGGTTTGCACTGCGCGCGAATTGGTGGAGCGCCTGGTCGAGCAGTGCAAGCCATTCAACGTCCCGCTCGACTTGGCACAGCGCGCCGTGGATCTTGAGCGGCGCGAGGATGGGCGCTTCCTCGTGCGGACCGCTGGCGGCATGACGATCGACGCCGGCGCGGTGCTGATTGCCGCGGGCAACGGCGCGTTCGTGCCGCAGCGCCTGGCGGTCGACGGCGCCAGCGCCTATGAGAATCAACAGGTGTTTTATTCGGTGCCGCGTGTGGAAGATTTCGCCGGACAACGGGTGTTGGTGGCCGGCGGCGGCGATTCGGCGCTCGACTGGACCTTGGCCCTCAAGCATGTCGCGGCACGTGTGACGCTGGTGCATCGGCGCGATGTGTTTCGCGCGGCGCCTCATACGGTCGACGCGTTGCGGGCGGCAGCGGCCGTCGATGAAATCGACTTGATGATCGGCACCATCGGTGCGCTACGTGAGGTGCCGCGCGCACCGCTCGACGATGCCTCGCAGGGCTTGCGCGACGAGCACGGCGCTGGACAAAAGCGCCATGGCGATGCTCAACTCGCCGAACCAGCGCCGCTTGCGGTGGAGATTCGTCAGCGCGATGGCAATCAAACCCTGGAGGTAGATCGTTTGCTGGTGCTGTACGGCCTGGTAGCCGATCTGGGGCCGATGGCAGATTGGGGCTTCGAGGTGCATGCCGGCCGTCTGGTGGTAGACACCCACTATTATGAGACCACCGTGCCGGGCATCTTCGCGGCGGGCGACATCGTTACTTATCCGAATAAGCAGAAGCTGATCCTGTCGGGCTTCCATGAGGCGTCGCTGGCATTGCGGCGTGCCTATGCGCGCTTGCGTCCGCAGCAGACGCGCACATCGGTGCATTCGAGCAACGACGCCGCGCTGTCGCGACGCATTCTGGGCGAAAGTTCCTAAGAACTGCGGGGCAGCCTAGAAACCATGGGTAGCGCCACAGCGATACAGTTCAAATTCCCGGCCCACGCCAAGTTTTTTCATCGCGCTGTTCTTCTGCGTGCTGACGGTCTTGATGCTGCGCTGCAGATGCGTGGCGATTTCGGAAACGCTCAAGCCATTCATATACAGCTGCAATACCTTGGTTTCGCAGCGCGATAGCTGACAGGCGCGCCAGAAGGGACTTTGCGGATCGACATAGTGCATGGCGTTCAGCACGCCCGGGGATAGATAGCGACCGCCCAAATAGGCAGCCAGGATTGCCGACGCGATATTGGCCGTATCGTCGCGCTTGCTGACCACCGACGACACCCCCAGGGCGATCGCGGCACCGATCGTCGCGGGGTTGTCGAGCACTGTCTGCAGCACCACCCGCACCGCCGGAAACGTTTCGCGCACACTCCTCAGGAACTCCGCGCCGTCGGTGGCCGAGCTGCCCGGCAGCGCATATTCGGTGACCAGCACATCGCAATCGTCGCGCTGCAAGATTGTGTTGACCTCATCCGCCGTTTTGGCAACGTCTTCGACCGAAATCATCTGAAACGCGCATAACGCCGAGCGGGCGCCCTCGCATACCGCGGGATGGCCGTCCGCGAAGACGACTCGGATGATATTGCTCATTGCTTTCCCCTTTAACCGCAAAAATTTCCTTCGCCCATGTGGTGGGACGGCGGTGCCCCGATGGACGAAAATTTTCCGCCTTAGCCGATCTGTTCCGACCGGTCTGCGCTGATGCTAGTAGTGGATAGTGGGCGCATCCTAAAAGCGGTTGCCTGGTCTTGGATTCATGCAGATTTTCCGAGGGGCAAGCTGGAAATGCTCCCACCCCATCTGCTAGACTCCGCAGACAATTCATTTGGTCAGACCTATTCAAATGGCCAATTTATCGGAGCAGAGCAAATGGCTGAAGACATAAAGGTTGCCGCCGTAACGGGCGCCGCGGCGGGCTTGGGCCTGGGCATCGCCCAACGACTGGCGCGTACTGGCTACCGGGTGATCCTGGTCGATGTGTCGCCCGCCGTGCAACAGGCAGCCGAGGCGCTGGCCAAAGAGGGTTATGCGGCCGAAGCGGCAATTGTCGATGTGGGCAACGAAGCGCAGATCGTCGCCTTCGTCAAGGCAACCGCGGAGCGTTATGGCCGCTTTGACATCATGGTGAATAACGCCGGGATTTCGCCGAAGGTGAATGGCGAGCGTGCGCCGATCGCCAAGATGTCGACGGAAGAATGGCAACGCGTGCTGAACATCAATCTGACCAGCGCGTTTATTTTCACGCGTGAAGTAACGCCGTATATGGCCGCGCGCAAATGGGGCCGTATCGTAAATATGTCGTCGCGCGCCGGCCGCACGATGGTGGAAACCGCGGGCGGCCACTATGCCGCGTCGAAGGCCGGCATGATTGGTTTTACCCGCGTGGCGGCGAACGAATTCGGCAAGCAGGGCATCACCGTCAATTGCATCGCGCCGGGGCGCATCGACACACCGATGACGCAGCAGGGTACGCCCGAGCGTCGCGCGGAACTTGAAAGTCGCATTACCGTGGGCCGCATCGGCACGCCGGATGAAATCGCCTCGGCAGTCGAATTCCTCGTCTCGGATGCCTCCTGGTACATCACCGGCACGACGCTGGACGTGAACGGCGGCACGCATATGAACTAGGCGCGGGCGGGCGCTGCGGCGCGAGGTATGGGAATTGCTGGACGTTTTCGTCTCGATTCCCGCCTGCCTCGCCGCCGGCATTATGCGTTCATGGATGACCCATCTCAGAAGTCGACCCGGGCCTTGCTGGTTTCGCCGCACCTGGACGATGGTGTTTTCAGTTGTGGCGCCTGGCTTGCCGCACATCGGCCGGCGACGGTGCTGACGGTATTCGCCGGCCGCCCTGAGCGCGCGGCGATGTCGACCGACTGGGATCGCCAATGCGGCTTTGCCGACGCGGCTCAAGCCATGACCGTCCGCTATGAGGAGGACCAGCAGGCGCTTCGCACACTCGGCGCCATGCCGCTGCGTCTGTCGTTCCTCGACAGCCAATACGGCGAAACGCCGCGCGTCGAGGCGATCGCCGACGCGCTTGTCACGGCATTCGACACGCATGACGGCGACACCATCTTGCTGCCGCTCGGCCTCTGGCACAGCGATCATGTGTTGACCCATGAAGCTTGCCTGCTGGCAATGCGCCGGTTGGAAACCCTGGCGCCTGCCGCGCCGCCGTTCAGACGGCGCTGGATTGCCTATGAAGATGCGCTGTACCGACGCATGGAGGGCGCGGTTCAACGGCGGGTCGCCGCACTGGCGCAGCAAGGCATTGCCGCGACACCCGTCTGGCTCGAGGCGCCGCAGCTTACCGAGCGCGCGCCTGCTGCAGCCAAGCGCGAGGCGGTGGCGGCTTATGCGAGCCAGTTGCGCGCCTTCGGCCCGGACGGCTACGACGACGTGGCGACCACGGAGCGCTATTGGGCGCTGACGCCGATGCGCGCCGAGACGACCTCTTGGTCGTTGACTGCGCAGAACGCCGCATGAGCCGCATTCTAGAGCGCACTCTCACACCACCGTCGGCGGAACCGCGCGACATGCGCTTTGTGCGCAACGTGCCGGCGACGGCGCCGCTCGACGGCCAGGCTTCGATGGCCGCCACGACGGCCGCAGCTTGGGCGACCCCAAAGGCCTCGATGGCATCCACGCTGACTGCCGCGGCAACCCCTGGGATCGCGAGCACGGGGCACGTCGGTTCGCGCAGGCCGCGATCACGCATCAGCATCGTCGTACTCACCTACAACCGCGTGGAATCAGTACTGCATACCTTGGCACGACTCTGTGCGCTGAGCGACGCGCCACCGGTTATCGTCGTCGACAACGGTTCGACCGACGATACCGTAACGCGCATCAGGCACAGTTATCCGGAAGTGAGCGTGGTATGCGTCATCCACAACGCTGGCGCCTGTGCGCGTAATGCCGGCGTGGCGCGGGCGAACAGCGATTACGTAGCGTTTTGCGATGACGACACCTGGTGGGACGACGGCGCGCTGCAGCGCGCGGTACGGATTTTGGATGCGCACCCGCGGGTGGCGATCCTGTCGGCGCGCGTGCTGGTCGGCGCGAGCGATGCGGAAGATGCCACCTGCCAACTGATGGCCGAGAGTCCGCTGGCATCGACCGGCCTGCCCGGCCCGGCGTTGGTCGGCTATATGGCGGGCGCGTCGGTACATCGCGTCAGCGCCTTCCGCCAAGCTGGCGGCTACGACCCGCGCTTCTTCATCGGCGGTGAGGAAGAGCTGCTGGCGCTGGATCTCTTGAGTGCCGGCTGGTCGATCGTCTATGCCCACGAACTGGTGGTGCGGCATCATCCATCGCCGCTGCGCGACGCGGGCCGTCGCCGTCAATTACTTGCCCGCAACGCGATCTGGGCGGCGTGGTTGCGGCTGCCGGCGCGCTTGGCCTGGACGCGCACGCTGCCGCAACTCATGCGCATGGTGCGTCGCGGCAAACCCCTCGCGGACCTGGCCGACACCCTGGCCGGACTGCGCTGGGTACTGGCCGAGCGCCGGATCGTGCCTGCGCATGTTTGCGCGGCATTGACCACCGTGGCACAGGCCGAGCGGTTCAGGCGTCGCGAACGCCGTCTGTAAAAAAAGTTACATGCGGATGTAAAACCCGCCCGCAGCCTGCAACGCTCGCTCCGAGCATTCGCTCGCTGCCTTGCCGATTGTCCACCGCACGCCAGACGGTCCCGATCCGCCCCGGTATTTCAAGCACGCACGTACTTCTCTTGCTTCCTCACACTTAATAGGACGCGCCTATAGGGAGAGTGACGCGTCGGGCACAGCATCTGCTGAGGAAGCCAGCCCCTATCCGTCACGACAGGCGCACGTAGCAAGGGTTGGTTGCCGCACCTTATCGGAGAATTCGCATGCACAGGATTGCATTAATCAGTGAACATGCGTCGCCGCTCGCTGTAGCGGGCGGCGTTGATGCGGGTGGACAAAATATCTACGTGGCGCACGTGGCGCGGCAATTGGCGCGCGCCGGCCACGCGGTGGATGTCTTCACACGCCGCGACAACCCGCTGCTGCCGGCCATCACGCGGTCAAGCGGCAATGTGCGGGTGATTCACGTGCCGGCCGGCCCGCCGCGCGCGATGCCGAAGGAATCGCTGTTGCCTTTCATGGGTGGATTTGGCGACTTCGTGCTCGACTTCTTCCATCGTCAAACTTATTCGTACGACGTGATACACGCCAACTTCTTTATGTCGGGCATGGTCGGCATGAAGTTGAAAGCCGCGTTGGGCGTGCCGCTGGTAACCACCTTCCACGCCTTGGGCAAGGTACGTCGGCTGCATCAGGGCGAGGCCGACGGCTTTCCCGATGTGCGCTTCGTAATCGAGGAGGCCTTGGTGCGTCACTCGGACCGCATCATCGCCGAGTGCCCGCAAGACCGCAGCGATCTGATGGACCTATATGGCGCCGATGAGGCGCGCATCGATGTGATCCCCTGCGGCTTCGACGCGCCGGAGTTCGCCCCGGTAGAACGCCGAACGGCGCGCGCCATGCTGGGCTGGCCGGAGGATGAATTCGCGATTCTGCAACTCGGTCGGCTGGTGCCGCGCAAGGGCATCGACAACGTGATCCGCGGCCTGGCGACGCTGCAAGGCGAAGTACTTGAGCGCGCGCATCTTTATGTGGTGGGCGGCAATTCCGATGTAGCCAATACGATGGCCACACCCGAGATCGGGCGCTTGACGGCCCTGGCCGAGCAACTCGGCGTCGCGGATCGCGTGACCTTCGTAGGGCGGCGCGGGCGCGGTGTGTTGCGACAGTTCTACAGTGCGGCCGACGTGTTCGTGACGACGCCCTGGTATGAGCCCTTCGGTATCACACCGGTGGAAGCGATGGCTTGCGGCACACCGGTAATCGGCGCACGCGTAGGCGGCATTCAACACACAGTGGCCGATGGCGAGACGGGTTTGCTGGTGCCGCCGAACGATCCAGTGGCACTTGGGCACGCGCTGACGCGCCTGGCAAGCAATCCACAATGGGCCACGCAGCTTGGCGAAAACGGCTTGCGGCGCGCCCGACAATTCTATTCGTGGGAAAGCATTGCGCAGGCACTGGTCAATACCTATGCGCGCGCGATACCGGCGCAACCCTTGTCAGCCTTGTCGCAGGCTACCGCGCGTGGCGCCCGACTGACGCCGCGACGTATCGCGGCCGCCGCGAGCGCAGCGCTGGGCGCGTCGCGCAGTGTGGCCTGACGCCCATGACTCAACTCGGCGCTTGCCCACTTGCCACCGCCGACACGTCGGATGGCCGGCGTCAGCCGACCCTGGCCGCGCGGCGCGCCGCGGTATTTCTCGACAAGGACGGCACGCTGATCAATGACGTGCCCTACAACGTCGATCCGCAACGCATCACACTGGCTGCCGGCGCGGCGCACGCACTGGGCGTACTCGGTAACCTCGGCGCGCCGCTATTCATCATCAGCAATCAATCCGGCGTGGCCGAGGGACGTTTCGAGATGGCGGCCCTCAACGCGGTCGCGCAGCGCATGCGCGACCTGTTCGCCGAACACGGTGCGCGGCTGGCGGGGTGCTACTTTTGTCCGCACCACCCGCGCGGACGCGTGCCGGCCTATACCCGTGACTGCGACTGCCACAAGCCTGGCGCGGGCCTGTTGCTGCGTGCCGCGCGCGAACACAGCTTGCATCTTGGCGCCAGCTGGATGGTGGGCGATATCTTGAACGACGTGGAAGCCGGACGGCGCGCCGGCTGCCGTACCGCGCTGATCGACAACGGCAATGAAACCGAGTGGGACGTCACGCCGGCCCGCACGCCGGACCTGATCGTGGCCGATCTCGGCGACGCTGCCGACTACATCTTCAGCAATTGGCCGGCGCGCAGTCCGGTACCTGCGCGCCAACCGTTAGGACGGCTCGGACCACGTCGCTCCATCAGCACGGCGCCGCGTAATTCGGGTGGCCGCCCATGATCACACTGCTGCCCATGCCCATTGCGGCGCACGCCCGCAGCAGCCAAGGCACGCCGCCATCGGCCTGGCCTGCCTCGGTGCGCAAGATTCTGTGTATTCGTCCGGACAATCTGGGCGACGTGCTGATGACCACGCCGGCCATGCACGTGCTGCGGGCCGCGGCGCCAGGGCGACGGCTCACCTTGCTGGCATCAGGCTCGGGCGCGCAGGCCGCGCCCTTCGTGCCGGACATCGATGCGGTGATCCGTTTCGATCCACCCTGGGCACGCAACGATGCCGCGCATGATCCGGCGGCAATGCGCGCCATCATCGAGCGTCTGGCCGCCGAGCGCTTTGATGCGGCGGTGATCTTCACCGTCTATAGCCAGAATCCGCTGCCGGCCGCGATGCTGTGCATGCTGGCGGGCATTCCGCGGCGACTCGCCTTCTGTCGTGAGAATCCGTATGCGTTGCTGACTGACTGGGCCGCCGAGACCGAACCCGCCGAACAGGTGCGGCACGAAGCGCAACGGCAACTCGACTTGGTGGCACACGTCGGGGCGCGGCCCCTCGATGACGCTGCGCGCGACATGCGCTTCAAGCTCGCCGACGCCGACCGGCGGGGCTTGCATGCGGTGCTCGCGGCTGCCGGCGCGGCTTGCACCGTCGCTGCAACGGCCGACGTTGCCGATGGTGATGCCGGGGTAGACACCGATGGCGATGCGCGGCAACCGTGGATTGTGCTGCACCCCGGTGCGACGGCCGCGTCGCGTCGCTATCCGGCCGAACGATTTGCACAAGTGGCCGCTCAGTTGCTGCGTTCCACGGCCTATGCCAAGCATCGCATCTTCATCACTGGCTCGCGCGACGAAGCGCCACTGGTGGCGCAGGTGTGCGCGGCGGCGCGTGCCGCCAGCACTGATCGTAGCGCGGCGTCGCGCATTGTCGATCTGGCCGATCGCTTGAGCCTGGGTCAGTTAGGTGCGTTGCTCGAAGGCGCTCAGCTATTGATATCCAACAATAGCGGTCCCGTGCACATCGCTTCCGCGCTGGGCACGCCGGTGGTCGATCTCTACGCGTTGACGAATCCGCAGCATTTGCCGTGGCGCACCGCGCACCGCGTGCTCTCGCACGATGTGCCATGCCGCTGGTGCTACAAAAGTGTCTGCCCGAGCGGCCATCACGGCTGTCTGCTGGGTATTACCGTCGACCAGGTAGTGGCCGCGGCGCATGCACTGCTGCCCCCATGCAGCGCCGCAGCGGCCGAGCTGATTTCCTCTACTACAGAGTCCTAACCATGTACACACTCGGCATCAATGCTGTCTATCACGACAGCGCGGCAGTCTTGGTGAAAGACGGTGAGTTGATCGCCGCCGCCGAAGACGAGCGCTTCACGCACGTCAAGCATGGCAAGCGCCCGGTGCCGTTCAGCACCTGGCAGCTGCCCTTCGATGCGATCGATTTCTGCCTGGCAAAGGCCGGCATCACGCTCGCCGACGTCGATCACGTCGCGTATTCTTATGATCCTCGCGTGCTCGATGGCGATGCGCTGCAGCGCGCGCAGATCACCCTGCCGATGCAGCCTGCGCAGGCGAGCGCCGGTGCTCCGAACAGTTCACCATGGGATCCGCTGTTCCTGTCGTACATCGTCAATGCACGCGCGCAGTTGATCGACGGTGCGCCGCATCACCTGTCGCGACGCTTTGCGGCGCCCGCGGGTGGACACCGCTTTACCTGGCACTACGTCGACCATCATCTGTCGCACGAAGCCAGCGCTTTCCTGGCCGCGCCATTCGCCACTTCGGCGGTGCTGACGATGGACGGTCGCGGCGAGCAGGCTACTACCAGCTATGGCGTGTTCGATGGCCACGACTACCAGCGCATCAAGCAGATCGACTTGCCCGATTCGCTCGGGCTGCTGTACGAGAACGTCACGCACTACCTGGGCTTTTTGCATTCGTCGGACGAATACAAGGTGATGGCGCTGGCGTCTTACGGCAAGCCGTCGTTCGTCGACGATTTCCGCGAGATTCTGAGATATCGCGGCGACGGCGTCTATACCGTGGCGCCGGTCGATCTGGTGGCACGCTTCGGGCCGGCGCGCGAGCGCAGCGGTCCGCTGGATGCCCGGCATTTTGATATCGCGCATTCGCTGCAGCGCGTGCTGGAAGAAACCGTTATCGAGATGGCGCGCTGGCTGCGGCGCGAATCGGGCATGGACAATCTGTGCATGGCCGGCGGCGTGGCCCTCAACTGCGTAATGAATGCTCGTGTGCGCGATGCCGGCGCGTTTGACAAGGTCTGGGTGCAACCGGCGGCGGGTGATGCCGGCACGGCGTTAGGCGCGGCGCTGTGGATCGACTTCAAGCAGCGCGGTACCGGTGAACGGCGCTGGCATATGCATCATGCTTATTACGGCCCTGAATATCGGGATGAAGAGATCCAGCGTTTCCTCGACTGGTCGAAAGTACCGTATCGGCGGCTGGACAACGTCGCCGAAGAAACCGCCGCGCTGCTTGCCGACAATCAGGTCATTGGTTGGTTCCAGGGACCCATGGAGTTCGGTCCGCGCGCCTTGGGCGGTCGCTCGATTCTGGCTTCGCCGATCGATGCGGGCATGCAGTCGAAGCTGAACGAGATCAAGGACCGCGAGGATTTTCGTCCGGTGGCGCCAGCGGTGATGGAAGAGCATGCGGGCGCCTGGTTCAAGGGTGCTGGCAAAGAGCCGGCACCCTTCATGCTGTTTGTATTCGATGTCGATGCCGAACATGCCGAACAGATTCCAGCGGTGCGGCACGTCGACGGCACCGCACGCGTGCAAACCGTGAACGCCTCACAACACCCGCTTTACTACGCCTTGCTGGCGGCATTCAACCGCCGTACCGGCGTACCGGTGCTCGTGAACACTTCGTTCAATACGCGTGGCGAACCCATCGTGTGTTCGCCGCGCGATGCCGTCGAATCGTTCTGGACCTCACCGCTCGACGCCCTGGTGATCGGCTCTTTCCTGATTGAAAAAAGGAGCGCCGCATGACACCACTGCCTGGCGTGACTTATGGCGCGGCGGCGGCGCGACGCGGGGCTCGCACGGTATCACGCGCTGCGCCGCCGCGGGATCCGGCACCCGATGCGTTGCTGCGACGATCTTCGGAAAGCTGGCCCGGCGCGCAAAACGGGATGCCGGTGGGAGACGCGGCCGACGCGCGCGCCACGGCGCACGCGCCCGATGCAATTTCGGGCGCTACCCCCTTGATATCGGTGGTGGTGCCGACCTACCGTCGACCGATGATGCTCGACCGCTGCCTGGACGCGCTGCTTGCGCAACGACTGTCGCCCAATGATTTCGAGATCATCGTTTGCGACGACGGACCGGATGAGGGTACGCGGGAAACCGTGGAGCGCCATGCAGCCGAGCGCGCGTTCTCCGGTCCCGTCATCCGCTATTTGCCGATCACCGCGACGCAAGGACCCGCCGGCGCGCGCAATGCCGGCTGGCGCGGGGCACGTGCGGACATCGTGGCGTTCACCGACGACGACACGCTGCCGGCGCGGGACTGGTTGGCGGCGGGCTTGACGGCGATGGCGGGCGCAGCTGGTGACCTCGGTAAGCCGAGCCAGCTGGCGGTCGTGGAGCAGCTTGGCCATGATAGCGATGCCGTTGCGGCAGACGCTACGGCCCGCCCCATCGCCGCCGCCAGCGGCTGCATCGACGTGCCGCTCGGACCGCGCCCGACCGACTATGAACGCGATGCGGCAGGCCTGGCGCGCGCCGAGTTCGCTACCGCCAACTGCTTCGTACGGCGTGAGACCCTGCAACGCACCGGCGGCTTCGACGAACGCTATACCTCCGCCTGGCGCGAAGACTCCGATCTGCAATTCCGCATCCTTGCCAACGGTGGCCGCATCGTGCGCGCCGCAGCCGCCGTGGTGGTGCACCCGGTACGACCGGCGCGCTGGGGCGTGAGCGTTTCGCAACAGCGCAAAAGTCAGTTCGACGCGCTGCTCTACAAGAACCACCCGCTGCTGTTTCGCGAACGTATCGGCGCCGCGGCGCCCTGGCTGTATTACCTCACCGTCACGGCATTCTGCGTGGGCATCGGCGAGTGGCTGGCCGGCGCCCCGTATCTGGCGGCGGGGGCGCTGACGCTGTGGTTGTTGCTGACCGTACGCTTCGCGGCGCAGCGCTTGATGCGCACCTCGCACGCGCCATCTCATATTGCCGAGATGCTGTGGACGTCGATCGTGATTCCACCGCTGTCGATCTACTGGCGCATCTATGGCGCCTGCAAATTCCGGGTGCCCTTCCTATGATCACACCACGCTCGAGCCTGCAAGACATCCAACGCATCGCGGTATTCCGCGCGCTGCAGTTAGGCGACATGCTGTGCGCCGTGCCGGCACTGCGCGCGCTGCGACAGGCCTATCCCGCCGCGCATATCACGCTGATCGGCTTGCCGTGGGCACAAAGCTTCATCGACCGTTATCCCGAATTGATCGACAAGCTGATGCAGTTCCCGGGCGCCGTGGGTTTTCCCGAGCAAGCGGAAACCGATGCGGGCCTGCCAGGCTTCTTCGCCGATGGACGAGCGCGCTGCTTCGATCTCGCGATTCAACTGCACGGCAGCGGTGGCGTGGCCAACGATATCGTCGAGGCGCTGCGGCCGCGCATAAGCGCCGGATTTTTGAAACCGGGCGAAACGCGCTCGGACGGATATTTCATGCCCTGGCCCGACGACTTGCCGGAGTCGGAACGCTACAACGCCCTGATGCGTTACCTGGGCGTGCCGGTTGGCGACGCCAAGCTGCAGTTTCCGCTGTCGCCGCAAGATCTGGACGACTGCACGGCGCTGGCCCATGCAGACGGCATTGAATTCGATCGGCTGGTATGCGTGCACCCGGGCGCGCGCCTGGCGTCGCGACGCTGGCCTACCGAGCGCTTCGCGGAAGTGGCCGACATACTGGCCGCCGATGGCTGGCAGATCGCAATCACCGGGTCGGCCGACGAAACCGCCATTACCGGCGCGGTGCTGGGCGCGATGCAGGCGCCCGCGCTGCATCTAGTCGGGCAAACCTCGCTGGGCGCGCTGGGTGCCCTGATCGCGCGTGCACAACTACTGGTATGCAATGACACGGGCGTGTCGCATGTGGCGGCCGGCGTAGGAACACCCAGCGTGGTGATTGCGTCGGGCAGCGACACGCGGCGCTGGGCGCCGCTCGACGCGCAGCGGCACCGCGTGTTGGCCGACCATCCGGCGTGCCGTCCCTGTGCATTCGCCGACTGCCCGGTAGCAGGCCATCCCTGTGCGCGCAACGTCGACAGCGCGGCGGTGGTCGCGGTGGCACGCGCGCAACTTGCACGGTTTGCGGCCACCACCGCGCACGGCGCGCCCTTCATCCTGCACGAACGGAGCTATGGCCATGCTGCTTAAAACACGCGGACGGCGGCTGGCGGTATTGACCTGGCACGTGCACGGCAACTATCTGTATTACCTGTCGCAGGCGCCGCACGACTTCTACATCGTTACCAAGCCCGGCAACCCACCCGGCTATGCGGGTGCCGGGGGCGCACTGCCATGGGGCGACAACGTGCATGAGGTGCCGTTCGAGGAAGTCGCCGCACGACGTTTCGACTGTGTTGTCTATCAGCAGCGCAGCCACTACGAAGAAGACCGTTTGACGCTGCTCAGTGCGGCGCAGCGCGCTTTGCCGGCGGTATATATCGAGCACGATCCACCGCAGCAGCATCCGACCGATACCCGGCATTGGGTACAGGATGCGCAGGCCTTGCTGGTGCACGTAACGCATTTCAATCGGCTGATGTGGGATAGCGGCATCACGCCCACGCGCGTCATCGAACATGGCGTGCGTGTGCCCGATGGCGTGCGCTACAGCGGCGAGTTGCCGCGCGGCGTTACGGCGATCAATCACATGCGGCAGCGCGGCCGACGGCTGGGAGCCGATGTATTCACCTATGCGCGTGAACGCGTGCCGCTGGACTTGGTGGGCATGGATGCGCAATCCGCTGGCGGCCTGGGTGAAATCGCGAATCCGGATCTGGCGGCCTTTTGCGCCCGTTATCGCTTCTTTTTCAATCCGATTCGCTACACGAGCTTGGGCCTGGCAGTGGTGGAAGCCATGACGATCGGTATGCCGATGATCGGCTTGGCGACGACGGAATTGTCGACGGTGATACGCAACGGCGAGAACGGCTTTATCGAGACGAACGTCGATGCGCTGGTGGACGCCATGCGCAGCTTGATCGCCGACCCTGCACTGGCGCGTGAATGGGGCGCCGGCGCGGCGCGTACCGCGGCCGAGCGCTTCGGCATCGAGCGTTTCGCGCGCGACTGGGACGAAACGCTGTCGATGGTTTGTGCCTGATGGTCGACGTTTGATATGGCCAGCCAGCCCGGCATCGCTTAATTGTGGGATACGAGGAAACGATCATGAAAGAAACCAACCGCAAGCGTGTTCTCGTTACCGGCGGTGCCGGCTTCCTGGGCTCGCATCTGTGCGAACGCCTGCTGGGCGACGGCCACGATGTGTTGTGCGTCGACAATTTTTATACCGGCAGCAAAGACAATATCGCGCATCTGCTGCTGCACCCGCGCTTCGAATTGATGCGGCACGACGTGACTTTTCCGCTGTATGTGGAAGTGGACGAGATTTTCAATCTTGCTTGCCCGGCCTCGCCGATTCACTACCAGCGCGATCCGGTGCAGACCACCAAGACCAGCGTGCATGGTGCGATCAATATGCTGGGCCTGGCCAAGCGCGTGAAGGCACGCATCTTCCAGGCATCGACCAGCGAGGTGTATGGCGACCCGCGCGTGCATCCGCAACAGGAGAGCTACTGGGGTCACGTCAATCCGATCGGCACGCGCTCGTGCTACGACGAGGGCAAGCGCTGCGCGGAAACGCTTTTCACCGACTATCACCGGCAACATGGCGTGTCGATCCGCATTGCGCGCATCTTCAATACCTACGGCCCACGCATGCATCCCAACGACGGCCGGGTTATCTCGAATTTCATCATGCAGGCGATTTCAGGTGGACCACTGACGGTGTACGGCGACGGCTCGCAGACGCGCGCCTTTTGCTACGTCAGCGATATGATCGACGCCTTCGTCGCGCTGATGAACGCTCCCGACGATTGCAGCACGCCGGTGAATCTGGGGAACCCGCTGGAATTGACCATGACGCAGATCGCCGAACGCATTATTGCGATGACGGGGGCACCCACGCAAATTGAATATCGGCCTTTGCCGGCCGACGATCCGGTGCAGCGCTGTCCTGATATTTCGGCCGCGCAGCGACTGCTTGGCTGGCAGCCCTCGGTATCGCTGGAATTGGGACTGGCGCGCACCATCGAATATTTCCGGGGGCGGCAAGCGGCGGTGAATGCGTCGTCTCAATTAGCCACGCCGGCACCAGCGCTTTCGGTCGAACCACGCGGTTATGGCCGCAATGCGGCGGCGACGTTATAGTTCGATGCATGAACTGGCCTGAACCGAAAATTCTGCGCGGCACGCACGCGCGACTCGTCCCGCTGTCTCTCGACCATCTGCCGGCGCTGTGCGACGCGGCGCGCGACGGCGAGATGTGGACGCAACCCTATACGCCGATTCCCAAGCCTGAGCGCATGCAGGCCGAGATCGAGCGGCGACTGGCGCTGCAGGCGGCCGGCAGCATGCTGCCATTCACGGTCATGGACAACGCCGGCCAGGCGTTCGGCATGACCACCTATATGAACATCGAGGCGGCGCATCGCCGTCTCGAAATCGGCTCGACCTGGTATCGGCGCAGCGTACAACGCACGCCGGTGAACACCGAATGCAAACTGATGTTGCTGACACGGGCTTTCGAAGAACTGCATTGCGTGACGGTGGAGTTGCGCTGCCACGCGCTCAATACGGGCAGCCGCCGCGCCATCGAACGGCTGGGCGCGAAACTCGACGGCATATTGCGCAGCAACCGCGTGGAGCCCAACGGCTCGTTGCGCGACACCTGCGTCTACAGCATCATCGCTTGCGAGTGGCCGACGGTGCGTACGCATCTGCAATGGCAGTTGACGCGGCCGCGCGAGGCGACGGCGTGAGGGCTTGTGCGTCCTCCTGATTTTCTTGGTTGCCTGCGGCCGTGCCTGCGCCCATGCCTGCGCCCGTGCCTTCACCCGTGCCTTCACCCGTTACGCCGTCCAGGCATAAAGACAAGAACAGCTGGGCGGCACGCGACGGTGCCGAAGCATGCGGCACCAGCAAGCTGAAGCTACGACGCAGTCCGGCGGGTCCGATGCGCAGCATCAGCAGTCGGCTGTCCGGATAGCGCATCGACATCGCCGAGACGAAGCCAATGCCCATGCCGGCTCGCACCGCTTCCTTGACGGCTTCCACGCCTGATAATTCAAGCGCGATCTGCGGCGCGGTGCCTGCTTCCAGGAAAGCGCTTTCCACCGCCTGGCGCACGCCGGAACCGCGTTCACGCAAGATCAGCGGGTAGCGAGCCAAGTCGGCCAGTGTGCTCTCGGCTAGCGCTGCGCGCTGCGCCAATGGATGCGTGGCGGGTGCGATCGCGACAATTTCATCGTCGCACCAACGCTGCACACCGACATCGGGCGGCAACCCTGGCGGCACAGGCCCCTCGATCATCGCGATATCGAAGCTGAGCAGGCGCGCGACGATCTCCGTGCTGTTGCCGTCGAAAGTGCTCAACGATACGGCCGGATGGCGGCGCAGGAAGCTGGCCAGCAAATGCGGCAAAAGATAACTGGCCGGCGTGGTGCTGGCGCCAACGCGCAGTACACCGCCGTCCAGATTTTGCCAGGCCCCGACCAATGCTTGGGCATGCCGCAAGTGCGCGCGCAACGCCTGCGCATGCAAGGCCAGCTGCGACCCTGCGGGCGTTAACCGAATACCGCGGCCCTCGCGGTGATAAAGCGGCTCGCCGCACTCCTCTTTCAATAAACGCAATTGTCCGGAGACCGCCGGCTGCGACAGATGCAAGGCGATAGCCGCGCGGCTGATGTTGCGCCACTCGGCGACTGCGGCGAAGGTGACCAGCTGTTCGGGCGTCATCCACGCACATCCATAAGAAAAATGGATATTTTGCATCCGAATTGGCGACTTCTACGATGGATATATTTTATATATGATTTTCTTCTAAGCTAATTACTTAAATGGGATTGGCCGCGTGCGCCGTTGCTGCGCTTCGGTGCGGACCTCGAACGCAGGCCCAGCTCAGCGACCCTTTATCCGCAGCACGGTTTCTCGCAAAACTCGCGGCGGGCAGCCTCCGCCAGAACTTAGAATACGGACCCGACATCGATGCTTCCTCTTTCGCCTTCCGATGAAATGGCTCCCGCACCAAAGCCCCCGCTGCTGACTCGCCTGTTGCAGTTCCGGTTGCGGGCGCAGCGGCGGCTGCGTCTGACGGAATCGCACACTATGTTGCTGTGGGCGGTGCTGGCCGGCTTCGCCGGCGCCTGTGCCACCATCGCCTTCCGCGAACTGATACGCGCGAGCGAACGCCTGATCGCGAGCGGCCTGGGGGCGCAATGGGATGGCGCCTCATTGGTCGAACTGGCCAGGCACTTGCCCTGGTATGTACGGCTGGTGCTGCCTGCGTTGGGCGGGGTGGTTGCCGGTGCGTGCCTGCTGTGGGGCAAGCGCTTCGCGTCGGGCGCTACCTCCGACTATATGGAGGCGGTAGCCATCGGCGACGGCAGCATCCCGATCCGTCAAAATCTCACGCGCTGCCTGTCTTCACTATTCACCATTGCCTCGGGCGGTTCGATTGGCCGCGAGGGTTCGATGGTGCAACTCGCCGCGATGAGCGCATCGGCGCTCGGCCGCGTCGTACATTTCGATCCGGCGCGCTTGCGGCTGATGGTGGCCTGCGGCGCGGCGGCTGGCATCACCGCTGCCTATAACGCGCCCATCGCCGGCGCGTTTTTCGTGACGGAGATCGTACTGGGCGCCATCGTCATGGAAAGCTTCGGGCCGATCGTCGTGGCCTCGGTTATCGCCAATATGACGATGCGGCTGTTGCCCGGCTATCGCCCGACTTATGAGATGCCGTCGTTCCCCGAAGTATTCGGCCCGGAAATTATCGTCTTCGTCGGCCTCGGCATCGTCGCCGGACTGCTCGCGCCGCAATTCCTGCGCTTGCTCGGCTTCTCGCGGCGTCGCTTCAACCAGCTAGGCTGGCCGTTGCCATGGCGCTTGGGCGTGGGCGGGCTCGCCGTGGGGCTTATCTCTTTATTGGTGCCGCAGGTGTGGGGCAACGGCTATAGCGTGGTCAACGGCTTGTTGCACCAGCCCGCAACTTGGAGCTTCGTCGCGACCCTGCTGGTTTGCAAGGTGGTGGCCACCGCGTTGACCACTGGCTCGGGCGCCGTCGGCGGCATTTTCACGCCGACGCTGTTCGTGGGCGCATCGATCGGCTGGCTGGTCGGTGCGGTCGCCCATAGTGCCTGGCCAGCCAGCACCTCGATGCCGTTCGCCTACGCCATCGTCGGCATGGGCGCGTTCCTGGCGGCCGCCACCAGTGCGCCGCTGATGGCGATCCTCATGATTTTCGAGATGACGCTGAGCTACGAGGTGATGCTGCCGCTGATGCTGGCTTGCGTCGTCGCCTACTTCGTCTCGCGCACGCTCGAGGACACGTCGATGTACGAGGTGACGATCAAGCGCAATCAGGAGACCAAGGCGCGCATGCGGCTGCGTGGCACGCGCATGCGTGACCTGGTAAAGCCGGCCGAGACCGTGCTGCCGGTCGACGCGCCGCTGGAAACGCTGTCGCGCATGTTTCTGAGGTTTCCGGTGAAGTATGTGTATATCGTCGACGACGGCGGTCGGTATCAAGGCGTGGTCGCTTTACAGGATATCGCTTCGTCGCTGATGCACGAACCGGTGACCGATGAGACCGCGCTGGTAGCGGCGGCGCGCGGCACAGCGCCCGCGCCCGCCGACTCCGATGGATCCACTGCGCCGCATTGCGCTGCCGACTGGTTGCGCCGCGACTATCTTGAAGTCGTCACGCCCGATATGTCGCTCAGCGAAGCGCTGCAGCGCTTTCTCGTGCATCAAGGCGAGCGTCTGCCGGTAATTGCTTCGCAGGCCGATCCGGTATTGCTGGGGGTGGTTTACAAGACCTCGCTGCTGGATGCTTACGTGAAGCTGGACAAACACGACTAACGGCGCGTCGCACCGACCGACTGGCCCGCCTTTTGCGTCTTCGTCAGCGAAAACCTGCCTGGCAATTTCGAGACAGCGCGCCGCGCGTCATGCGGCGTCGACAGTTCTCGCCAGAAAACGCCTGTTCGAGGCGGTGAATCGCACCGCAGCGCCCACTTATCACGAGGATCTCGCCGCACTCGCCTATGGAACTCGTCGTCGCTCGCAAGGAAGGACTTTACTGCCCGCCCGGTGACTTTTACATCGACCCATGGCAACCGGTGGAGCGCGCGGTCATTACCCATGCGCACGGTGACCATGCACGCAGCGGCCATGGGCATTACCTGGCTGCCGCAGCGGGCGCCGCGGTGCTGCGTGCGCGGCTAGGGGACATCAAGCTGCAAACGCTCGACTACGGCGCGGCGCTGACGATTGGCGAGGTGCGCGTGTCGCTGCATCCGGCCGGGCACGTGCTCGGCTCGGCGCAAGTGAGGATCGAGCATCGCGGTGAGGTGTGGGTCGCGTCTGGCGACTACAAGCTCGATACCGATCCGACCTGCGCGCCGTTCGAATCCGTGCGGTGCGATACCTTCATCACCGAATCCACGTTCGGGCTGCCGATCTATCGGTGGGCCCGCTCCGAACAGACCACCGAGCAGATGCTGCAGTGGTGGCGCGCCAACGCCGCCGACGCGCGCGCGTCCATATTGTTCTGCTATGCCTTCGGCAAGGCGCAGCGCAGCCTGGCGATGCTCGCCGCGGCGGCCGGGAGCACCCGTGGTCTCGACAGCGTCGGTCCGGTCTACTGCCATGGCGCGGTCGAAACCTTGAACCGCGCCTACATTGAAGCAGGTGTGGCGCTACCCGCTACGCAACGCGTCGATACCAGCACGGCGCCGCGCGCGTCACGCAGCTCGTCACGCGCATTTGCCGGGGCACTGATTCTGGCGCCGCCTTCGGCGGCCGGCAGTAGCTGGATGAAGCGCTTCGGCGACTACAGCGATGGCTTCGCCTCGGGCTGGATGCGCTTGCGCGGGGCGCGGCGGCGACGCGGCGTCGACCGCGGCTTCGTACTGTCTGATCATGCGGACTGGCCCAGCTTGCAACAGGCCATCGGCGCCAGCGGCGCTACGCGCGTGATCGTGACGCACGGCCAGGTCGCGACGCTGGTGCGCTGGTTGAACGAACAAGGGCTCGATGCCAGCGCCTTTTCCACCGAGTACGGCGATGACGAGTCGGATGACCCGAGCGGCGCCGCTGCGGAGGGCGTTTCCGATGAAGCGTCGGCGCGAGCATCCGATGACTCGTCGAACGATGCCGCCGACGACGCAATAATCAGTGCGCCAGGCGCTGACGACGAACTGCCCGCATGAAAGCCTTCGCTGCTCTCTACACGGCGCTCGACGCGACCACCTCTACCCGCGCCAAGCTCGATGCGCTGGTCGGCTATTTCAAGACAGCGGATGCAGCGGACGCCGCCTGGGCCGCTTATTTCCTGGCCGGCGGCAAACCGCGGCAGGTAGTGCCTTCACGCTTGCTGCGCAGCATCGCCCAACAGCGCGCCGGGCTGCCTGAGTGGCTGTTCGAAGAGTCGTATCAGGCAGTGGGCGATCTCGCTGAAACGATTGCGCATGTTTTACCGCCGGCCAGTCGCGACACCGATCTCGGCTTGGCGAGCTGGGTGGAAACTCGCCTGCTGCCGCTGCGTGGGATGGCCCCCGAGCAACTGACTAGCTTGCTTGGAGATTATTGGGATGAACTGGACTGGTCAGGGCGCTTCCTGCTGACCAAGCTGATCGGCGGCAGCTTCCGTGTGGGGGTATCGCGGCAACTGGTGGTACGAGCATTGGCGGAGGTTGCCGCCATCGATCACAAGCGCATCGCGCACCGGATGGTGGGCTGGACCGATGCGCGCCGGCCGCCTACCGCTGAACGCTTTGCGCGCTTGATTGCTGCCGATCGCATCGAAGCCGGACCGGCGGTAGCGGCGGCCGGCATGGCAAGCGCGGCGGCCGGGGAAGCGCCCGGTACGGGTCTCGTCGGCATGAACGACCTGCTGGAGGGCGGCGAGAGGCCGTCGAGGGACGCGGAGAATGATGGCAGCGTCGGTATGGCGAGCCGCGATAGCGCAGTCTCGGCACACGCCGATGACGGTGCCGACAACGGCGACGCTGGACTGCCCTATCCATTCTTTCTCGCCCATCCGCTACAAACCGATCCGGCCGCGACACTGGGCGAGCGTCGCGACTGGCTGGCCGAATGGAAATGGGACGGCATCCGCGCGCAGTTGGTCAAGCGCGCCGGGCGCGTCTGGTTGTGGTCGCGCGGTGAAGATCTCATCACCGAGCGTTTTCCTGAAATTGTCGCCGCTGCGCAAGGGCTGCAGGACGGTACCGTGCTGGACGGCGAGATCCTCGCCTGGCTACCTGGCACCGAAGCCCCCTTGCCTTTTGCGAAGCTGCAACCACGCATTACCCGCAATACGCTGACGCGCAAGATTCTGGCCGATGCGCCAGCCGTAATGATGGTGTACGACCTGCTCGAAGCGGCGGGTGAGGATCTGCGCGCTGTCGCGCAACGAGCGCGACGCGATCGACTGGAAGCGCTATCAGTCTTCGCGTCTGCCGATGGAGATGGAGATGGAGATGGCGATGGCGATGGCGATGGCGATGGCAGTACCGCCGCCAACGATGCGCGCGCGTTGCGTCTATCCCCACTCATCGACGCGCCGACATGGGAAGCCTTGCTGGCCGTGCGCGAAGAGAGCCGTGCGCGCGGCGTCGAAGGCTTGATGCTCAAGGGTCGCGGCGCCCACTACGGTGTGGGCCGTACCAAGGCTGCCGGGGAATGGTGGAAGTGGAAGGTCGATCCGTACACAGCCGATGCGGTCCTGCTCTATGCACAGCGCGGCCATGGACGCCGCGCCAGCCTTTATAGCGACTACACGTTCGCCGTCTGGGACGGCGCGCCGGGCACGCAGCGCTCGCTGGTGCCTTTTACCAAGGCTTATTCGGGCCTGAGCGATGAAGAGATCCGTCGCGTCGATGCGATCGTCCGCAAGACCACAGTGGAAAAGTTTGGCCCGGTGCGCAGCGTCACCCCGACGCTTGTTTTCGAGATAGCGTTCGAAGCGATCCAAGCAAGTCCACGGCACAAGTCCGGCGTGGCCGTGCGCTTTCCACGCATGCTGCGCTGGCGGCTCGACAAGCATATCGATGACGCTGACACCTTGCAGACGCTCCAGGAACTACTGGGCAGCACGCAAGGCCTCGCCGACCCCAGCGCACCGGGCGATACCGAGGCGGAGTCGCTCGAATGACCGACGGCGTGCGCCCACCACGCGCATCCGCCTGGTTCGCGGCGCGCGGCTGGCGACCCTTCCCCTTCCAGCGTCAGGTGTGGCGCGAGATGGCCGCCGGTCACAGCGGCCTGCTGCACGCAACCACCGGTGCCGGCAAGACCTATGCGATCTGGCTGGCCGCGTTGCAAGCGTTTGCCGGCAAAATTCCAGCGGCTTTTATGGATGCGGCTCAGCCCGTGGATAAACCATCGGCCGAGCGAGCTCGTCGACGTGCGCCACCCGCCGCGCCCCTCGCCGTGCTGTGGATCACGCCGATGCGCGCGCTGGCCGCCGACACCGCACGCGCGCTCGAAGCGCCATTGCCGGCGATGGCGCCCCACTGGCAAGTCGGCTTGCGCACCGGTGACACCGGCTCCGCAGAACGCGCACGACAAAGCCGCCGCTTGCCCACGGCGCTGGTCACCACCCCAGAAAGCCTCACGCTGCTGCTCGCGCGCACCGCCGCGCACGAGCAGCTGGCGCAAGTGCGGCTGGTAGTCGTCGACGAGTGGCATGAGCTGCTGGGCAATAAGCGTGGTGTGCAAACGCAACTGGCGCTGGCGCGCCTGGCCCGCATGAATCCGGCGCTGCAGGTATGGGGACTGTCGGCCACGCTCGGCGACCTGGAGCTGGCCGCCGATGCGCTGCTGCGCGCGATACGCACGCCGCGCGTGCTGGTGCGCGGCAATGAACCGAAGCGCCGCATCATCGACACGCTCGTGCCCAATCTCATTGAGCGTTTCCCGTGGGCCGGGCACCTGGGCCTGCGGCTGGTGGAAGCCACCGCCAACGAAGTCGCCTCGGCGCAGACTTCGTTGCTGTTTACGAACACGCGCTCGCAAGCCGAGCTCTGGTATCAGGCGCTGCTGGCAGCGCGCCCCGAATGGGCCGGCGTGCTGGCGCTGCATCATGGCTCGCTGGACGCGAGCGTGCGCGAATGGGTGGAACTCGGTTTGAAGGAAGGCCGTCTCAAAGCCGTGGTGTGCACATCGAGCCTCGATCTGGGGGTGGACTTTCCGCCGGTCGACCGGGTGTTCCAGATTGGCTCGCCGAAAGGCGTGGCGCGCCTGCTGCAGCGGGCCGGGCGCGCGGGCCATGCGCCCGGCCGGGTCTCGCGCGTCACCCTTGTGCCGACGCACGCGCTCGAGTTGATCGAGGCCGCGGCGGCGCGACATGCAGCTGCGGAGGGACGTATCGAAGCACGTCATCCACCCGAGTCGCCGTTCGACGTGCTGGTTCAGCACTTGGTCACGATGGCAATCGGCGGCGGCTTCAAGGCGCCCGAGATGCTGGAGGAAGTGCGCAGCGCCTGGTCATTTCGCCATCTTTCCGAGATAGCATTCGACTGGGCGCTGGCTTTCGTCGAACGCGGTGGCGCATCGCTTGCCGCTTATCCCGAATATCACCGGGTGTTGCGTGACGAGCACGGTATCTACCGCGTGCCGCGCGAAGACTTGGCGCGGCGCCATTTGCTGAACATTGGCACCATTGTTTCCGACGCCTCGATGCGCATCGAATGGTTGTCGGGCGGCCGTATCGGCAGCGTCGAAGAGACCTTCATCGCGCGCTTGCGGCCCGGCGATGTCTTCACTTTTTCGGGACGCGTGCTGGAGCTGGTGCGCGTGCGCGAAATGACTGCCTATGTGCGACGCGCCAAGACCGTGCGCGGCATCGTGCCACGCTGGCAAGGCGGCCGCATGCCATTGTCGTCGGAGCTGGCCGACGCCACGCTGGCGCGCCTGGCGGCTGCCGCGCGGGGCGATTTCAGCGACCCGGAGGTGCGTGCGGTGCAACCGCTGATCACGCTGCAGATGCGCTGGTCACATCTGCCTGAACCCGGCATGTTGCTGGTCGAACTATTGAAGTCCCGCGAAGGATGGCATTTTTTCTGTTATCCATTCGCCGGACGCAGCGCGCATACCGGCTTGGGCTCGCTGCTGGCATGGCGCGCGGCGCGGCACTCGCCCATCACCTTCTCGATCGCCGCGAACGACTATGGTTTCGAATTGCTGAGCGCCACGCCAGTCGATTGGCCGACGTTGATCGAACAAGGGCTGTTCTCGATCGACGCACTCGAAGCGGATGTGGTCGCGAGCCTCAATGCCTCGCAATTGTCGCAACGCCGCTTTCGCGAAATCTCACGCATCGCCGGCCTGGTGACGCAGCGCTTTCCCGGCGCGCAAAAAAGCGCCCGGCAGTTGCAGGCCTCATCGGGCCTGTTCTTCGAAGTCTTCAGCCAGTACGACCCCGATAATCTGTTGCTCGCGCAGGCCGCCACTGAAGTACTGCTGCAGGAGTTGGACATCGACCGATTGCGTGCGGCGCTTTTGCGCATCGCCGACAGCGCGCTGGTTATCGAACGCGTGCCGCGGCCCACGCCTTTCGCTTTTCCCTTGATGATCGAACGCATGCGCGAACGGGTCAGCACCGAGTCGCTGGGTGAGCGCGTCGCGCGCATGCTCGAAGAGCTTGAACGCGCGGCCAACATTGCGGTGGACAACGCAGCCAATGACATGATCAATCACCCAGCAAGCGCGAACGCCAGTACCCGCGCCAGAGCGCGCTCGCGCCGCAGCGGAAGCGGTCGATGAGCGCTGCCACCTCGCTACAGATCCAACTGGCCGGTCAGCCGCTGCACTTGTGCGTGGAACGAGCGGCCTACGATCCGCTGTCGGGCTACCTGCTGGTAGCCGATGTGCACTTTGGCAAAGGGGCAGTGTTTCGTGCGCGCGGCGTGCCCGTCCCGGCGGGCACGACTGCCGACAATTTGCGGCGCCTCGATAGCCTGATCGCACGCCACGCGCCGACCGGCATCGTGTTCCTCGGCGACTTCCTGCATGCGCACGAATCACAGGGGCTATTGACCACGGCGGCACTGCTGGCATGGCGCGCGCGTCATGCTTCGCTGCGGCTGGTGCTGGTCACCGGCAATCACGACCGACACGCCGGCGCGCCCGCCGCGCTGCTCGGCATCGAACAAGTCGAGGAACCCTTCCCACTCGGCCCCTGGGCGCTTTGCCATCATCCGCAAAAGGTGGCCGGACGCTATGTGCTGGCTGGCCACGAACATCCAGGCGTACGCCTCAGCACGCGCGTCGACGCGCTGCGCGTGCCCTGCTTCGCACTGGGCGTCGACCTGGGCGTGCTGCCAGCCTTCGGTGCATTCACCGGCCTCATGAATATCGAGACAAGCGGCAAACGCATCTATCTGGTAGCCGACGATCGCGTCGTCGGCCCGCTGCCCAACAGCAGCGCTTGAGCGTATGCTAGCCGCTCCGCCGCCGGCGCTACGCAAAATAAAAGGAGACAGGCATGGCTTACCCCCCGAATCTTCCGCTTCCATCCAACGCCGCCGACGCACCCTTCGAAGCCGGCACCTATGCCAAGGTCACCTGGCGCCTGATGCCCCTGCTGTTTCTCTGCTACGTCGTCTCCTATCTCGATCGCGTTAACGTCGGCTTCGCCAAGCTGCAGATGTTGAACGACCTGAAGCTGAGCGAAACCGCCTATGGCCTGGGTGCCGGCATCTTCTTCATCGGCTATTTCATCTTCGAAGTGCCGAGCAACATGATCTTGCATCGCGTCGGCGCACGGCTATGGATCGCCCGCATCATGATCACCTGGGGCGTGATTTCCGGCGCCATGGCATTCGTCAGCAGTGCGCCGATGTTCTATCTGATGCGCTTTGTATTAGGCGCCGCCGAAGCCGGATTCTTTCCCGGCGTCATCTTGTATTTAACGTATTGGTACCCGAGCCATCGACGCGGCCGTATCACCGCGCTGTTCATGACCGGCGTGCCGTTGTCGGGCGTGGTCGGCGGCCCCGTATCGGGCTGGATCATGCAAAACATGCCGGGCGTCGCGGGCCTGGCCGGATGGCAATGGCTATTCGTTCTGGAAGCCGTGCCATCGCTGCTGCTCGGCGTGGTCACGATCTTCTATCTGCAAGACCGTATCGTCGATGCCAAGTGGCTGCGCGAAGATCAGAAACAGTTGCTGGCCGCGCACGTACAACGCGAGGCCGGGCAGAAACACGACGTGCCCTTGCGTGTGATGTTCGCCAATCCACGCGTGTGGCTGTCGGCACTGATCTACTTCTCGTTTGTGATGGGCGTGTACGGCGTGGGCTTCTGGCTACCGACCATCATCAAGGCGACCGGCGTCAGCAGCACCCTCGAGATCGGCTTGTTGAGCACGATTCCCTTCGCCGTATCGGCGGTTGCCATGGTGCTGATCGGACGCAGTGCCGACCGCCGCCGCGAACGGCGCTGGCACGTGGCCATCCCCGCCTGGCTAGGGGCTGTCGGCCTGGTGTTGAGCACCGTGTATAGCCATAACACCCTGCTGGCCATGGCCTCGCTCACGCTGGCCACCATCGGCATCATGGCGATACTGCCGCTGTTCTGGAGCCTGCCCACGGCTTTCCTGGCCGGCAGCGCGGCGGCCGCAGGCATTGCGCTGATCAACTCGTTGGGCAATCTGGCCGGCTTCGTCAGCCCCTATATGGTGGGCTGGCTGAAAGACCTGACGCAAAGCACCGACAGCGGCATGTTCGTGCTGGCGGCGTGGCTGTTGCTGGGTGGCCTGCTGACGTTGACCTTTCCCGCGAAGCTGGTCAACACTTGAGGCTCAGGCGGCGCTCGACTCGCTGCCTGGCAGCCAGCCGCGCGCCAACATGAACGTCTCGAAATCATCGGCGGCCAGCGGCTTCGATAGAAAGAAGCCCTGAATCTGATCGCATGCCAGGCTCTTCAGGCGCGCCAATTGGGTGGCGGTCTCAACCCCTTCGGCCACCACGTTCATTTTTAACGAATGCGCCAAGGCGATAATGGCCGAGACGATCGCCAGCCCCTCTTCACCCTGGCTATCCAGCCCATCCGTGAAGAAGCGATCGATCTTCAGTTGCTTCACGCGGAACTGCTGCAGATAAGAAAGACTGGAATAGCCCGTACCGAAATCATCGATCGCCACGTCGAAGCCGAGCTCCTGGAAGCGATGAATCGTCTCCGTCGTACGCTCGGCGTCCTGCATCGCCACCGTCTCGGTAATCTCGAACATGATGCGATCTGGCGTGATATCGGATTCGGCGAGGATCTTGCAAACGGTGTCCACGTAATTCTGGTGACGCAACTGCTGCGGCGACAGATTCAGTGCCACTTTGAGTTGCGGCAGGCCGCGCGCATCCCAATCTCGCAAATGGCGGCAGGCCTCGCGAATCACCCAGTTGCCGATCTGCATGATCTGCCCGGAACGCTCGGCGATGGGGATGAACTCCGATGGCGTCACCACGCCCAAGGTGTCGTGCTCCCAGCGCAACAGTGCCTCGGCACCCGACGGCGTGCCGTCGCTACCGCTGAACTTAGGCTGAAACACCAGAAAAAACTGTCCCTGATCGAGGGCTTCCGACAAGGCCAACTGGATCGACAGAATACGCGCCGCGGCCTCGCTCATGCCTGGCTCGAAAAACCGATAAGTATTGCGGCCATCGCGTTTCGCGTCATACATCGCCGTATCCGCGTGCATCAGCAAAACATCGGTGCTGGCCCCGTCATGCGGATAAGTGGCGATGCCGATCGACGGCGTGACGCGCATCGGCCGGCCGTTCACCAACAGATCCTGGCGTAGTCGCGCCAACATCGAAGTGGCCGCGTGCGCCACGTCCACCGGTTGGTCAAGGCCCTCCAGCAGCGCCACGAACTCATCGCCGCCCAGGCGCGCCACCGTGTCCTGGCGGCGCACCGAGTCCGCGAGTTGCTGCGCAAACGCCTTCAGCACCGCGTCGCCGGTGGTATGGCCGAGTGAATCATTGATGGCCTTGAAGCCGTCCAGATCGATGAACAGCACCGAGAAAGGCCGGCCCGTATGCTGCGACATCTCAATCACGTGATCCATTTGATCGCGTAGTGACGCACGGTTCGGCAGCCCCGTGAGCGTATCGAGCGTCGCCAATTGCCTGAGCCGCTGGTTCGCATCTTCCAATGATTCATGCAAGCGACCGGTATGCAGATCGAAACGCGAATCGAGCACCGAGCAGACCAGCGTCAGCACCAACACGCTCAAAGTGCCGCCGCCGACAGTCACGGCCAGCCAGCTCGCATTGATGCCGTTCGCCGCGCCGCAAATACTGCCCGTCGCAAAATTCGCGGCCGACATACCGACGTAATGCATGCCGGCAATCGCGCCGCCCAATATGAACGCCGAGCCGATGCGTTTTGGTATCACGCCACGTATGCGCGAATCGCGCAAACGGAAAGTCATCCACAGCGCCGTGATCGCCGCTGCCATGGCAATCAGGATCGACAGGACGAACAGGCCTGGCGAATAGGTGATCGCCGGGTCCATCTGCATGGCGGCCATGCCGGTGTAATGCATGCCGGCAATACCGCTGCCCATCAGCAAGCCGCCCGCCGCCAGTCGCGGCATGGTCATCTGGTTGCGCGTGACGACGAACAGCGCGACATAAGACACCGCCACGGCGATCACGAACGAAGCGGCGGTGATACGCGCGTCATAGCCCAGCGGAATCGGCAGCCTGAAGGCCAGCATGCCGATGAAATGCATCGACCAGATGCCTGTCCCCATGGCGCCGGCGCCCGCCATCAACCACAGTTGCTGCGGCGCCTTCGACGCGCCGATTGCGCGGATGCGGCCGGCCAGATCCAACGCCGTATACGACGCGAAAACGGCGACCGCGACCGACAGACAAACCAGCAGAGGATGGTAATAACCGGAAAGCACTTCAACCCTTTTTGAGAAAATCGACCGCCGCCGGGGATGCCGCGCACCGTGCGCGGGCGCCCGGCGGCGACCGTGTTCAATGATAGTGGGTTTATGTGATGGCAGGCAGTGCAATCGCAGCGGCCGGTGCCGGCTCGACCGGAAACGCCTGCGACTCGATGCGCAGTCGCTCGAATTCGCGTTCATACAGCGCCGCCAGCGCCGGCGCGCTGAAAAAGAGATTGAAGTTTTCGGCGTTCTTGCGGTCGCCCGAATAGGTGAAATTCATCGAGCCGAAGCCCACCACGTCATCCGCCACCAAAAACTTTTGATGCATGATCGCGTAGCTCGGATCCGTCACCACTTCGATGCCGGCGCTGGCAAGACGCTTGGCCGCGCTGTTGGGCATGACGAGATTCTGCGGATCGAGCACCAGTCGTACGGCGACGCCCCGCTGGTGCGCCGCCTGTAAGGCCCGGGCGATGGTGGTGGAGGTGAGCAAGTAGCCGGCGAGCAAGACGCGCTCGCGAGCGGCGTCGATTACCTGCACGACGGCCCCGGCGGCGCCGCCGTTCGGTGAAAAGTAAGTGGCCACGCGGGCGTCGTGCAGCAATGTATCGGTGGCACAGGCCGGGCGACAGAGCGTAGCCGTCAGGACGGCGGCGAGGCTTAGGCAGGTTTTAAGACGAAATAGCATTTGGACTCTTGGACGGATGGGATGCTTTGCGCCGGCGGCTAAGAATCGGCGGTGCCGGCACGGACGTCAATATCCGTCCACGGATGTGCTGCGCCAAGCAAATCTGCGGAATCCGAGAAAAAGCGGAAAGTGGCGCGGGAACTGGTCGCGCCTCGAGATTCGATGCCCGGGCGGCGAGCTTTTTGTTATACTTCCGCTCCTTCGGAGAGATGGATGAGCGGTTTAAGTCGCACGCCTGGAAAGCGTGTATAGGGTCAAACCTATCCGGGGTTCGAATCCCCGTCTCTCCGCCAGGACATCAATGATTACGGAGGCTCCTCCCCACAAACGGGGGACGGGCACTCATTGCACCCGGTTGATCACACCGTTCCATCCGCACAGGGCCAAGACCCGCAAGCGGTAATTTCCGAAGTTTCTAAAGCCAAACGCACGGCGCGAGATCATT
>JBPBQZ010000124.1:0-48680 GCA_050955105.1 Janthinobacterium lividum | reverse complement strand
TCGCCGATGCGCAAGGCATCGAGATCGCAATCGACGATGTTGGTAAGCATCGTCACACCCTCGTCGAGCGTGACATAAGCCAGCGCGAACGGAATCGGCCCGGCGCGACGGGTGACCGTTACGCTATAGATCTTGCCCAGCCCGGAAGCCTTGTGCCACGCAGTATTTTCAGCAAAGCAATGCGGGCAGATCGGCCGCGGATACCAGATGTATTCGCCGCAATCATTGCAGTGACTGATCAGCAATTCGCCTTTTTTGGCGGCGTCCCAGAACGGTTCGAGACCCGGCTGGATGTCGGGCGCGGCGATTTTACGGTCCTGATGCATTGTCGTCATGATTACTCCCGTTCCATGATCAAGGTAGCGCTGCCATGACGGCTGCCGAGCAGGCCGCCCGTGCCTTGCGCCAGCGCGAGATTGCAATTCGGCACCTGCACTTGCGGATGCGCCTCGCCGCGCAGCTGACGCACTGCCTCGATGACTTTGGTGATGCCACCGCGATTCGACGGATGGTTGTTGCACAAGCCACCGCCGTCGGTGTTGAACGGCAATTTGCCGACGCCCGAGATCAGATTGCCGTCCATCACGAACTTGCCGCCTTCGCCCTTCTTGCAAAAGCCGAGGTCTTCAAGCTGCATCAGCACGGTAATGGTGAAGCTGTCATAGATCGATGCGTACTTGATGTCGGCGGGTGTTACGCCTGCTTCCTCGAACGCTACCGGACCGGTCCAACGCGCACCGGAATAGGTCAGGTCGACTTTGCCGCCGGCCTGGCCCTTCACGGCTTCGCCCGCGCCCAGCACCTTCACTAACGGACGCTTCAAGGTGCGCGCGATTTCCGGGCGCACTACGATCAGCGCGCCGCCGCCATCGCTGACCACGCAGCAATCGAGCTTGTGCAGCGGATCCGAAATCATGTCGGAGGCGAGCACTTCTTCGACCGTCACGACTTTCTTCAGCATCGCGTTCGGGTTGTATTGCGCGTGCGTCGACGCCGCAACTTTGATCCACGCCAACTGTTCGGCGGTGGTGCCGTATTCATACATATGGCGCGCCGCAGCCAGCGCATACATGTTGACGGTGACCGGACTGAAGGCCATTTCGAACGGCGCATCGGGCACGTTCGCGCCGACATGGCGCGGCGTCACGCCAGCACCGTGCGACACTTCCGAACGCGGCCGACCCGCCAGCGTGATCAGCGCCACATTGCACTTGCCGGCGGCAATCGCCTGAGCCGCATGGGACACGTGAATCAGATACGACGAACCGCCGGTTTCGGTCGAGTCGATATGGCGCACTTTCAGGCCCATATAGTCGACCATGTTCAGCGGTCCCAGGCCCGGTGCGTCACCCGCGCAGAAGTATCCGTCCACATCGCTCAGGGTTAACCCGGCGTCAAGCAATGCGCCGCGCGCGCTTTCCGCATGCAACTGCGCAACGGTCTTATCCGGTGCCTTGCGCGTCGGATGCTCGAACGCGCCGGCAATATAGGCTTTTCCTCGAATGCTCATGAACAGCAGGCTCCCTGATGAGAGATGAAAGGTCCGGAAAACCGGTGCGAAATCAATGTGAAATGCCGCCAATGGCCGTGGCAGGCCGAGCCCCTCAGGCGCGTCGCGCAGCCCGTTGAGAGCCGCGAAAGTCGACGAGCGGTTGACGCTCACAAGCAGCGGATTGTATCATTGGTTGAACCAAATGCGGATGCTTGGCATGATTGCCTACCGCGCGATTTTTCGCAGGCTCTAAGTATTTTTTCTATCGACTATTGAAGGAACCCGCATGAAACAACTCGTGACTCTGGAAGGCCGCACGACGGTCGTGACCGGTGCCGGCCAGGGCATCGGCAAAGCGCTGACCGAGCTTTGCATCGAACTCGGCGGCAACGTGATTGCGGTGGATCTGAACGCGCAAACGCTCGACGCGCTGGTCGAGACCTTGCCTGCGGAAAAAGTTCTGAAGGTGGTGGGCAGCGTGACCGACGTGGAACTGGCGACGCGCGCCGTGAGCGAAGGCGCCGAGCGCTTTGGCAGCATCCAGGGTCTGGTCAACAACGCCGGTATCACGCGTCCCGCGATGATCGAAAAGATGACGATGCAGCAGTGGCAGGACGTCATCGACGTGCATCTGACCGGCTCGTTCATCTGGACCCAGGCAGTGGGTCGCCACATGGTGGCGCGGGCCAAGGCAGGGGACGTCGAGCGCGGTTCCATCATCAATATCTCGTCGGATGCGGGCCGCAAGGGCTCGATCGGCCAGATCAACTATGCGGCCGCCAAAGCGGGCTTGCTGGGCATGACCATGACGTCCGCCAAGGAATGGGGCCGTCACGGCGTGCGTACCAACTCGATCTGCTTCGGTGTGGTCGAAACGCCGATGACCGAAGTGGTGCGCGGCGAGAAATTCCGCGACAACATGCTGGCGCAAATTCCGCTGGGCCGCTGGGCGCAGCCGGAAGAAGCCGTGCGCACGGTGGCCTACCTGCTGTCGAATGCCGCCTCGTACGTGACTGGTCAGCACATCGCCGTGAACGGCGGTTTCCATATCACCATCTAGTTTCAGTTGGTATCGCGGCCGGCGCGTGCCCGGCCGCGGTCATCGCCAGGATCCCGAGGAAGAGTCATGTTGAAAGATTGTCTGATTGCCGGCGAGCGTGTGCGCTCCCGGCAAGAAGTATTGGCGAATAGCCGGCGTGCCGCCCGCGGCTTCGACGCGCTGGGAATTCGTGAGGGTGACGTCGTCGCGCTCTTGCTGCGCAACGATTTTGCATTCCTTGAAGCCAGCGAAGGCGCCAACCTGCTGGGCGCCTATGGCGTGCCGATCAACTGGCACTCGAAGGGCGACGAACTGACCTACATCATCAGCGATGCCGCGCCGAAGGTGCTGGTGGCGCATGCCGACCTGTTGGCAGCCGTGCGCGACCAGTTGCCGCCGACGCTGCCGGTGATCGTGGTGGCATCGCCGCCAGAATCGATTGTCGACTTCAAGCTGTCACCCGAAAGCGCTGCCGTGCCTGGCGGCGCGACCGAATGGAACGCCTGGTTGTCTGCGCACGAACCGTGGGACGGCGCACCGAAGCCGCCGCGCCAGACCATGATCTACACATCCGGCACCACGGGGCGGCCGAAGGGCGTGCGGCGCGACCCGGCGTCGCCTGCGCAGATCGCCGCGCGTACCAAGCACTTCCGCGAAATCTACGGCCTGTCGGGCGACATGCGCGGCATGGTGACGGGCCCGATGTACCACACCTCGCCCAACGGTTTCGCGCGCTTCGCGATGCACACCAGCGACATCCTGGTGATGCAATCCCGCTTCGATGCAGAACGCACCCTGGCGGACATCGAGCGTTATCAGATCACCCATGCGGTGATGGTGCCCACGATGTTCGTGCGGATACTGAAACTGCCGGTGGAAGTGCGCAACAAGTACGACGTGAGTTCGCTGAAGTGGATTACCCACACCGCCGCGCCGTGCCCGCCCGATGTGAAGCGCGCGCTGATCGACTGGTGGGGCCCGATCATTCATGAAGTGTATGGCGGCACCGAAGTCGGCACGCCGTTCGCCTGCACCTCCGAGGAATGGCTGGAGCATCCGGGCACGGTAGGACGTCCGACCGAGGGCACCGTGGTTGCGCTCTACGACGACGATGGCCGTGTGGTCGAGCCGGGCGGCATCGGCGAAATCTACGTGAGTTGCCCCGCGTATCCCGATTTCACTTATCACAATCAGCCGGAGAAGCGCGCGTCGGTCGAGCGCGATGGGCTGATCAGCGTGGGCGACGTCGGCTACATCAACGACGGCTTCCTCTACCTGTGCGATCGCAAGAGCGACATGGTGATTACCGGTGGCGTGAACCTTTACCCAGCGGAAATCGAAACCGTGCTGCTGCAAAGCCCGGCGGTGCGTGATTGCGCCATCTTCGGTGTGCCGGATGATGATCTCGGCGAAGTCTTGCATGCCGCGGTGGAGCTGCAGCCGGGCCAGACGCTGTCGGAAGAAGGCGTCAGGCAGTTCATTCGTGAACGCCTCGGTTCGATGAAGGTGCCACGCAATGTCGAGTTTCACCTGGCGTTGCCGCGCGAAGACAGCGGCAAGATCTTCAAGCGCCGTTTGCGTGAGCCGCATTGGCAAGGCAAGGGTCGCCGCATCTGAAGCAGCCTGGGGTTTCCTTCTCAACCGGCATTGCACTCGCGAAGACATGTCCGACTCGACCGTTTCACCCGCGCTGTTGCGCAGCGTGCCCAACTTCCGCGATCTGGCGGATCTGCCCGGCCCGTATGCAGCGGCGCTGCGCCGCGGACGTATCTTCCGCACCAGCCACTTCGGCGCACTGTCGGATGAGGAGCAGGCGTTTATCGACCAGATCGGCATTCGCACGGTGGTCGATTTGCGGGGCGTAGCCGAGCGCGCAGCCGCGCCTGGCTACATCGCGGCGCGCGCCGTCAGCGACGTCCATCTACCGATCGAACCGCGCGCGGTGGGAACGCTGCGCGCGGCGCGGGCGGCAGGCGAGGTCGACGACGATGGCGTGCGCGACGTCATGCGCAAGGTCTATCGACGCTTCGTCTTCGAACGCACCGAGACCTATACGTCGCTATTGCAATTGCTGTTGGACGAAGCCAATTACCCCTTCGCTTTCCATTGCACCGCGGGCAAGGACCGCACCGGTTTCGGCGCGGCCCTGATCCTGCTCGCAGTGGATATTCCGCGCGCGGCGATCATCGCCGATTTCATGCGCAGCAATGGCTTATGGCGACCGGCCGGCGCTACCAGCGACGTGTCGGTGCTAAGCGGCGTGCATGCCGAGTATCTGGAGGTGGCCTTCGCGGCCATGGAAGAGCGCCACGGCTCGATCGATGCGTATCTCGAGCAGGCGCTCGGCATCGGCCCGGCGCAACGCGAGACGCTCAGGCGGCTGTTGTTGTCACCCGCCTAAATAAAACAAGTCAACGGAGCACACCATGGACTACAAGAAAGTACGCGCATGGCGTTCGGCGGAAGTGCGCCACACCTATACCGCGAAAGACACGATGCTTTATGCGCTGGGCTTGGGCATCGGCAAAGAGCCGCTCGACCCTGCGCAATTGCGCTTCGTCTATGAAAAAGATCTGCTGGCGATTCCCTCGTTCGCCTCGGTGCTGGCTTCGCCCGGCTTCTGGATGCGCGAACGGGAAGATCTCAAGATCAATTTCTACAAGCTGGTCCATGGTGAGCAGCACGTGCGCATGCACGCGCCGCTGCCGGCGTCGGGCACGCTAGCCAGCGTCAGCAACGTTTCGCGCATCGTCGACAAGGGTGCCGACAAGGGCGCGTTGATGCATGTGGAAAAGCACCTGACCGATGCCGCAACCGGCCAGGCCATCGCGACCGTCGAATCCGTGCTGTTCCTGCGCGGCGATGGCGGCTTCACGAATGCCGAAGATACCGGCGACGCACCCGCACCGGCCATGCCGTCGGTGCCGGAAGGCGCACCCGATCTGCTGCTCGACTTGCCGACGCGGCCGGAAGCCGCCTTGATTTATCGGCTGTCGGGCGACGTTAATCCGCTGCACGCGGATCCTGAGTTTGCGAAGAAGGCGGGTTTCCCGAAGCCGATTTTGCACGGCCTGGCCACCTACGGCATGGTTTGCTACGGCATCATCAAGAGCTTTTGCGATAACGATCCGGCGCGCCTGAAGTCGATCGGCGCGCGTTTCTCGTCACCGGTATTCCCGGGCGAAACCATCCGTCTGGAAGCCTGGCGCAAAGGCAGCGAATTGTTGTTCCGCGCGCGCGTGGTTGAACGCGACGTGGTCGTGATCAGTCACGGCACGGCCGGGATCTGACCATGGACTTCGAAACCTCCGACAAGGTCAAGGCGCTACAGGAACGGCTGCTGCGCTTCATGGACCAGTACGTTTATCCGGCCGAAGCCGAATTTGCTTCGCATGCCATGTCCGACGATGCCTGGCATGAATCACCGGTGATGGAGCGGCTGAAAGGGCTGGCCAAGGCCGAAGGCTTGTGGAATCTGTTCCTGCCCGATGCGGAACATGGTCCGGGCCTCACCAACCTTGAATACGCGCCGCTGTGCGAAATCATGGGGCGCTCGCCGATCGCGCCGGAGGTGTTCAACTGTTCACCGCCCGACACCGGCAATATCGAGATCATCGCGCGCTACGGCACGCCTGAGCAGAAGGCCAAGTGGTTGCAGCCTTTGCTGGACGGCACCACGCGGTCGTGCTTCTCGATGACGGAGCCGGACGTCGCCTCGTCCGATGCGACCAATCTGCAGGCCGAGATCCGCCGCGACGGCGATCACTATGTGATCAACGGTCGTAAGTGGTGGACCTCGGGGATTGCCGATCCGCGTTGTACCTTGATCGTCCTCATGGGCAAGAGCAATCCCGACAATCCGGATAAGTATCGGCAGCAGTCGATGATTCTGATTCCGCGCGACACGCCGGGCGTGACGGTGGTGCGTAACTTGTCGGTGTTCGGCTATGAAGATGCGCCGCATGGCCACTCCGAAGTGCTTTACGAGAACGTGCGCGTACCGGTGGGTAACATCTTGCTGGGTGAAGATCGTGGTTTCGAGATTGCGCAGGGACGACTTGGACCGGGGCGCATTCACCACTGCATGCGTTTGATCGGGCGCGCCGAGCGTTGTCTCGAATTGATGTGCCAGCGGGTGCAAACGCGCGTGGCGTTTGGCAAGCCGATCGCGAACCAGACCGTTACCTTGGAACGTATTGCGCAATCACGCATCCTGATCGACCAGGCGCGCCTGTTGACCTTGCACGCGTCCTGGAAGATGGATACCGCGGGCAACAAGGCGGCGCGCAAGGAGATCGGCATGATCAAGGTGGCCGCGCCTGAAATGGCCTGCAAGGTAATCGACTGGGCGATCCAGGCCTTTGGCGCCGCGGGGGTGTCGCAAGACTTCGTGTTGGCGCGTTCGTATGCGCAAGCGCGCACGCTGCGTATTGCCGATGGTCCGGACGAGGTGCATCGCAATCAGATCGGGCGACTGGAGTTGGCGCGTTGGCCGGTGAAGGGCGGTAAGTCGAGGGCGGCGGGGTGAACTGATGACGGAGTAGGGGGGCCCTGCGTTGTGCCAGGGTTTCGTAGTAAAGCAAAAAGGCCAGGGGAACCCGGCCTTTTTTGCGTTCGCGGTGGCGTGCGGTGCTAGACGGCAGCGCGCTAGACTCTGGATATTGCTTTTGTAGGCGGATTTCATTCGCCTCGGCGGCGCGCTTTTCGTAGACTCTTTTGCTCTTCAGATCGCAACTTGAAGCGATGGAGATACTAAGGAATACATATGAAAGACATTGAAATTTCGTTCGATGGCGCGCGCGTAACGGCTGAGAATCTAGCTGATTTATTCGAGGAAGTCGGTTTCGGTTCTGCTGCCGAGTACCTGAACATCGCCAGCTTCCGCGACAAATTCGTTGGCGCAGATGCTCGCGGTGTTTTTGCTATCGAGAAGCAAACCGATCAACTCGTTGGCTTTGCACGGGTTTTCACAGATGAAATTTTTGCTACCCACATATCCGAGCTGTGCGTGCGGCCGAACAAACAAAAACAGGGTATCGGTTCCGCGTTGGTGAGGGCGATCACTGAGCGTTTTGGCCATACAGCGATCTACGCTGAGGCGTTTTCCCAAAACACGGCTGTCTTCGAGAAATATGCGATCGTGCCGCGAGCAAGCCTTGTGGCATGCAGTCGCGCACCACAAGGCGTCTCCCCAGTGCTACCTCAATATTCCGGCTCTTCCCACCAAGGATAGAAATCCGGCATATCGTTAGCCACGCCGCATGGGAATACCGCCTGGCGCTTTTCCAGGAAAGCGGTGACGCCTTCGCGCGCATCCGCCGAAGCGCCGCGCGATTGCAGCGCCTGGCTTTCCAGGCGGTTCGCCTCGATCGGATGATCGGCGCTCAGCATGCGCCACATCAACTGACGCGTGAGCGCCACCGACACCGGCGCAGCGTTGTCGGCAATTTCCCGGGCAATCGCGCGAGCGCGGCCGAGCAGGGCGTCCGGCTCGCAAATCTCGCTGACCAAGCCGCCGGCCAGCGCCTCGCTTGCCGGAAACAGCCGACCTGTAGCCGTCCATTCCAGCGCTCGGGAAATGCCCACCACACGTGGCAAGAACCAACTGGCGCAGGCATCAGGCACGATGCCGCGCCGTGCGAACACGAAGCCGAAACGCGCCTGCGTCGACGCCAGCCGCACGTCCATCGGCAGCAGCATCGATGAGCCGATGCCCACTGCCGCACCGTTGATCGCACCAATCAACGGCTTTTTGCTGTCAAAAAACCGTAGCGCCAGAATGCCGCCGCCATCGCGCCCCGGCGCTTCACCATTCTTCGCGGCCGCCGCGAGGCGTTCGGCGGAGTCCGCCTTGAAGGCCCCGCCGCCGCCCGACAGATCGAAGCCGGCGCAATAGGCACGCCCCGCGCCCGTGAAGATCACCGCTCGCACCGCATCATCCGCATCGGTGACATCGATCACCTGCTGCAGCTCGCGACGCATCGTCATCGTCAACGCGTTCATTGCCGCCGGACGATTCAGGGTGACAGTGGCTACGCCGTCGCTTACCTCGTAGAGCAGCGACTCGAAGTTGGGCGCGGTACTCATTGCGCGAGCAAGGCCGCAAGCCGGCTCGACTGCGCGTCGCTGTCGCCGAACAGTTGATCGATGACCGTCAGGCGCCGCAGATAATGACCGACTGCATACTCTTCGGTCATGCCGATGCCGCCGTGCAGCTGTACCGCTTGTTGGCAAACGGTGCGTCCGTGCTTGCCGATCAGCAGCTTCGCGCGAATCAGGTCGGCCGGAGCCTCCAGCGCGTCGGCGTGATCGATCGATGCCGCAGCGGCGATCGCCATGCTGCGGCAGATCTCGATGCTGACCAGCATCTCTACCGCGCGATGCCGCAATGCCTGGTTGGTACCGATCAAACGACCGAATTGTTGGCGCGTGTTCAGATAGGTGAGGGTCAACGCATGGGATGCCTGCATCGCGCCGATTGCTTCGGCGCAAATCGCTGCGGTGCCGATGGCTACGGTGGCGTCGATCAGCTGTATCGCCTTTGCACCACTGGCGTCGGCCAGCAACGCGCGTGCGGGCGTGGCGGCAAAGCGCAGTTCCGCAGCCGGCGACTGGTCGAGTAATCGGTAACCGCGGCGTTGCAATCCAGCTGCGTCGGCGGCGACCAGGAACACGCCCAGGCCGTCGCGCGCGCCCGGAGCGCCCGCTACGCGCGCCGTCACGATCAGCTGATCGGCGACATGGCCATGCAGTACGTTGATCTTTCCGCCTGACAGCACCCAGCCATCGCCTTGGCGCGTAGCTTTCGTCTCTACCCACAACGGCGCATGGCGGCCGGCGCTTTCGTCGTGCGCGAAGGCCAGCAGCGTTTCGCCGCTGGCCGCTTGCGGCAGCAGGCTTTCCTTCAAGGCTTCGTCATCCGAGCCGACCAGGGCGGTCACGCCCAATACGGCCGACGCCAGGTAGGGTTCGAGCAGCATGGCTTTGCCGAAGGCTTCCATCACCTGCAGCAGATCCATCGCGCAACCACCCAGGCCGCCGTAGGCTTCCGGCACTAGCAGCGCGGTCAGCCCGAGCTCGCTCAACTGTTGCCAGACTTGGCGGCTCCAGCCGGCTTCACTCGCGGCGAGCGCGCGCCGCGCCTCGAACGTGTATTGGTCATTGAGCACACGCTCGACGCTGTCACGCAGCTGGCGCTGCTCATCGGTCCATTCGAAATTCATCGCTTATCCCAGAATAGCTTTGGCCACGATGTCCTTCTGGACCTCGCTGGTGCCGCCGTAGATCGACGCGGCACGGATATAGAAAGAGCGCGGTGCAAGGGCAGCCGCCCAGGCGCTGGCGTCATCCGGCGCAGCATCCGGGCGGAACTCGAGCGAGGCGGGGCCGGCCAGGCGCGGCAGCAGGCCGATGATTTCCTGCTGGATATCCGTGCCCTTGAGCTTCAACAGCGACGCGGCGAAAGGACCAGCCGCTTCGGGCGCTGTCAGGAAACGCCAGTTGGTCAATTCGAGCGCGCGTACTTCCGCGTCCAGCAAGGCCAGTTCGCTTTGCAAACGCGGGTCTTGAAGCAACGGCACGCCCGCCTGCGTGATACGGTTGGCGAGTTCGCGCGCGTAGTCGAGGCGTTCGCGACACAGCCCGACGTTGGCGATGGCGATGCGTTCGTTGCTCAGCAGGTATTTGGCGACGTCCCAGCCTTTGCCTTCTTCGCCGACCAGGTTTTCAGCCGGTACTTCGACGTTGTCGAAGAACACTTCATTCAGGTGATGCAAGCCGTCGATCGAGATGATCGGGCGAATCGTGATGCCCGGCGTTTTCATGTCGATCAGCAAGAAGGTGATGCCGTCTTGCTTGCGTGCCTGTTTCTCGGTACGCGTGAGGCAAAACACCCAGTCGGCCACATGCGCGGTGCTGGTCCAGATTTTCTGGCCATTGACGATGTAGCGATTGCCTTCGCGGCGTGCCGCGGTGCGCAGCGAGGCCAGATCCGAGCCCGAGCCCGGCTCCGAGAAACCCTGGCAGAACCAGATGTCGTTGGCGGCCAGCTTGGGCAGGAAGAAGCGCTTTTGCTCCTCGGTACCGAAGCGCAACAGCGTCGGCCCGAGCATGCCGACGTTGAACGGCAAGGGCAGGGGCGCCGGCGCGGCATAGATTTCGTCGGCAAGGATGACGCGTTCGGCCACGGTCAGGTCGGCGCCGCCGTATTCTTTCGGCCAATGAGGTGCTGCCCAGCCTTTTTCGTGCAGAATTTTTTGCCAACGCACGATATCGGTCTTCCAGGCCGGATGGCCCAGGCGCAGGCGGTGGCGGATGTCGTCCGGCAGGCGGGCTTTGATGAAACTTCGCACTTCGTCGCGAAACGCGAGTTGTTGCGGCGTCAATTGGATATTCATTCAGATATCGAGGCGGGCGATAACATGGGAAGGCCGCTACGGCAGCTCGGAGAGGCTCGGCGAGCGCTGCGGAACGTGCGAAGATTATAGAACTTCTGTCTGTATTGGATCAACCATTAACCATTTCCTTGGCGAATGCACGTCGCGACTCTATGATCCGTTCGAATTACTCCGCCGCATCCCGATCATCCGGCAACGTCTACTGGGCGCTGCCGCGCTCGCCGTGGAAACGCGCCGGGCTGCTGATTGTGTTTGCCTGGTTCGCCATTGGCGGCGTCTGCCATTTCTTGCTTACCGCGTCGTTCGCCCGCATCGTGCCGCCGGCTTTGCCTGCGCCCTATGCACTGGTCTATATCAGCGCTTGCTTCGAATTGTTGGGTGCGTTGGGCTTGGTGTTGCGACCTACACGCCGTTTGGCCGGCATCGGGCTGGCATTGTTGACCGTGGCGGTAACGCCGGCCAATGTGTACATGTGGCAGCATGCGGCGATGTTTCCCGGCGTGGCGCCCTGGCTACTGTTGGCGCGGTTACCGTTGCAACTCGTGTTACTCGCGTGCATTGTTTGGAGCACGTGGCAGGATTGAGTTCGGCCCCGCCAAATTCTCAGAGCCGGTAGTTAGGTCGTTGCATCTTTCAAACTTTGACTCGATAAGTTTCCCGCCAGATGAATGGATCAATGACGGCTGAGATACTCGCCGCGCCCGCTTGCACGCCGCGGCTTTTGCTGCGTCCGTGGCGGGACGCGGACAAGGCGCCGTTTCGCGCGCTGAATGCCGATCCGCGCGTGATGGAGTTTTTCCCAGCTACGCTCAGCGCCGCAGAAAGTGACGCGCTGGCAGATAGCATGGTTGCTCACCAGGCCGCGCACGGGTTTTGTTTCTGGGCGGTGGAGCGGCTCGACACTTCGGCTTTTATCGGATTTTGCGGGTTGGCGATCCCGCAGTGGAATTGTCCGTTCAGGCCGTGCGTTGAGATCGGTTGGCGCTTGGCCCACGATCAGTGGGGGCATGGCTACGCGAGCGAGGCCGCGCGCGCAGCGCTGAGGTTCGGTTTCGAGACACTGCGGCTAGCTGAGATCATGGCGTGGACGGCGGCCATCAATCTGCGTTCGCAGCGCGTGATGCAGCGGCTGGCCATGCGGCGCGTCGAACAGGACGATTTCAATCACCCGCTGCTGCGAGCGCAGAATCCGCTATCGCGTCATGCCGTCTATCGGCTCGCGGCACCCACGCCGGCCGGCAGCTAGCGTCGCATTCCCAGCACCTCATCGATCAGCCCGTATTCGCGTGCACCCTCGGCCGACATGAAATAGTCGCGATCGGTGTCTTGCGCAACGCGCTCGACGCTCTGGCCGGTGCGTTCAGCCATGATGGTGTTGAGTTGTTGGCGCTGATAAAGCGCCTCTTGCGCCTGGATCGCGACATCTGCCGCCGTGCCTTGCGAGCCACTCGACGGCTGGTGGATCATGATGCGTGCGTTGAGCAAGGCGTGGCGCTTGCCGCGAGCGCCCGCGCAGAGCAGGAAGGCGCCCATGCTGGCGGCAAAGCCGGTGCACAGCGTCGATACATCCGGCTTCACGAACTGCATCGTGTCGTAGATCGCCATGCCGTCATAGACCGAGCCGCCGGGCGAGTTTATATAGAGCGCGATGTCTTTCTCGGGATTTTCCGATTCCAGAAACAGCAGTTGGGCGACGATCAAGCTGGCCGACTGATCGGTGACTGGCCCGACGAGGAACACGATGCGCTCGCGCAGCAGGCGCGAGTAGACGTCGTAGGCGCGCTCGCCGCGACTGGATTGTTCGATGACGGTGGGAATCAAGCCCAGGTTTTTCGGCAGAGTTGGCATTATCGAGCGTCTCGAGGCAGGGAAGAAGGGCGGTGACTTCGCACCGTGCATCTCGATGACGCCGCACGCCTGGCCGATGTGACGCTATGCCTGGAGAAATATTTTTGCTCGATTTGTCACGCCGTGCGCGCCTGATCCGTCATCCGATTATCGAGATAACATTGCGGTGACGCAAAGGCGCCGCCGCGCGGCTATCTCGAGATATGCCGTTGACATGCGGCACCGGCAGTGCATCGCGCATCTTGATCTTGAATGGAGTCCAGCAAATGGCCGAAACGGCAGACAGACTTGACCTACAGGTCGTATCCAGTCGCGACGACGCGGTCAGCACGGTGGCCAGCGTCGACAGCGCCGCTGCCGACTGGCAGGCCTTCAACGCCTGCAGAGCGCGCATCTATGCATCGGCGTACCGCGTGCTCGGCCGCCATGCGGAAGCCGAAGATGTGGTGCAGGACACTTTCCTGAAATGGCAGGCAGCCGATACCGAGCGTCTTGAAATACCCGCAGCGTGGTTGACGACGGTAGCAACGCGCTTGGCGATCGATCGCCTGCGTCGTCTTGGCACCGAGCACGCGTGGCAGGCAGACCCGCACCACCATGCGCTGCAACTGCCGCTCGACGCTCCGGGATCGGGCGAGCCGCCATCACCCGAGACGCTCGTCGAACAGCGCTCCATGCTGGCCTACGGCATTGGCCTGTTGCTACGCCATCTAAGCCATGACGAATGCATGGCGTTGCTGCTGCATGAAGCCTTCGACGCCGATTATCGGGATATCGCCAAGCTGTCGGGGCGCACGCCGGCGCACTGCCGGCAATTGGCGCATCGCGCGAAGCAGAAGCTGGCCAGCCGCGGACCGGGCGCGGCCGCGAATACTGCGAACGCTGCGGCAACTAACGCTTTCAATGCTGCCGTCGCCACTGCCGCCACTGCGGCCCCGAATGCCGTCGATCCCGCTCGTGCAGAGCCCGATGCGGTCGCGCCATGGGTCACGCCCATCGTCGACGCGATTGCCCGGCAAGACCGGCAGGCGCTAATCGACGTGCTCGATGCGCGCGCCGAAGCGGTCACGCAGACGCTGCGGCAGCGTGCCAGCGCTGCGGCAGCGATGAATATGCATGCGGCTCTCGGTACTGCATCGTTGATGGTCCGTCTACGTCGCGGGTCGATCTGCCTGGCCTAGAAGGCGACGTACGGTTCCGCCTGCGCGGTCGCATAGCCGACATAAAAGCTCTTCCCATAAAAGAACGGTAGCCCGAAGTCGAGCTGCGAATCGTAAGCGAAAGTACCGCCGATATCGTTGAATGCGTATTTCGCGCCACCCGCCGCCAACTGCGATAGATTGCCGACGTTGAAATTCACGGTACCGCTTTTGCCATCGATCGCGGTGATCGTCGCAGACAAGCTCGTGAGGGAAGTCGGGCAATAAAATGCCGGTGACGCGGTGCATAGCGGCAAGCTGCTGTCGGCGAAGAAATAGCCGTTCGAGCCAGTATCGAAGAACGCCACTTTCGCCGCGCCTTTGTAGTTACCGGTCAAGGCGCCGAAACTGGTAGTTTTGTAGCTGGTCGCGCCGCTCACCAAGGGATTGTTGCTCTGCGTGCCGATGCCGAATGCCAGGACACCATTTCCCGTCGCCGCGCCAGTCGTCGGCACTGCGGGCAATTGCACGATGACGCCGTTGTTATCTAATGGAAACAAGGTCACCGGGTTTGTCACTTGTTGCGCCGCGGGCAGGGTGGTCGCTGTGCAACTGGCACCGTTCGGACAGCCGTAGTAATTGGTACTGGCGAGTGTCAGGCAGGTCGTGCCGCAATCAGCTGATGTCGGGCCGATGCCGAGAATGCCATTCGAACCTATCTGCTCCGGCGAGTTTTCCGCCGGCCCGTTCACGCAATTGGTGGCTGGCACCGTGGTTTGCGGCAAGTCGCCGACAATCTGCAGCGCTGCGCCGGACGCCGTCTCGCCGCCGATTTTGATGTCGGCCGTACGCACAGTGCCCCAGGCATAGCCATCGGCGAATTGATAGCACTCGGCCAGTTGGCCGCCCGCAGGCGCCGTGGCGATGGGTAGTGCGCTAAGCACTTGCGCGGCCGATGCGCTGGTGAGCCGCAGGCCGATCGAACCCGTGTCCAGCAGCACGTGGTCAATAGTTTGGCAGGTGCTGGTGCCCGGCGCGCAGACGGTCACTGAAACGTTGGGCACATTGAGAGCACCCTGAAGGCCGAAATCGACGGTAATCGGCACCACGTTTGCCGCCGCCCCTAAGGGCGCGAGTGCGCTGCTGACCGCCGGCGTCGCGGCAGTGCCGCCGGAATTACCGGAATCGCCGCCGCCCCCACAGGCGGTTAACGCACCCGCGAGCACTGTCAGTGTCAGCGCCTGTTGGACGCGTCGCCGCCAGTTGATCGAGAAAATAGCGCGCGTGCGGGCCATGATGGTCTTTCCTGCCTGGTCGTTATGCCCGCGCCGCGCGGGTGCCTTAATGGAATCGATGGGCATCGAGGAGCTCCGGGCCGTCATTGAATGTCAGTAGGGTCGACGCCAGCGGGCAAGGCCTGCGGCAAGTAGGCTTGACCTGCGAACATGCCGGGATGACCGCCTGAGTGCACGATCAAGCCCACGCCCGCTACCGAAACTGGTCCATGGCTGTGCTGCCCATTGGCGCGCTCGGCCTCGATGCCTTGCGTATATGGCGCAAAATAACTGCCGAGCATGCTTGGCAGATCCGGCACGCGGGGTCCATTCCAGCCGATGCCGAACACCTTGCCATCGCTGCCGATGTATTCGTTGACGACCGTGCCATTAGCCAGCGTCGTGCTGCGCACGCTGTAAGGCGCAGTGGTCGACGATGCGCCGCTCCCGCTGGCAACGTGGTTGAAGGCGCGGCCCGGGCTGGCGCCGTCGGGCGGCGTCATGGGCGCGCCGCCCAGCACCGCATGCGCGGGCACGGTCACCGACAAGGCCGCAAGCATCAGCGCACCCCTCAGGGTTGTACGCTGCGCGGTCGATAATGCGCGCTCTATGCTGCCGCCGCGGCGGCTACGTACCATCGGCAATTCCATAGCGACTCCTTGTTTTTGCTCGGCCAGGCATGGCCGCACCGGGACTGCGCGTGATCGCGCTTGACCGTCTCGCCCTGGCGGTGTGTCGATGCGAAACGTCATGCGTGCGAACGCCGTTGTGATGTGAGTGTGCAACAGGCGTTGCAGTGCATTGACGTTGAAAAGAGGGCCGCCGCGAAACCGGACAGGCGGATTAGAACGGTTGTTGAGTTTTTGCGACAGCCTCTGTAACCGCCATCGGAAAATCTTCAAGGCGGCCCGATTGGCTGAGTTGTCTGAAACTCGAGAAGAAGCAGCGGACAGCAGAGGGCGGAAAACCGCGCATCAGGCGAGCGGCGATAGCGCTCGGACGCGAGCATGGGTGAAGTATTTCGATGGAGGGATGCCAAGGCTACCGTGGCGTGGTCAACGCCGGCTGTCTCATTAATGCCGAGTGTCCCATTAAATCTGCTTGCTATGCCAATATTATCGTTGACAGTCTTAACCTGTCCGAACACAATCATCGTCATGCAAAAGATTCCGACCTCGGCCGTCATTAAACGAGCGAATGCCCATATGGGTGCTTCGTCGAGGGCGTGTGTGCGGAATAAGTAGCGAGAAAAATGCACGAAACCACAAGCCCTACCGAAAACGGTTGGGCTTTTTTTTCGGCACTCCGTCTTCGGTTCAACGACGGAGAAGAAGATGGACGATTCAAGCGACCAGTCGAGCAGTCAGCGCGGGCTTCAACCCGGCTCTCAATCTTCACAAGCTGGCGGCTCCAAGACCGCCGGTTCACCCGTGAACATGGTGATTCACCTGAGCGTGCAACGCGGCGAGACCTTGCCGTGGCGCGTGGAGGCGGATGCCGACCTGTGCATCAACCATGCACGGGTGTGGGTGACGCGGATATTCTTCCACTATGACCACTGGCTCGAAGCGGGACAGAGCCTACCGTTGAACCGTGGCGAGAAGATCTGGATCAGCACCGATTCCGAGACGCCGGTAAACGTCACGCTCACCAGCGCGATCCGGCAACCCAAGGGCGTTTTCAGCGCGTGGCAGCGGTTGCGGCATTTCTTCACCGACCGGGCATTGCTGCGCGCCCGCCAGCCGGTACGCGCCCCGGATGCCTGGATCGATGAGCGATAAGCCGACAGCAGAGGGCGATCGGGCGGTTTCTCTGGCGCGGCGCGCCGCGCCGCGGCTTGCTATGCCTTCCTATGTTATTTTCCGGTCTCGAATGCTGCCACGGCTTATAGCCGCGGCAGTGCGGACTATTAAGCGCGGAGCCTGGCAGATATGAAAGTGGCTGTGATGGGTGCTGGAGCAGTGGGCTGCTACTACGGCGGCATGTTGGCACGTGCCGGACACGACGTGGTGTTGATAGGTCGCGCCTCACACGTCGAGGCGATCGAGCGCGACGGCTTGCGCCTGCAGGCCCGCAGCTTCGATGAACGCATCCGCTTGTCGGCCAGCACGCAAGCCAGCGCGGTCAGCGGTGCGCAATTAGTGCTGTTCTGTGTGAAGTCGACCGACACCGAGAGCGCCGCCGCCGAGCTGCGTCCATATCTGGGAGCCGATACCTTGCTGCTGACGCTGCAAAATGGCGTGGATAATGCCGATCGACTGCGCGTCGAAGTTTCCCAGCAGGTGGCGGCGGCAGTCGTCTATGTCGCAACCGAAATGGCGGGGCCGGGATACGTGAAGCACCACGGCCGTGGTGAACTAGTGATCGAGCCGTCGCCGCTGGGTGAAGAAATCGCTCGCGCATTCGTGGCCGCGGGCGTTCCCACCGACATCTCGGATAACGTACGCGGCGCGCTTTGGGCCAAGCTGATTCTGAATTGCGCCTACAACGCCATCTCGGCCATCACGCAATTGACGTACGGCCAACAGGTGCAAGGCGAGGGCGTCCCGGCGGTCATGCAAGATATCATTGCCGAGTGCCTGGCCGTGGCCCAGGCCGAAGGCGTTGTCGTGGAAGGCGACGTCCACTACAACATTCGGCGCATCATCGAGACCATGCCCACCCAGTACTCATCGACCGCGCAAGACCTGGCGCGCGGCAAACGCAGTGAGATCGATCATCTGAACGGCTTGATCGCACGCCGCGGCGCAGCGCATGGCATACCGACGCCGGTGAACCGGGTGCTGCATAGCCTGGTGAAGTTGCTGGAAAGCAAGCAGGTGAGCGGGCAGGCAGCGCAGCTCGCATAGCTGGCGGTTAGATTACTTATTGCGTGGCCGCACCCATCTCGTTGCAAAGCATCAGTCTTGGCGTGCCCGGCATCGATTCAGCGGTTGGTAAAGTGCGCGCGGCGTTGGGTCCGGCGCAATCGGAACAGCTTGGTGGCTTTTCCTATAGCCGCGAATATCCCGATCCGGCCAAGCCGTCTTTCACCACCACGCAGACCGTACGCTACTCGGTCCAGACAGGTGCGGCGGGTGCAGCGCGTGTGGTCACCGCGATCGAGATGTCGCAGGTGACGTCGAACTGATGTTGAAAGCGGAGAGTTCTTGATTCAGAAAAACATGTCGAATGGCGCATCGTCTGGTCGGATGTGCGCTGGTGGCGTCCAGCGCGCATCGTGCATCGAGCGTTGCACCAAGCGGTCTACCCCGAGCAGTTGAGCGAAGATCGCCATGCGCACCGGGATGCCGTTGTCGGTTTGGCGAAAAATCGCCAGCCTTGAATCCGTGTCCAGATCGCTCGACAAGTCGTTCGCACCTGGGCGGCTGTCGCGCGGCAACGGGTGCATCAATACGACATCAGGGCGGCAATGCGCTGAAACGCTGGCAGCATCGAGGCGCAGTACAGCGGCGTCATCTTCCGAGAACTCGCCAGCGAGCCGTTCGCGCTGAATGCGCGTTGCATAAACGACGTCTGCATCCGACAGCGCCTCAAGAGAGTGGTGCACCTCGACCGCATGGCCGCGACTCGCGGCGTGCTCCACGATGCCAGTCGGCATGGTAAGCGTCGCTGGGGAAACCAGTGTGAAGCGCATCCCACGGTACAGCGACAGCAACTTCATCAGCGAATGGACCGTGCGGCCATACCTGAGGTCTCCCACTAAGGCAATGTGCGATCCGTCGACCTGTTTGCCCAGCCGAGAAAACTCGCGTTGAATTGTGTACAGATCGAGCAATGCCTGGGTTGGATGCTCACCGGCGCCATCGCCGCCGTTGACCACCGGCACGTTGGTAGCGGATGCGAACTCGGCCGCCGAACCCTGTTCCGGATGCCTCAATACGATGGCGTCGACATAACCGCTGACCACCCGGCTGGTGTCGCGCAGCGACTCGCCCTTGGCCATCGAAGAGAACGTGAAACCCGTGGTGTCGCACACCGCGCCGCCCAAGCGGCAAAACGCCGCCCCGAAGCTGATGCGCGTGCGCGTGCTCGCCTCGAAGAAAAGGTTGGCGAGCACCGCGCCTTCCAGTACACGAGTTACCTTGCGACGGTGCGCGACAGGCAGCAGAGCGTCTGATAACGCGAACAAGTCTTCTACCGCGTCACGATTGAATTGCTCGACTGACAGCAGGTGCCGGCTCAATGGCGGGTGATATACGCTCTGCGTTGTCGATGCCTCGGCTGCGGGCGCGCGGCCGAGAATCTCGGAAACAAAACGGCGTGCCACTTCAGGCATGGCGCGGAACTCGTTTGAGTCGTCGGGAAGCAGCCAGGTGTCCAGAGTGCGGCGGCGCGCGCCAATTCTCTCGGCGAAGCCGTCGCGCGTCATGGAAAGACGCCGCATGGCGTCGCGCAACAACACTTGCTGAGTAACAGTTGTGGTGGGAGTCGTCATGATGTACGCATTGTGTAGCTATTCGGTCGGCCTGACAAGCGACCGAACGTCGTAATCAATGTCCGATACGGCATTGCAGCTGAGGCGCAAGCTGCTGTTAAACCGGGGATCCTGACACCGGACCGGCACTGCGGACGCCGTCCATTAAGTTGATAATTCGTATTATGTTAAATAATGAATTTGCGTCAGCCAGTTATGGTTCCCGCCGGATAACCCGAGCTGCTTGCGCACGTTATCGGAATCGTCACTTGGCCCTTCGACGTAAATTCACCAAGGAACATCTCTCCCGAGGTAATCCAGGTAATGCAACCCAGACCGGCCCGCATACGCCTCCATCGTGTTCAACAAATTCGGAATGCTTTCTTCGACGCTCAGACGCGCTTCAGGACCGCCCATGTCCGTGCGAACCCATCCGGGCGCCATCAGCAACAAGGTCTTTGCGTCGTTCTGGTGGCGCGCGGCATAGCTGCGCATGAACATGTTCAGAGCAGCCTTGCTGCCTCGGTAAACCTCGTAATTGCCGTTGGTATTGTTCGTGACGCTGCCTTGACCGGACGACATGATGCCGATCGTTCCGCTCGGTTGCACCAGATCCTGAAACGCCTCGACGACCCTCAGCGGACTCAGTGAGTTCGTCACCATGACGCGTACAAATTCCTCGGTCGAGACGTCGGCGACGGTTTCGCGATCAGCGTTTTTGACGCCGGCATTCACGAAAAGCACATCCAGTTGCCGACCCTGGACACGACCGTGTAGCGCGGCGACCTGTTCTGGAATGGTGATGTCGACTGTTTCAACTTCGAGCATTCCAAGCGAAGTTTGCGCGAGTCGCAGCAACTTTTGCGTGGCGCCCTGCCGCCCGGTGGCGATCACTCGCCAGTCGCGCTTAAGGTATTCCTCGACCATCGCGAAACCAAGACCGCGGGATGCACCGATGAGGAGGACGGTTTTCTGTGGAGATGAGTTTTGCATCGATGGCTCTCTGATGATGAATCCTGTTCGAACGTCGCATTGACGAATTGCGCACGCTTGCTGCCAAATCGGTCCAGGAAATATATTCATCCGCGAGACATGGCGGAAGACGCATCGATCACACTTATACAATGCACCAAACGCCATATCAGGACTGTTCCTGCTACGATCGGGCATGGCCGACCCCGATTTAAACCTGCTCATCGCACTCGATGTGCTGCTCGCCGATGGCAGCGTGGCCAGTGCCGCACGGCGGCTGGGATTGAGTGCATCGGCGATGAGCCGAACGTTGGCTCGGCTGCGCGAGGTGATCGGGGATCCGCTGCTGGTGCGCGCGGGCCGCCGCATGGTTTTGACTCCCCATGCCGAGGCGCTGCGTGAGCGCACTCAAAATGCGCTTCACGAGGCACGTGCCCTACTTCATCCCTCAACCACGGAGCCGGATTTCTCAACGCTGCAGCGAACCTTTACGATTCGCGCCAACGATGGCTTTGTGGAGGTCTTCGGTGCGCCGCTTATCGCCGCGGCAACGGCCATCGCGCCGCGCGTGCATTTGCGCTTCGCGCCCAAGCTTGAGAAGACCGCAGCGCATCTGCGAGAAGGTTCGGCCGATCTCGAGATCGGTGTCTTAAATGCGATGGGACCGGAAGTCCGCGTGCAGGCGCTGCTCCGGGATCGCTTTGTCGGTGTGGTCAGAAAGGGCCATCCGCTCGAACTCGAGCGCGAAGTAACGGCTGAACGCTACGTCGCCTTCGGCCACGTTGTCGTATCACGCCACGGGCGCGCAAGCGGACCAGTAGATCAAGCATTGGCTGCTTTAGGCTTAGAGCGAACGATTGTCGCCACGGTCCCAAGCTTTCACACTGCGCTGGCCGTGGCTAGAGCCTGTGATTTGATAGCGCTGGTGCCTGCGTCATTTCTGAGCAATCGAGCGGAAGATCAAGAATCGGCCCTGTCCCGCGTCACCTACGCTTTCGAGCTGCCAGTCACGACCGAGAAAATCACGGTATCGCTGATGTGGCACCCTCGTTTAGAAGCCGACCCGGTGCATCGCTGGCTCCGGCAACTGGTGCTGACTGTATGCCGACAAAGGGTGCCGTTATAAAACGGCGGCGATTGGTCGCAGGCGCGCTGAAATGGCGCACAAAAGATCGCGTAAACGCTCCAGTATTTTGAGATCGGCGGTATGTGCGCTTAGAAGTATCCGCATATCGGATGGCATAATCGGCAGCCTCGATTTATCGCTTCACCGCGCCTTACGACATGCGGCAAACCGCTTACCCATCCATGAAAACTTCCAGCATTCTCGCGGCCATTATGGCCGCCAGTGCCTTGACATTGGCACCCGTGCAATACGCACTCGCGCACGCGCATCCCAAGCATCAAAGCCCGGACGCGGGCGCATCGCTGGCGCGCGCCCCAGCCGAAGTCAGTATCGAATTCGACAACGCGCTCGAGCCGGCATTCAGCACGCTGCAGGTGACCGATGCACAAGGACGCGACGTGACAACCGGCAAATCGACGGTCGATAGCGTCGACAAGAAGTTGATGAAAGTATCTTTGAAGAGCCTGCCAGCGGGGAATTACGCCGTGGCCTGGGTGGCTGTCGCGAGCGACGGACATCGAACCCAGGGGCACTATTCTTTCGACGTTAGGTAATACGCAGGCGCGCGGGCGCGCCGCCCATTGCGGGGCGCCGCGGCACCCCGCCCTGATGTTGGCTTAGCGTCGCGCTAGCGCCCTTCGGCAAATGCACCGGCCGGTGCTGGCGTCGGCAGAGCGCCTGCTTCACGCGCACGTTCTTCCGTGATGGTTGCCAGCGCCAGGCGTTCGCGCTCTTCGGCTTCATCGAAGGCACCAGCGAAGCGGCCACGGGCGATCAGCAGGAAGATCAGCGCAAGCGGCGCGATGCATAGGCCCATCACCGTGAAGGTCGAGGCGTAGGCCATGGTGCCGCTGAAGAAATGCCCGGCGATCCATGCGGACAGCGATGGGCCGACGATCGTGCCGACGAGCCCCGACGCCATCAGATTACCGGCCATCAAGCGACCGCGCACGCGTGCCGGCGCCACATACTGAATGATGACCGGATAAAGCACCGCGCCAGCCGTGCCTCCCAGCACGAAGATCACCACACCCGTCAGTACGCCGGCAACCGAGGTGGCGACTCCCATGTAGGCGAAGCCGAGCATGGCAACCGGCATGCCGATGGCCAGCAAGACGACGGTCATGCCCGGACGTTTGCGTCGAATGAAAAACTCCATCAGCGACGGCCAGAAGATGGTGCCGATCACGCCCGCCACCAGGCCGGCTGTACCGAAGGCGTAGCCGGCCTGCGCGGGCGTCAAGCCATAGCCGCGCACCAGCAGCGTCGGCGTCCAGGCAAAAATCGCGAAGACGCCGGTCGAATACACGCACATCCCCAGGAACAGGAAGCCGTACAGACGTTTTTCACTGGACACATAGCGCAGCGCCTGAGACACCGACGCATACTCGTTTTTTCCCACGCGATCTTGTACGCGCACCGGCTCACGCACGGTGGTCAGCAACAGCAAGGCGACGATGACGCCTGGCAGTCCAACGATGACAAAGGTCAGTTGCCACGGCTCCATCGATAGCCGGCCCGCATACAGCATCGATACCTTGTAGGCCAGACCGCCCAGGATGTAGGCGCCGGTCATCAGCGACGCCAGCCCCATATAAATACTCATGGGCAAGGTGCGTTTTTGACGAATGAACATGTCCGCGATCAGAGACACCGCGGCTGGCGACAACACCGCCTCGCCTACCGCAACGCCTGAACGGCAGACCACCAAGTGCCAATAGTCGGTCGCAAAACCCGATGCAATGGTACTGATACTCCAGATCAGCACACCGGCGGCGACGATGCGAATCCGGTGATGATTGTCGATCAGATGCGCCAGCGGAAAGCCGATGAGGGTGTACAGCACGCCGAAGCCCACCCCGAACATGACCCCCATCTGACCATCGGTGATATGCAGGCGCGCGGATATCGGAGCCGCCAGCAGCGAAGGAATCAAACGATCTACAAAAGACAGCGCATAGAGGAAACATAGCGCGGCCGTCGCATACCACGCGCGGCCCACGCTGTAAGGCAGCACCAACTTTTGACTCGACATCAATGTCTCCTCCGGTCTGAATGCGGTGTTCGCATCGGAAAAAGCCGGGTGCCGACGCGGGTGTACGCGTCCCCGCACGTTCGACGTTGCGATCGTCTGTGCGATCTGCAACGCCCTCTCCCGGCTGCACTTCGGGTCGGATCATTTTAGAAAGTGCCTGAAGACTGTCAATTCAGTACTTACACCTCCGTAGTTACGCGTATTAAATTAAGTCGGAACACTTAGTGGGCGCTAAAAGTCAAGAAGGACGCCGGTCAATCGAGCCCAAGCTGCACTCGGCTGCAACCATCGAAGACGGGGCTTACAATTGTTTATTTCGACGCCGACCCCGATGACCTCATTCGAAAGTGCAGCCGCGCAGCACCTCAGCGAGAGCGAAGACGCCGCTGCGTCCCCCGCGCGCGCACCGTCCGCTGTGCCGGTGCAGCCTGCCGCACCGTGGTCGGGCCCGGCGCTATCGCAAGCGCTGCCCGGCAGCTTCTTCGCGCTCGGTGACGAGTTCGCCCGGCGAGTGGCGCCCTCCGCGTTGCCTGAGCCGTATCTAGTGGCTTTCGCAGCCGATGCCGCGCAGATGCTGGGCATGCCGCCGCATAGCGCGCCCGATCAGGCCTTCATCGAACGTTTTGCCGGCAGCGCCGCGCAAGATCGCGACGCTGCCGCGCGGCCGGTGGCCAGTGTCTACTCTGGCCATCAGTTCGGCGTGTGGGCTGGCCAGTTGGGCGACGGTCGCGCCCTGCTGCTGGGCGAGGCAACGATCCATGCGCCAGGTCTGGCGGGCAAGCGTGAGACGGATGGCGCGTCGAGCGTGGAGTTGCAACTGAAAGGCGCAGGCATGACGCCGTTCTCGCGGATGGCCGATGGCCGCGCCGTGCTGCGTTCGTCGATTCGCGAATTTCTCTGCTCGGAAGCAATGCATCACCTGGGCGTGCCGACGACGCGCGCCCTGAGTGTCACGGGTTCGGACCAGCCAGTACGGCGCGAGACGGTCGAGACCGCGGCGGTTGTCGCGCGCTTCGCGCCCAGCTTCGTGCGCTTCGGCCACTTCGAGCACTTTGCCGCGCTCGAACGGCCCGATCTGCTGCGTCGGTTGGTGGATCACGTAGTCGAGCGCCATCTGCCGCCGGCTGCGCGCGAGGCCGACGATCGGGCGTTGGCGCTGCTCGAGTACACCGCGCTACGCACCGCTGAGATGATTGCGCACTGGCAGTCGCTGGGTTTTTGCCACGGCGTGATGAACACTGACAATATGTCGATTCTCGGGCTCACCATCGACTACGGCCCGTTCGGGTTTATGGACGGCTTCGACGTGCACCACATCTGTAATCACTCCGACAGCGAAGGCCGCTACGCATTTCGCGCACAGCCGCAGATCGCGCAGTGGAATCTCATCAGGTTGGCGCAGGCACTATTGCCGATCATTGACGGCGGGACGTCGGATAACGCCGCGAGCGACGGCGCTGGCGCGGCTGGCAGTGCCTCGGCTGACGCAGCCGAGCAGGCAGATAACGGCGACGGCGCGGAACGCGACCGGGCGGTGTTGCGTGCGCGTACGGCGCTGGAGGGCTTCAAGCCGCGCTTCCTTGAGCACTACGGCGCACTGATGCGTGCCAAAGTCGGCTTCACCGAGCATCAGGAAGGCGACGAAGCGTTGATCGAAGGGCTACTGGCGGTGATGCATGCGCAACGCGCCGATTTCACGCTGACGTTTCGCCGGCTTGCAAACATTTCGCGGCGCGGCGAGTCGTACGATACTGTGGGCGTGGGTCCGGCCAATGCACCGGCGCGCGACTTGTTTCTCGACCGTGCCGCTTTCAACCATTGGGCCAGTGCCTACCGGCAGCGGCTTGACCGACAGGCCATCGACGATGCGACGCGCGCGGCGTCGATGCGGCGCGCCAACCCGAAATTCGTGCTGCGCAATCATCTTGCCGAGACGGCGATCGCGGCGGCCCGCGAAAAGGATTTTTCAGTGACGCAGACCTTGCTCGAAGTGTTGCAGCATCCGTTCGACGAGCAGCCGGAGCACGATGCCTATGCGGCGCTGCCGCCTGAGTGGGCCAGTTCGCTCGAAGTCAGTTGTTCTTCATGAATCCTTGCAACGGCAGGAGCCGACCATGACGCGCCAAGATACCCCGGACACCCCTTCATCCGCGCCCTCGTCTACGCCTGGCGCCGCGTCTGCATCGACGGCGGTGCCGTCGCCGAGCGCAACAGAGCGCTTGCAGGCCACCAAGGCCGCGGCTGCGGCGGCCGCAGCCACCAACGACAGCCAATGGCGCGACAAGCTCAGCGACATCGAATATCAGGTGACGCGCCGAGCCGCCACCGAACGGCCGTTCACCGGTCAGTATTGGGACCATTGGGACACCGGCATCTATAAATGTGTTTGCTGCGGCACGCCGCTGTTCGAATCGACCACCAAATTCGATGCCGGCTGCGGTTGGCCCAGCTACTTCCGCCCGATAAACGGCGAGGTGATTGCCGAAAAAACCGACCGGGCGCATGGCATGCTGCGCATCGAGGTGCGCTGCAAGGTATGCGACGCGCATCTGGGCCATGTTTTCGAGGACGGTCCGGCGCCAACCGGCCAACGCTATTGCATCAACTCAGCTGCGCTACAATTCGATCCCGAAAAGCCGTGATTGCCATTACGCGGCGCCTGTTTGTCAACCGACAAGCTGGCGCTGGTTAAGCGGCGCCGCGGCGCTGACTGCGGCCGCTCTCCCCGACCTCCATGAAACTGCTATTCGATCTCTTTCCCCTGCTGCTGTTCTTCGTCGCCTTCAAGTTGCAAGGCATTTATGTCGCCACCGTGGTGGCGATTCTCGCCACATTGATACAGATCGGCTGGGTTGCCTGGCGGCATCGGCGCGTCGATCCAATGCTGTGGCTAAGCCTCGGCATCGTCGTGGTATTCGGCGGTGCGACGCTGGTGCTGCACGACGAAACCTTTATCAAGTGGAAGCCCACCGCGCTGTACTGGGCCTTCGCCATCGGGCTGGTGGTGGCGCAAATGGGCTTCGGCAAAAACCCTATCGAGGCCATGATGCAAAAGCAACTGACACTGCCTTCGCCGGTGTGGTTGCGGCTGAATTTCGCCTGGGCGGTATTTTTCGCCTTGCTCGGCATCCTCAACCTATTCGTTGCCTACAACTTCACCACCGACGCCTGGGTCAACTTCAAGATTTTCGGCACCACCGGATTGGTGTTCGTGTTCGTGGTGGCGCAAAGCTTCTGGCTCGGGCGGTACGTACGGCATGACTGATAGCCACCACCACCTCGCGCCTGCAAGCGATGCTCAACTGCCCGACTTGGCAACCACGCCGGCGCGCCAGCAGTTCATCGAAACGCGCCTCACGCAAGCGCTTTCGCCGGTGCATCTTGAAATCATCGACGACAGCGCCAAGCACGCCGGTCACGCCGGCGCTTCGTCTGGCGGCCACTTTACGGTGGTTATCGCTGCCGCCGCGTTTGCCGGCAAGTCACGCGTGGGCCGGCATCGTCTGGTGTATGATGCGCTCGCCGAAGCGATGCAGCGCGGTATTCACGCACTTGCCATCGCCGCCTACACCCCCGAGGAATTCGCCGCGCGGCAGTAACTGCCAGCGTTGCCGGGCCAGGCGTCCGGCCGATTTTCGGTTGATTTTGCTCGAGCACCGGGCGCGCCTTCGTGCCCGCTTCTTCGTCCCTTCCGACCTTCTTCCAGGATTGCGCTGCATGACTTTGACCACCGCCCGCCACCCAGCCAGCCGGCGCGTTCGCCGCGGCGCCGCTCTACGTGGCCAGCTTGCCCTGACTATGGCGGCCTGCCTCATCGCCGCGCCGGCGCTGGCCCAGAACGTGGCCATCGTCAACGGCACGGCCATCCCGGTGGCGCGCGCCGACGCGTTGGCCACGGAAATGATTCGTCAGGGTCAGCAAGTCACGCCCGACACGCAAATCGCGCTGCGCGAAGAGCTGATCAACCGCGAATTGCTGATGCAGGAAGCGGCGCGCGAAGGCATTCCGAACCAGCCCGATGTGAAAGCGCAGATTGCGCTGGCGCAACAGAGCGTGGTGATCCGTGCCTTGCTCGCCAATTATCTGCAGGCTCATCAACCGTCGGATGCCGATTTACACAAGCAGTACGACGCGATCATCCAGCAGATCGGCGGCAAGCAATATCACTTGCATCACATTCTGGTGCCGGACGAAGCGCAAGCCAAAGACTTGATCGCCAAGATCAAGGCGGGTGCCAGCTTCGAAGATCTGGCCAAGCAATACTCGAAGGATGGCGGCAGCGCGCCTGCCGGTGGCGACTTGAGCTGGGGCAGTCTGCAGTCGTTCGTGCCTGAGTTTTCAGCGGCTGCCGCAAAGCTGCAAAAGGGCGAGGTCACGCAGACGCCGGTGCATACGCAATTCGGTTGGCACATCATCCGTCTGGATGACACGCGCGATATCAAGGTGCCGGCATTCGAGGACGTGAAAGCGCAGATCGCCGAACGTGCGCAGCAACAGCAGTTGCAGGTGCTGGAAACGCAACTGCGCTCGCAGGCGAAGATCCAGTAGCCGCGTGGTGACACGCGGTCTGAAACGAATTGATCGTTGGTAAGAAAACGGCGTTCGGGCAGCTAGCCGAACGCCGTTTTACTTACTACCGCCAGGTCCTAGAACAGATAGCTAAGTCCGACCCGGGCAGCGTTACCTGACAGATTGCCGGTATTGATCAACATGTCATATCCCGCTTCCAGGCTCAAGCGCGGCGATACATGTACGCCCAGACCCACCCCTGCCGACAAGCGACCGCGCGACACCGGCGCGCCCGCCGCGGTAAACACCGTGCCATCGAGTGCACTGACCCCCAGCGCATGGCTCGAGTCGAGCACTTCTCGAGCGTAGTCGAGCGTGAAACGCAGGCCGATCGGCCGCCATGACAAGCCGAGATTCTGCTCGAGCGCCATACCGACGTACGGTTGCAGACTCCGCGCGTTATCGGTGCCGACTCGCAGATCCTGCCCGTCGGCGCCGCTCTCCTGGTAGTCATTGCCATGGAAGTAGGCGTAGCGTAACCCCGCGCGTGGCGTCAACGAAAGACCGTTACCCAGAGCCATTGGCAAACCCGCTTGTAGTCCGGCACTGAATTCCTGGCCACCATGCGAACCACTGGCTTCGCCCACCGCGCCAAACGGCCGTTTGGCATCGAGGAAATCGTAGGCGTAGCCAACCGTGGCGCCCAGACTGACCGGTCCGCGGGACGTCACGCCATAAAGCGCGGCCCGCAGCGAATCGACACTGGCGTGCGATCCGGTTCCTTCTTCGCCCAACGAGGTGTTGGCATAGCCCAGCGAAACCCCGGCGGTGCCCTGCTCTAGCACTTGTTCAGCCCCTGCGATAAAGCCGTATTGGTGGGTCTGGAAGCCGGGCTGACCGTTGCGGCTCCCCACCTTCAGTCGATCTCCCAGTACCGACACCCAAACCTTGTCGCGTCCGTCCAGACACGTCTCTGGATTAACCAGCGAGGTACGTGCGGACTGCAGCCGCCCTGCCGAAGGACACGGCGTAGCCAGGCGCTCAAGCAGCATTGCATTGCTCGCTTGCGACGCCAGGACTATAGCGGTGCCCGCCGCCGAGTAGATGCTAGTCTGGGTCGGCGCGACCACCACCGGCAACGCTTCGCCGAGCAGCGCGATAGCGACACCATTCGGCCGATAGTTGATGGCGCGCGCGAGCGGCGTATCTTCCCTTACGTTGGCGGCGGCGGTGGTCGTCACTTGGGAGAACTGGCCCCTCACCGAGGTGGCATTCAACACCGGTAGCGAGTTTCCGACATAGGTGCCCGGCCCGTAAATCACAGACAAATTGCCGCCGAGCGTGGCGGTGCCGGCAACTTGCAGGGGGGTTGACGAGTTCGGGGTGACTGACACGACCAACGTTGAGCCGGGGGTTTGCGTGTAGTTGCCGCCGATGTTCAGCGCTCCGCTAAATAGTCCTGTCGGCGCGCCGATGGCAGTGCCCGAGTCATTACTGTTGGTAGTGATTACTGGCGCCCCCGACACGACCTTCCCGGCACCGCTGACATTGCCGCCAACGCTACCGTTGCCGCTTAAGGTACCGCTCGAGCCTACGGTTACGTCGCCGGCAACCGAACCGGCCAGCAACGTTGAACCTGCCGCCGGAACTGGCGAGGCGCTGCCTCCAGCGCCACCGCCCGACGCTTGTTGACTCGGATCCATACCCAATTGCAAGTTGCCTATGACGTTCGTGCCGCCCGTATAGGTGTCCATTCCGATGAACACTTGCGTGCCGGTTCCGGCAACGACAACGCCGCCGCTGCCGGTGAGATAGCCGCTATAAGCACTGTCGGACGAGACGTTAAGCGTTAGCGTCGCGCCGCCGCCGAGGTTGGTGTCGCCATCGCCTGACAAACCATCCTCGGTCTCGTCAAAGCCATTGAATTCCAAGGTGGCGCCCTGGTTCACCGACAACGTGCCGTGCCCCAGCGCACTGGCGGAACCCAATGTCACCGCGCCTTCGTTCAGGATCGTCCCACCGCTATAGGTGTTGATGCCAGAGAGGGTCAGCGGCGCGCTGCCATTTTTGATCAGGCTGCCCGTGCCACTGATGGGGCCCGTAAGGTCAAGGGGCGCTTGGCCGGGTAACGTTAAGGAACCATTCAACAAGCCGATCGGATTGCCTAATTGGACCGGCAAGCTATTGCCCAGTGTCGCGTCGCCGGTCACCGTCAATCGACCGGTTCCGAGCGCAGTATTGTTATTGACTTGCAAGGTTCCCGCGTTCAGCGTCGTGCCAGCACTGTAGGTGTTGGCGGCCGTCAACGTCAAATTGCCGCCGCCGTTTTTCACGAGGCTGCCGGTACCGGTTACTGTGCCATCGATTTCCACGCTGTGACTGCCCTCGAAGGTCAGCGGGCCGGCGGTGTTGATGGCATTGCCTAGCGCAACGTCGCCGGTGCTGTCGAAGGTGGCGGCGCCGGTGACGTCGAGCGCGCCGCTGCCCAGGCTGGCGTTGTTCCCTACCACCAGAGTGCCGGACGTCAGCGTCGTGCCACCGCTATAGGTGTTGTCGCCATTCAGCGATAAAGCGGACGGCCCTGCCTTGGTCACATTCCCGGCGCCTGAAATCGAACCATTCAAGGAGAGGTCATGGCCGCCGGCCAGCGTCAACGACGCATCGTCGAGAAATGCGTTGTTCACAGAAAAAGCATCGGCGTTGTCAAGCGTCGCGGCGCCGATCACATGCACCGTGCCGGTCCCCAGCGCGCCGGCGTTGCCGATGGTTAACGGGCCGTCGCCCAGTGTGAGGCCGCCTGTGAATGTGTTGTTGCCCGTAAGGGTTAAATCCGACCCACTGTTCTTGGTAAGCGCGCCGTCGCCGGAAAGGGTGCCATTAAGGGTAATGGCATTGGGACCGCCAATATCCAGGTCGCCGCCAGCCGCCAGTGCGATGGCATTGTTTAAGTCAACGGCCGCCGAGCCGACCAAAGTCGCCGTGCCATCCACTGTCAACGTCCCCGTGCCGAGCGCCGAATTGCCGCCAGCAATCAACGTCCCCGCTTGCAGCGTTGTACCACCTGCATAAGTGTTGTCGCCGTCCAACGAAATCGCTGCGTTGCCTTGCTTGATGACGCTGCCGGCTCCGCTGAAGTTGCCGCTCAGCGTCATGTTGTGGCTGCCGCCTACGGTTAGCGCGGCATCGGTCTCGACACTATTGGCAAGCGAAACATCGGCAGTGCTGTCCAGCGTCGCATCACCGGTCACGTGTAGTGCGCCGCCCCCCAAGCTGGCATCATTGCCAATTAACAGGCTGCCGGACGCCAAGCTCGTGCCACCGGCGTAAGTATTTGCCGCCGTCAGCGTCAAACTCGCATCGCCGGTCTTGAGCAAGCTGCCGGCGCCCCCCACCGTGCCATTGATTTCCAGTCCATGGCTACCCACGACGGTCAGTGCATCGTTCGTGTTGACGCTATTGGCGATCACGAGATCCGCACTACTGTCGAGTGTGGCCGGACCGGTGACATCGAGCAGCCCACTGCCCAGCGCAGTGTTGCTGCCGAGCGTTATGCCGCCCGCCGCCAGGTTCGTGCCACCGCTATAGGTGTTGGCGCCGTCCAGCGTTAAAGTGGCGGCGCCGTTTTTGCTCAAAGCGCCGACGCCGTCTACCACACCTTGCAGAGTCAATGCATTCGAGCCACCGATATCGAGGTCGGCGCCTGCGTGAATGTTGTTGTTGAGCGATGCATCCGCCGAGCTATCCAACGAAGCTGCGCCTGTCACCGTCAGATCGCCAGTGCCTAGCGCGGCGCCGTCGCCCACCACCAAGCCGCCCGCCGCGAGTGTTGTACCGCCGGTGTAAGTATTGGCGCCATCGAGCGTTAAGACCGCGGCACCCTGCTTGGTCAAGCTACCCGCGCCGGTCACCGCCCCGTTGAGTGTGAGATCGGCAGATCCGCCCAGCGTGAGCGCCGCCGCCGCGTCGATCGCGTTGCCTAAGGTAACGGCGGCATCGTTCTCGAGCGTCGCGGCGCCGGTTACGTTGAGCGCGCCGCTGCCCAGTGCCGTATCGCTGCCAAGCGCCAAGGTGCCCGCGCTGAGCACCGTACCGCCGCTGTAAGTGTTAGCGCCGTCCAAGGTCAGGCTGCCGGTGGCATTCGTTGTCAGAGTACCTGACCCGCCGATCGCGCCGGACAAGGACAGATTGTTCGCACCGTTGACCGTCAAGCCGCCGTTCGCCAGCGTTATCGCGTTGCTCACGTTCAGCCCTGCTCCCGCCGCTTGCGTTGCAGCGGACAGTGCACCGCCGTTCGCGGTCACCGTGCCGGCGCCCAGTGCGGCGCCGTTGTCGATCGCGACGATGCCGCCGTTGAGCGTCGCGTCGCCGCTTACCAACGCGCCATCAGTGGTCCAGGTGCCGCTATTAACCGTTAAATGCTCAAAATTGGTGTAGGCGCCAGCCGCCGCGACGCCGGTGCCGGTGTTCCCGCTGCCGCTGCCTGTCGCGGAGTTTTGTAGCACCAGCGTGTTATTGCCGCCAGCGCCGGCATCCACCACGCCGCCCGCGGCCAAGGTCAGGCCGTTACCTGGCAAGGTTACGGCCGCCACTGGCACAGGCGTGCTGATTTGCGAGCCCGTTACAGACGTGAATTGATTGTTGCCGCCGCCCATTGCCACGCTGCCCGTGATCGTGCCGGCATTAATAACGCTTTGTCCTTGTCCCGCGGTGCCATTGGCGGCAATGCCGATGCGGCCGTTGATGGTTCCGGTGTTGACCACGCTTACCGCGCCACCGCCAGTCGCACCGATGGCAGCGCCGGCGCCAGCCGGCAGCACCAATAGATTGGTGTTGATGGTGCCGGCATTGGTGATGGTGCTCGCGCCGCCCACGCCGTTCTGAACCAATACGCCGAAACCAATGCCGCTACCCAGCGTGGTAGGCAACAAGTCGGTGAGGCCTTGAATCAGGCCCGTATTGGTATTGTTGATACTGATGACGTTGCCGTTGGCATTGCCGATGTTGACGCCCGTCACCGGCAGGCCGACAAGCGTACCGATGGCGCCCGCGTTGCTCAGACTGGCGCCATTGCCGGATAAGGTCACGCTGGCTTGCGGCCCCCCCACCGGAGCGGAAACCACCGAGCCCGCGGCGACGTCCACCGTCAGATTGTTCACACTCGATGAAAATGCCAGATTGGGTCCGGTGCAATTCACGGTGCTGCCGGCGGTCGGCACCAGTGGCGTGCATGCCGCCCAGGCACCGGGCGTTTGGCCAAGCAGCAGCATTGCGACGGCTGCGCATAAAGCCCGCAGTACAGTGGACGGCGCTGCACTGGTGCTCACCCGATGGTCGCGGCCGGTGCCACAGGCGGCTCGAGACACTGCCGCGCTCACCGAAACGATGCCGCTGCTACCCGCCTGCCGACGCCGCGCCAATTCTGAAACAACAACCATTGCCTGGCGCACCGGATTCCAAATCACTTGATAGATTTTTGTCATGCTGTGAGTTCGAGCGACCGAGTTGAGGTGAATCATTCATCGCCGCAATGCCCGCGGCGATGCCATATCGAAGCGGTCGAACATGCCGGCTGTCAGCGAAGAGGTAAGCCGAACTCTATTTTCCTCAAACATAACGTAGCTATCCTAATTAGATAAGCGATGACTTAGCTATGAATGAACAAGCGCTGGGGTGGACATGTCGACCGGCCTACTAGACCACGGGCATGAGTTTCGAATCAAGCATTTTGGCCAAGCACTTTTCCCGATAATCAGGCGTGACACGATGTTTCTGGGACGCTTGCGGCGAGGCACGCAGTAAAGTTGTGATCGCCGCTCCGCGAAAGCGCAAAAAGATCGAGGCTGTCTGAATCCGAGAGCTCGACGGCGTCAAGAAGATCGAAATCCCGACAACGACGCACCAAAGAAAAGGCCCCGAATCCGCCGCTGCGAATTCGGGGCCCTAACCGACCAGCCGAGCGCCATACGGCGCGCCGCTACTTCAACCCAACCAACGGCGTGCGTTACGGAAAATGCGCAGCCAGGGACTGTCGTCGGGCCAGCCGTCCGGGTGCCAGCTCATGCAAGCGGTGCGCGTAACCCGTTCCGGATGCGGCATAAGGATGGTGAAGCGGCCGTCGGCACTGGTAGTACCGGCCAACCCCGCCGGTGAACCGTTCGGATTAAACGGGTAACGTTCGGTCGGCTGTCCATGGTGATCGACATAACGCATCACCACCGGTGCCGCGGCGATATCCCCTTGTTGCGCGAAATTGGCGAAGCCTTCGCCATGCGAAACCGCGATCGGTAAGCGCGAACCGAGCATGCCCTGGAAGAACAGCGACTGTGATTCGGGAATTTCCACCAGCGACAAGCGCGCCTCGAACTGCTCCGAGCGATTGCGTGTGAAGCGCGGCCACGCTTCGGCACCCGGAATCATCGGCGCCAACGCGCTCATCATCTGGCAGCCATTGCAAACGCCCAATGCGAAGGTATCGGCACGTGCGAAAAAGCTGCGGAACATCTCGGCCAGGCGCGGGCTGAACTGGATGGTTTTAGCCCAGCCTTCTCCCGCGCCCAGCACGTCACCATATGAGAAGCCGCCGCAGGCGACGGCCCCGGCGTAGTCAGCCAGTGTGGCGCGCCCTTCGATCAAGTCGCTCATATGTACGTCGTACGAGTCGAAGCCGGCGCGATCAAAGGCAAACGCCATCTCGCTATGCGAATTCACCCCTTGCTCGCGCAGGATCGCCACGCGCGGACGCGCGCCGGTGGCAATCATCGGCGCGGCGATATCGTCGGCAGGGTCGAAGCTCAATTGCGCGTGCAGGCCCGGATCGTCGGCCGCGTCGGCCAATGCATAGGCCGCGTCGGCGCATTCCGGATTGTCACGCAGCCGCGCGATGCGCCAACTGACTTCGCTCCAGGCCCGCTGCAAGTCGCCGCGCGGCGCATCGTAGATCTTCTTCGCGTCGCGCCATATCTCGAGCTGCGCGCCGTCGTTCGGCTTGCCGATGACGTGGCTGCAGGCGCTCAGCCCATGTTCGCGCAGTACTGCGAATGCCGCATCGCGCTCCGTGGCGCGCACCTGAATCACCGCACCCAGTTCTTCCGCAAACAGCGCACGCAAAGTCAAGTCGTCGCGGCGCCCCGAGGTCTGGCGGGTCCAGTCTTTAGCGTCGCCGTAGTCGGATTCAACACCGTTTTCCAGCGTCAGCATATCGATGTTCAGCGCCACGCCCATGTGTCCGGCGAACGCCATCTCGCAAACGGTGGCGAACAGCCCGCCATCGGAACGATCATGGTAGGCGAGCAACCGCCCCTGGGCGTTCAAGGCCTGGATCGCCGCGAACAGGCGTGCGAGGTCTTGCGCGTCATCGAGGTCGGGCACGGTGTCGCCGATCTGGCCCGACACCTGCGCCAGGATGCTGCCGCCCAGGCGGTTCTTGCCGCGCCCGAGGTCAATCGCGATCAAGACGGTTTCGCCCACGTCGGCCACGCGTCGCAGTTGCGGCGTCAAATGCCGACGTACGTCTTGCACCGGCGCAAACGCCGAAACAATCAAGGTGACCGGCGCCGTCACTTCTTTGTCGAGCGCGCCGGCGGTCAGCGCAGGCGTACCCTGCCCGGCCGCTGTTTCCGCGCCCGCGGCATCGCGCCAGCGCGTGCGCATCGACAGTGAATCTTTACCCACGGGTATGCTCAGGCCCAGCGTCGGGCAAAGCTCCAAGCCGACTGCGCGCACGGTGTCATAGAGCGCCGCGTCTTCGCCTGGGCTGCCACACGCGGCCATCCAGTTGGCGGACAGCTTGATGTGGCCGATCGATTCGATCGGCGCCGCCGCGATATTGGTCAGCGCTTCGCCGATCGCCATGCGGCCGGAAGCCGGCGCATCGATCACTGCCAGCGGCGCGCGTTCGGCCATGCTCATCGCCTCGCCAGCAAAGCCCGCGTAGGCCATCGATGTGATCGCACAATCGGCCACCGGAATCTGCCAGGGGCCGACCATCTGGTCGCGCACCGTCAAGCCGCCCACGGTGCGATCGCCGATGGTGATCAGGAATGCTTTGCTGCCCACCGTCGGATGCGCAAGCACCGCTTCGGCGATGCCGGCCAGCGGCAGCCCAGTCAGCGTCAGCGGCACGAACGCGGTGGTCGCATGCGCCACGTCGCGGTGCATCTTCGGCGGCTTGCCGAACAGCACATCCATCGGCATGTCGACGGGCGTATCGTCGTGGTCCTGGTCCTGGTCCTGGTCCTGGTCACGTGCCGCGCGCTTGGCGGACGCATCGCCCGCACCGCGCGCCAATGCACCCTCTGGCGGCAGGCGGTCGAGCAGGCGCAGCCGCTGTGCCTCAGTCGCCACGCCCACTACCGCCACCGGACAGCGCTCACGCACGCACATCGCCTCGAACAACGCATAGCTCTGCGGCGCGATCGCCAATACATAGCGCTCCTGCGCCTCGTTGCTCCAGATTTCGCGCGGCGACAAGCCGCTTTCTTCGAGCGGCACTTCGCTTAGCGAGAAATCGGCGCCGCGCTCGGCGCCTTCGACGAGTTCCGGAAACGCGTTCGACAAGCCGCCAGCGCCGACGTCATGAATGCTGAGGATCGGGTTGTCGGCGCCGAGCTGCCAACAGGCGTTGATGACCTCCTGCGCGCGCCGCTGGATTTCGGGATTACCGCGCTGCACGGAATCGAAATCGAGCTCGGCCGTATTGGTGCCGGTGGCCATCGAACTGGCCGAACCGCCGCCCAGACCGATGCGCATGCCCGGACCGCCGATCTGGATCAGCAAGGAACCTGGCGGCAAGCCCAGCTTATGCGTATGCCCTTCAATGATGTTGCCGATGCCGCCGGCGATCATCACGGGCTTGTGATAACCGCGCACCCGACCGCCGACGTTTTGCTCGTAGACGCGGAAATAGCCGGCCAGATTCGGCCGACCGAATTCGTTATTAAAGGCGGCGCCGCCCAGCGGGCCATCGATCATGATGTCGAGCGGCGCGGCGATGCGGTCGGGACGGCCATAGGCTTTCGGCTGCGCGTCGCCAGGCCCACCTGCCTTCGTTTTGTTTGAGGGCTTGTCGCCGCCAGTCAACGGGGCGTCTGCCTCGGCCGGCCATGGGGGCGCCGGTAAAGTCACGTCGCGCGCATTTTCCCAATTGCGCGTGCCGCCCGGCAAGGCCAGGTTCGACACCGAAAAACCCGTCATGCCAGCCTTCGGACGCGCGCCGCGACCGGTGGCACCTTCGTCGCGAATTTCGCCGCCCGCGCCGGTTGCCGCGCCCGCGAACGGCGAGATCGCCGTCGGATGATTGTGCGTTTCCACCTTCATCAGCGTGTGCGTCAACACTTCGCCCGCTGCATAGCGCCGCGAGGCTGCATCCGGATGCCAACTCGCCACGCGTGCGCCTTCCATCACCGCGGCATTGTCCGAATAGGCGACGATGGTGCGCTCGGGATGCCGCGCATGCGTATGCCGAATCATCTGGAACAGCGACATGTCTTGCGGCTGGCCATCGATGGTCCAGTCGGCATTGAAGATCTTGTGCCGGCAGTGCTCGCTGTTGGCTTGCGCGAACATCATCAACTCGACGTCGGTCGGATCGCGCTGCAAACCGCTGAAAGCATCCGCCAGATAGTCGATCTCGTCGTCGGCCAGCGCCAACCCGTATTCGAGGTTGGCGGCTTCCAGCGCCGCGCGCCCTTCCGCTAACAACGGCACGCGGCGCAAGGCCTTGCCCGGCAACGTGTCGAACAGGTGTTCGGCGTCTGCCCGCGTATAGACCACGGTTTCGGTCATGCGGTCGTGCAACACCGCGGCAAGCCGCGCGCGTCGTGCATCGTCGAGCTCGCGGCGACCGCCGAACAGGCCGGTCTTGAAATTCAATGTGTGCTCGATGCCGCGTTCGATGCGCCGCACCTGCTCGAAGCCGCAGTGATGCGCGATGTCGCTGGCCTTGCTGGCCCACGGCGAGATCGTGCCAAAGCGTGGAATGACAATGAAGTTCGCCTGATGTGCGCGAGCGCCGCGTTCGCCGGCGTCCTCGGCGGGATCGCCATAACACAACAGCTCGGCCAGGCGGCCCTGCTCGGCGGCATCTGGAGCCCGTTCAAGACCGACGATGTGCAAGAAGCTGGAGCGCACGTCGGTGACATCGGCATCGACGGCCTGCAGCGCTTGCAGCAGGCGTTCACGACGGAAATCGGAGAGCGCGCGCGCGCCGGCGAGATGGAGGATGTGGACCATGTTGGATCGAAGGCGGGGCAAGCCTGAAGCGAACGGCGAGCCGGGCAGCGGAAGGCCGTGCCCGGTCGCCATGAAGGACGCTCATTATACTAGGACGGGTAGCTGTCGAGGCTCGCACGCCGTGAAGTCTCGACGCCCGGGAGATCTTATGACCGAAGACTTGCTCGATCCGCGCGATCTCGCGCTTGCCGTACTCGATCTGAACGCCTTGCGTGCGCTGGAGCAGCGCGCCGCGGCGCAATATCCACCTCATACCCTGATGGCGCGCGCTGGCGAAACGGCGGCGCGTTTTCTCGGCGCCCGGCTGGTGCGCACCCGCGGGCGCCGGCCCCCCGCGGTATTTATCGCCGCGGGGCCTGGCAACAACGGCGGCGATGCGCTGGTAACCGCCACCGCGCTGCTGGCCGCGCGGGTGCGCGTGCTGGTGTGCCTGCCGCAAGCCGCGCTGCCCGACGATGCGCGCTGGGCGCTTGCGCAGGCGCGCGAAGCAGGCGTGCCGATCGTCGAAAGCTTCGACGACGCGGCGCGGGAAGCGCTGGCGTCGGCCGACTGGGCGGTCGACGGCATGTTCGGCGCGGGCCTGGCGCGGCCGCTCGACGGCGTCTTTGCCACGCTCGCCGCCGCCCTGTCGGCGCGCACCGCCAGCGGCGGCCCAGTATTGGCGCTTGATTTGCCGAGCGGGCTGGCGAGCGACAATGGTCTGGTGATAAGCGGTGCACACGGCGGCGCCGCCTCGAAGCAGTCGTCGGCTCGCGATACTGCGGTACGTGCCACCGACACTCTTGCATTTCTAGCGTTGAAGCCCGGCCTTTATACCGGCGTTGGCCGCGACCTGAGCGGGCGCTTGTGGCTGGCGCCGCTCGGCGTCGATGACGGGTCGCCGAGCGACGCGCCGGCTGCCGTCGCGGCACGTGCCCACTGCGTGGTGAACGCCCCGGCCCTCTTCATGCCCAGCATTCCGCGCCGCGATTTCGCGGCCAACAAAGGCACATTCGGCAGCCTTGCCGTGGTGGGCGGTGATACCGGCATGTGCGGTGCGCCGATCCTGGCATCACGCGCCGCGCTGTTCGCGGGCGCGGGAAAGGTTCACGTGGCGCTGCTCGGCGCCGGCGGCCCGGCCTACGATCCTCCCCATCCAGAATTGATGCTGCACGAGATAGACCATTTGCCGCTCGACGAGATGAGCGCGCTGGCGATCGGCCCCGGCTTCGGTCGCAGCGACCGCGTGGTACAACGGCTCGACCAGATCCTGCGTTTGCAGGTACCGAAAGTGGTCGACGCCGACGCGCTGAATCTGCTGTCCACGCACCCCGCCTTGGCCGATGCATTGCGCGCGGGTGGCGCCGCAACGGTCATCACACCGCACCCATTGGAAGCGGCGCGACTGCTCGACACCGACGTGAAATCCATCGAAGGCGACCGATTGGCGGCCGTGCGGAGTTTGTCGGAGCGCTTTGGCTGCGTAGCGGTATTGAAAGGCTCGGGCACCCTGATCGCCGCGCCGTCGCAAGCGCTGGCGATCAATCCCACCGGTGACGCGGGTCTTGCCACCGGCGGCACCGGCGACGTGCTCTGTGGCCTGATTGGCGCGTTCCTCGCACAGCATGTAGGCGCGCGCGAGGCAGCCTTGGCAGCGGTATTTCTGCACGGGCGGGCTGCCGAAACGCTGGGTGACGCGGGCCATGGGCCGGCCGGCCTGACTGCCAGTGAACTGGCGCCGGCAGTCCGCTCGCTGCTGAATCAGCTGTTGCGTAGCCATGCGGTAACGCGGGCGAACTGACATCGCCATGCGCGGCGGCCTGCGATGCGTCCCTGCTTCGATCGATGGGACACTGAGCCGTCACGTTGGCCATTTGGCCAGCGTGACGATATCGCTGACGCCGTTATACTGATTCGAACTCCGCCTGCGGGCTATAGGCAGCTTCCTTACGCCACGCCTGCGGGCTATGTCGCTGTCATGTTCGATGCATGTCAACACAAAGCACCGGCTTATCGAGCGGCTGCTGGGCAGCCTCCTTGCAACCATCCTATTCAAAGCGACTATGACGACCGATTCCCACTCCGCCCGGCAAGCGCTCTCGCAGCACCTTGAACAAATCCGCGACGCGCGCATGCGCGATTGGTTCGCCGCCGACCACGATGCCGCGTCCACCCGCGCCGAGCGTTTTACCGTCGCAGGCGCCGGCCTGACCATCGACTTCTCGAAAAATCGCATCACCGAGGCCACCTTGGCGCTGCTGGTTTCGCTCGCCGAGGTATCTGATGTCGCCAAGGCCCGCGATGCCATGTTCGCCGGTGAGATCGTCAACGTCACCGAACGTCGAGCGGCCTTGCACGTCGCGTTGCGCGACACCGCCCCTGATGCGCCCTTCGCCGCCGACGTGGCCGCGGCGAAGGCCAAAATGGCAGCCTTCGCAATCCAAGTGCGCGACGACAAGTGGCTTGGATATACCGGCAAGCCGATCCGTCATGTAATCAACATCGGCATCGGCGGCTCGGATCTGGGGCCGAAGATGGTATGCCACGCGCTGGAGCATCTCGCCAAGCCCGATCTGTCGATGCACTTTGTATCGAACGTCGACGGCGAGGCCTTGTGGCGCGTCATGCAGATCGTCGATCCTGAAACCACGCTCGCCATCATCGTCTCGAAGACCTTCACCACGCTCGAAACCATGACCAATGCGGAATCGCTGAAGCAGTGGCTCTGCGACGAAGGCTGTCCGCCCGAGCAACTGCACAAACACTTCGTCGGCGTCTCCGCAAATCCCGAACAGGTACGTAAATTCGGCATCGCCGCCGAAAATATCTTCGAGATGTGGGATTGGGTGGGCGGTCGTTACTCGCTATGGTCATCGGTTGGCCTGTCGATCGTGCTCTCGATCGGCCCCGACAATTTCGAGCGGCTGTTGGCCGGCGCGCACGGTATGGACGAACACTTCCGCAGTGCGCCGTTCGAGCGCAACCTGCCGGTGCTGCTGGCGCTGGTCGGCATCTGGTATCGAGACTATTTCGGTGCGCAGTCATTGCTGGTCGCGCCCTACGCCGAGGCGTTGCACTACCTGCCGTCCTACCTGCAACAGCTCGAAATGGAGAGTAACGGCAAGTCGGCGCGGCTCGACGGCCAGACGGTCACGGAACCTACCGCGGCTGTATTGTGGGGCGAGCCCGGCACCAACGGCCAGCATGCATTTTTCCAGATGCTGCATCAAGGCCCGACGCTGGTGCCGATCGATTTCGTCGCAGTCCTGAAGCCTGCGCATTCGATGCCGGGTCATCATGCCAAGCTACTGGCCAATTGCTTTGCGCAAAGCGAAGCCTTGATGCTCGGGCGCACGCGCGAAGAGGCGGCCAAGGTGGCCGGCCCCGATCGTCCCGACCTGGTGCCGCACCTCGTATTCCCTGGCAATCGACCGTCGAATACGATTGTGATGGACAGTTTGTCGCCCGAATCGCTCGGCGCGTTGATTGCTCTTTACGAGCACAAGGTCATGACGCAAGCAGCCATCTGGGATATCAATCCCTTCGACCAGTTCGGCGTCGAGCTGGGCAAACAATTGGGCAAGGCGGTGGAAGCCGATCTCACCGGCAGTGGCTCGCATCCGCACGATTCCTCGACCGCCGCATTGATCGCGCGCGCCAAGGCAGCGGCCCGCTGAGAAATTGACCCGCGTGGCGCTGGCGGCCTGTTTGGCTTGAGCCGCTAGCGCGTCACGATGCGGCCATCTTTCAGGCCGATGGTGCGGTCACAGCGCGCGGCCAGATCGGCATCGTGCGTAACTAGCACCAGCGTCGCGCCGCTCGCGCGGTTCATCTCGAACATCAACTCGACGATGGCCCGGCCGTTCGCCGCATCCAGGCTGCCAGTCGGCTCGTCAGCGAGCAGCACTGCGGGCGCTGTCATGAAGGCGCGCGCCAGCGCTACCCGCTGTTGCTCACCCCCTGACAACAGCCGCGGATAATGCGTCAGCCTTTTACTCAGACCTACCTGGTCGAGCAGAGCAGTCGCCCGTTCACGTACTTCGCGCAAGGACTGCGCGTGGTTCGCGCCCGTGGCGCCGCTACCGCCTAGCTCGGCTGGCAGCATCACATTCTCGAGCGCGGTCAAATGCGGCATCAATTGGAACGACTGGAATACGAAGCCCACTCGCCCAAGCCGCAGTGCCGCGCGCTGATTCTCGTCCAAGGGCGCGAGGTCCTGGCCCAGCAGCTTCACAGTGCCGGCGGTGGGCCGGTCCAGGCCTGCCAGCAAACCAAGCAATGTCGATTTGCCCGAGCCGGATTCGCCGACGATCGCCACCTTCTCGCCCGCATCGATGCGGAAATCGATATCTTCCAGTATCGTCAGTTCACGCCCCGCGTCGCCGACGCGTTTGCTCAATTCACTTACTTCTATGACCGACTCGATGGCTGTTGACATCTCTGGATATCGTTGGACGCAACGCATGCTGCATGCCGCGCGCAGGTTTCATACACCCACACTCATCGCGGCGAGCTTGCAAATAACGCTGCTGGGTTGGATGCCGCAGGTGGTGCAGGCTGCCGAAGGGGCTACCGTACCTCACCATGTTGCCACGCATGATGCGGGCGCGGGCGCGCCGCGAATTGTGACGCAGCGAAGCATATTGGTATTGGGCGACAGTCTGTCAGCGGGATACGGCCTGCCCGAAAATTCTGATTGGGTCGACCTGTTGCGTAAGCGCCTGCTTAGCAGCCGCATCGATTATAGCGTTGCGAATGGCAGCGTCAGCGGCGACACCACCAGCGGCGGCCTGGCCCGTCTGCCGGCGCTGCTGGCGCGTGACCATCCGTCCATCGTGATTGTCGAGCTCGGTGGTAACGACGCCTTGCGCGGCATCGATCTCACGCTAACGACCACCAACCTCCACGCCATTATTGAAACCTCGCTAGCAGCCCGGGCACGCGTTGTGCTGGTCGGGATGCAGATCCCGCCGAACTACGGGCCCGACTATACGAAGGCGTTCCAGGACATGTATCAACGCTTGGCTCAGCAATACAAGCTCGCCTTCGTGCCTTTCTTGCTGGAAGGCATAGCCGATCAGCCGCAGTCGTTCCAGGCGGATCAGATCCATCCAACGGCGGCGGCGCAACCGCGGCTGCTCGATAACGTTTGGAGCCATCTCTCGCCGCTGCTGCGATGAGGGAGCGTCCAGCCGGCTTGACTGCGGAGCCTCGGCTCCGATGCGGCTGGTTTATGCCCGAGAGGGCGATGAAAGGAGAAAAAGACGTGAAATATATTCCCGTGGTCGGCGTTTCCATTCTGTTTGCGGCATGTGCGACGCAGGTTCCGTCGAACGTACAGCCAGTCGGCAAAAGTGCGAATGCGCCCCAGGACGTCGCTCAATGCATCGCGAAACGTTGGGCTGACAAGACGCAACAAACCATTACTTCGCAGACCACCATCGCCAACAATCTTGGCGTCGACGTATTGATGCCTGGCGCGGCGCCCGGCGGCAATGCGGCAGTCGTACGTCCGTCGCTGGATGGTAAGGGCGCTTGGGTGGGCATCCGTTCGACCGGCGGCGCGCCGGTGTCGCCTGATGCGGCCTCCGATATCAATAGCTGCCTGTAGTCGCACGATGGACTGACGCAGCTATCGGCATAGCGTCAGTCGGACTTTACAAACAAGAAACCCCGCGAGTTGAACCGCGGGGTTTCTTGTTTTCGTGCTCATGGAGGCGGCACCGCTTCGCCGCGCTGACTGCGCGCTTGCATGCAGTGCCGCATGGCCGTCGCGCCGGCTGGTGCTTCGATCAGGGCCCGTCAGTGTCGACCGGTGCCGAGTTGAGCGATCGCGTATAGATCTTCACGCTAGCTTTCTGCCGCAGCGCCGCCAGATAGGCGCGCGATTGCGAGGCACCGCTCACCTGAGCGATCTGCGCTTCAGCCGCCTTCAACTGCTCGGAGGTTGGCGCGCTACCGGCGATCACTGAATTGATGCGATAGATTGCATAGCCGCCCGCGCCCAGGTCGACCCCGACGTAAGCGGGAAGCTTGTCAGCCGGGGTTTTGAAAATCTCGCTGGCTGCTGTCGGAGGCACGCCCTGCAGGCTTGCTCTTGAAATTTTTACCGGTGCGGAGAAGCCGTCCACCGCATTCGACTTCTGTAGTTCGGCCAACTTTGCTGCGCCACTCTTGCGCGCTAACTCAGCGGAGCGTTGGTCGAGCACGTGCTGCAACACCGCATCGCGCACCTGCTCGAACGGCGGTACAGCGGCCGCTTGATAGGCAGTGACGTGCGCGGAAATCATCGCGTTGCTGCCGACATCGATAGCCGCGGTGTTGTGATGACTCTTCAATGAGTCATTGGCAAATACCGCGTCGAGCAGTTTTTGATTGTTGAGCGGATCGGTGGGTGCGAGCGCCGGGTTCGGTTGCCGCGTCACAGTGGCCTGACGGATCTGCAGTTTGAACTTGTCGGCCGCAGGTTTCAGGCTGTCGCCCTGCTCATACGTCAGATTCGAAAACTGATCCGCATCTTCGGCCAGGCGCTTGGTCGCCTCTTGTGTGCGGAGCTGCTGCGCGATGGCGTCCTTGACCTGTTCGAAGGGCTGCGTAGTCGCCGGCTTCACGTCGGTGACTTCGATGATGTGATAGCCGAAGTCGGATTGCACCAGATCGCTGATCTGTTGCGGCTTCATCGAAAACGCGGCGTCTTCGAATGGCTTGACCATCATGCCGCGGCTGAAATAGCCCAGGTCGCCGCCGTTCGCTGCCGAGCCGGCGTCTTGCGATTCCTTTTTGGCGATCTCGGCGAAACGCTCGGGATGAGCCCGCACCTCGGCGAGAATAGCCTGAGCCTTCGCTTGAGCCTGCTGGCGCTCGGTCGCGCTGGCATGCGGGGCTACGGTGATCAGGATGTGACTGGCTCGCACTTGTCCGCCAATCTGGTAATGCGCCAGATTATCTTCGTAGTATTTGTGCACTTCGGCGTCGCTGGGCGCGGCACTGGCGGACAGCGCCGCGGCATCCAACACCAGGTAGTCGATGGTGGCGCTTTCCGGCTTGCGGAAATCATCCTGGTGCGATGCGTAGTACTGCTTCAGATCGCCATCCGTGGGTTGAATCTGCGAACGGTAGGTCTGTGCCTGGAATGCCAGGCTCTGCACCTCACGTTGCTGCTGCGACATCTCGAGCAGATGCTGCGCCAGCGAACTGGGTGCAAGCGCGCTGTCCTGAATATTTTCCTGCGGCTGGTGGCTGGCCAGATCGAAGCGCACGCGCTCGTCGAATTGCTCGGGCGTCATGCCCTGCGTAGCCAGCAGTTGCCGGTATTGCTCGACATCGAAGGTGCCATCGGGTTTTTGCAGTGCCTGGATCGCCGGAATGGCGACGATCGCACGGCGTACGGCCGTATCAGGCGCCGTAAGGAACTCGTTCTGGGCGGCTTGCGCGACAACGCGTTGCTGAATCAACCCCTCGAGTACACCCTGGCGTATCGTGGGGGTGTCGAACATCTTCGGATCGAAGGAAGCGCCGAGCATCTGCCGCGCGCGGTCGAGTTGCTCGCGCATGGCATTGTCGTATTCCTGGCGCGGAATCTTTTGCCCACCCACTTTCGCCACGTTGGCGCTGTCGTCGAAGAAGCCGCGGAAGCCCTGGATACCCACGAGGCCTAGTCCGGGTACGACGAACAAGGCCAGGATTATCAACATCAGGCGCTTGTGATTTCGAATGAAGTCAAGCATGCGTTGCGAGAGTAGAACCGAAGAGACGCCAGATATTACTCCAGCGCGAAACAAAAAAGGCGCACCGCGTGGTCGAAATGCCGTACGCGCGCTCGTGGGGAAAAGCTGCAGCGCGACATATTACCACCGCCCGATGCTCGAACCTCTCTTGCTGATCGTCATCGCTGTGCTGGGCTCGTTCGAGGTTCACAGCAAGCTCATGGCCTGCGTGCCGTTTTAATTTGGCCCAGCCTGCTTCGCGCAGCCGGGTTCAAACGCGCCCTCTGGCCCGTGCAACGACACGGCGAAAAGGTAGCAAGCGGTACCAGAGTCCCCGCGGTATTCGCAGCGCCTTCTCGACCACGCCTAAGACAGTAGCTGCCCGTGTGCCCAAATGCGCAATCTCCGCTACAACATTTTCGATGTGGGTTAGTCGTGACCGCATGTCATCGATCCAGACCGTATGCTGTGTCAAGCCATTGATCAGCGCGAGATTTGCGAGGTCGCCCTTTGCGAACTGTCGAATCAAGCTATTTCGGTACAGCGTGTTGTAAAGCTCGTGATGTGCAACGCCAGCACCGACGGAGTTGCCGTATGCATCCGTCACGAGCGGCGTTCGGTGATGATAATGGGCCAGTTTTTTTTGCAGCACGCCGATGTCACCTACTAACATAATGCGTAGGTTGTAGTCCCAATCTCCCAGAACTGGCAAAGCCGTGTTAAATCGACCAATATGATCCACTACCGAACGGCGCATGAGGCAGCTGACGGGCGGGAATTGATTGGTTTGCAGCATTTTAAAAAAATCGACGCTGCGTAACGCGTTAGCCCAGTCAGCACGTCGATCTTCCACCACGCAGTCGTCCTCGATGTGTTCGTAGACTACAACCGTATGCGTGATCACCGCAGCATAGCCATTGTGTTCGGGCGCATTGAGAAAACTCGTCGTCTCTGCGAGGAAGCGGGGATGCCAGCTATCGTCGTCGTCGTGAATAACAAGGAAATCGCTTTCCGAGCATTCCAGCGCGGCATTTGACGCGGCCTCCATGCCCTGACTGTCCGAATGATGCAGAACGGTTATACGTTCGGCGAATAATGATCGATAGACATCGAGCACCTGCTCGACCTGCCGCGCGTCGCCTCCGTCGTTTACAAGGTACAGATGCCAATCTGAATAAGTTTGCGAGCACACGCTGGCTAATGCGCGCGCGAGCAAGACAGGACGATCTTTCGTATGCATCAAGACTGCAACGCGACTTTCCGACTCCCTGGTCGGGCGTGCAATCGATCGCATGCTGGTTGGAAATACGTTCAACGGCGTGCAGGTCATTCGATTTGAGTTAAATGTAAGCGCTTAGTCCCGGCGGCTCAACCTTTCCATAGTTTGGCTGCGTAGGCGTTGGGCTTGGAAAATCGAGATCAGTCGAATTGGCGCAAGGCCCTTTCGCTGAGATGGCTCAATACGTCACGGCAAAATGCGCGGACCTTGGGTCGCTGGGCGGGGTCGGCAATGTCGTACCAGTGGCGCAAGGTGCCTGGACGCCACTCGCTGCGAGCATATTCAGTTCGCATCGCCAAGTCGTCAGCCGGGCAAGCATCGCAGACAATTGAATCGAGGCACGCGTGATCGAAGCTTGCGCAGTGTCCCAATTGGCGCAATAACGCGATATCAGCGGCCGACGGCGATAGGCAGATGGCACCCAAGGCCGCTCGCACCGCATCCGCATCTAAATCGCTCAACTTGAGCGTGCCGTAGCATCCTGTAGAAAATAGCGCCGACACCGTTTCCAAAGCCCCTTCCTGAAAATGACGTGTTTTCGTTTCGTACTGTTCAGTCTCGGCAGAACAGTCGGCGTAAATCGGTGCCCAGCGGCCCTCTTGCCAAGCGTGCGATAAGACAGTGCCGTGCGGCGCCGTGTGCAATTCTTCCAGGATGGCCACGGCATTGGCGACCTCCGGTTGTTGATCGAGCGGGATAAAATCGGACGCAAATGCGGCCTCCATCAGCCCGGCCTTATAGCGATTGCCCGAAGCGCTAGGCCAAAGACCATAATAGAACCCCGCAACCGATGCGTCCGCGCGTACCTCGCGCAGTAAGGTGCTCAGTGAGCGCTGCATCGTGCCAGCCCATCCAAGGTCTACGATTGCGGTGCGCCGCCCGATTCCCACCTGTTCTTGCTTTAAGTATTCGATCATCGCGTGATGACCGGGTTGCAAGCTCTGCTTCACAGCCGCCGCATGAATTCGTAAGACGTCTTCGAAAACACGTACCCCGTCCGGCCAGGTCAGCACCGCGTCGAGCGAACCAAAACGAGCCCGCAAATCAGCGCGAATTGCCAGGTCGTCTTTAAATGGTGCTCTCGATAACGTAGCGCCAACCGTAGCACCCGCAACGTTATTCGACAGAAACCGAAGCAAAGATGGTGACAGCCAGTTCGATGCGCCCTCCACATATCCGCAAGCCGTATTGAGCGAACGCCGAGATACATCGAGGTAATAATCTTGCACGCCGGTCTTT
>JBPBQZ010000123.1:0-4591 GCA_050955105.1 Janthinobacterium lividum | reverse complement strand
AAGTGTTTTACGAAAATGGCGCAAAGGTCGTGCGTGCCTTCGCCGCAAAAATTCTGCGAAAGCGATTTGACGAATCGACTGCTGCTTTACGGGCGGCGACATTCGTTCAGTTAGTGCTAGGCGACGCGTATCTGGAACTTTCAGTTGGCTACGCGGTGCCCGATGTTGAAGCGCGCTTTGCGCTGCAGATCGACGAGGCACTGGCGGCTGCACTTCGCTAAGGGGATTTCGGCCGAGATTTTCCGCGCAACGCATTGCCGCAGGATCGCACCTCATCCCTATATCGTCGGTTAGCCGCACCGCCTCCGGCGCTTACGGCAAGCTCTCGAGCAAATCGTCTCGAATGAATGCGCTTGGGTGGCGCGACCGGGGGATATTGTGCATCCTTTCTGAAGACAGGACCCGACGGTAGATGACGACGTTTTAGCGGCAGCCCGTGTGCGAGCGGCGCTGGCGGCAGTCAGCGCGATGGAGCCAACGCCACTAATCCGTGTTAGGGATAGATTGCGTTTGACAGAAAACAGCGCGACAATCCCTTGAATTTTATCTGAAATAACCCATAATTAAGAGGGCGGCATGGTGCCGACGTTTGACGGTCAGATTCACCCGGCCGCGAAAAAAGAATTCATGGTGCTTCAGGCGACAGGGGCGCGCCGGTCAATCGGTCCGTTGCTCACGTTAATTGATGAAGTCATTGATCATGGACTCGCGTCGGGCGAAGCTCCAGTGGTTCCGGTTCCGGTACCGAACGGCAGCGGGCTGTATGAGCGCTGTGCACCAAAGCTATTTGGTGTATTCGCCATCTATGCTCCGGCACCAGGCAACCCATTACCTGTTCTGAGGCTGTTGGCGGTGAACGCCAGCGCCACCGCTGCAAGAGCAGATGCAGTAGGGCGTGTATGAAGGAGAGAATCTTGGAAAAATTCAGTGATTTTCGTGACGAGTTGCTTGAAGATCCGGAAATTCGGGCGGGTTATGAAGAGCAAAGCCAATTGGTGCGCTTTGGCCGGATGGTGCGCGCGGCGCGCGAAAGTAAGGCTTTGACACAGGCTGCGCTGGCCGCGAAGCTCGCGATCAGCCAGTCGGAAATCAGCCGGCTCGAGAAGGGCGAAGGCGTCATGGGGCCCAGCCTTGACCGGATCGTCGCGGTCGCGCACGCGCTCGACCTACAGCTGGTCGTCGGGTTTATGGAGCCGACGGCGACGGCGCGGCGCCCGGAACGGGGAACGCGGTCGACGTTTGATCCTCCGGAAGCAATCGTCCAGTTTGCGCGAATAAAACGTCAGCGGCGCGCGCAAAAGGCTGGTGTGCTGCCGGAAGAATCTGAACCGCTCTGGAGCGCATTTTGAACGGCGACATGCTCGAGGGTGTGCTCGAATTCGCAGTTGAAATCCTCGCTCTCGCGAGTGTCGTCCTTATCTGGGCTCCGGCCTTCAAGATCAGCAGTGCGCTGCGCGATGCGCGCGACCTGGCGGAGCTGGCTCTGAAAACCAGTTCAAAAGATCTCGCGGAGGTGGCCGCGGGCGCAGCCGAAGAAGCCGGGCGCGCGCCGGTTGAATTCAGCAAGAGAGATGATTCGCGGCTGAGATGGGGCCTCCTCGCGGCGGGAGCTGCGTCAGCCATCAAAATCCTTGTGCTGATCCCGGCCGCGCATCGCTGGATAACCCTGTAACGGCCGTGCTGTGGTCGCCGCGCTGTCGGTAGAACGGGATAAAGTTACGACGACCCGCACCTCTCGGCGGACCATCTGACCCAATGGGTGCAACTGCTGACATCGCCGTGATCGGCAACGAACGTAGCTGCAATTTAGCTGCAGTTCGAAAAGCAAACGCAATTCGACGCCTGCAAACCCTTGATTTATTGGTGCGCCCGGCTGGGATCGAACCAGCAACCCCTGCCTTCGGAGGGCAGTACTCTATCCATTGAGCTACGGGCGCGTTGAGATGCGCCGCACTATCGGTACTCGCCCCTTCGGTTGAACATTGCGCAAAACCAAGGAAATCGGCGAGACGGCGCGGGCAGACGCGAAGCATACCGCGTTCACCTAAAGGCGTCCACCTAGCCGGTCTGCCACCCGCTGCTGCGGCGAATCGTCGCTGCCGACCGCCGCACTCTCCCGCCCAGGAAAACCCGCCAATAGTCGCGCCCAGCGTGGACATTCGGCCGTTGCGGCCGGGCCGCACTGGTGCCGAACCGCCGCCAATGCGTCTATAATCGGCCAAGCTTTTGACAATGCACCTAAAAAGATTATTAAGAGAGACAGCATGAGCGAAGCGCAGGGAGATACCTTATTCAAATCGCCGGCCAAGTTTTTCGCGGCCATGGTTGCCGCGTTCATCATTCCGGTCGCAGTAATCCTTCTAGTGGTCAGTTACGTTTCGAATTTCAATCAGTCAGGCGCAGGGACGGAATCCATGACGCCCAAGGCAATCGACGAACGGGTCGCGCCGATTGCCTCGGTTGAAATTCGCGATGCGAACGCACCACGTGTCTATCAGACGGGCGAAGCGGTATTCAAGGCCGTGTGTTCGGCATGTCACGCCACCGGCGCTGCCGGGGCACCGAAGTTCGGCAATGCCGGCGACTGGGCGCCGCGCATCGCGCAAGGCTTCGAGACGCTGTGGAAAACCGCGCTGACCGGCAAGGGCGCGATGCCGCCGCGTGGTGGCACCTCGCCCGACGACTATTCGGATTATGAAATCGGCCGCGCGGTCGCCTATATGGCGAACAACGCCGGCGCGCATTTCGCGGATCCGCCGGCACCGGCTTCTGGCGCCGCGGCTGCCGCCGGCGCTTCAGGCGCCGCCGCGGGTGCTTCGGGCGCCGCTGCTGCGGGCGCCTCGGGCGCGTCCGCAGTCAATCCGCCAGGCGCCGGTGCGCCCGTACAGAGCGATACCGGTTCGACGCAGAGCACCCCGGTAGTTGGCCCGGCCGCTGCCTCGGGCGCCGCGGCCGGCCCCGCGCCGACCGCTTCGGCCGTGCCGCAAGCCGCAGCCGCTACCACCGCAGCGGCCACTGGCATGGGCGCCGCACCGAGCGCGAGCGGCGGTGCCGCAGCCACCACGGGCAAGGCGCTGTACACGCAAGTGTGCGCGACGTGTCACGCGGCCGGTGTGGTCGGCGCGCCGAAATTTGGCAACAAGGCGGATTGGGCGCCGCGCCTGAAAGATCCGATGCCGGTGATCTACAACTACGCGTTGCACGGCAAGGGCGTGATGCCGCCGAAGGGCGGCTCGAATGCCTCCGACGACGATGTGAAAGCCGCCGTCGACTATATGGTGAACGCGGCGCGCTAAACCGCGCCCCTACTTCGGCGTCAACAACGCCTTCAACATCGCCATCCGATCTTTCGGCGTGATCGGCGCCTCGTCCGCCCCTGGCGGCGGCGCCTCATCCAGCGCCATTTCCCGAATAAATCGCGACGCCTCGCAGACCACCGTCTCGCGGGCGCGCTTGCGTTTCTTGCACCAGCTTAGTTGCAAACTGCGCTGCGCCCGCGTGATCGCCACATACATCAGCCGGCGTTCTTCCTCGATACGCGCTTCGTCAGGTGCCTCGTCGGCATCCGCATTGCCTCGGTGGGGCATGATGCCTTCTTCGCAGCCGACCAGGAATACGTGCGGGTACTCCAATCCCTTCGACGCATGCACGGTCGACAACCGCACCGCGTCGGGGTCTTCGTCGCGTCCTTCGAGCATCGACATCAGCGCCACCGTCTGAATCAGCTTCAGCAGCCCTTTGCCTTCGTCCGCCAAACCGTCGGCGGTGTCGAAACCGGTGGCCGCCTCGCCGTCGCCGTCACCCTCGGCACCCAACTCACGCTCCGGCCGCGTTCCGCGCTTTTTCAGCCATTCGAAAAACTCCAGCACGTTCTGCCATTTCTTCTGCGCCATGCGTTCGTCGAAGGCATCGTACAGATAGGCTTCGTAATGGATGCCGTCCATCAGCTCGTCGAGCAGCACCGTGGCGGCTTCTTTGGGCGCTCGGTCCGCCAGCCGCTGGATGAAGTCGCAGAAAGCCCGCAACGGCTCGAGCTGGCGTGCGCTCAGTCGCGATTCGATCCCGCCGCTGTACACCGCCTCGAATAATGAAACCTTGGCCTGCCCTGCGTACGCGCCCAGCGCCTCCAGCGTGGTGTTGCCCACGCCGCGCCGCGGTGTCGTCACGGCGCGAATGAAGGCCGGGTCGTCGTCGGCGTTGCCGATCAGCCGCAAATAGGCGCAAAGATCCTTGATTTCCGCGCGATCGAAAAACGACTGGCCGCCCGACAGGATGTAGGGAATGCGCTCGCGCCTGAGCACTTGCTCGAAGATGCGTGCCTGGAAGTTGCCGCGATACAGGATCGCGTAGTCACGAAATTGCGCGCGCCGCTCGAAGCGATGCGCCGACAGCCGGAACACCGTCGATTCGGCCTCGTGTTCTTCGTCGTTGGCGGGGTGCACGAGCACCGTATCGCCCATGCCGTGCTCGCTCCACAGCTTCTTCTCGAAGAGCTTCGGATTATGTGCAATCACGCTGTTGGCGGCCGTCAGAATGCGCACCGTGGAGCGGTAGTTCTGCTCCAGTTTCACCACGTGCAGACGCGGGAAAT
>JBPBQZ010000122.1:0-7892 GCA_050955105.1 Janthinobacterium lividum | reverse complement strand
ACACCGCCGGCACTACCAAAAGCTTAGTTGAAGCGCACGTACTCGAAATCTACCGGCTGACGGTTGATACCGATCGGCGGCGGCGAAATCCAGTTGGCGAACTTGCCGGGCTCAACCACGCGACCCATCAAGGATGCCACATAAGCACGGTCTTCCTTGGTGGGCAACCAGCTGTCCACCTTGGCTTGCCATTCTTGTTCGCTGATGACCTGGCCGTCCGGCGAAATGCGCAGGCCGGCGAACGTGCCGATCTGACGATTGAACGCTTTGTGCGGCACGGTCAGGCGGAACGACACACCGGCCTTTTCCAGCACCTTGTTCCAACGCGCGATACCGCCGTTCGAATCCTTGATGTAGTCGTCGCGCAGCACTTCATTCAGCGCGTTGAGCATCGGCACGTCGAGGTCGATCAGCTTGCCGTCGGCCACGCTGGTGATCCGATAGGTGTCGCTGTTCAGACGGTGATCGTCACCACGCTTGGTTTCTTCGTAACGACCCTTCAGGCCCGCACTGTAGAAGATCGCCGCGTTCGACGATTGGTCGGCGCCGAACAGATCGATCGTGACCGAGTAGTGGAAATTGAGATAGCGTTGCAGCGTTTCCAGATCGATCACACCGGCGGCGCGCAGCTTGGCCGGATCGTCGGTCTTCAACTCGTTCATCGCCTGGCAGGTGCGGTTGATAACCCGCGCCACGCCCGATTCACCGACGAACATGTGATGCGCTTCTTCGGTCAGCATGAACTTGGTGGTGCGCGCCAGCGGATCGAAACCCGATTCGGCCAATGCGCACAACTGGAACTTGCCGTCGCGGTCGGTGAAATACGTGAACATGAAGAACGCCAGCCAGTCCGGCGTTTTTTCGTTGAACGCGCCGAGGATGCGAGGATTGTCCTCGTCGCCCGAGCGGCGGCCCAACAAGGCTTCGGCTTCTTCCCGGCCATCGCGACCGAAGTAGCGGTGTAGCAGGTAGACCATCGCCCACAGGTGACGACCTTCTTCCACGTTCACCTGGAACAGGTTGCGCAAGTCGTACATCGACGGCGCGGTCAGCCCCAGGTGACGCTGTTGCTCCACCGAAGCCGGCTCGGTATCACCTTGCGTAACGATGATGCGGCGCAGGTTGGCGCGATGCTCGCCCGGCACTTCCTGCCACGCGGCTTCGCCCATGTTCTCGCCGAAATGGATCTTGCGATCCTGTTCTTGCGGCGACAGGAAAATACCCCAGCGGTAATCGGGCATCTTGACGTGGCCGAAATGCGCCCAACCAGACGGATCGACGCTCACCGCGGTACGCAGGTAGACGTCGAAATTGTTCGAACCGTCCGGGCCCATATCGCCCCACCACTGCAGGAAGTTGGGCTGCCACTGTTCGAGTGCGCGTTGCAGCGTGCGGTCACTCGCCAGATTGACGTTATTCGGGATGATTTCGCTGTAATTGATCGAAGACATGTTTGGTTCCTTTGGCGTATTCGAAACGCGTCGGTCCAGCTTGATCGTTAATCGGAGTTAGCGGACTTAACAGACCCGGCGGACAGCGGCTTCAATATCGAGATAACGAAGCCGCGCCATCGCCAAGAACAAGGCTGGCTTCGCGCTTAAACGCGCGAAACGTCGAACTGCGCCTTGTCGCCCTTGCCGTAGACCTTGAGCGCACCCTTCTCGCCCACGGCGTTCGGCCGATTGAAAATCCAGTTTTGCCAAGCGGACAAGCGGCCGAAAATACGCGTTTCCATGGTTTCCTTGCCATTGAAACGCAAGTTGGCTTCGAGTCCGGTCAATGCATCCGGTGACATCGCCGCGCGTTCTTCCAAGGCGATGCGCACTTCGTCTTGCCAGTCGATATCGTCGGGCGCGGCGGTCACCAGACCCAGGCGCTCGGCCTCGGTCGAATGCACGGCCACGCCGATTTTTTCGCGAACCGCTTGCAGGGGGCCGGTTTCTTCATAGAAGCGGCGCGCCAGGCGCGACTGCGCGGTAATCATCGGGAACAAGCCGAAGTTGACTTCCGACAAGGTAATCGCCGGTTCGGCAGCCTCATCGTCCGGCAGCGACAGCATGTAGGTACGGTCGGCGGCGAAGGCCAGTTCGGCAAACGTGCCGGCGAAGCAGCTGTCGCGCTCGATCAGTGCGAACAGCGAACGCGACGATACGTCGATGCGCGCCAGCGTGCGGCGCAGCATGCCGATGGTTTCGCGCACGAACCAGTGGTCTTGATGCTGCAACAGCGTCGCATCGGCAGCCAGCAGCTTCGCGGCATCGCCTTCCGTCTTGAAAATCCAGGTGCCGATTTCCAGTTCGTTGGTACGCATCATCAGGATCGCATCGTCGAGTTCGCGAGCGAACTGCAACGGCCACCAACGCACGCCCGCAGCGACGATAGCGTCGATGTCGGTCGGCTGGTCAGCGCTCGGCGCCTTCACCGTGAAAGTGGCCAGACGGCGCGCACGATCGATGGTGACGTCGACGAATTCGTAGCTCAGGCCGTCTTCGCGATCGGTACGCTCGATACGCGTCAGCGCCACGCCCGGGCCGCTGGCCGGACGGTTGCTTTGCGCGGCGAGTTCCAGCGCACGCGCTTGCACCGACTGCTGGAATTGCGCAGGCTTGACCACTTCGTCGACCAGTCGCCATTCTTTGGCGCGCTCGCCGCGAATGCCTTCCGACAGCGTACAGAAGATGTCGGCGCGGTCATGCCGCACGCGACGCTTGTCGGTCACGCGGGTCAGGCCGCCGGTACCCGGCAATACGCCCAGCAACGGCACTTCAGGCAAGGACACCGCCGACGAGCGATCGTCAACCAGATAGATTTCATCGCAGGCGAGAGCCATTTCATAGCCGCCGCCAGCGCAGGCGCCGTTCACCGCAGCCAGGAATTTCAGGCCCGAATAACGCGACGAATCTTCGATGCCGTTGCGGGTTTCGTTGGTGAATTTGCAGAAGTTGACCTTCCATGCGTGCGACGACACGCCGAGCATGAAGATGTTCGCGCCCGAGCAGAAAACGCGGTCTTTCAAGCTGGTGACGACCACCGTGTGCACTTCCGGATGCTCGAAGCGCACCCGTTGCAACACATCGTGCAGTTCGATATCGACGCCCAGATCGTACGAATTCAATTTGAGCTTGTAGCCTTCGCGAATACCGCCGTCTTCAGCGATATCGATGCCAAGCGTCGCGACGGGGCCGTCGAAACTCAATTTCCAATGCTTGTACTGCGAAGGGTCGGTTCGATAGTCGACCTGACGTGCGCCTGACATGAGGAGTCTCCAATAATCACTAATGCAAGACTGAAAGTTAATGCATCAAAGTGCCGGTGTCAAGCATTTTAATGCATCTTCCAGAAGCGGGCAGCGGCCTCGATGGCGCCGGGCGAGGCGCCACCGACCATGCCGCGCCGCTTATTCGGCGGCCAGCCGCGCCGCCAGACGGTCACGCAACTGCAGATAGGAATCCGCCAGCGTTTTACCGCCGGTATCGAAGCTCATATCGGCCTTCGAGTAGAACTCATTGCGGCCCGCCAGGATGCGCTTCAGATCTTCCATCGCTTCTTTATTGCCCGACATCGGCCGCAGATCGCCCTGCGCAATCACGCGCCGCATATGCTCTTCCGGCGTGGCCTGCAGCCAAATGCAGAAGCAATGCGAAAGCAGCAGATTGAAGGTAGTGGCCTCGGAAACCAGGCCGCCGGGCGGCGCGATCACGGCGCGCGGATGCTCGTTGATGACCGCTTCCAGCGCGCGCTGCTCATAGCGGCGGTAGGCGCTGGCGCCATACAGGGCGTGGATTTCGGACGGCGAACATCCCGCCAATTGTTCAATGACGCGATTCAGTTCGACGAATGGCGCTTTGAGGTCGTCGGCCAGCATCCGCCCCAGCGTCGATTTGCCCGCGCCGCGCAGGCCGATCAGCGCGATACGCGTTTTACGGTGCGGGTCTTGCGGCACAGATGTAAACAGCTCGGCCAACATCAGCCGCGCGCGCTTCAGCGCCTCGGTATCGCGTTGATGCAGCAGTTCGCGAATCAGCAGCCATTCGGCCGACGAGGTGGTTTCATCGCCAACGATCTCAGCCAGCGCGCAGTTCAAGGCCTGCGTCAACTGGCGCAGGAACAGTACCGAGGCGTTGCCGACCCCCGACTCCAGATTGGCCAGATGCCGCTCTGATACATCGGCCTCCATCGACAGCGCTTTACGCGTTAAACCGCGGCGCGCGCGCAGGGTGCGCACACGCTCGCCCATCGCGACCAGGAACGGGTCGCGGGCTTCCTTGGTGCGCTCGGCATTGGCTTCGAGCGCGTCGTCACCCGCCACCGCAGAATCGGCGGACGCAGCATCGTTCACTGCTCGCATTGCAGCATTTTCGTTCATCTTTAAGGATTCCCGATCTCACAACATGTACTATAGTGCTTGACACACCGGGTTTGAAGAGATAATTTTCATCGGCCACTCATAAAAAGACAATGACGCGCCGCCACACTCGTGCCTGGGCGCGTCTACACGGGTCTTGATGCCCGGCCCGGCCGCTGTCCTTAATTGCCAAGGCCGCTGGAGGGATCGCCCAGAGCCGCGGCACAAGCCCGTTGATTCCATACGAACCGGCCCTAGAACAGGAGTCCCCTATGTCCCCGCAAGAATTTGAACAACTGATCGGCCAGGTCACGTCGCGACTCGAGCACCGTCCGATCGACGCCGCCCTCGGCACTTGGCTGAACCAGGAAATTCCGGCCGGCAGCGACACCTTCGAAACGCTGGCCGCGGCCTGCCGCACCGGTGTGGCCGAAGGCTGGCTGTGCAATCGCGAAGCCGACGGCATTCGCTACGGCCGCGTGCTGAAAGCGCTGCCCCCTACGCACGGCTTTTCGGTCGACGTCGTCGACATGAACGACATAGCCGGCCCGCACCACGTGCATCCGAACGGCGAGATCGACCTGATCATGCCGCTCGACGCGGGCGCCACGTTCGACGGTCATCCGGCCGGCTGGTGTGTTTACGGGCCGGGCAGCGCGCATCGTCCAACTGTGGCAAAGGGCCGCGCACTGGTACTTTACCTGCTGCCGCAAGGCGCCATCCAGTTCACGCCGGCCGCCCCGAAAGCGGCCTGAGCGCTGCGCGCGGCCAGGCACTTGCGACAAGGCTTGCCGCTCTGCCTATACTTGCTTGTAACCGCGCCAGGGCGAGACGGCGCTGGACCAGAATTGCGCTTGACTTGATTTGCGCCGCCCGTCTACGCGGGCGGCGCCAACGTTTTCGGGATATCCAATGATCGAATTGCTGCAGAACCATCTTGGCGGTGAATGGCTGTCCGGCACGGGCGAAGGCACCACGCTGAGCGACCCGGTAACCGGCGAAGCGCTGGTGCGCGTATCGAGCGCCGGTCACGATCTGGCCAAAGCGTTCGCGTTTTCACGCAACGAAGGCCGTCATGCACTGCAAGCGCTGACCTACGCGCAACGCGCGGCGAAGCTGTCTGAAGTGGCCAAGGTGCTGCAGGCCAATCGCGACAGCTATTACGAGATTGCGCTGCGCAACTCCGGCACCACGCGCAACGACTCGGCCGTCGATATCGACGGCGGCATCTTCACGCTGTCTTATTACGCCAAGCTGGGCGCATCGCTCGGCGAAGTGCACGCGCTGCTCGACGGCGAGGCCGTGAGCCTGAGCAAGGATCAATCGTTCCGCTCGCAACATATCCTCACACCGACCGCTGGCGTGGCGCTGTTCATCAACGCGTTCAACTTCCCGTCGTGGGGATTGTGGGAAAAGGCCGCACCGGCGCTGCTGTCTGGCGTACCAGTAATCGTCAAACCCGCCACCGCCACCGCGTGGCTGACGCAGCGCATGGTGGCCGACGTGGTTGCCGCGGGCATCCTGCCGGCAGGCGCGCTATCGGTGATTTGCGGCAGCTCGGCCGGCTTGCTCGACCAGATTCGTGCTTTCGACGTGGTGTCTTTCACCGGCTCCGCCGCAACCGCCACCACGCTGCGCTCGCATCCGGCCTTCGTTAAGCACGGTGCGCGTTTCAATGTGGAAGCCGACAGCCTGAACAGCGCGATCTTGTGTGAAGACGCAACGCCGGGCACCGAAGCCTTCGATCTGTTCGTCAAGGAAGTGGTGCGCGAAATGACGGTCAAATCAGGCCAGAAATGTACGGCGATCCGCCGCGTATTCGTGCCGGCCGCTCAGTACCAGGCGGCCGCCGAAGCGATTTCCGCCCGACTCGCGAAGATCAGCGTCGGCAATCCGCGCAACGAGACAGTACGCATGGGCGCGCTGGTCAACCGCGAGCAGTACGACACGGTGCTGGAAGGCATCGCCGCATTGCGCCAGGAAGCCGAGTTGCTGTTCGATGGCTCCAAGGCGGGATTGGTCGATGCCGATGCGGCGGTCGCGGCCTGTGTGGCACCGCATCTGTTCGGCGTGAAAGATCCGGACAACGCGCAGCGCCTGCACGATCTCGAAATCTTCGGTCCGGTGGCCTCGCTCGCACCTTATCGAGATGAAGCGCATGCAGCGGCATTGGCCGAACGCGGTCAGGGCTCGCTGGTGGTATCGCTGTACTCAGCGGACGATGCGCGCCTCGCACGCCTGGCACTGCAACTCGGCGGCACGCATGGCCGTATCCATGCGATCAGCCCCGCGGTGGCCGCTAGCCAGACTGGCCATGGCAATGTCATGCCGATGTCGCTGCACGGCGGCCCGGGACGCGCGGGCGGCGGTGAAGAGTTGGGCGGCGTGCGCGCACTCGGTTTCTACCATCGTCGTGCCGCCGTGCAAGGGCCCGCAGGCATGGTTGAAGCGCTCGGTAAATAGTCGGGCCCCGGCCGGCAACCTGCAAGGGTGTGGGCCGGGTGCATCATCACCAGAACAGAGTGAGGGCCGCGGCCCTCGCACTCGGGGAGACATCATGACAGCCGTGCTCGACGCTGGCGTCGAAGCCGCCGCGACGGTGGCCGCGCCGCCAGAGCGCTTCAACTTCGCCACGCATTTGTTCGCGCTGAATGCGCAACGCGCGGCCAAGCTCGCGTATATCGACGATGTGGGCAGCATCAGCTACGGCGAACTCGAAACGCGTGCGCGGCGTTTTGCCAGCGCGCTGCTCGAGTTGGGGCTGCGGCCCGAAGAGCGTTTGCTGCTGATCATGCTCGACACCAGCGACCTGCCGGTGGCCTTCCTCGGCGCACTCTTCGCAGGCGTCGTGCCGGTGGTGGTCAATACGCTGCTGACGTCGGCCGACTACGCCTATATGTTGAAGCACAGCCGCGCGCGCGCCGTCGTCGCGTCCGCGCCGTTGCTGCCCACGGTAGCACAGGCATTGGCCGATGCGCGGCACGACTGCACCTTGATCGTCTCGCGCCCCGACGATGCCGATCTGCCTTCGCAGCGCGTTTTCGAGATACTGTGGCGCGAAGCGACGCCGTTGGCACAGGCGCATGACGCCGGCGCCGACGACATCGCCTTCTGGTTGTACTCATCGGGCTCTACCGGCAAGCCGAAGGGCACCGTGCATACCCATGGCAATCTTTATTACACCGTCGAGCTGTACGGCAAGGGCGTGCTGAACATCCGCGAAGACGACGTGGTGTTCTCCGCGGCAAAGCTGTTCTTCGCTTATGGCCTCGGCAACGGCCTGACGTTCCCGCTGAGCGTAGGCGCCACCGTGATCCTGATGGCCGAACGCCCCACCGCCGATGCCGTGTTCGCGCGTCTCACCAAGCATCGACCGACTGTGTTCTACGGCGTGCCGACGCTCTACGCCAGCATGCTGGCGTCAGAAAATCTGCCGGCGCGCGCCGACGTCGCGATGCGCATCTGTACCTCGGCGGGCGAAGCGCTGCCGCGCGAAATTGGCGAGCGCTACACCGAGCATTTCGGCTGCGAAATTATCGACGGCATC
>JBPBQZ010000121.1:0-8336 GCA_050955105.1 Janthinobacterium lividum | reverse complement strand
GACGCAGCACAAGGCCAGGTACTTAACGCCGGCAGCGGATTCGAGATCAGCATCGGCGACACAGTGGCCCTCATTGCGGAAACGATGCGCGTCGAAGTGCAGGTGCAGACCGACGAACAACGCTTGCGCCCGGAAAAGAGCGAAGTGGAACGCTTGCTCGCCGACGCGAGCCGCCTGCGTGCGCTGACGGGCTGGGCGCCCGAATACGGCGGTCTCGACGGCTTTCGCCGCGGTATCGCGAAAGCCGTGCAGTGGTTCGGCAACACTTCGAATCTCACCGGCTACAAAGCCGACATCTACAACATCTAAGCCATGAACCGCGCCGCCGATGTTCTTCAGATCGTTCAGCAGGTGTATGGCAGCAAAGGGCCGCTGCCGCTGCATGCTCCCGTTTTCGCTGGTAACGAGAGCGCTTACGTGCAATCCACCATCGAATCCACGTTTGTCTCGACGGTGGGAACGTATGTGGACCAGTTCGAGCAGATGCTCACCGAATTCACCGGTGCAAAGCACGTTATCGCGACCACCAACGGCACCACGGCACTGCATATGGCGCTGCTGCTTGCGAATGTCAAACCCGGCGACCTCGTCATCACGCAGTCGCTCAGTTTTGCCGCAACGGCGAACGCCATCGTGCATGCGTCGGCAATGCCGGCTTTCGTCGACGTCGACGCGCTGACATTCGGCATGTCGCCCGACGCGTTGCGCGAGTTCCTCGAACGCGAATGCGAACGCGTCGAAGGCAGCGTCCGGCATCGCTCGAGTGGGCGCCGGGTTTCCGCGTGCGTACCGATGCATTCATTCGGCTTTCCCTGCCGCATCGAAGAAATCGCCAGGGTGAGCGCGGACTGGAACCTGATGCTGATCGAGGATGCGGCGGAAGCGCTCGGCAGTTGGATTGGCGATCGCCATTGCGGCACGATTGGGCATTTGGGTACGTTGAGCTTCAATGGCAACAAGGTCGTCACAAGCGGCGGTGGCGGCGCGATCATGACTAACGATCCCGCAATCGCCAAGCTTGCAAAACACTTGACCACGACGGCGAAGGTTTCACATCGCTGGCGCTTCGAGCACGACGCGATCGGTTACAACTTCCGTTTGCCCAATCTGAATGCCGCACTTGGCTGCGCACAACTCGAGCAGCTCGGCGACTTTATCCGCTTCAAGCGAGACTTGGCAGAACGCTATCGCACCGCATTCGATGCCATCGGCATTCCCTTTGCGCGCGAACCGAAGGGCACCACGGCTAATTACTGGCTGTGCGCCATTTTGCTAAGCGATCGCGCCGAACGCGACGATTGCCTGCAGGTCACGAACGACGCCGGCGTTATGACGCGGCCAATTTGGGAACCGCTGCACACGCTGCGGATGTTCACCGAAAATCCCCGCGGGCCGCTCACTGTGACGCAGCACGTCGCTGCGCGCCTCATCAACATTCCGAGCGGCGTACGCGCCAGGGTACTTGTCTGATGGAAATTCTGTTGATCGGCGGCGGCGGCCACTGCAAGTCAGTCATCGATGTTTTGGAATCGACTGGCATGTGGCGCATTTCGGGCATCGTCGAACGGCGTGGCAGCCAGATCACGCGGGTTCTGAACTATCCCGTGGTCGGCTGCGACGATGAACTCGTCACGTTGCGGGGCCTCTGCCAGTTCGCGCTTGTCACGGTCGGGCAGATCACCTCGCCAGAAATCCGAATTCGCCTCTTTCAAGCAGTCGGAAGAGCCGGCTTCGTGCAGCCTGCGATCATTTCGTCGCGCGCTCATGTGGCGGCAACGGCAACGCTTGGCGCAGGCGCCATCGTCATGCACGCGGCGCACATCGGGCCCAATGCGCACGTGGGCGCGAATACGATCATCAACACGCGCGCGCTGATCGAACATGATGCTGTCATAGGCGACCATTGCCATATCGCAACGGCCGCTGTAGTCAATGGCGGCGCCGTGGTCGGCGACGGATGTCTGATTGGTAGCGGCGCTATCTGCCGCGAGGGCATCACGATCGGCGCGCGCAGTGTCGTCGGGATGGGAGCGCGCGTCTTGAAAACATTGCCGGACGGCATGCTATTCACCGGAGTAGGCCCGCAATGAACCCAATCTGCACGGTGATCGCCGAAGCCGGCGTCAATCACAACGGCTCGGTCGAGCTTGCTTATCTGCTGGTGGACGCGGCTGCGGACTCAGGCGCCGACTACGTGAAATTTCAGACCTTCCAAGCTGAAAAGCTGGTGACGCGTAAAGCGCCCAAGGCCGAATATCAACAACGCACGACCGGCAAGATCGAATCACAGTTCGAGATGCTCAAGCGGCTCGAACTTCCCCAAGCCGCATTCCGCGACATCGCCAGCTACTGTTCGCACAAGAACATCGGATTCATGTCCACACCGTTCGATATCGAATCAGCGATCTTTCTTGCGGACATCGGCAGCAAGACGCTTAAGGTATCGTCGGGCGATCTCACCGACATCCCGTTTCTGCGAGAACTCGGTGGCATGGGCTTGTCGATCATCATCTCTACCGGCATGGCCAAGCTGGGTGAAGTGGAAGACGCGCTCGACACGCTCGAAAGCGCGGGCGTGCCGCTCGAGAATATCACCGTGATGCATTGCACCACCGAATATCCGGCGCCTGCCGACGAAGTCAATCTGCGCGCGATGACGACGATAGCCGCCGCGTTCCCGTGCGTGAAGGTCGGCTATTCGGATCACACCGAAGGTATCGATATTCCGATCGCCGCAACCGCACTCGGCGCGCGCGTGATCGAAAAGCATTTCACGCTTGATCGTTCGATGCAGGGCCCGGATCACAAGGCCAGCCTCGAACCGTACGAACTCACGCAAATGGTGCAATCCATTCGTCGCGTGGCCAGTGCGCTGGGCGACGGACGCAAGCGGCCATCCGCGTCCGAAATCCCAAATCGCCTGATCGCACGCAAGTCGATCGTCGCGAACCGTCCGATCGCGAAAGGTGAATTGCTGTCACCGGACAACCTGGGCTTGCGCCGCCCGGGATCGGGCATCTCGCCAACCCAGTGGGATCGCGTTGTCGGCACACCCGCGCTGCGCGACTACGCGGCCGACGAGCAGATCTAGGGTGAACAAAACCTTGCTCGTCGTCGGATACGGATCGATCGGTGCTCGTCACAGTCGGTTGGCCGCGGCAATGGGCGCGGATGTCGCCTGCGTGACGGCAAACGCGGCCACGCCCTATCCGCGTTTTTCGAGTGTCGCGGAAGCGCTCGCTCGATCCAAGCCGAACTACGTACTGGTCGCGAACCAGACCGCCCGGCACGCCCAGACATTGCGCGAGTTGAGCTTGGCCGGTTTCAGAGGCCGCACACTTGTGGAGAAGCCGGTATTCGCCGCACTCGGCGATGCTCCCGCACCGCAAGATCTAGCTGTATTCGTAGCGTATAACCTGCGTTTTCATCCGCTGGTGCAGCAACTGCATCAGCGCCTCGCAGCGCTGCCGATCTATAGCGCCAGCTTTTACGCTGGCCAGTATTTGCCGCAGTGGCGCCCCGACACGAACTACCGGTCGTCGTACTCAGCGCGCAAGGACCAAGGCGGGGGCGTTCTACGCGATCTCTCCCACGAAATCGATCTCGCACTTTGGCTTTGTGGCCGCGCGCGTCGGGTGACTGCGATCGGCGGTCACTTCAGCGATCTCGACATGGACAGCGACGACGTGTTCTCAATACTTTCGATCAACGATCGCTGTCCGGCGATCTCGATCTCGGTCAACTATCTCGACCGCATGCCGCGTCGACTCATTACGATAAACGCGCAGGATTTGACGGCGAGCCTCGATCTCATTGCCGGCACACTCACCATCAATGGCGAAACCACGGTTCGCGAAGTAGAACGCGATGCCACGTACCACGCGCAACTCCATGCTTTTTTGGGAAACGACGCGTCGGCACTGTGCACTTTTGAGGAGGGTTGCGAGGTGCTCCGCTTCGTTGAAGCAGCCGAATCAGCTTCTATGAATCAGTGCTGGACGCGCCCGTAACGCCTTCAAAACAGGAACTCCCTACGATGCGCACTATTTCGGAACTCATGTCGCTTGCCGGCAAGACCGCCGTGATCACCGGCGGCGCCGGACATATTGGGGCCGCGATAGCCGAAGCGCTTGCGGAGGCCGGCGCGACCATCGCGCTGGTGGACCGCCAGGGCCCGGAACTGGAGCGGTGCGCCAAACATATCCGCGATACGACGGGCGTGAAGGTGGTGGCCTTCGACGTCGAACTGGCGGATGAATCCAGCGTCCGGGCCTTGCCGAAGGCAATCCACAAACAATGCGCAAGCCTCGACGTCCTCGTAAACTGCGCGGCATTCGTTGGAACGTCGCAACTCGATGGCTGGGCGGTGCCGTTCGAACAACAACAGACGGCGGCATGGCGCGCGGCGTTCGAGGTCAACGTGACCGCCGTATTCGAACTCGTGCAAGCAGCGTTGCCCTTCCTGAAAACGTCCGGTAAAGGGTCCGTGATCAATGTTTCATCCTTGTACGGCATCGTCGGCCCAGACTGGCGGCTTTACGAAGGCACGACCATGGGTAATCCGGCCGCCTACGGCGCCAGCAAAGGCGCGCTGATTCAATTGACCACCTGGCTTGCTACGACGCTGGCGCCGAATGTGCGTGTGAATACGCTGAGCCCCGGTGGAGTATGGCGCAATCAACCCACCGAATTCGTAGAGCGCTACTTACAGCGCACTCCCTTCGGACGCATGGCGACAGAAGAGGATTTCAAGGGCGTTGCGGTCTTTCTCGCGAGCGAAATGTCGGGCTATGTGACTGGCCAGAATATCGTCGTCGACGGCGGCTGGTGCGCCTGGTAGTCAGCGTGCGTCGCGGTACAGCACGCCGGTGCGATCCGACCCGCCATACGCCCTAAGCCCGATCCACCGACATCCCAACAGCATCTCACACAGGCTCAAGGAGCATTGAATGACAGAACTGCGTCGCCGGGCTCGACGCGCCCCTCTCGCCCTCTTCGCGGTCTTCGGGGGCACCGCGCTGATCGTTTGTAATCCCGGATATTTTTGGGATGATTGGGTCTGGATCTATCAACAGCCGGACGAGAGCATCCGTATCGGCCGGGAACTAGGCATCTTCTGGGGCGGCTACCTGACCAACGCGATCAACGCGCTGCGTCATCCGTCACTTGCGATGCGCGCGACGGCGCTTGCGGCTTGGGTAATAGCGGGGGCAGCGGTCGCCTACGTGCTCTACCGTCAGCACAAGATTTCCAGCAACGACGCGTTCCAGCTATTCCTTCTGTATGCAGCGACGCATGTGGCGCTGATCCGCTTTTTGACCAGCCTCGCGATGTACAACGTTTATATCGCGTGCTTCTGGGTCGGCTGCGCGATCTTGATGACGTCGTCGAACCTGCGAAGGGCGCGGCTCATGAGCCTGCCGTTGTTCTTCATGTCGTTCTACCTCAATTCGCTCATCGCTCTGTATCTGACGCTGCTCATCGTGCTCGCTGCGCGCCATCTGATGAAATCTATCGATGGGTCCACGGCTCTGCCGCACTGGCGCGCGTTGCGCGAGTTGCGCACGCGCTACGGTGCATTGCCCGAGATTTTACGTGCGACGCGGCACCGAATCTGGTTGTCGCTGCGCGTGTTCGCAGTTGAAAACGCGCTGTTGATCGCGCTGCCGTTCGTGTTCGTTATCGTCAAGCGTTTGACGACCGTAAAGTCTCGCCTTTACGGCGACTACAACAGCATCGATTATCGCGTCCTGATCTCGGCGATCTTCAATTCATTCGGCTTGATTCGACCCGTTCTGCGCGACTTCTTTGCGATCGCCTCGCGAGGCGTACAACCGCTCGTGCTGCTGAGCTGTTGCGTAATCTGCTTCTTATTGCTGCGTCTCGTGCCACGCGTGAAGAACCGCACCACGCTGCGCATGTCGCTCATGCAAGCGGCGCTCGGGTGGGTCATATTCGCGGCGGCTGTGTATCCCTACATCCTTGTCGGCAAAGTCCCGGATCTCAGAAGCTTCTATGAAAGCCGCAACATTCTTCCGGCGCTCCCGGGCTTCGCGTTAGTGTTGATCTCGTTCACGAACATCCTCGATTGCGGATTTTCGCATGTCGTCGTGCTACGCAAGATCGGGCGAGACTTGGTGTTGGCTTATGTAATCGGCGCCTCGGTGGGCAGCGGCTACACCACAGGTCTTGATCTTTGGCGCGACTGGATCCGCCAAACGGCGATTATTACGTTCATTCGGGCTAACGAGGAGCCGCTCAAAGACGTTCGGACCTTCGTGTTCGATGACACCGCCCACCGGATCTGGGATCGCACGATCTGGAATTACGAATACACCGGCGATCTGGTTACTGTATATCGGACACGCGAGCGGCTCGGCGTCTCAGTCGACGAATACAGCAAATGGCCGCCCAACGTGCCTGTCGTAAGCAACGCAGTGCTGCGTCGCCGCTTCAACTTCGGCGACTACCAATTCGAAAAGCCGCACGCGATCATCACCGTGCGCAATGGGGTGCTCGCCCTCAATGATGGCCGTGTGCTATCCACGGTCTATTCATATCTGCGTGGAGAACCGTGGCAGCATGACTTGACACGGTATGTCGACGTGCACATGGCCTACGAGTTCGTCGAAGCGGACCAGCGCGTCGCGGAGATTTTTGAAATCGGCAAGGCGCTCGCTGCTTATCGACACGACCACGGCCATTATCCGAGAACCTCGCCGGATCCCCAGCACGGCAATCCAATGCATGAAATCTCGTCGATTCCTGAGCGGTTTATTTCAACGAGCGAAATTATGCCGGCGCAGCGTATTGGCCCCCCGATCGCTCGTGGCTACATCCCGGGCCTGCTTCCGGACTATATGCCGCGGATGCAAGCCATGACTCGGCGCGCCGAGGGCGAGCCTATCTACCTGTACGCGTCCGACGGTCTCGACTTCAAGCTCGTGTATGCCAACCCCCCTGATCTCGCCTATGCCAAGCAGACTCATCCAACGCTGATCGACGTGACGAGGCCGGGGTATGGCACTTGGACCATGGGCGCGAAGTATTGGTAGCGTCATCGCGCTACAAGACGAAGGATTCACAGTATGCGTACGATAGGCATTTTCACTGGAACACGCGCTGAATTTGGTTTACTGCGCCCGTTGATCCGCTTGCTCACAGCGACGCCCGACGTGATAGTCAAACTACTCGTGACCGGGACGCATCTCGCGGCTTCCGCCGGCGCGACCTGGCAAGAAATTTCAAACGATGGCATGGCTATCGACGAGCGCGTCGAAGTGCTGTTCGACAGCGATACCGACACGGGCGTCTATACGGCGATGGGACTTGGCATAATGCGCTACGGTGACGCGTTCAAACGCATGGCGCCCGACATCGTCGTCGTGCTCGGCGATCGCTTCGAGGCGTTCGCAGCGGCAGCCGCCGCAACCGTCTGTAAGATTCCGATCGCTCATCTGCACGGCGGCGAATTGACGCTCGGCGCGATGGACGAATCGTTTCGCCACGCCATTACGAAGATGAGCCATTTGCACTTTACGAGCACCGAGACGCATCGGCAGCGCGTGATTCAACTTGGCGAAAGCCCCGACCGCGTGTTCGACGTCGGCGCTCTGGGTGTAGAAAATCTCAGCACGCTCGACTTGATCGACAGCAAAGAAGTGGTGCGCCGATTGCAGATCATGCCATCGCAGTCCTACTTTCTCGTCACGTTTCATCCTGCGACACTCTGCAACGACGCGCCTGAGGCCCAGATGATCGCTTTGCTCGATGCTCTCGATCTATTTCCGGACTATGCCGTGATATTTACGGGCTCGAATGCGGATGCAGGCGGCATGGGCCTGAACCGCTTGCTCGAAGATCGAGCCGCGCGTCAAGGTAATCGCTATCGATTCTTCATGTCCCTGGGCTCGACGCTTTATCTTTCAGCCGCACGCGATGCGGCCGTAGTGATCGGAAATTCGTCGAGCGCAATCATCGAAGTACCGAGTTTTGGCGTGCCCAGCGTCGATATTGGTACGCGACAAGCCGGACGCGTGCGCAGTGAAAGCGTGATTTCCTGCGATCCGGATTCAAAGCAGATCGTCGATGCGGTCAAGCGTGCGCTTTCAACAGAGTTTCTCAAGCTCTGTGCAACCGCACGCAATCCTTACGCTAAGCCTGGCACGACGGCGCAGATCGCGCGCGTACTCCTTTCGCGCGAGCCGGTCGGCCTACTATGCAAACATTTTCAAGATTTATCGTAGGAGTCTGGACGATATACCACCGCAATTTCGCGGGCGTCCCATGCTAAGATTTGCAGCGAATTCGGCATTGCGAGACACAAAATGGCGAGA
>JBPBQZ010000120.1:0-11157 GCA_050955105.1 Janthinobacterium lividum | reverse complement strand
CTTGCCGAAACGCTCGAGCGCAGCCACGCAGCATCGGCACGGCTTACGGTAGTCGAGCTGCGAAGTGATCCGTGGCCGTGGCAGCACCGCTGTCCATCCGATGACGAAGAAACCTGCACGTCGTTATCGCAATTTGGCGCCGACCCAGACCCCGAGGCGCTCGATTACGCAGCCCCGCTCGTTTCGATCGTCATCCCGCATTTCAATCTGGGTAGTTATCTTTGCGAGACACTCGACAGTGTCATTGCGATGACCTATCGCAATATCGAAATCGTGGTGGTCAATGATGCGTCTACCGATCGAAGCAGTGTGGAGATCATCGATAAGCTAGGTCTGATCGATGAGGCGCGCTTCCAGGTCGTACAACCGAGCGGCAACGTGGGCCTGGCAGCCGCGCGTAATCTCGGCATCCGCCACGCCAGGGGTCGCTACGTTTTGACGCTCGATGCTGATGATCTTATCGATCCGGCTTTTGTCAGCAAGGCCGTACATGCGCTGGAACGCCATCCGGAATTCGACTTGGTGGTCACGCCGGCTGCGTATTTCAACGATGGCGAAGATATTTCGACGCTGGATTGCACCGAAGCGATGGCTTACGGCATATTCACCGGCGAGGCGCGCATCGCCGGGCTTTTGGAGAACCGCTTTTCCACGGCCACAGCCCTGTTTCGTAAGACGGTGCTAGAACGTTTTCCATACAACGAGGATCTTCATTGCTACGAGGATTGGTCCCTCTACATGCGGATGTGCGACGCCGGCGTGCGTTGCATTGTTACTACGGGTGTTTATTTCTTTTATCGCAGACGCGCCGATTCCATGCTGAATAGGCCCAGGAGCGGTTCGATCAGGCACTTGGAGTACGCTGACATGTTGCGCACTAGTGCTTCGCCCGCACTACGCGTGGGCTCCAGACACCTGGTGCTTGGACTGCCAGCGTGCGTAGCCGAGAGCGCAAGGCGGCACGCTGCGGCATCGCCGGATGTCGAAGCAATGCTGCAACGTGTTTTGAGTAGCGAGTCCTCACTACGTGCGGTGTATCGCTGTCTGGCGCCGGTTGCCAAGGTATTTCGTCTGTTGAGGTTCGTCTGGAACCGCATGCTGCCTTTGCGTAGAAAGATGGTACACGCAAGAGGTCGACTCAGCCGGACGTTCAAGTACCGCGCGTAAGGGCGCGATCGATCCGAGCCGCTTGCGTCTTCGGCGAGGACGCGGGCAGCCGCATCGACACAGTGGGCGGCGGGCAGTCACGCCGCGACCTGCGCCGGCCGACACAAAAACATATTGCGCACCAGCATCGATTGCACGACTTCGCCGCGCTGGTTCACCACTTCCCGGAAGAACTTGATGATGCCGACCCGACCTTTGCTGGTAGGCGCCTTGTCATGAATCGTCACTCTCACATGCAGCGTATCGCCGGCTTTCACTGGCAGAAAGATGTCCCAGCTATCGAGGCCGAGCATCGCTACCACGGTGCCGTGCGCAAACCCGGTCTGATAGGTCAGCCCCGCGGCGATCGAAAAGATCATCGGGCCATGCGCAATCGGTACTTCATAGGGCTGCTCGCGACAGAATTCCGCGTCGATGTGGGGTGCGTTGAAATCGCCGGTGATGCAGGCGAAATTGACGATGTCGGCTTCAGTGATGGTGCGGCGTGGCGAGACGAACATCTCGCCGATCTGCAGGTCATCCCAATATTTGCCGCGCGAGGTGGGTTGATACGGAACAGTGGCCATTCAGTGTCTCCTTATAATGTCTTCGGACTGAATTGCATCGATCGAGTTGCATGCTCGATCGACCTGTTGCGTATTCTAGCGGTGCCTCAGGGTACGTCGTTCAGATCGTCTGCTTCCATCTTCCTGAGTAGTTCTTCGCGCTGTGTGCCCAGCAACGGCGCGCCGTCGACCGGCACCACGCGCGTGAGAAATTCGACCGCCGCGCGCCCGAAGCTGTCGTTACGATCGCCCGCGACCATGTGACCGGCCGCATCGATGTTGACGACCTCGCAGTTGGGCACCAGCTTCTGGAATTCGCGTACGCCGTCTTCACTGAGCAGGTCCGACATGCCGCCGCGCACCAGCAGCGTCGGCACATTAAGGGTGCGCGCGCTATCTTCCAGGCGCGTCTGGCGGCGCATCAGGTCGTGCCGGCCCACATGAATGCGCGGATCCCAATGCCAATGGTATTTGCCGTCGGCGCCCAGGCGTACGTTCTTGGCAAGACCCTGTAGATTGCTCGGACGTTGCCGGTGTGGCTGATAGCTGGCGATCGCGTCCGCGACTTCTTCGAGCGATTCGAAGCCCTGCGGCTTTTGCGACATGAACGCATGGATCTTGTCGACGCCGCCTTTCTCGATGCGCGGCGCCACGTCGACCAGTACCAGCGCGGTCGCATCGACGTGACGCTCGCCGGCCGCGACCAGGCTGGTGCCTCCACCCATCGACGCACCGATCAGCACCGGCCGCCGATTGCCGAGCGCAGCCACCACGTGCTGCAGATCCTGCACCATCGAGTCCTGGCTGTAGACGCCGTCGGGCGCCCAGTCGGAATCGCCGTGACCGCGCGCATCGAAGGCGATGGCGTGATATCCGGCCGTACCGAGTGTTTCGCCGGTGCGCTTCCACGCATGGCGGGTCTGGCCGCCGCCATGCTGCAATATCACCAGCGGGCCTTCCGGGTTGCCCCATGAATCGCCCGCGAGGCGTACGCCGGCGCCATCCCAATAATGCATAGGTTGGGGTGTACCGGGCAACCGCTGGCCTGCGCTCATTTTTTCTCCTGGGTCTTAGATAGTCGCGTGATCGACTATTTTAAGACAACGAGGATTTTGACGAGCGGATTGTCACGTGCGCTCCAGCCGTTGGCGCGGCAGCGCGCCTTCGCCGCGTTGGCGACGCCAGGAAGGCGCGGGGCCGCGTCAAATATTGCGGGCTACGTCATAGGCTCGCGCGATATTGGCAAATATGGTTCCGCTCTGTTCGGAGGTCGCGTCAAAAGCATCGCCCACCACGTGAGTCTCGATACCCATCCGATTCGAAATCTCGGCGAGAGATCGATCGGACTTACGCTCGCTGGCGAAGACAATGGCGTCTATATGGGGCAGTTCCACTGGCGCCGCGGGCGTGTTCAGCGTCACTTTGTCATCGGCGCCGACCTCGATGCCCACGACGTTCTTGATGCGTTGAACATGCTTGCTGTTGGTGCGATTGAACAGATACCAGCGGTCGTGCCCCGCCAGTTTGGTGGCGAATGACTGGTCGCCTCGGCTACCCAAACCTGGCATCCTTGCTCGGCCAGATAGTCGGCTGCAACCATGCCATTTTGGTCCCCGCCAACTACCAGCACCGCCTGTCCAGGCAATTCGCCGTCTTCGATCATATCGTCCAGCATCACGATATTGATATTCGCGGCATTCATGACCGCGTTGAGAAGGTATGCGGGAACCTGCGGCTGGCTACCCGTCGCGACAAGAACCACGTCGGGTGACGCCGCCGATAGCAAGGCCTCGTCTACTGTGGTGTCGAGCCGGATATCGACTTTGTACTTCGCCAACTGATGCTCATACCACGGCAGGATGTCACCTAATTCTTGCCGTCCTGGAATTGCGGCGGCCAGCCTGATCTGGCCGCCCAGTTGCTTGCGCGATTCGAAAAGCGTTACCTGATGCCCTGAAAAGGCACAGCGCCGGGCCGCTTCCAGTCCTGCAAGCCCACCGCCGATGACAACCACCTTTTTGGGATGGTCTGCCGCCGAGCCTTCGACGTCGATGAGGTCCAACTCCCGACACATGCGCGGATTCACCACACAACTCGTCAGGCCGCCGCGTTGAATATGTTCATCCGCACAGCCACGGCAGTCGGCCAGACAAGGGCGGATATCACTGGCCCGGCCTTCGCGCGTTTTCGATACGAACTCGGAATCGGCGATGAAGGCTCTACCCAGCACCACGAAATCGACCGTGCGTTGCTCAACCAGTTCCTGGGCCATCGCCGGGGTCTTGATCCGCCCAACCGTCGCCACGGGAATCGAGACCAGGGGTTTAATCGCGGCCGCCAGGTTGACGTAGCAACCTTGCGCTTCATAAAGCGGGGGAATCGTCAGACGATCCGATCCGATCAAGCCGGCAGTCAGCGTGATGTAATCCGCGCCGGCAGCTTCCACCAATGGGGCAAGACGCTGCGAGTCCTCGAGCTTCCATCCATCCGCGCCGATAAAGTCGTCGCCGTTGAATTTCACGCCAACCGCCATGCTGGAACCCACCCGCTCCTTGGTAGCCCGCACAATTTCCAGCAGGAAGCGCACGCGGTTTTCAAAGCTGCCGCCATATTGGTCGCTACGGTGATTGAACAGCGGCGTCATGAAGTTGCTGATGAGATAGCCATGTCCCGCGTGAATCTCGACGAAGTCGAAACCCGCCTGCCGGCAGCGCTCGGCACCGCTGGCATAGTAGTCGACGATGGTGGCTATCTCGTCGGTTTCCAATGGACGATTGATCTGACCGGAGCGCTTACGACCCGGCTCGCGGTGTACGCGAACATTGGAGGACTCTCCCGACGGGGAGATCAGCGCGTTGGTACCACGCTCGGTGCCGCCTGAATTGAAAAGCTGAATGCCAAACTTGACGTCGTATTGATGTACGGCATCGACCAGCTTGGCCAACTTCGGCACCATGTCGTCCGCATACAGCCGTAGCCCACCGCTGCCGGCCCGCTGATGCCGCGTCGGCGGGCCATCTTCCGGAGGCACCACCGCGGCGGCGCCCACCGCGATCATTCCAGGGCAGCTGCGTGCACGCTCCACGTAATAGGCGATGGTCTCGAGTGAAATATCGCCGGTCTCCGTGGTTCGATTGCCGGCTGACATCCCGGACATCATGATGCGGTTGGCGATTTTCATGGGGCCAATCTGCAGCGGTTCGAATAGCGCGGGGTATGTGGTCATAATTCTTCTCTAGCTCAGGCGTGACGTTGTATTGGGGGCGGCGAACCGCCTGAGCGATATCTCGATGCGCCATTACTCGAGGACTTCCGCGGCGCGGAAGTCAGTCGCTCAGGGATCAGTGTGGCGCTTGAACTACTTGCGCGGCAGTCCCAGGCCACGTTGCGCGACCAGGCCGCGCTGGATTTCATTGGTGCCGATGCTGATTACCCACATCAATGAATGACGCAGCTTCTGCTCCAGACGTCCGCGCAGGATCGCGCCTTCGCTGCCGAGTGACAACGCCGCTTCCATGCCGAGAATGTCTTGCGCGGCCTCGAAGAAGCGCTCCATCAGTTCGCCGGCGAAGATCTTGGTAATCGCTGCATGCGCCTGCGGCGTCTCGCCTTGTCCGGCGAGCGTCACGCCGTGCAGGGCCAGTTGTCGGCCTATCTCGATTTGCGCGGCAAATCCGCCGATGGTGTCGCGCACCAGCGGATCCTGGCTGAGCGGCCGGCCATTGCTGCTGACATGCCGGATATATTCGCAGACCAATTCGAACGAATGGCTAAGCTGTACCAAAATACGCGCGCCCACCACACTGCGCTCGGTGCCAAGCGATCCCGTCAATACTTCCCAGCCGCCGTTAAGCTTGCCCACCAGCGCATCGGCCGGTACGCGTACGTCGTCGAAGAAGGTGTTGACGAACTCGCCGTCATACATGGTCTTGACGGGCCGGATGGTAATGCCGGGGGTTTTCGTCGAAACGCAGAACAGGCTGATACCGGCGTGCGGCGGGCTCGCGTCGGGATCGGTGCGGGCGGCCAGCCACATGTAGTCGCCCCAATAGCTGGTGGTCCAGATCTTTTGGCCATTGATGATGAATTCGTCGCCGTCTTTGACCGCGCGCGTGCGCATCGACGCCAGATCGGACCCTGAATCGGGTTCGCTGTACCACATCCCATAAATCGCTGCGCCGCGCAGAATCTCCGGCAGGTAGCGCTGTTGCTGCGCTTCGTTGCCGAACAACATCCAGGCGACGGCCTGGATCGGCGCGCCGGCGCGCGGTGCTTCGGCGCGTTCCAGCTCTTCGACATAGGCCAGGTATTCGAGCGGGCTGCGATCTTGGCCACCGAAGCGCTTCGGCCAACTGATACCCAGCCAGCCGGTCGCGCCGAGCGCTTTGGCGAAGTCCGCGTCGTATTCGCGATGCGCATTCGGACGGCTGTGCATGCGCGCCTGGTCTTCCGGGGTCCAATGCTGCTTCAGCCAAGCGCGTACTTCTTCACGGAACGCATTGCCTGCCGCGCCGAGATCGAACTCCGGCAGGCCGTTGGCCGCGTCGAGATAGTAGGCCGCCAGTTCTTCGCGCGCGCGCCGCCCGCCGCCCAAGCGCAATACGTCTTGATGCACTTGCTTGAAGTGACGCGGTGCCTCGTGCTCTTCGGCATAGCCGATCGCGCCGAATGCATGGTGCGTTTCAAGCGAGACCTGGCGCAGCGAGGCATTGGCATAGGCGCACACCGAGGCGGCCTGTACACGCCAGCTCGCCAGGCCCTGATCGTGTTGGGCACCGGCCTGGTCCAGCGACAACTGCACACCTTCCAGTGTGATGTGATTGTTGACCAGCTTGTGTTGTATCGCCTGGAAACTGCCGATGAAGCGACCGAACTGCTTGCGCTCCTTCGCATACTGAACCACCAGTTCGAAGGCCCGCGCGGCCGCGCCATAAGCACGCGCCGCGGCTGCCAGACGTGCCACGCGCACCAGATCTTGCAATGCCTGTTCGGTCACCTCGAGCACGGTGGCGGGTGCTTGGTCGAAGTGCAGCGTGGCGAGCCCTTGCGCACCGAGCGCACGCGTGGGCACCAGCGATACCTTCGACGCCGCGGTAGGCACGATCGCCACGCGGGACGACGACAGCACGGCCAGCGTGTGCGTAACGCCTGCCGCCGCGTCGAGATAGCGTGCTTCACCGCTCAGTCGCGTGTCGTCGAGCACCAATTGACCAGCCGTCCGGTCCTGGTCGAGCGGCCCGAAGGCGACTGCGGCATAAGCATCGCCGCGATGCAGCGCGGCAAGCAGTACGTCCACTTGCGGCTGGCCGCGCTGCGGCTGCAACAATAAATTGATGAGCGATGCCGCCAGGAGCGGAGCCGGGCAGGCGGCACGTCCCAGCTCTTGTTGCACGATGAGAATCTCACGCACGCCGCCCTCGCTCGGGTCGGTGCCGAGCGCTGTAAAGCCTTGTTCTGCGAGTTCACGATAGACGCGCTGCACGGCGTCGGGTGACTCGGCGTGACTCACCGCGTCGCCGCTGGGCCAGTGCGATTCAAGGAAGCCGCGCAACGAATCGCGCAGCATTTGACGTTCTTCGTCGGAGGGCAGGGTGATGTCGGTCATTTGAGATCCATCGTTATTGGTTGGCGTCTATCCAGTCGAACAGGGTCTCGCGGGTGCGCCCTTGAATTTTGGGATACGCAAACGGCAGCCCGGAGGCGCCGCGATCGTCACAATCTAGTACCAGCACCCAGTGCGCGTCGCGTGCTCATCTTTACTCGCCCAACTGCTCCGACATCTTCTGGGTCGTGTCGGCGAATTCCAGCAGCATGTCGTGAATCAGATTGCGCGTGGAGGTTTCCTCCTTCATATCGCCGACGATCTGCCCGACATAGTAGGTGAGATAGTCTTTGGCTTTCGCGCGCTCGATTCTTACCAGCGCTTCCTTCACCAGCATCGATTGCAAGGGCATCGGCAGCGTCTTCGGCGCGCCGGGCGCTTCCCATGCTTCAGTGAACTTGCTGCGCAGCATGCGGCATTGCTTGCCGGTGCGAATCTTTCTTTGCACCGCGTCCTCCGAACTCGCCGCGAAGAAGCGCTCCTTCATCTCCGTCGACAATTCGCTTTCGCGCGTGCCGAGGAAGATCGAGCCGCACCAGATGCCTTCCGCGCCCAGCGCCAGCGCTGCGGCAAATTGCCGGCCGCGCCCGATACCGCCGGCGGCCAAAACCGGCACGGGTGCAACGGCGTCGACGATCTGCGGCCACAGCACCATCGAGGTGATGTTGCCGGTGTGCGCGCCGGCCTCCATACCTTGCGCGATGATGATGTCGATACCCGCCTTGACCTGCGACTGCGCATGCCGGACGTTGCCCGCCAAGCCGCCCACCTTCAGGCCATTCGCATGCAGCAGCTCGATCATTTCCGGCGGTGGCACGCCTAGCGCGCCAACCATCAGCTTCACTTGCTTATGGCGCAATGCCACTTCGATCAGTTCCATGCCGCCCTGTGCCGTCAGCCGGTAACCGGGGGCGACCTTATACAGCTCGTCGTGTTCGTCGGCGGGCAACGGCGGAATCCCAGCTTGGTCGAGCAGATCCTCGACGAACTTGATGTGTTCCGGCGGCAATACGTTGGCGCGCTCCGACATGGGCGAAACGGCACCGAGCTTGGCAGGCAGCGCCAGATCCACCCCATAGGGGCGCCCGCCCGTATGGTCGTCGATCCATTTCAATTCCATTTCCAATTCTTCGGGCGATATGCGGGTGGTGCCCAGCACCCCCATGCCGCCGGCGCGGGTTGCTTCGACCACCACGTCGCGGCAATGCGAGAACGCGAAGATCGGGGCATCGAGGCCGAACATCTCGGTCATTTTGGTACGCATTGAAGATCCTTAAAAAGGCCAATAAAGCGTTGAGAATGTGGGCGTACCAGCGCAAGCCGCCCGGGCGACGCGCGGCTGAGGCTGCCCGGGGTGCCTCTCACACCGGGTGTCGCACAGCCTCGGCATCAGTCTTGGCCGGTCCTTTCGCGAATACGATGAAAGACAGTAGCGTGGCCAGCAGCATGACGAATGCAATCGTATAAAGGCCGCCCGCGAATGAGCCGGATGTCTTGCGCACCCAACCGATCACGGTGGGGCTGACGAAGCCGCCGATATTGCCGATCGCCTGGATGAATGCCAATCCCGCGGCTGCGGCGGCGCCTGTTAGATAGGCGGTGGGAATCGTCATGAAGATCGTCACCGAGCACCAGCCGCCCCACAGGGCAATGGTCAGACTGACCAGCAGTATTGGAATGCTGCTGGTATTGCCAGCGGCGATCAGGCCGATGGCGCTCGCCAGCAAGGGAATAATCAGATGCCACTTGCGCTCGCCGGTGCGGTCCGAGCGACGGCTCCACCAGATCACGCCGATCGCACTAATGGCGTTCGCGAGGCCCAAGGTCCAGCCGATCTGCGTGGTGCCAAGACCATGCGATTGCACGATCAGCGGCGTCCACATCTGCAGTCCCACATACGCCATCACCTGAAAGAAGTAGATGGCGCAGAAAATCATCACGCGCGGTTTTATCAAGGTGCGGCCAATTGTCAGGCCATGCGAGGTGTCCGAGCCGCTGCGCTCGCTTTCGATGGTCGCTATCAGCCATTGTTTTTCCTCCGGCGTCAGCCATTTCGCGTCTTGCGGCTTGGGGGCTACCCACAGCAGTATGACGATGCCCATGACGATCGCCGGCACGGCCTCGATCAGGAATAGCCATTGCCAGCTCTGCAAACCCAGCGGACCATTCAGGTGCACGAGAATTTGTGCCGACACCGGCGCATTGACCATGGCGATGATCAGCGAGGCAATACCCGCCACCGCCAGAAAACGCGCATGCAGCTTCTTGGGTGACCAGTAGGTGATCATCAGCACTACACCTGGACCGACACCAGCCTCCGCCAGTCCCAGCAGCATGCGCACCACGTAGAACTGCGTTGGCGTGTGCACGAACGCGGTGGACGCGGAAATCAGCGCCCAAACAATCGTGATGATCGATAGCCAGCGGCGCGAGCCGAGCTTTTCGAGAATCAGATTGCTGGGCACGCCGAACAGGCAATAGCCCACGAAAAATAGCCCGGCGCCGGTGCCGAACACGCTTGGATCGAAGCCCAGGCTGCGGTTCATAGTGAGCGCGGCGAAACTGACATTGCTGCGGTCAAGACCTGCCGCAATGAATAGAAAGAAAAGAAAGGTTGTGAAATGCCATAGCAGTTTTTTGCTGACTGCGGCCTCGATTGCCCCATCGGCAATCGGCAGCGGTGAAATATGAGAAGAGGGCACGGCATGTCTCCGAAGATTTTTTATGAGATGAAGGAGCAGTCCGAACGCACTACTGCCCCGACACCGGCTAAAAATCTACCTCAGGCGACGCTGCGCCACAAGCGAATTATCAATTCGCTATGCAATTTGGTGATTTTATTACAGATCGGCGGCTGATGGAACACCGGTGCTGTGCTCATGATGCGACTGGGTTATTCGTGTCGCTTGGAGAAATGTGGGGTATTGCGGCGCGCGCGCTGGCATGACACGGAGCGCAAGCGCGTCGTATCGTGACCAAAACCGAATATTGAAAGGACTACGTAATAAAAGTATTGGCGCGCCGCAGCAGTGATCGAGCGCCGCGCCGCGCATGGTCGCGCGGCGCCCGCGATGCGTTCGCTCTAGTCAAGCTGATGCCGAGTTATAGGATCGCGCCGCTACGACGCAGTGCTCCAACCTCTTCTTGATCGAAGCCCCAGGCCTGCAAGGCCCCTTCCGCATCCGCGCCAGCGGCCTCCGCCAGGGTAGGCGTATTCGGTACTGTGCGGCTGAAGCGCGGTGCGGGGGCCGGTTGCACGATGCCCCCGACGTCAATGAAGGTCTTGCGTTGCTGATTATGCGGATGCGCAATCGCCTCCGGAATGCTCAGTACCGGCGCGAAGCAGACGTCGCTGCCTTCCATCAACTCACACCAGGCGGCGCGGGTCTTGGAGGCGAACACTGTCTTGAAGCGTTCGCGCAATGCGGGCCAGTTGGCGCGGTCGTTGCGGCTCGGCAGATTCTCTCGGTCGAGTTGCGTCAGACGCAGTAGCTCCGCATAAAACTTCGGCTCAGCCGCCGCCACGCTGATGTACTGCGCATCGCTCGTCTCATAAACCGCATACCAGGGCGACGCGCCGTCCAGGCCATTTTCGCCACGAACGTCGCTCCAGGCGCCCGCGGCGCGCTTCGCCAGCATATAGGTCATCAACGACGCCGCACCGTCGACCATCGCCGCATCGACCACCTGACCTTTGCCCGAGCGCTGCGTCTCGAACAATGCGCAGACCATGCCGAACGCCAGGTACAGGCCACCACCGCCGAAGTCGCCCACCAGGTTCAGCGGAATCGCGGGCGGCTGGCCCTTGCTGCCGATCGAGTGCAACGCGCCGGTCAGCGCGAT
>JBPBQZ010000119.1:0-14762 GCA_050955105.1 Janthinobacterium lividum | reverse complement strand
CAGCGCGGCCGCTAGCTCGGGCGACTTAGGGATAACCGTATCTTCAGGCTTGTTGTATGGACCTGGGTCAATCATATTGATCAATAGCTCAGATCGATATGTAGTCAAGACGAAATCTGGGAACGTGCTCACACTTTGTTCGCCGCTTCGAAACAGCTACGTGGTGGGCGCGGCTGTAACGCAACCACTCTCCATCGATACAACGCTACGTGCATTCTCTGGGGGCATCGCGAGCTTTGCTGTCGCTCCAACGGGATTCACTTTGACTAATTCTCTCGGGAATACTGTGCCGGTAGATTTTCGGGCTGCGATTGAGTCTTTCGGTTCTCCATCACAACATTAGGATAATGTCGGCAGTTCGGGTACAAAAGCACTGGGGTGTCAGTCAGCGACTTCTCGTTAACGTGCTCGACTACCGGCGTGTAGATGCCTTCGCCTCGGCAATGCGAGCGTGTGGCTGCGGGGCGGCGGTGGTCGGGAGCCGGAAAGGTCAGAACTGGTCATTTATAATTGGGGCGTTTCGGCCGATCCACCTAGGCTTTTCGCTTAATGCGGCCGTTGCTGTCGCCTGTGTAAAAAAGCACGATAAGTCACAGAAGGCGAATGGGGCGATAACGCACGAATCCAGCCCCGCAACCCCCATTTTCAACCCATTGGAAACAAGCGTTTCCAGTTGGCCGGATTGAAAACGGGCCCAAACCTCCGTATCACGAAGTTCAATTCGAACCTAACCAAGGATCTCGAATAAAAGCTTCCGAGCATGAGCTCGATCCTCCTCCAAAGCAATATTCAAATTTAGCAGCAGCGCATTCATCTGTGCTCGCGCGCCGCGCACGGTCTCGTCAATAACGTACATCATCAGACCAGCAATGATCGAGAAGGTGACCGTGCAGCAATGAACGACGTCATCAGTGTGCATATGACCGACCCTTTCCTATTCATGCAGGCGGTCGGTAAGCACATGGTGGCGCGCGTAAATTCGGTCGCCTTCAGTACCGTCATTACGCCGATGACCGGGGTCGTGCGGCGAGAAATTCCGCGACTAGATCCTCTCGCAGATTGCCTTGGGCTACTTCGCAGAACCCGAAGAGCTTGCTCGTCCGGTGGCGTTTCTATTGTCGGATGCCGCGAGCTACGTCACCGATCAGCATATTGGCGTGAATGGCGGAGCGCATATTTCGCTGTAGCCGGGCAGCGCTGATCGGTTTTGCGTTTAACCCGAGGTTGGCGTGCGTGGTGCTATTGAGGTTTCCTACAACTCGTCCATATGGCATCCGACCTCGGCTCGCGAGCCGAACAGCGCGTCAACATCGCCGCCAGCGGCGGGCAGCGTCTGGCGGATCTCGACAACGTCCCACTTATCCGTTTTTGGTGCGCGGGCTTCGACGATTAATAAGGGATGGACGAATTGGTGATCCCAACTGCGGTAATAACTGGGAAAGCCGTGGTCCTGCCATTTGATGGTTTCCAATTGACGCACGATCGATGCGGCGTCGGTGGATTTGCCTGCGCCGATGGCATCGAGAATCGCATGCATGGATTTCCAGCCAGCCCAGGCATTTAGCGACGGCGGTACATCGTATTTTTTACGATAGCTTGCGGTGAAGGTTTTTTCCGCGAGTGAATTCTTTGGATCGGAGTATTGCCAGACCATGGCGGTGGTGCCGGTGAGCGCATCTTTGTCGAGCGGCCACAGCGACGATTCACTGACGAAAGGATTGCCCACCGGAACTTTGCCCTTCATCCCGTATTGCGCCCATTGCTTCAGGAAGTTGTCGATATCCAGACCGGTCAGCGCATAGGCCACCACATCAGGATGCGTTTCCCTTATCTTTAAAATGAAACTGCTGAAATCGTTGGTACCAAGCGGCAGCTTGTCATAGCCGACCTCGGTGCCGCCAAGCTTGTCGAACTGCGATCGCATGCCGGCATAGGCTTCTTGCCCCGCCGCATAGTTGGGCGCGAGGAAATACCAGCGCTTACCGTTTGTCATCAACCCCGGTACGATCGCTCGTGAGGTCACGGCAACGCTTGGATAAGTGCGGAACGTATAGCGATTACACGATTTTCCGGTAATCGCGGCAGTCGCACCGGCAATCACCACAAGGGGGATTTTTTCCCGCTTCACGACCGATGCTTCGGCTAGCGCCGACGCGCTGTTGAGGCCTCCAATGATTGCCACGACCTTTTCCGAATCGATCAGCTTAGAGGTATTTTGCTGTGCGGTTTGAGGGTCGGGATCGTCATACCAAATTAGCTGCACCGGCCGACCGTCAACCTTCGAGCCGCTCTCGACGACCGCCATCATGGCGCCGCGTGCGCTGTCACGACCGATCTCCGCGAATACGCCTTGCTTCGCCAGCACCATGCCGATCTTCACAGGCGATTGGTCTTGCGCGGTGGCCAGACGCGGCGCCACCGCCAGCATGCCCAGCAGCACGGTGCCCGCACACGTGAGCGTGCGTAATTTCAGCCCAGCCATGGCCGTGCGCAGGCGGCTCGAATGAACGTCTGAGTGCATGAGTGTCTCCCCTCGATTTTTTTATAGGACCCGCAAAAAACGCTATTCGTCAGGCATGACGCCGCCGGCTTATCTCAGTTTCCGGTGAAGCGGGGCGGCCGGCGCTCTTGCCAGGCCACCCTGCCTTCTTGCGCGTCGGTGGAATGGAAGGCCTTATTAAAGTCCACGCTGAATTCGTCGACATCCAGCGTATTGGCGGCGATACGATTCAAATGCTTTTTCATCGACAGTAGTGGCAATGGTGCGCTGCTGGCGAACTGTTCGCTCATGCTTTGAACATAATCGTGCAGCGCGTCGGGCGCGACCAGCGCGGTTGCATAGCCACAGTCTTTCATCGCTTGCGCGTCGAATTTCTCGGCGGCCAGTAGAATCCGCTTGGCATTGTCGATGCCAAGCCGAGAACTGAAACGCTGCAATGCGCTGAGATTGAAGTGCGCACCGAGACGCACCGCCGGCACGTGCAGCTGCGCGTTAGTAGAAGCTATTCTGAAATCACAGCGCAGCGCCAAATCGGTGGCGCCCCCGAAAATTCCGCCTTGCAGCACCGCAATGGTGATCGCTCGGCAGTTTTCGATGGCGCGCGCCACGTCCTCGAAATTCACCGACTTGGCAACGCCCAGCTTGTTTATGTTGAATCCACTGCAGAAATATTTGCCCAGCGCACGCCAGCGCAATACCAGGGCGTCGCTGGCATTAACCTGCTCGATATGCTCGATCAACTCGACCAGGTCGCTGGCTTCCAGTCGGTTGCTGACTTCCGGTCGGCGCAAGGTAATGGTGGCGATGCGCTCGCCGATTTCCAGCAGCGGCGCGCCGGACTCGATTGGTTCAGTATTCATGCGTGATCCTGAAATGGTTTCAAGGCGGCCAAGGCGCTACGGCGCCAAAAGGAGCCCCGGTCAATCCGCTGCGATGGATTGCAATATCTCGGCACGATGCTGATCGAGCTGAGGCGGGAAGCCGAAGGCTTCGTCGACTAGGGCGCCGATTTTTACGGGATTGCCCGGAACCTTTAATACCCGTCCCTCATCGTCGCGCAGCTCGACCAGCATGTTGCGCGCGGCCAGTTGCGGATCGTCGATCAAATCGGCCATGTCGTTGAGCTTGCCGAATGGCACACCCGCTTCAGTGAGCTTGGGCATCCAGTCGGCGACCTTGCGGGTTTTCAAGATGTCTTCGAGTATGCGTTCAAGGCTATCGCGATTTGCAAGGCGCGCGGGGCGGGTGGCAAAGCGTTCGTCCAACGCCAATTCGGGGTGGCCGATCGCCACGCATAATTTTGGGAACAACGCATCGGAGGGTGCAGTGATCGCAAGGGACCCGTCGGCGCACGAGAACAGCCCGAATGGCGTGGACGTGGGATGGCGTGCGCCCAAAGGCCCCGGCACTACACCCGTTGCCTGATATCTTGAAATTGCATTTTCAAGCAATGCCACCTGGCAATCGAGCATCGAGATATCGACGCGGCTGCCTAGCCCGCTTAAGTGCCGTTGGATGATGGCGGACTGCACGCCGATCACCGCGAAAATGCCGGCCGCGAGATCGCCCACCGATACGCCAACGCGCACCGGCGGCGCATCGGGCTGGCCCGTCAGTGACATGATGCCGCCCATCGCCTGCACTACCATGTCGAAGGCAGGAAGGCGTCGATAGGGTCCGTTTTGGCCGAATCCTGAAATCGACGCCAGCGTCAGCCGTGGAAATTTCTCATGCAAGCTGTCCCAGCTTAGCCCGAGCTTCTCCATCGTGCCCGGCTTGAAATTCTCTACCAATACGTCCGCGTTCTTCAGTAGCTTGTGAAGCACTTGCAGATCGTCGTGCTGGGTCAGGTCAAGCACGATCGACTTCTTATTGCGATTGATCGACATGAAATAAGCCGACATGCCTTGCACGAACGGGCTCATCTCACGGGAGGGATCGCCGCCCGGCCGTTCAACCTTGATCACTTGGGCGCCGGCATCGGCCAGCAGCATGGTGCAATAAGGACCTGAAAGATTCTGCGTCAGATCCACCACCAGGAGTTCGGAAAGCGGTTTCATTGTCTACCCACAGTTCAACGGTCAAGAATTTCAATCGGCAACCGATATGTCTGCGTCGCGCATTCCGAGAACAGAGAGGTTCTTTCATCACGGCTCAGAGCGGCGGTCAGGCGCTTGAATGTGTTCCAGACCACCGCGTAACTGCAGCCTGTTTTGTCGATCGGAAAGTTGCTTTCCAGCATGGCGCGATGTGGGCCGAAGGCTTCTATGCATGTATCGAAATAGGGGCGCCAGGCGTCGGCAAGCTGTTCCGAGCTGGGCGGCGTATCTCTAAGATGAAAGTTAAAGCCGCCATTCTTCTTGCCGATCCCACCAATCTTCAGCACCACGTTCGGGCGCTTGGCGATCTCGAAAATCTTGCGCGTCCAGGTTTCGCGCACTTCCTCTTGTCGATCGGCATACATGCCGTGCGCGAGCCGCCCCCCCATATGATTCAGAATCATTGTGACGTTAGGAAACGCGTCCGCCAGATCGATCGCATCCTGCAGTTGGGTGTGGTTGACGGCGATGTCGAAACTCAGCCCGAGCTCCTCGAAATGCGAAAGCCCGCGCCGGAACGCGCTATCGTATAAAAGCTTTTCTGGCACGCGCTGCGGTGCCTGCGGCATCGCCGGATCAGCATGAAAATAGGCGATTTGCCGAATGCCTCGGAATCGCTCCGGAGCTCGGGCCTGCATGGCCTCCAGCACTTTTCTGATCTGCGGTGAGCGCAGATCGGCATAGCCGATGATGCCGGCGCATAGCCGCAACGCTCCTAGCCCGCCACTCGCGCTCAGTGCCGCCACGCCATTAGCGAATTCGACCTCGCCGACCGGTTTAAACGCTTCCTCGGCGTCGACCGAGTACATGGTTCTGCATTCGGTAAAGACCGTGGCCTTGATGTTGTGGCCGCCTTTTTTATAGTCGGCAAGCAGGTCATCGAGCATATAAACCTGATATTCCGGCCGGAACTGCCACAGATGGTGATGCGGATCGACAATCGGCAATTCTGGTTCTAGCGCCGCTTCGACATGGCGATCGAGCCATCCATTGTCGACATAGTGGGCGCTTGCAATGCGTGCTTCGAGAGTCATAACAACGTCTCCTGTCTTGTATCGAGCGCAGTTCAATGCCTTCGACGTGACATCGAACGCTGATTTGAGCGCCTGCTTCCAAAATGCGCGGCGATGCCATCTATGTCGATGCGCCTCTCAAAGCGAATGTTCGGATCGATAATGCTTATGGTAAGACCATAAAATTACAAAACCTCGGATTCGTGAGCCGCGCCCATCGGTGAATCTGCAAAATCTTATGGTAAGGCCATTATAACAAGTGCGAATTTCCCGTCAAACAAAAGCGGTGGGATATGACGGTTGCCTGCTAGGAGCTTTTCGCGTTTTTGCGTGCGGCAGATTTCCGCGCGGCGCGTTTGGCGGGTGGTACTTTAACCGTGACATCGGTCTGTGATGCTTGCTGCTCGGCGAGTCGTTGGTAGGTTTGCATCGTCGTCTTCAGCAACCTGGCCATGGCCTTTCCGGCGGCTTTCTCGTCACGTGCTTCCAGCGCGGCAAGCAGTGCGCGGCGGTCTTTGAATAGCGTAGGCGCCGGATCGGAACCGACCTGCCGGATCAAATTTCGCAATCCGTCGGTCAGCCCTCGGATGACCATGACTGCTACCGAATTGTGCGTCGCGTTCGCCAAAATATTATGGAATTCGATATTTGCCGAAATGCGTTCGGCGGCTCGGCCCGCCGCATGATGCATCTCACCTAGCACCACATTTTCGCGAAGCGCTTTAATGTCGGCGTCGGTGGCACGCGTACATGCCGCACTTGCCAGTGCGCTTTGAATCCAGACCCGCGCTTCGAACAGTTCGGCTATCGAGACATTTCCCAGCCGCAGCAGGTCCGACATATTGTCGGACACGACACTTGGCTTGCCACTCGAAATAAATGCACCGCCACTCTTTCCCATCCGCAGGACGATCAAGCCGTTGGCTTCGAGTGCACGCAAAGCTTCCCGCAGCGCCGGCCTGCCGATGCCAAGTATTTGAGACAATTCACGTTCTGCCGGCAGTCGGTCGCCAGGCTTGAGCGAGCCGCCGAATAGCATCTCGCGAACTTGGTTGGTAATTTCTTCGAAGGTGCGCGACTTACGCAGCGCACGGAATTCGGAAGCGGGTGCCGACTCGGGCGAAGCGACATTCCGCGTTGTGCCGCGGCGCAGAGGCGAGTCGGAAGAGCGGATGGTCATTGACAATGGACGGAGGCTGAACAGGAGTGCATGTGAGTGGAATCGGCTGCGGGGCCATTCTCTCATGGCAATACCATAAGTATGTTCAGCTGTTCGTTCAAGGTGCAGCTTTTCTCAATTAGAACGATCTGAGAAAAAGTTCAGTACACGTTGCTGCAATGTCAAATAACACGAACCCGGCCTTGAGCCGGGTTTGTTGTTTCTAGGTTGTCAACATGTCGCTACGCCCTGCCGCAATCAGGGTTGTGATAAATCGTGACGCTCATAGGCTTTGTCTTTTAATGCGGTCGTTTGCTTCGTACCAGTGCTGCGATCGATTCACCACGCCGACGACCAGGAGCATGACGGGCACTTCAATCAGCACACCAACCACCGTCGCGAGCGCCGCGCCGGACCGGAAGCCGAATAAGCTGATCGCGGTGGCTACCGCGAGTTCGAAAAAATTGCTCGCGCCGATCAGGCTCGATGGTCCCGCCACGCAGTGCGCAACGCCCAGCCGTCGATTGAGCAGATACGCGAGGCCGGAATTGAAAAGCACCTGAATCAGGATCGGGACCGCCAACATCGCGATAACCAGCGGTTCCCGGACGATGGCTTGACCTTGAAACGCGAACAGCAACACCAGCGTCGCCAGTAGCGCGCAGATCGAATACGGGCCGAGACGCACAATAGCCCGCTGGAAATGAGCCGCGCCTCCGGCAAGCAGCCGCTTGCGCAGCACCTGCGCAAGAATGACGGGAATGATGATGTAAAGTCCGACGGAGATGATCAGCGTGTTCCACGGCACGCTGATGGCCGAGAGGCCAAGCAGCAGCGCGACCAGCGGCGCAAACGCCACGATCATGATCGTATCGTTCAACGCGACCTGCGACAGAGTGAAGTAGGGATCACCTTTGCATAGCTGCGCCCAGACAAACACCATCGCTGTACATGGCGCCGCGGCCAGCAGAATCAAACCGGCGATATAACTGTCGAGCTGATCGGCAGGCAACCACAAGGCAAACACATGGCGGATAAAGAGCCAGCCGAGCAATGCCATTGAAAATGGCTTGACGAACCAATTCACGAACAGCGTTACGCCGATACCGCGCCAATGGCTTTTGACCTGGGTCATGGCCGCAAAATCGATCTTCACCAGCATCGGAATAATCATGACCCAGATCAATACGCCGACCGGCAAATTGACCTGCGCCACTTCCATGCGGCCGACGGCGTAAAAGAGCCCCGGAAGCATCTGCCCAAGTACGATGCCGCCGACGATACAAAGCGCCACCCAGACCGTCAGATAACGCTCGAAAAATCCGATTGCCGGGCGTGCCGCGCGGCCCGCCGCTTCGACGCTACTCATCGACGTGTTCCGCAAAATGACCACGCATCGTTGCTCATGCGCGGTGGGTAATAAGGACCACGGATTTAGCGGGACTGCAGCAAGCCTTCGTCTCCGCGGCAATTTGCAAGATCGCTGACGCGGCAGGCAGCGCCCGCGCAGCAATTTTCAATGAGAAAACCGATCAGCCCCGTCATGACGTCGAAGTTAGCGGTATAGATGACGAATCGCCCTTCCTGTCGCGGCGTCGCCAGTTCTGCATGCGACAGATCTTTTAGGTGGAATGAGAGGCTCGAAGGGGAAAGTCCCAACTGCTGAGCGATTGCACCCGCAGCCATACCGTCGGGGCCGGCCACAACCAACAGGCGGAAGATCGCGAGGCGCGACTCATGAGCGAGCGCGCTCAGGGCGCGTACAACCAGATTTGGGTCCATAGCCGAACGTTAGACCGTTAATTTCTATATTTCAAGTAATATCGAAATTAAGAGCCAAATTACCCGCCGTCAATGCCTGCGTCCGTGGCGGGGCGTTTCGTTTATACCTGCTCACTACCGTGACAAACGAGTGTTACCCGCTTTTCGAATTGGCGGTGAGTTTCTCGGGTACCGATCTCAATAATTTTCTGAAGCAGTGGGTGCAGTATGGTTTGAAAGGGAAGATTCCGATCGCCGATCCGTTTTTGAGCGAGTCGAATTTGTGGTCGCTCGACAAAGATTCATCCGAAGGCACTTACACGAAAGTCTGGCAATACAGCGACCCGAATCTCTCACCGATCAAACGCAAGTTTCGCCGCCAACTATCGCGCCAAATAAGGCGAATTAAGTAGCTTGGCTGCAACTGACTGATATTTTTGGGGTGGCCGATGGGACTCGAACCCACGACGACTGGAATCACAATCCAGGACTCTACCAGCTGAGCTACGGCCACCAGTGACGACGGCGCATCGTGAATCGCCAAGTAATCGGCGCGATGCATCGAAGAGACGCGATTATACAAACTTGCCTCGGCTTTTGCCAGCGGCTTTGTTGATTTTCTGTTTTGCTAATCGAAGAGCGGTTTTTGGCGCTATCGAATCACGCAGCAACAGGCAATCCGGCCGCTGCATCGCGCGCCATAGCGAAGACTTCAGCGACTTGATCGGGCTCGACGGCCAGCAGGCGACGCGTGTCGGACAAGACGCGGCGCCAATGCCGCGCCCCCGACAGTCCGCGATGCAGCCCCAGCACATGACGCGTGATGGCCGGCAAGGCCGCGCCGCTAGCCAACTGACGGCTCGCGTAGTCTGCCATCGCGGCTTCAACATCCGCGCGCGTCAGTTGCGCCGGTTCGGCGGCCTCGCCGAACAAGTGATGCTCGGCCAGCGCGAGGATCCATGGGTCGTGATAAGCCTGTCGTCCGAGCATCACGCCATCCGCCTTGAGCAGATGCGTGTCGATAGCCTCGATCGTGGTGATGCCGCCGTTGACGATGATTTCGAGCGATGGAAAGTCGCGTTTCAAGACGTAGGCGGTTTCGTATTTGAGAGGCGGAACATCGCGATTTTGTTTCGGGCTAAGGCCTTTCAACACCGCGTTGCGTGCGTGCACGATGAAGGTTTGACAGCCGGCTTCGGCTACCGTGCCGACGAAATCCCGCACGAAGCCATAGTCGTCTTCTCGATCCAGTCCGATGCGATGCTTGACGGTGACGGGTATCGAGACAGCGTCGGTCATCGCGCGCACGCAATCGGCAACCAGCTCCGGTTCGCGCATCAGGCAAGCGCCAAAGGCACCGCGCTGCACGCGCTCGGACGGACAACCGCAGTTCAGGTTGACCTCGTCATAGCCCCACTTTTCGGCGAGCTTCGCGCACTCCGCCAATTCATCGGGTTCACTACCGCCTAGTTGCAAGGCGAGCGGATGCTCGTCGCCGCTGAAATCGAGATAACGTGCCGCATCGCCGAAGCGCAGCGCACCGGTCGTGATCATCTCGGTGTATAGCCAAGCGTGCGGCGCGAGCAAACGATGGAAGAACCGACAATGTCTATCGGTCCAGTCCAGCATCGGGGCCACGCACAGGCGGCGGGAGAGGGGGGCAGCGAGGGTCATTTGGGACGAAAATCAGAATGCACCGAAGTTTACCATCCGATCGCCGACCTTCGGCGCGGGTCAGCGCCAGCGCGACAGCCGCAACGGTTGTCGAAGCGCTATGGGTGCTTGTCATCGTCTGATGACCGCTGTGAGCGATGCGGTACACTCGCCGCGTCTGCAACAGGCCGTTTGAATTCGTTCGAATGCGCTTGAATTGGTTAATTCTTCCGGCCGGTAAATGAATCCTTATATTCTGCTAGGCATTGCTATCGTGACCGAAGTCATCGCCACGTCGGCCTTGCGGGCTTCCAACGGTTTTTCGAAAATAGGCTTCGACGTGCTGGTTGTGCTCGGCTACGGATGCTCTTTCTTTCTGCTGTCCTTAACCCTCAAACAGATACCGGTCGGCATCGCCTATGCGATCTGGTCTGGTCTCGGCATCGTCTTGATTACGGTCGTCGGCATCGTCCTGTTCCGCCAGGTTCCTGATTTGCCGGCACTGCTAGGCTTGGGCCTGATCATCGCCGGCGTGGTGGTTCTACAGATGTTCTCGAAGATGAGTGGGCACTGAAGATGGCCATTAGTTAACAAATCGCCGGGTGAAATAAGAAGTCTCTTATTGAGCGTGCCGGAAGCGACTGCTAAGTTTTCTAGTCCAACCCGAAGAGCGCGAAATGTTGATCTTGGCTTACGCCGTGTTTGGCCAGCTTGTGGTTTGTATATTGGTCATCTTGCTGCTTCGCGGTGCGCGTGAGCAGAATGACGAACCCGCGGAACGCTGGCGTCCGGTTTCCCGAGCAAAGCGGTGCAATCTGCGACGCCACACTAGCTCGGTCAATGACAGCGGACAATCATCGCGCGATTGCGCACGTTCGCCGAAAACAAGCCATTGACCGAGCCTCCTGTCGTGCCCCCTTCATCGCCGTCTTTAGAGACGATGTCATAGCCTGCCGGACCACATGCATTGCCGGCTGACCGATAGCAATCGGCCCAACTGGAACTTGCGTCGCTACCGCTGCAATTCAGCGCGAAACCACTCTGTCCGTCCGGCAGGTTGATGAGTTTGGACGAGGTGCGGGTGGCGCAAGCGCTCAATGCGCACAAACAGCATGCGAGGGCGACGACTTTAATCATGCTCACCTTTTTGTTCCTCCGTTGCGGCGCATATCAAACGTTTCTATCAAGGGATCTTTGATTCACTTCAGGTACGGTCGTCTGGTTCCGGTACGTGCTTTTTGCCTTCTTCCAACTGAATCACGATACCGGCTGCAGCGATCTTTTCGCGGCTCGCTGCACCTTCGATGGTTGCGGCGTCTTCCCAGAGATTGATTGCCTGCGGCATGTCGATCGGCGTCTTGGCCGTATAGGCAAGCCAGGCGGACGCAGCATCATGTTCCGATACCGGCGTATTGTTCAGCAAATATTTGTTCATAGCCTTTCATAGTCGAAAGTAAATTGCCGCTGCGATGCTTGCCTCCGAGCATAACCTTAGCCGCTGATTTTCGCCGGTTCCGATTTGGCTGCGCTCAAGCAAATGCCGAGGCGCCGCAATGGGATAATGCAAACAATCGACTGTTCATAGGAGCGCCTATGTCGGAAAAGGTTTCGGGCCCTTATCGCGGCTACTTCATCAGCATCTCGGCGCGCTTGACGCCTGCACCAGACGGCGACGGTGCGGGGCCCTCGTATGTCGGAGCCGTGAGCATTGCGCGCGGTCCGGACGATCGGCGGACCTTCGAAGCTCTGGTGGAGTTGGGCGACGAAAATCGCTTCGCGACCGAGGAGGAGGCGCTGCAACTGGCGGAGCGGATGGCGCGTGCACACATCGATAAGCTATTGGACGGCGTCTGACTAAGCGGGCGCCGAGTTTGATTGCTGCAACGTTGCCTCAACGCCATCCATGCAGTGTCCATCCGGCGTCGATGCCAAACGCGAGGCCGCTGGCTCTCAGGGCTGGCCGGCCGCCGATAAGGTGGTATCGGGCGCGGTCGTCGATGGCGTCAGTACCAGATCCCGAGTGCCTGTCAGCGGCACGCTGCTCGGCTTCGAACTATTGTCGGCCTGGGCCGCAAGCATCTGCTGAATGGATTGCAAACTCGCCTCGACGCGGAACACGGCGATGACCAGTTCCGCAAGCAGCCGCACGAGCAGCAGGCCGAAAACCAGGATAACCAGCCCAGTAACGTAGTCGCCGCGCATCAAGTTGATGATGCTGCTCGAAATCATCAGTAGCGAGAGCAAAACATAAAGCGTTCTGGCCACCCACGGTCCTCCGCGCGGATCGAAAGAAAGCAGACGTTTCATCGGTCTCTCCAGGATGACCGGCTTCAGGATAATTACGATCGGTCGTGATTATTATAGAAATTCACCATTGCCGCGCCGATATTCGCTGTCGCTTCGATCCAACAGAATCCTTCTTTTTGTTGTTCTCAGGAGCCGGAACGTGCTTGCTCTTCGGCAATACGCCGCTCGATCAGCGAGCAAATCTCATCGATGCGACCGACCCAGATAACCCGTGACGGACTCGAATATATGCGAACGGTTCTGCTGACTGGCTCGGGCCGGGCTGTCACGACCGCGTCGCGCTTAGCGGCCACCGGCGAAGATAAGGGCTGGCGCCTGATCGGTTCGTGCGCTGCCGGACGCTTCACCAAGCCCTCGTTCGGCAACGGCCGCACCGATTGGTAACGATGTCGTATCGACCGCCGTGCGGCGCCGAACGGCGCCCGATGCAAGCGGCGTTCGAGCCAGCGCAATGACGAGTCGACGCGGCGACCGACGGGTGTCTCCGCATGCGTGCGTCCCCACGCGGCACAGGCCCGGAGTAATACCTCCATCCATCCACCGACAACTTTTTCCTGCGGCAGCATCGACGATTCACTGCGCCGCGTTTGGCAACTGGCGGAATGGCCAAGGCCGGCTTGCCGACGTTCGCGGCGTGCGCGGGCAGAAGGCTTGGAAACACGAAAGGATGCGCTCATGCGAAACCTCTTCAAAGTGCGTGGGGACGAATCAGGCCGACCGCGATGCCTTCGAGGGCAAATTCGGGACTGCCAGCGTCGACGATGATGTTTGAGTAATCGGGGTTCTCTGCAATCAACTCGATGTCGCCGTCGCGTTGCCGAAAGCGCTTGACCGTGACTTCATCGCCGATGCGAGCCACGACGACCTGGCCGTTGCGCGCGCTTTGATGCCGTTGCACGGCGAGCAGATCGCCATCGAGAATACCGGCGTCGCGCATACTCATGCCCCGGACTTGCAGCAGGTAGTCAGGCGCGGCGGCGAACATGGACGGGTCGCAGGCGTAATGCCTGGAGATATGTTCCTGCGCGAGAATTGGACTACCCGCCGCCACCCGCCCGATCAAGGGCAGGTTCAGCTGGCGGATGCCGGGCAGCGCCAGCTCGGCCTGCTGCGTTTCGTGTTCGGGGATTTTCAGGCGGATACCACGAGAAGCGCCGCGCGCCAGCTCGATGACGCCCTTGCGTGCCAATGCGCGCAGGTGCTCTTCAGCCGAATTTGCGGAACTGAAGCCCAGCTCGGCCGCAATTTCCGCACGGGTCGGCGGGAAGCCGGTGCGCTGGATGGCTCGATGGATCAGGTCGAACACTTGTTGCTGACGATCAGTGAGCTTTTGCATTGCGAGTACTGTATGGACGCACAGGAACTGTATCTTTATACAGTCCTTCACAAAACGCAATGGCCTGTTCAGCCGATGTCAGAGTAAAAAGAAATAAAAACATAAGAATCAATTATTTTTAATAATGTAGACCATTCGATAGACTCCCAGCCGCCATCAATAGCGGTTTTAATAAGAGGGGTTGACGATGAAAAAAGCCGGAAGCTTGCCGTTACATTGGGCTCAGTGGGCACGTCGCGGGGCCGTTGCGCTGCTCGCGACGGCTTCGCTGGCATCGGTCGGTCTGGCTCATGCCGACACGACCTTGCTGAATGTATCGTATGATCCGACCCGCGAGCTTTATCAGGATTTCAATCAGGCGTTTGGGAAGCACTGGAAGCAAGAGACCGGCGAAACGATTTCCTTCCGGCAATCGCACGGTGGCTCGGGTGGGCAGGCGCGTTCGGTTATCGACGGCCTGCAGGCCGACGTCGTGACGTTGGCCTTGTCCTACGACATCGACGCGATCGCGTCAAAGGGGCTGATCGACGCGAACTGGCAAAAGCGTTTGCCGGACAATTCGGCGCCTTACACGTCGACGATCGTGCTGCTGGTAAGGAAGGGCAATCCGAAGGGCATTCACGATTGGAACGATCTGGCGCGGCCGGGTATCTCGGTGATCACGCCTAATCCGAAGACGTCTGGCGGTGCACGCTGGAATTTCCTCGCCGCTTACGCGTACGGGCTGCACCACAACGGCGGTGATGCGACCAAGGCGGCAGCGTTCGTCGGCAAGGTTTATGGCAACGCGGGCGTGCTCGATTCCGGCGCACGTGGGGCGACCACCAGCTTCGTTCAGCGCGGCCAAGGCGATGTGCTGATCGCCTGGGAAAACGAGGCGTACCTGGCGCTGCGTGAGTTCGGCGCCGACAAGTTCGAAGTCGTCGTGCCGTCC
>JBPBQZ010000118.1:0-15399 GCA_050955105.1 Janthinobacterium lividum | reverse complement strand
TTCAACTAAGCTTTTGGTAGTGCCGGCGGTGTGCGGCGGCCCGTTCCTCGATGCCAAAGGGGGGCGCGCCGCCGTCGCCGCTTGATGGTAGGGTGCGTGCGTCCGCCCCACGGCGCGCACCCGCGCCACGCTACGTATTATTTTGGAGACAGCCATGAATGGCCCGGTTCCCAATGAAGTTCTGAAGCAGCATTTGATCGATCCGGAAGTCTGCATTCGCTGCAATACGTGCGAAGAGAGCTGCCCGATCGATGCGATTACCCACGACGACAACAATTACGTCGTACGTTCCGATGTCTGCAACGGCTGCATGGCGTGTATTTCGCCGTGCCCGACGGGCGCCATCGACAATTGGCGCGACGTCATCAAGGTCAACGCCTACAGCCTGGAAGAGCAGTTCACCTGGGACGAACTGCCTGCCCAAGGTGCGGTGCCGAGTTCGCCCGCGGAAGCCGGTGTAACCGAACCAGGCGTGAGCGCCGACACGGCGAAGCCGGAAGCCACTGGTATCGACGTCGATACCGTGCGCGGCTCGACCATGCCGCCTTGGTCGGCCGCGAAGCCTTACGTCAATCTGTACACGCACAAGTCGCCGGTGAAGGCCACGGTTGGCGGTAACTATCGTTTGACCGACGCGTCGACCGAAAGCGACATCCACCATATCGTGCTGGATTTCGGCAAGCTGCCGTTCCCGGTGCTGGAAGGCCAGTCGCTGGGCATTTTGCCGCCCGGCGGCACGCCTGAAGGTCGCAACCACCACGCGCGCCAGTATTCGATTGCCAGTCCGCGCGATGGCGAGCGCAAGGGTTACAACAACGTCTCGTTGACGGTTAAGCGAGTGAGTGCCGACTATCAGGGCAACGCGGTCGACGGCGTTTGCTCGAACTATCTGTGCGATCTCAAAAAGGGCGATGTGGTCGACGTGATCGGCCCGTTCGGCAACACTTTCCTGATGCCGAATCATCCGAATTCGCACTTGCTGATGATCTGTACCGGCACTGGTTCAGCGCCGATGCGTGCGATGACCGAGTACCGTCGGCGTCGTCGCATGAAGGGCGCTACCGGCAAGTTGATGCTGTTCTTCGGCGCGCGCACGCAGGCCGAGTTGCCGTACTTCGGCCCGCTGGTGAATCTGCCGAAGGACTTTATCGACACCACGCTGGCTTTCTCGCGCACGCCCGGGCAACCGAAGCGTTATGTGCAGGATGCGATGCGCGAGCGCGCCACTGACATCGCCGCATTGCTGCGTGAGGAAAACTCCTACATCTATGTCTGCGGCTTGAAGGGCATGGAAGAGGGCGTATTGCAGGTGTTGAAGGAGATCGCCGACGCGAATGGCATGCCTTGGGATGGGCTGTGGCAAACGCTGAAGCGCGAAGGCCGCTTGCACTTGGAAACCTACTAGCCGTGTACGGAGCCGCAACAAGATGAAATTTGCGGAGTTCCAGAACGGCCAGCAGATCGAGGCAGGTCCGTTGCTTGTCAGCGAAACGGAAATCGTCGACTTTGCCTCACGCTTCGATCCGCAGTGGTTTCACTGCGACCCGGAGCGCGCGGCGCTCGGTCGGTGGTCGGGACTGATCGCCAGCGGCTGGCACACCTGCGCGCTGGCGATGCGGCTGGCTTACGAAGGCGCGTTAGTCGGCTCGGAATCGTTCGGTTCGCCCGGCCTCGACTATGTGAAATGGCCGAAGCCGGTGCGCCCCGGCGACGCGCTGACTTGGCGCGCCACCGTACTGGATGTGCGCCGCGGCAATTCCAAGCCTGATCTGGGCATTCTGCGTTGGCGCTGGGAGTTGCTCAACCAGAGCGCCGACGTGGTGCTGGATTTGCAGGCCACCAGCTTTTTCGATCTTGGCGCGCCGACAACGGTTGCCGCTACAGCCACCTAGCCGGCATTTCTGGCCAGACGTTTTTAGTCCATCGATGTGTGCTTCTTCTGCCACTGACGGCTGCGGTCGTCAGATCGGGCGAACGCTCGGCGGCCCCGAAGGTTAGAATTCCGGGTTCCCGCAAGCGTCCTTGCAGCCATTCAGCAGATAGCCCTTTTGAAAGTCTTGATTGTCAGAGTGTCGTCACTCGGCGACGTCGTGCATAACATGCCGGTAGTCGCCGATATCCTGCGCGCGCATCCCGAGGCGCAGATCGACTGGGTGGTCGAAGAAGCCTTCGTCAGCCTGGTGGCCTTGGTGCACGGCGTGCATCGTGTTATTCCCTGCGCATTGCGACGCTGGCGCAAATATCCGCTGGCCCTGAAAACGCTAGCCGAAAGCCGCGCATTCAAGCGCGCTTTGCGTGCGCAAACCTACGATCTGGTGATCGATTGCCAGGGCCTGCTGAAAACCGCCTGGCTGGCCTCGCGTGCACGCGGCAAAGTAGTGGGATTGGCGAATCGCACGGATGGCGCTGGCTACGAATGGCCGGTGCGCTTCTTCTACGACGTGCGGGTGCCGATTCCGCGTCGCACGCACGTGGTCGAACGCTCGCGTCAGTTGGTCGAAGCGGCCTTGGCGCTGGTTGCCGGCCAACCGGTCGACCGGCATGCCGCGTCGGTCAGCACGCCCAGCACGCCGTCGGCGCCGGCGGCTTTGTCCGGCGGCACCGAGACCGTCGACAAACTGCTGACGCTGCCCGAATTCGCTATCGATACGCGGGCCGCCAGCCGTGCCATGGCCGAGCTTGCGCTGAACCTGCCGCTGCCCTACGTCGTATTGATCCACGCTACCTCACGTGCGGATAAGCAATGGCCGGACGCTGCATGGAACGAATTAGGGCAGGCACTGGTGCGGCGCGGTGCGTCGATCGTATTGCCATGGGGCAGCGAAGCCGAACGTGAGGTCAGCGAGCGTCTGGCACGCGACTTCGGCCAAGCCGCCATCGTGCCGCCCAAGTTGTCGCTGCCGGCCGTGGTAGGTTTGCTCGACGGTGCGGCGGCGTGCGTGGGGGTCGACACGGGCCTGATTCACATTGCCGCGGCACTCGGCCGACCGACCATAGAGTTGTACAACTTGCCTACCGCATGGCGTACCGGCGGCTACTGGTCGCCGCGTATTGTCAATTTGGGACTGGGCGGCGGGCCGCCTGCCGTGAGCGAGGTCAAGCGCGCGTTGACGGGCTTCGGACTGCTGTGAACCGCTGAGCGCCTCGACCGGCGCCCCGGACGCTCGGTTTACACCGTTGTACAATCTGCCGGCTGCCTCGTTCAGCGCGAGCTGGCCACCCCAATTGGCTATGCGATCCATGCGATCAGCATTGCGATGCGTTCTCTCGGAAGCCATGACCGAATCGCAAATCCTAGAATTTCCCGCGCCCGCCGAAGCCGCCTCGTTCGCCGCTCAGCGCGCCGATGCGGTGGCGGCACTGGAAGCCGGCAAAGTGTTGTATTTCCCGGTTGCGGGCTTCTCCCTGCTGCCTGCCGAGCGCGCGCTGCTCGATCCTGCGCTGGCGGATCCGCGTCGCAAAAACATCAGCCTGTCCCCGAATGGATTACTGGTGGGATTACGCGCCGAAGCGCCCGCCGCGCCGCCTCTGGCGAATGCGGGTGCCATGCCAAAGCCACGCGATGCGCGCGCCGACCGCGCCGCCGTGCAGAACTTGATTACCCGCTTCACAGCCTACGCGGGCGAGTTGGTCGATACGCTGTTGCCCGCCTACCGGGGACATTTGCGCGCGGCGCCCGCCAGCCTGCGCCTGCACCGGGTCGAGGGCCGTGCGAGTTCCTGGCGCGCCGACGACAGCCGGCTGCACGTCGACGCTTTCCCCTCACGACCGAATCGCGGCGAACGCATCTTGCGCGTATTCACGAATATCAACGACGCTGGCGAAGCACGCGTGTGGCGCGTCGGCGAGCCATTCGAGGCGATGGCGCAGCGACTGTTGCCGCGCATCAAGCCACAGTTGCCGGGCAGTGCCGCATTGCTGGCCGCCTTGCACATCACCAAGTCGCGCCGCACACCCTACGACCATCTGATGCTCGGTCTGCACGATGCGATGAAGGCGGACGCCGCTTATCAGCGCGAGTGTCCGCAGCAGCGTATGCCTTTTCCACCGGGCAGCACCTGGGTGTGTTTTTCCGACCAGACCTCGCATGCGGTGATGACGGGGCAATTCATGCTCGAACAGACGCTGTTCCTGCCGGCGGCGGCGATGGTTCGTCCAGACCATGCGCCGTTGGCGATTCTCGAGCGGCTGCGTGGCCGCGCACTGATTTGACTAGCGACACCGCGGCGGCGACGTCGGCGCCACGGCGTGGCGCGTGGAAGGTGGCGCTTGCCAGATCGATCTATCGCGCCGCGTGGTGGGTGATCGCGCCGGTTGCCGTGCTGCGCTTGCTATGGCGCAGCCGTCATGAGCCCGGTTACCGGCAGCACATTGGTGAGCGCTTCGGCTTTGTGCGGCGTATCGACGTGGCGCAGGGTGACCCGCTCGAGGGTGCGCCGCGCGTCTGGGTGCACGCCGTGTCGGTGGGCGAAACGCGCGCCGCGCAGCCCTTGATCGAAGCCTTGCTGGGCGGCGACCCGCCGGCGCGGGTGCTGCTCACGCATATGACGCCGGGTGGGCGCCAGACCGGCGAAGCGCTGTTCGGCGCGCGCGTGGAGCGTTGTTATCTTCCCTACGACATGCCGGGTGCGGTGCGGCGCTTTCTGCACCGGCAGCGTCCTGACGTTTGTGCGCTGATGGAAACCGAGGTGTGGCCGACGCTATTGGCCGAAAGCCGGCGCGCCGGCGTGCCGGTGGCGTTGGTGAACGCGCGGATGTCGGAGCGCTCATATCGGCGCGCGGCGCGTTTCGGCGTCGCGGCGCAGGCGGTGTTCGCTGCGTTCTCGCGTGTGCTGGCGCAAAGCGCCGCCGATGCCAGTCGCCTGACGGCTTTGGGAGCCAGCGTGGTGGAGGTGGTCGGCAATCTCAAATTCGATAGCGAGCCGCCGGCGTATCTGTTGAATCGAGGTCGAGCCTGGCGCGAACGTATCGGGCCGCGTGCGGTATTAGTGGCGGCCAGCACGCGCGAGGGTGAAGAGGGGGCGGTGCTGGATGCCTTCGCCGCTCTGAGAAAGCAGCCGGGGTGCGAGCAAGTACTGCTGTTGCTAGTGCCGCGCCATCCGCAGCGTTTCGATGAAGTGCAGCGTCTGGCAGAGCAGCGACGCTGGCGGGTGGTGCGGCGTTCGGTGGTATTTGAGGATAGCGGTGGCGATGGCGCCGCGGTCGCCGCGGCTTCGGGGGCGTCGACGGCTTTGGATGACACGAACGCCGCGAATGCCGCGATCGACCAATTGGCCGCGGCCGACGTGCTGTTGGGCGATTCGATGGGCGAGATGGCCGCGTACTTCAGTGCGGCCGATGTGGCCTTCATCGGCGGCAGCCTCGTACCCTTGGGCGGACAGAATCTGATCGAAGCGTGCGCGATCGGCGTGCCGGTGCTCGTCGGCCCCCACACTTTTAATTTCACGCAGGCCAGCGATCTGGCGATTGCTGCGGGTGGCGCGCTGCGCGTGGCGAACGCCGCGGAACTTGCCAGTAGCGCCGCCACATTATTGACCGATGCCGTGCGACGCCAGGCCATGGGCGCGGCCGCCCTCGATTTCGCCGCCGCTCACCGCGGCGCTACCCGACGCATTCAAGCCGCATTGCGCGAGTTGTGGACGGCCGGCACGGCCTTGGATTGAGTTAGCGCCGGCCTATCAACTCACCAGCAAACCCTGCTTCTCGATAAACGCAATCACCTCAGCCAGCCCGTCCTGGCGCTTGAGATCGGTCATCACGAAAGGCCGCGTGCCGCGCATGCGTGCGGCGTCGGCGGCCATCACTTCAAGCGACGCGCCGACATAAGGGGCCAGGTCGGTCTTGTTGATGACCAGCAGGTCGGACTTGGTAATGCCCGGGCCGCCTTTGCGTGGAATCTTTTCGCCGCCGGCGACATCGATCACGTAGAGCGTCAGATCCGACAGTTCAGGGCTGAAGGTGGCGGCCAGATTGTCGCCGCCCGATTCGATAAAGACGATATCCGCATCGGGGAAGCGCCCCAGCATGCGGTCGACCGCTTCGAGATTGATCGACGCGTCTTCGCGAATTGCCGTATGCGGACAACCACCGGTTTCCACACCGAGGATGCGCTCGGCCGGTAACGCACCGGCGACTGTAAGCAGGCGCTGATCTTCTTTCGTATAAATGTCGTTGGTCACTACCACCAGGTCGTAGCGCTCGCGCATGGCTTTGCAGAGCATTTCAACGAGCGTGGTTTTGCCCGAGCCGACCGGGCCGCCGATGCCGACGCGCAAGGGCGGAAGTTGCTTGGTGCGCGCCGCGGCTTTGGCAGCCGCAGGAAATGCGGAAGAGTTCATACGGCACTCATTATTGAGATTTCGAAGAAGCCTGAATCGACAGCGGTCAAGAGCGGAACAGTCGCGAATATTGAGATTCGTGGCGGGCGCTCAACACGCCGAGCTGCGGCGAAAAGGTGTTGAAGGTATCCGGTGCACGGGCCACGGCGCATGTTACCGCTGCATCGATCGCCGCACGCGCGCCGAACAGCACGCGCTGCCCCGCCACCTGCCCGAGCGGTACCGCTTTCAAGGCAGCCGCCACTTGGTTCTCAGTCCAGCTGAACGCGTAGGCCACCAGGCAAGCAGCCAGACTCGGTTCGAAGGCGGGCATTGCCAGACTGGTGGACGCGCCCGTATCGGCTTGCACACAGGCGGCATAGGCGAATGCGCTTGGCAAGGAAATCGGTTTGAAGCGAGCCAGCGTCGCGCGTCGCGCTGTATCCCCCCAGTCCAATGACTGGCATAGCTGCACCAGCGACCAGCCCATCTGCTCGGTTTCACGGCGCAGTTCACCTGATTCACGCGAGGCCAAGAAGAAAGCATCTGCCTCGATCAGCGACTCGATCGCATGGCTAGCCCAGTACCGGTACTGCTGTGCAAGAAACGCCAGCTCACCATGCGCCAGCACATCGAGGCCCGAATCGATCCACGTGCCGACGCTCGCCGCATCGCTGACCAGGCCGGCATCGATGGCGGCCTCGAGCCCCTGCGAATAACTGAAACCGCCGATCGGCAATGCCGGCGACGCGAGATGCAGTAGTGTCAGCAGTTCAGTCGTGGTCATCTGAGTGCGAGTGACCGTGGGACTCGCCGTGGTCGTGTCCGTGCGAGTGCTCATGTCCGTGGGAATGCTTGTCGTGCCTGCCATGTCCGTCGTGGTCGTGCCCATGATGGTCATGGCCATGATCGTGGTCGTGGTCGTGATCGCCGGCCGCGGCGCCGTGCCGCTCCGCAAACACCTGCTGCGCAATCGCGTAGTCCTCGGCGAAGCTCTCGTCATGCCCATGTCGATGCCCACCACCATAGGCGCCCGCTTCCGGATGAAACGGCAGCTCGGCGCGCTCGACATGCAGACCCAGGCCTTGCAGCATGTCGGCCAACACCGGATCGTCTTCCAGACGCAGCGCCATCTCGCCCAACTGCACCGGCGTGTGACGATTACCAAGATGGTAGGCGGCGCGCAGCAGCGCCATGGCCGCCGACGCGCCGCTGGCCGTGACTTGCAGCACCGCTTCCGGCGCCGCTGCAACGCGTATCAGCGAGCCATCGTCGGCCACCAGCACGTCGCCATCGGCCAACACCGTGCCGCGCGGCAACACCACGCCGATCTCGGTACCGTCCGCCAGCACCGCGGCGAAGCGGCTCTTGCGCCGCATCTCGAAGCTCAGGCGCAAGGTCGCGGCGCGTGCCACCAGCGCCTTGGCCAGCCGCGCACCGCCAGGCAGGCACTTGTCGACTTTCTTCATGCCGCGTTGTCTCTAAAAAAGGAAATAGCGCTGCGCCATCGGCAGCACCTTGGCCGGCTCGCACACCAGCACTTCGCCATCGGCCACCACCTGGTAGGTCTCTGGATCGACGCTGATGGTCGGCTGCCAGTCGTTGTGAATCATGTTGCGCTTGCCGATCTTGCGCACATTGCGAATCACGCCGATCTGCTTCGACAATTCGTAGCGCTCGGGCACGCCGGCATCGAAGGCGGCCTGTGAGATGAAGGTGAGCGACGAGCGCGCGAGCGCAATGCCGCGCGTCGCGAACATCTCACGATAATGCACCGGCTGCGGTGTCGGAATCGAAGCGTTCGGGTCGCCCATCAGCGCCAGCGCGATCATGCCGCCCTTCAACACCAGGCTCGGCTTGACGCCGAAGAATGCCGGTTCCCACAACACCAGATCGGCCCATTTGCCAGGCTCGATCGAGCCGAGTTCATGCGAGATGCCGTGCGTGATGGCCGGGTTGATGGTGTATTTCGCGATATAGCGCTTGATGCGGAAATTATCGTTGCGCGCGCCGTCGCCGGGCAGCGCGCCACGCTGGCCTTTCATCTTGTCGGCGGTCTGCCAGGTGCGGATGATGACTTCGCCGACACGGCCCATGGCCTGCGAGTCCGATGAGATCATCGACAAGGCGCCCAGGTCGTGCAGGATGTCTTCGGCGGCGATGGTCTCGCGGCGAATGCGTGATTCGGCGAAGGCGATGTCTTCCGCAATCGACGGATCGAGGTGATGGCACACCATCAGCATATCGAGGTGTTCGTCGAGCGTGTTGACCGTGTAAGGCCGCGTCGGGTTGGTGGACGAGGGTAAGACATTGGGCTCGCCGCACACCTTGAGAATATCAGGGGCATGGCCGCCACCCGCGCCTTCCGTGTGATACGTGTGGATGGTGCGGCCCTTGAAGGCGGCCACCGTTGCTTCGACGAAGCCGGCTTCGTTGAGCGTATCGGTGTGGATAGCCACCTGCGTATCGGTCGCGTCGGCCACCGACAGACAGCAGTCGATCGCCGCTGGCGTCGTGCCCCAGTCTTCATGCAACTTGAGCCCGATCGCGCCGGCTTCTATCTGCTCGGTCAGCGGTGCCGCCAGGCTGGCATTGCCCTTTCCCAAAAATCCCAGATTCATCGGCCAGCCTTCCGCCGCCTGCAGCATTCTTTCGAGATGCCAGGGGCCAGGCGTGCAGGTGGTGGCGTTGGTGCCGGTGGCGGGGCCCGTGCCGCCGCCCAGCATGGTCGTGACGCCCGAGGCCAGCGCCTCGTCGATCTGCTGCGGGCTGATGAAGTGGATGTGCGTATCGATGCCGCCGGCCGTAACCAGCATGCCTTCGCCGGCGATCACCTCGGTGGCCGGGCCGATAGGAATGGTCACGCCCGGCTGAATGTCCGGATTGCCGGCCTTGCCTATACCGAAAATGCGCCCGCCCTTCAGGCCGATGTCGGCCTTGACGATGCCCCAGTGGTCAATGATCACGGCATTCGTGATGACGGTATCGACGACGTCCGCGGCCACGCGCTGCGACTGTCCCATGCCGTCTCGAATCGTCTTGCCGCCGCCGAATTTGACCTCTTCGCCGTAAATCGTGCGATCGCTTTCTATTTCGATAAAGAGGCCGGTGTCGGCAAGCCGTACGCGGTCGCCCGTAGTGGGGCCGAACATTTCGGCATAGGCGCGCCGGCCGATTTTGACTGTCATGAGCGGGGTTCCTGGCGATAATCGGGAAGCAAGGCGGGAGGCAGGGATTCGGTCGGCGCGCCTACAGCGGCCCCATGACCTGGCCATTGAAGCCATAGACGACACGCGCGCCGTCGAGCGCTACCAGTTCGACGGTGCGCTCCTGGCCAGGCTCGAAGCGCACGGCGGTGCCCGAGGCAATATTCAGCCGATAGCCACGCGCCAACTGCCGGTCGAAGACCAGCGCCGCGTTGACCTCGCTGAAGTGGAAATGCGAGCCGATCTGCACGGGTCGGTCGCCGGTGTTCGCTACCGTCACGCTGACCGTGGCGCGTCCGACGTTGAGTTCGATCTCGCCTTCCGCCGTGATGATTTCGCCTGGAATCATGAGTGCTCCGCCGGCTTAGGGAATCGGATGATGAACGGTCACTAGCTTGGTGCCGTCAGGGAAAGTGGCTTCGGCTTGAATGTCGGGAATCATCTCGGGAATGCCTTCCATGACGTCGTCGCGCGTCAGCAGTGTGGTGCCGTAGTGCATGACCTGCGCCACCGTCATGCCGTCGCGTGCGGCTTCCATCAGCGCGGCGGTGATGAAAGCGATTGCTTCCGGATAGTTGAGCTTGAGGCCGCGGGCCTTGCGGCGCTCGGCCAGCAGCGCCGCGGTGAAGATCAGCAGTTTGTCTTTTTCGCGTGGTGTCAGTTTCATGGTGTCTCGTCGGCGACTGTCATCGCGTGGCGCGTATCAGCCCTCGATTTTTCGTCGGTCACATCGGCCGCGTCGGATTCGCAACATGCATGCAGGCACGCGTGCGTTTCCAGATTTTCGAGAAAGGATCGTATCACCGGCGCGTGGCGAACCTTTCGAATATCAAAAATATTGAAGCCGTTGGCTGGCGCGGTGTTTCAGGTGCGCCAGAGCCTGAGCGGCTGCGCCGGCACGCCCAGCACCGGCTCGCGCAGCAGCGTCCACGCCTGCACCAGGCAGGCCTGCACCGCCTGCATCGAATCGCCCAGCACACGGACGATGATGGCGCCGGGCAGGGCGTCGCTGCCCTCGCTGAGTGCCGTGGCGCCCGCGCGCAAGCTGCCGTCGAATGGCAAGCTGGCGGCCAGGGTTTGTGCCAGCTCGCTAGTGCAATGGGCGCCGAACGCCCACAGCGTGCCGAACGCGGCATAGCCGTGCAGCCCATGCAAGCCGTGGCGCTGCGGATCGTCGGCAGTCAGTTCCACGCGTTCCGCCCATAGCTTCTGCGTGCCGAACTGCGCCTGCGACACGCTGCGCAGCCAGCCTTTGCGCCAGCGCTCACCCGCCGCTTGCCGCCCTAGTTGCGTGGCGTCCCAGCCGATGGCGCTGGCGCCCGGCGCCAGATGCAGGGTGAACGAGGTTTCGACCTGTGCCTGGTCGAACACGATATTGTTTTGCGGCAACCAATCGAGATGTGCGCCGTCTGCGAGATGAATCTCGATCGACTGGCGCGCGCTGCGGCCGTTGGCCTTGTACCACTTGCTCGCGCCCGGGGTAGCCAACACCGCATGCGCGCCGGCGCCGACATGCACGTCAATCGCCAGTGTGTCACCGCCAGCGATGCCGCCGGGTGGATGCACGATAACCGCGTGGCAGATGCGCGGACCTTCCGGGTATAGCGGGCGTTGCACCTGCAGCGGGCCTGCATGCAGCCGTCGCACTAACGCCGAGCGACCTGTTGGCTGCATCGCGAAACCGAGCGAGAGCGTGGCGGGCCAGCCGGAGCGTTCGGGAGCGGTGTCGGGCGTGTCGCATGGCGCGTGGCCAATCGGCGAGGGAGAGCTTGCATGCGTGGTGGCGGTGGCGTCCGCCAGACGGGTGGCCGGCGTAGCGGCGGTATCAGACCACGGCAAGACAGGCACTGGCAAAATTCGATCCCGATTGTGAAGGCATAAGGTGATGGCAGTACGCCACAGCGCCCGGCGGCCCGGTAAACAGCAAGCTCGCGCCGCAGTGCAATGGTAAAGGCGACGGCCTTCGAGACCAAGCGTGCCCAGCGTTTTTATAATCGGCGGCGCGCTTTCAACGTCGCGGGCGTCCGTGATTAGCGCGGCGATGATCTTAAGCTGGACTCCGTAAACCCCTCCTACGCTGCTTCCCAATGCAGTGGCCAACGCACTTGTTAAGCCGGTCGTCCACCCTTCGGGGCCACCTGTCTCGTCACTTCGTCATCTTGGCTTTTTCAACAGGAGATATTCAATGATCAATCCCGTTGCGGGTTCCCGTCCTACCGACACCGCTTTGTCGATCCATGCGGCCGAAAATATGCCGACGGCGCCGGCCAGCCAGACCGCGCCGTCTGTCCCCAAACAGTCCAGCCAGGTGACCGTCAATGGCATGCCGGTCGCACCACAGCCCACCCATATGCCGCCGGCGACCCATCCTTCGACTGACGACGCCCATCGGAGTAACGAGGCGGCGCTACATGAGACGGACGTCGTAGCCGTGCCCGCCGCGCCGCGCCACGTGTCCTTCGCCGATCAGCACGGCCCCGAAGATGATCCGATCGCCAACGCACACTATCCAGGGGCGCGCCCGACATCCATCCCAGGTTTGCCTGGACGGGGCCGTTTGATAGTTGGCAGGCGCGTGCAGGGGTATGAACCGAACTCGACCACCTCTGCGCGCACGCAGCACTCAACGGTGTCGTCTACCACGTCGACGGCGCGGCAATTGCAGCCGCAGGTTGACGGTGCGCCAGCTCCGGCCGGGCGCGGGCTAGCGCGTCGGAATGCCTTGAGCCTCGACCATGGTGTGGCGGCGGGCATCCGCAACCAAATGGGCGAGACCTCGGTGAACTCTGGCGTGAGCGCGCCGCGCACCGCGCGCGATGGTGAGTCGCTAGCACCACGTCGCACCTCAGAGCCGTCTTAACAGCGTGGGTACGGCGTAGCGGCTTCAAACGGCGATCATCTCTCGTACGCCCTGGCTCTCCATGTCCGCGCCCACGCCGCCGGCCACCACCTCGCCGCGTCGCATCACCCAATAGTGATCGGCCAGTTGGCGCGCAAAATCGTAATACTGCTCGACCAGCAGCACCGTCATGCCCGATTCGTCCACCAGCCGGCGCAGCGTGCGGCCGATTTCACTGATGATCGACGGCTGGATGCCTTCCGTCGGTTCATCGAGGATCAGTAACGAGGGTTCGCTCATCAAGGCGCGGCCAATCGCCAGTTGCTGCTGCTGACCGCCCGAAAGATCGCCGCCGCGGCGATGCTTCATATCGCGCAATACCGGGAACAACTCATAAATGCGCTCGGGAATCGCCTTTGGCGCGCTGCGGCTGGCGGCACCGACAAAGAGGTTTTCTTCCACGGTCAGGCGCGCGAAGATGTCGCGCCCTTGTGGCACGTAGCCCAGGCCGCCGGCCACGCGCGCATATGAAGGCAGGCCTTCCAGCGCCCGACCATTCCAGGATATCTTGCCGGTACGCGTCGGCACCACACCCATCAGGCAGCGCAACAGCGTGGTCTTGCCTACGCCGTTGCGGCCCAGCAGCACGGTCAGCGACTTCTCGGGCACCGTCAACTTGACGTTGCGCAGAATGTGGCTGCCGCCGTAGTACTGATTCAATGCATCGATTTCAAGCATGGGTTCCTCAGCGGCCGAGATAGGATTCGATGACGCGTTCGTCGCGCTGTACTTCGGCCAACGTGCCTTCTGCCAGCACGCTACCTTCTGCCATCACGGTCACGCGCCCGGTGTCGCCCGAGAGGGCAGCAACAAAGTCCATATCGTGTTCCACCACCAACATCGAGCAGGTGCCGCGCAAGCCGTTCAGGAGTTCCGCCAGCTCCATGGTTTCGTGATCGGTCATGCCTGCGGCCGGTTCGTCGAGCAATAGCAATTGCGGTCGTTGCATCAGCAGCATGCCGATTTCCAGCCGCTGCTTTTGTCCATGTGCGAGGTCGCCGGCTTTGCCGAACGCTTCGGCTTCAAGGCCGATCAGCGCCAAGGTCTCTTCGATGCGATGCTGCGCTTCAATATCGAGGCGCGCGCGCAGACTTGGCCACCAGCGCTTGTCGGCCTGCATCGCCAGCTCGAGGTTTTCCCACACTGGATGCTGTTCGAAAACCGTGGGCTTTTGAAACTTGCGGCCGATGCCGATGCGCGCGATCACCGGCTCCGAGAGCTTGCTCAGGTCGATGGTCTGGCCGAGGAACACTTTGCCGGAATCGATGTGCGTCTTGCCGGTGACGACGTCCATCATGGTGGTCTTGCCCGCGCCGTTGGGGCCGATGATGCAGCGCAGTTCGAGCGCATCCACCGACAGGCTCAGGGACTTGAGCGCGCGAAACCCGTCGAAGCTGACGTTGACGTCTTCCAGATAGAGAATCGTGCCGTGCGAGGTGTCGATGCCCGGCGCCAGCACATGCCCGAGGCCGCTGACGGCGCCGCTCAGATTGGTTTCGGACGGAATCGGCGGCAAGATACCTGGCACGTCGGTCAGCATGGCGGCTGGTGTCGAAGTGCCTGGAGGGTTCGTAGAAGTGGCGGTATTCATGAGCGCCTCGACGGACGGATGAGCGAGCCGATGATGCCGCGCGGCAGCAGCAGCGGCACCAGCACGAAAATGGCGCCAAGGAAGAACAGCCAATATTCGGGGAAGTAGGCGGTAAACACGCTCTTCGCGACGTTCACGACGAAGGCGCCGACGATCGGGCCGATCAGCGTGCCACGTCCGCCCACTGCCACCCAGATCGCCATTTCGATCGAGTTGGTCGGCGACATTTCACCTGGGTTGATGATGCCGACTTGCGGCACGTAAAGCGCGCCGGCAATGCCGCACAACACCGCGGAGAAGGTCCAGATGAAAAGCTTGTAGGCGAGTGGGCTATATCCCAAAAACATCAAGCGCGATTCGCCGTCGCGTATCGCTGTGACGACGCGGCCCAGCTTCGACGTGACGATCACACGACAGACCAGGTAGGCGATCACCAGCACTGCAAAGGTGATGAGGAACAACACCGTGCGCGTGGCGGGCAGCGTAATGCCGTATCCCAAAATGCGCTTGAAGTCGGTGAAGCCGTTGTTGCCGCCGAAGCCGGTTTCATTGCGGAAGAACAGCAGCATCGCCGCGAACGTCAGTGCCTGCGTCATGATCGACAGATACACACCCTTCACGCGCGAACGGAAGGTGAAGAAGCCGAACACCCAGGCGACCAGCGCGGGCGCCAGCACCATCAGCAGCAATGCCACCGTGAAGTGCTCGCTGCCCTTCCAGTACCAGGGTAGTTCCTTCCAGTTCAAAAACACCATGAAATCGGGCAGCGCGCTTTGATACACGCCGTTGTGGCCGATCTCGCGCATCAGATACATGCCCATCGCATAGCCGCCCAGCGCGAAAAACAGGCCATGGCCAAGACTGAGAATGCCGCAGTAGCCCCACACCAGGTCGAGCGCCAGCGCGGAGATCGCGTAGCACATCAGCTTGCCGACCAAGGTCATCGAATAAGCGGACAGATGCAGTGGATGGCTTTCCGGCAGAACCAAGGCGCAGACCGGCGTGCCGATGCCGACCACCAGCACCAGCAGCACCAGGAAGATCCACGCCGGCCGCGACAGCAGCGGCGGCCGCGCGGGCAGGCCGAGCGAGAAGCCCAGCGCCGGCTTTGCGGGGACCGCCTCGGGAGCGGTAGGAATTTGAGACGACGGCGGCGTAAGGGGGCCGCCGACGCCACGGGTATCGCTTGCAGTCGTCATTTAAGCCTCCGCGCTCCGTCCCTTGAGGGCAAAGATACCCTGCGGACGCTTCTGAATGAAAAGGACGATCAGCACCAGCACCGCGATCTTCGCGAGTACCGCGCCCCAGAACGGTTCGATCAATTTGCTGAGAATGCCCAGTCCGAAGGCGCCGATGACCGTACCCGCCAGTTGACCGACGCCGCCC
>JBPBQZ010000117.1:0-19515 GCA_050955105.1 Janthinobacterium lividum | reverse complement strand
TGTCGCGTGGATCGGTGAGCAGGCGAAAGTGCACATCCGGCTCGACTTCTGCGTCGGGCGAAGCCAGCTTCATGTAGCCGCGAGAAAACGGTTTGTTCAGGATAGTGATGATCGAGCCGAGCCGATGCCCCACCGCATGCCAGGACGAACGGTTCACCGGGCATAAAAACATGTCGCCAGGCACCTTGTGCTCGATGGCATCGGCTGTATACCGGCAAGACAGATGGATGTGGCGTCGAATTGCTGCATCCAGACGCGCCCGGCGCTCGATATAGCCTGACACCGCAATCGACGGGTGATCCTGCAAGTTCTGACCTACCCCCGGCAAGTCCTTCACCACTGCTATACCGAGTTCCTGTAGATCGGCGCCGGGACCAATTCCAGAGCGCAGCAGAATCGCCGGTGAGTGCAACGATCCGGCCGTCACGATGACTTCCCGCCGCGCCAGCAGGATGCTTTCCTCCTGACCACCCATGCCAAGCACCACACCCGTCACACGTTCCTGTGTCATGTGCAGTCGCTTCACCTGGGTGTTGCAGCGAATTTGCAGATTGGGCCGGGTGCGGGTCGCGGAGTCGAGATAGCCAACCGCTGCGGACACGCGCCGATCGTATGCGTTTGAGAAGGTCGCGGGAAAGTAGCCATCGCACCAGCCTGCGTTTTGATCGCCTATATTCCGATAGCCTTGCGCTTCGAGTGCGGCGGCGGCGCCGCGGCTGAAGGAGGACCAGAGATGCGGGAAGATCCTGCGAACCGGGATACGGCCTTCTGAGCCATGCCACGGACCAGTGAAGTCCAGATCGCGTTCCAGCTTGCAGAAAAATGGCAGCACGTCGTCCCAGGCCCAGCCCTGCGCGCCGAGTCGTTGCCATTCATCGTAATCGTCCGGCGCGCCGCGATTGGCGAACTGGCCGTTGATCGTCGAGCCGCCGCCGATCACCTTGGCCTGTTCGTAGAAGCGTCGCGGCGCGGACTCGCCTGGCCTGGGTTCCTGCGCCTGCACATTCAGGCCTGGCCATTGCAGCTCCGGCGAGTAGTAGACCGCGTAGGGAAAGCTATCGAGGACATCCGGCGGTTCCAGACCCGGCAAGAAATCGCGGCCTGCTTCGATCAGCAGTACCTGGCACGCCGGATCTTCCGATAGCCGATGCGCCAGCACGCAGCCCGCCGATCCGCCTCCTACAATGATGTAATCGTGTTCCATCAGATCCTTCTTTACGGTTGCATGTCCGAGCTTTTCCAGGAAGCGCCGCTACGCTGTCACATCTTGCATTGCTGATAGAACGCATCCTTGTGATTGGTCAGGAGCACGCCCTTGTCGATCATGCTGACCCGGCCCTTGCTATCGAGACCGACTTCCAGAAGATGAAAGTCCTCGATCGGAAACTGATTGGTGTTGAACGCGAATTCACCTCTGACCGACTTGAAATCGGCGGCCTGCAAGGCCTTGCGAAACGCGGCCTTGTCATTGATATTGCCCTTGACCTGGGCGATGGCGGAATCCAGTAATTGCGCCGCGTCGTAGGACTGCGCGGCGAAGTTCGACGGAATGCGGTGGTAGCGAGCCTCGAAAGCTGCGACGAATTGCTGGTTTTGAGGATTTTTCAGGTCCGGCGACCAGGTCTGCGCAGTCATGACCCCCATCGCGGATTGACCAAGCGCCGGCAAGGTCAAGCCGTCCACCGTCGCCACCACGACCAGCGGGATCTTGTTCAGCAAGCCGGCTTGTTGGTACTGCTTGATGAACTTCACGCCCATGCCGCCCGAGTAGGAGGCGAACACCGCATCGGGTTTAAACGCGGCGATTTGCGCAATCTCGGCCGAGTAATCCGGCTGATTCATCTGTGTCGCGACATCGCGAACCACCTGGCCGGTGTACGCGCGCTTGAAGCCGGCCAATGCGTCTTTCCAGCCCTGAAAATTCGTACCGATCGCGTAGATGTGCTCGTATTTCTTCTGATTCGCGTATTGAGCGATCGCTTCGCTCATCTGGTCGTTCTGCCAGGAGGTTGAAAAGAAATAGGGCGAGCAACTTGCGCCGGCCATCGGCGATGGTCCCGACGCGGAGCCGATCAAGAATACTTTGGCATCGGTAATCGGCTTGTGGATCGCCATCATGACATTGGAGTAAGACACACCAGTCACGATGTCGACCTTATCTTCCTCGATCAGTTTCTGTGCCGCCTGCAAGCCCACGTCAGGCTTCAGTTCATCATCTTCACGAAACATCTCGACGGGTCGTCCACCGAGGACGTTGTGCTTCTGCGCCAACGCCAGCATGAAGCCGTCGTATTGGTCCTGTCCCATGCCTGCGAGCGATCCAGACAAGGTTCCCAGGAAACCGATCCTGATTGGATCGGCGGCCTGCACCGCACCGATGAATCCAAGCACGGACAAACCGGCTACGCATTTTTTGATCGACAATGAAATCATGAATTTCTCTTAACAGTGTGAGGTTTTTACAGTCTTTGCGAGCTGGTTCGAAACGCCGGTGAGGCGCCAGCTCACGCGACGCTTAGATGCCCAGATAAGGTTGCAATTGCGATTCAGCGAGCCGAAATGCCTGGCTGTCCCCCTCCCACGCGACGGTGCCTTTCTCCAGCACATAGAGGCGATCGCTAAGCGGCAGCAGCGCGCTGACGTTTTTATCGATGGTGATCATTGCCAGCCCCGCTTGGCGCAAGGTCGACAGCGTGGTCCAAATTTCTTTGCAGACGATCGGCGCCAGTCCTTCAGTGGCTTCATCGAGAATCAGCAGGCTCGGGTTGGTCATCAGAGCGCGGCCGATCGCCAGCATCTGCTGCTCACCGCCTGACAGGGTCTTGCCAAGCTGGCGGCAACGTTCGCGCAGTCGCGGAAACATTGAATACACGCGCTCCAAGGTCCAGTTTTCAACTGCATCCTTTTTTGGCGGCCGGGCAGTCGACAGCAGATTCTCAGCCACCGTAAGCGTCGCAAAAATCCGGCGGCCCTCGGGTACCAGTCCGATACCCATGCGCGCAATCGCGTGGCTCGGCAAGGCAGTGATCGTCTGCCCATTGAAGCGAATCGTGCCCGTCTTGGCCGGCGTGATGCCCATCACTGATTTGACCGTGGTCGAGCGCCCCATGCCGTTGCGCCCCAGCAAGGCAATGCACTGGCCAGGTCGAACGTCGAGCGATACCCCGAAGAGCGCCTGACTACGGCCGTAGTAGGTGGTAATCGAATCGATTGTCAGCAGGCTATCGGTCATTGGAGACCTGCGGTGCGAGTGTTTCCAGGATTGGCTCATCGGGCGATTCACCGAGGTATGCCACGCGCACTTCGGGCGCATTGCGTACCTCATCCGGCGTCCCGCAACAGACGACTTTCCCGTAGGCCAGGCAAGTGATGCGATCCGACAGCTTGAACACGGCATCCATGTCGTGCTCGATCAAAAGAATCGAATAGGAAGACTTCAGACGTAACAGCAACGACTTTATTTTTTCGCTTTCCTGGCGTCCCATCCCCGCCAGTGGCTCGTCTAGAACCAGTAGCTTGGGGTGGTTCACCAGCGCCATCGCCAACTCGAGCTGACGTTGCTCACCATGCGAGATGTTCTTGACGATGCGCTCGCAATCGTCGGAAAGGTCTACTGCTGCCAACGCCTGGCGCGCCATGGCGGTCAGTTTTTGTTCCGCTGATACCGGTCGATAAATGCCGAAGCTGCTGCCTTGCTGCGCAAGCGCTGCGAGCACCGCATTCTCGATAATGCTGAACTCCTGGAATACCGAGGTGATCTGATAGGAGCGGCCAATGCCAAAATGTGCCCAACGGTATGGGGCGAGCCCGGTAAGGTCGGTGCCATCAAAGAAGATGCGGCCGGAATCCGGCTTTAATTCGCCGGTCAGCTGCTTGACCAAGGTGGATTTGCCGGCGCCATTAGGTCCGATGATCGAATGCGTTTCTAGATGATCGACCGTCAGACTGCAATGGTTGGTGGCAGTCAATCCACCAAAACTTTTAACCAGATTCTCGGCGCTTAGGAGCATGTGTTTCGGCCTCTATAGAACAGTGTCACCGTTGGCCCGACGGCAGTGAACCGTACAGGCCGCGCCTGGCGAAGATCGCGATCACTACAATGCCAATGCCGAGGTAAGCCATCCAGTGAACGGTCCAGTTCTTCAGAAGCTCCTCGCAGCACAGCAGCACGATCGCGCCGATGACCGGGCCTGTAACCGTGCCCAGGCCGCCGAGCACGGTCATGACCAGCAGATCGCCCGACACATTCCAGGACAGATACGCAGGCGAGGTGAACTGGGTCAGATTGCCAAGGAAAAATCCGGCGAGCATGCAGATATTTGCCGAGATCACGTAGGCCACGAGTTTGTAGCGCAAGGTCGGGAAGCCCAGTGACACCATGCGTGCCTCGTTGCTCTTGCAGCCACGCAGCACCATGCCCAAGCGGGCGTGACTGAGTCGATAGACCAGCAGCATGACCAGCACGCAGGCGGCGAGGATGAACCAATATAGGGTTGCGGGTTGGCCCATATCGAACCCGGAGAAGTGACTGCGCGCGGCAATCCGCAAGCCGTCGTCGCCGCCGTACTGTTGCAGGCTATAGGTCAAGAAGAAAAACATTTGCGCGAATGCCAGCGTGATCATGATGAATGACACGCCCGTGGCGCGCAGGCAGATGGCACCGGTGACCGTGCCAACGATGACCGCGCCGAGTATGCCGGCCACCAGGTGAATCGAGCCGTCATGAATGCCGTTCGCGGACAAGATGCCCACCGCATAAGCGCCCAGACCGATGTACAAGGCATGACCGAAGCTCACCAGGCCACCGAACCCCACGATCAGGTTGAGGCCGCTCGCGGCGAGTGAAAAAATCATCACCCGGCTAAAGAAGCTAATGAGGAATGGCTGATGATTAGCCTGCGAGTAGGCCGGCACCGCTGCCAATAGAACCAGCACCAGGGCTGTGATCCAAAAACGCAAGCTGAACGGCCTGACGCGCCGTAGCGATGGGCTGTGCTTATCCATGTTTGACAGGAAAGAGACCGGCGGGCTTGAATGCCAGAACTGCCGCCATGAGGATATAGATCAGCATCGACGATATGGCGGGCCCGGCAGTGCTCGCCACGTTATTCGGGAAGATGCTCTCCAGCAGCAAGGGCAGCGAGACGCGACCGACGGTATCAACCACGCCGACGATCAGCGACGCATAGAAAGCGCCACGAATCGAGCCGACGCCGCCGATCACGATAATCACGACCGTGAGAATCAAAATGCCATCGCCCATACCTGGTTCGATCGACAGGATCGGCCCTGCCATCAAGCCTGCGATACCCGCCAAAACCGCCCCCAGCCCGAAGATCAATGTGTTGATCAGGGTGATGTTGACGCCCAGCGCGGCGACCATTGGTGCGTCGGTGGCACCGGCTCGCAGCAACATGCCAAAACGGGTACGGTGCACGATCAAGTAGATGGCGGCGGCCACTATCAGGCCGACCGCGACGATCAGGATTCGATACGACGGATAAGTCACACCCAGCAGTGTCACAGCACCGCTCAACGCGGCGGGCAGCTCGATGTAGTAGGGCGCGGGCCCCCAGAGCGTGCGGGCGAATTCATTGAAGAACAGAATCAGCCCGAAGGTCGCGAGTACCTGGTCAAGATGATCCCTTTGAAACAGACTGGCCAGCACCAGGCGTTGTATCACTACCCCAAGGAGCAGCATTGCCGGGATCGTCAGTACGAATGCCAGGATAAAGGAATGACTAAAGTTGTAGAGGGTCGCACCGACATAGGCACCGATCATGTAGAACGACCCGTGCGCCATGTTGACGAAGTTGACAATGCCGAACACCAGGGTCAAGCCAGCGGCCATCAGAAACAACAAGACCCCGAACTGCAGTCCATTGATAAGTTGCGTGATGATTAAACTCTCTGTCACTGCTTCTCTCCTGGTGGAGCAAGAGTGGGGGAACGTTTCAAGCAGGTGTACGGCGGAAAAATCGCGCTGATAGAGACCTGCCCCGAGGTTTGCGGCATGGCCGTGCCACCGAGGCCCGGCCGCGTCCGGTCACAAGCGGTGTACGCCGACACCCGGCCCGTCGGGCAGATAAAGGTAGCCATCCTTGACTTCCAGACCGGTGAAGGGATCGTTCAATAACTTTTGAAATTCCGCCAGCTCGCATGCGTAGGTCAGATTAGGCAGGCTCACCGCCAGATGCAGCGCATGCGCTGCCAGCAACTGACTGCCGACGTTGGCGCCCATCCGACATCCGAGATGCGCGACTTCGCAAATCCGTGCCGCTGTTTGGACGGCGCGTATGCCACCCATCTTTGGCACCTTGAGGCTGACCGCGTCGATGTATTGCCCCGCGGCGAGACGGTAAGTCGATTCCGCCGAGAATGCGCTTTCGTCGGCTTCGATGGCGATGCTCGACATTTGCGTCACATGGTGTAAGCCCGCCAAGTCCTCGGCGCGTACGGGTTGCTCGATGATGTCGACATCGAATTCCACCGCGCGCTGCGCAAAGACGATGGCGTCTTTGGACCGATACGACTGATTCGGATCGGCGACCAGACGCACCGCATCGCCTACTTGTTTGCGTACCGCTCGCAGTCGGGCGATGTCTTCCCGCACCTCGCCGCCCACTTTCAACTTTAAATAACCGTAGCCTTGATCAGCGAGTCGTTGTGCGCGTTCAGCCATTTCGTCCGGCGTCTTCAACCCCAGCATCCGGCAGATGGCGATTTTGTCGGTGGTCTTGCCGCCCAGCAACTCATAGAGCGGTACCTCGAGCAGCCGCGCTTTCAAATCGTGGAGCGCGCAGTCGATCGCAGCTTTCGCTGGGTTGTTACCCACCAACGCGGCATCGACCTTAGCAAAATTGGCTTCGAGTGCCATGGCGTCCTGGCCGATCAGCTTCGGACAAATACGCTGCAATGCCCCTTCAACGCCCAGAGCGGTCGCCGCAAGGTGTGGGAACGCTGCGGCGTACCCGAGGCCTTGGGTGCCGTCCTCGGCAGTCAAGGTCAATACACAGGCTTCGTTGGTCGGATAAGCCTGGCCAGCAAACTTCCAATTGGGGTCTTCGTCGGGCAAGCTCAGATGCTCAATTTCAAACGATTTAATCAACACGACGCGCTCTCTGATCGGTAAGTTGGATAGAGACTAGCATCGTCGAATTGCCGGCAATATTCGGATCGGGCGACGCGCCAAAACCAAATGGTTATGGCAGCTTTTTAAGGCGCCTGTTTTATTTATGTCGATCGAATCGCAGTACTATTGGCTAGTGCATGAATGCACGGCCTGCGAAAAAAATGGAGACCATCCTAAAGGAATAGGTAATGCCAGTCGAACGTTCGATCGAACGCATCCTGACCACCCAGATCAAGCTGCGTCAACTGGTACTGCTTAAAGCCGTGGCTGACTCCGGCTCGATCTCCAAGGCCGCAGAACTGTTGCACATGTCGCAGCCCGCCGTATCGAAGACGATTCGCGAGCTGGAAGTCTTGCTAGGCGAGACGCTGTTCGAGCGCACCGTCAAGGGCGTCGAACCGACCGAATTCGGTCAATATTTCATTCGCTACGCACGCTCGATGCACGCTGAGTCCAGACGTGCCGCCGAGGAACTCACCGCGCTGAAACAGGGCGCGGGCGGCACGCTGGTGATCGGCAGCTACATGGTGGCGCTGCCGCAACTGCTGCCGCACGCGCTGTCAATTTTCTACATGCGCAATGACCTGGCGCGGGTGACGGTGTTCGACGGCAACAAGGACAAGTTGCTGGCGGGTCTGATCGAGGGTGAGATCGACGTAGTAGTCGGCCGCATGTCGGACGTCGGCGCGATCAATCAGATTAATCCGCTCAATCAGACTCCGCTTTATTTCGAGCCGATCGTGCTGGTTGCCGGGGTGCAGAATCCGCTCGCGGCGCAGGCCAGTGTCACGCCCGCCGATCTGCAGCAACAGGAATGGGTGATGCCGCATGCTTCCAGTGTGGTCAGAGCACCGATCAATCTGTTCTTTATCCGCGAGGGTTTGAAGCCGCCGAAACGCGTCATCGAGACAGTGTCTTTTCCGCTGATCCGCGCCCTGCTGATGCAGCGCAATATCGTTGCCGCGTTACCGTTGCAAATCGTTGCTGCCGACATCCGCCAAAGCTTGTTGGTGCGGTTGCCGATCGATATGGGTTACCCCGCCTTGCCGGTGGGCATCATCACGAATGCGGCGATTGGTTTATCGAACCGCACCGCAACCATGATTGAATGTCTGAAACGTGCCGCGGCAGAGCTTTACCATAGCCCGGCCGACGAGCTGGTTCGCGGGGCCGCTTAGTTTCCTTCTTCGGTGGCGGGCGCGGCAGCAGGATTCCATTGTCCGCGGCGCATCCTCGTAATGCTGACGCGCTTGAACAAGCCGGCCTTGCGAAATGGTTCGTTGGCTGAGAATTCCTCGGCCGACTTGAGGTCTGGCAAATTCACAATCAGTACGCTGCCGGTTCGCTTGATGCCATCCTCCGCAAGCATCGCGCCGCCAAGCACGAGAACGTGCTCGAAGGTGGCGAGATATTTCAGATGGTCGGGCTTCACGGCGCGCCGGATCTCCGCCGCGCCTTCATCGCGGTCTTCCTGATAAACGATATATAGCATCGGCTCTGTACCTCCTAGTGTGGGTCTTAATGGTAGGGCGTGTTTCCGCTCGCCATCATGACTATTTCAGGACGGGCTAGAACTGTTTGGTTATGGACCTCGCACGAAAAGTGTAGGTAGCCTGAGATTGAATTCAGGACAATTGCCAGACTCACTTCAAGGAGATAAGTCGATGATCGAAAGCCCTGAGCAGCGCATGGTGCGTTTGGGAATTGAGCTTCCGGTGGCAGCACCGGCGCCCCGCTCGGCCCGCATAGTGATGACCCGCAAGGTCGGCAATATGCTCTGGGTCTCCGGACAGTTGCCAGTCTGGGACGGCAATCTGAGCTATACAGGCAAAGTGGGTAGTGCATGGACACTGCAGGGCGGTCAACAAGCCGCCAGAATGTCGGCACTGAATGTACTGGCACAGGTTCGCAGCGCTTTGCCGCGCGGTCTGGATGACGTCTTGTCCGTCGTCAACCTGCGCGGTTTTGTCGCGGTGGAACCCGATTTCTGGAAAGTCGCCGAAATTGTGAACGGTGCGTCGGATCTGATGATTGAAGTCTTCGGCGAGCGCGGCGCCCATACCCGCACCGCGGTGGGCGTCACCACCATGCCGCACAATGTCACCGTCGAGATCGAGGCGCTATTTGAAGTGGTGGTTTGAGCGGCTGAGCGCGGCCCAGTAGCACCGGACCGACTCAGCCGCTCAGCCGCTCGGCTCTCAGAACGAGTGGGTAATCCCGACGCCGACCGCGATCAAGCTGCGGGACGAAGACGGCGTGCTGCTGAAGCCGTCACCGATGGATGGCGTCGCAATGATTTGCGCGGCTTGTACCCCAGTGGCTGACGGCGTGCCAAGCGTATTGCCGTTAGCGCGCTGGAAGGCTTGCGTGGCATAAAAATTGGTTCGCTTGGAGACCGAATAGATCTCCGCCAGGCTGACTTGCTGATACTGTGCCGCGCTCTTGATGCCGTTCGCCCGCGTGGCGCGGGTATAGGCGTACCCGCCTGCTATGTTCAAGGCGGGCGTGGCACGCCAGTGCAACACCGCGCCAGCGGTATTGAAGATCGCGGCATCGGTGAATCCGGAGTTACGACCGGGGATGTATTGGACGTTCGAGTAAGTCATCGACACGTCCCAGTTGGCGTTGAATTTGTAGCCACCGCCCACCGCGATCCGCTGTTGCCCCTGGGCCCATTGATAGCCGTTGGTGAGCGCCGATACGCCGGACTCGCCACCGGTACTGGTGGTTGATTCCGCACCGAATACGCCGCCGCCAGAGGTTGAGTTGTTGATGCGCATGATGCCGGCCGACATGCCGATCGGTCCGTTCTGATAGCGCACCGCGCCACTCCATGTCGAACCCCGGTTGATACTTCCAGGAACACCTGCAAGCGCGTAGGTAGCGCTTATCGTCACACCGTACCAATTCGGTGACGTGTACATGACAGCATTGTTCGTGCGATAGCCGACATCCAGCGCATCGATATCGCCGGGGTGGGCGCCGTAAAAGCCGGATAGCCAAATGTTCGGGCTATATGAAGAAAGCAGGTTGAAATAAGAAATATACTGCCGACCCACCGAGACCGTACCGTAATGCGGGTTCGTCAGCCCGACCCATGCTTGCCGCCCAAACATCGACCCGGTATAGAGCGAGGCGCCAGTGTTGAGATTGAAGCCTGATTCCAACTGGAACGCGACAGCAGTGCCACCGCCTAGATCTTCCCTGCCCTTGAAGCCGAATCGGTTGCCGTATGCGACCCCTTGCGACAGCTTGACGTTGGAGCGGCCTCCGCTAGTCGAACCGAGGGTGGTTTGGCTGCTTTGATAGGCAATGGTGTCGTCGACGACGCCGTACAGAGTCACGCTGGATTGCGCCGCAGCCTGCAACGCGGTGCCGCCTAATACAACCGCGACGGCTAATGCGATCAACCTTCTCGTTTGCGTGTCTCTTGCCGCTTTATACAAGGGTTCTCGGTTGTGAACGATTGCCAATAAATCTAGTACAGCTAATTTACCTTTCTTGGGTGAAATGATGTGCGACTGGACATCAGATGTATCACTGGACATGGCGCCCTCCCCGAGCTCGTTGGATATTGATCCGTGAGGTTATCGGAAAGAAAAATGCCTCTGATATGCTGTTTTCAAGCCATTCCATAACCAAAACCTGCGAACGCGATCTCGCAAGACCGATCACGGCTCGGCGGGGAAGTGATGCGCTAATTGTTTGAACGGCAGGTGGCAGCGCGCGCCGTCCCGCAGCAGCGCCAGGTGGGCTGCTGGGTCATGAGCATCGACAGGGAGGTATTGCGCAGCAAGACTCGCAAGCTGGCACGTCAGGAGTTCTACGCGAGGGTGCGCGCCAGTGCTGCGATTTGCCGTCGGATGTACGAAGCGGCGCAGGACACGGGGCAACGCCCCGAAGACTTACCGTTCAGCCAGGCAGTGCGTGCGCTGAACCGATCCGATACCAGCGCACACCCTTCGCATCGACGTCGAGCGTTACTTCGCCGCTCCAAAGTAGATGATTCAGGCACGCTTGGCTTTCGCCGGTGGCCAGCCCCATCAGCGGCGCGTCGGTCTCGACGATCGGCCGCTTGAATAGCGCGGAGAACACGTCGATTACGCGGCAGGGGCCCTTGGCTAACGCGCCGCGCAGCCGTTCCATGGCCTTGTCCTGGCCGGTTACCAGGCGCGTCAGCCGCGCGTGCAGCCCATAGAAGCACTCGTTATGCGCGGGCAGCACCAGCACGTCGTCAGGCACCTGCATCGCAATCTTCGCCAGCGACCCGTACCAGTCACGCATTGGATCGGCATCGGGCTCGGTCGGATGCACAGAAACGTTCGACGAGATGCGCGGCAGCACCTGATCTCCCGAAATAAACAGCTTGAGCGTCGGGCACCATAGGCAGGCGTGCTCCGGCGAATGACCATTGCCCACGACCACGCGCCACTCGTGGGCACCGATCTGCAGCGATTCCCCATCACTCAGGCGCCGATAGCTGTCCGGCAGCGCGTAGGTGTTCTTCCCAAAATTACCGAAGCGTGCTCGATAGCCTTCCAGCGCCACCTCGCTCCAGCCCGCGCCGCGCAGGAAATTCACGGCGTCGAGCGGCGCCTCCCGACCGGTGTCGGCCACCAGTACCCGGCATTGCATATATTCGAGACGCGTAATCCACAGGCGACAGCCGAACTTGCGCGTCAGCCATCCGGCCATGCCGATGTGATCCGGATGCATATGCGTGACGATGACGCGCGTGACGGGTCGGCCGCCAAGCGCGCCATTGAACAGGTGCTCCCAGGCTTCGGCGGTATTGGCATTGCGCAGGCCGGTGTCGACGATGGTCCAGCCGGCGCCGTCTTCGATGGCCCACAAATTGATATGGTCGAGCGCCGAGGGCATCGGCATGCGAATCCACAGCACGCCGGGCGCCACTTCCAGTGTCTGGCCCGGCGCGGGTGGCGCCGCGAACGGGTATTCCAGGGCCGTTGGGACGACGGCCTCCGCTTGCTGTGCCTCAGCCATAGTGGGCTCCATATTTATTGCGGCCCAGTTTATCCCAAACCGGGTGGCGGGCCACCCCCTATACATTTATGTCGATGCCGCTGGCGATTTTGCGCCGCTACAGTCGGCTCCATTCCACAAGGAGCCAGCATGCACAAAATCGAACTTTCTCCCACGCTGTTCGAGCGCGGCCGCGGCAAGCGCAGCAAAGACTTCGCTTTCGACGACATCGACGTTGCGCGCACCGCGCATGTGATTGTCGACATGCAGGTGGGCTTCATGGCGCCCGGCGCCACCGTCGAAGTGCCGCATGCGCGCGATATTGTCGACAATATCAATCGCATCAGCCGGGCGGTGCGCGCACACGGCGGCGTCAATGCCTTTCTGAAATACAAATACGAGGCTGCCTCGCCGATGGGCTGGGGCGCGAAGCATGACGGCCTCACCACCGCGGCGTTCGCGCAGCAAGTGAAGCAGGCGTTCTCGTCCGGCTCCAAGGAATTCGAGTTGTGGGCGGGCCTGGACGTGCAAGCGCAAGACTGGGTTTGCGACAAGACGCGCTACAGCGCCTTTATTCAAAACACCTGTGCGCTGCCCGCGCTGCTCGCCGAACGCAAAATCGAGACGCTTATCATTACCGGTACGCTCACCAACTGCTGCTGCGAATCCACCGCACGCGATGCGCATCAGTATGGCTACAACGTCATCTTCGTCAGCGACGGCACGGCTACGGTAAGCGATGCGGAACACAACGCCACGCTGAACAACCTCTATCCCTATTTTGCAGACGTGATGACGACGGACAAAGTGCTGTCGGTCGTTGCCGCCACGGCCAAGGCAGCCTGACCAATATGACATCACGTCGCCAAATCATCAAAATGGGTGCGGCTGCGGCCGGCACCCTCGCCGCCGGACCGTTCCTGGTGCGCAGCGCGGCGGCCGCGCAGACCATCAAATTCGGTTTGCTGACGGACTTTTCCGGGCCGCTGGCGCAAACCGGCAATTACCAGTCGCTGGGCATGCAGTTGGCGATCGACACGCTCAACGCCAGCGGCGGCTTATTGGGACAGAAGATCGAGGTCATCAAATACGATGCGCAGTCGAACGTGCAGCTCTACACGCAATACGCACAGCAACTGGTATTGAAGGACCAGGTGGCAGTGGTGCACGGCGGTGTGACGTCGGCATCGCGCGAAGCCATCAGACCGATCTTCGACCGCGCCCAGACCCTGTATTTTTACGATACCGAATACGAGGGCGGCGTTTGCGATCGCAATACCTTCCTCACCGACACCACGCCGATGCAGACCATCAGCAAGCTGATTCCGTTCGCGATGAAGCAGTCGGGCAAGAAGGTGTACATCGTCACGGCCGACTACAACTACGGCCAGATCCTGGCGAAATGGGTGACGCACTACGTCGGACAAGAGGGCGGCCAGATCATTGGCACTGAGCTGTTCCCGCTGGATGCCACTAACTTCTCGTCGTCGATCAGCAAGATTCAGCGCGCGGCGCCCGATCTGGTGGTGTCGGTATTGGTGGGCAGCAATCAGCAGGGCTTCTATCGGCAATGGGAAGCCGCCGGCATGAAGCGCAAGATTCCCATCGCTTCCGCCACCTTCGGGCAGGCCAACGAGTTGCGCACCATGCCGATAGCGAGTACCGACGGCATCATGGTTGCCTACAACTATTTCGAGACGTTGGACAACGCGGCGAACCGCCGCTTCGCCCCCGCCATTCATCAGCGGCAGGGCGCGGCGCAGACCGAAATCTGCGAGTCGATCTCCACGCCCTATGAAGCGGTGATGATCTGGGGCGCCGCGGTGAAGCAGGCCGGCAGCGTGCAGCGCGACAAAGTGATCGCGGCGCTGGAAAGCAATCTATCGATCGACGGTCCATCGGGCAAGGTCACGGTCGATCCGCATACTCACCACACGATCCGCGATATCTATCTGGCGCAGGCGCGTGGCGGCAAGTGGAACATCGTGCAGACCTTCCCGGCGCAGCCGCCGGGTGACTCCGGCGGCGAGTGCGATCTGCTCAAGAACCCTCGCACCAACAAGCAATTCCTGGTCATGTAGATTTCAAGACTTCGCGAGTAATCGGAATGCTGCCTCTAATCAGCTTTAACGTATTGGTGAGCATCGCCACGCTCATCATGATCAGCATCGGGCTCGGCGTGATTTTCGGGATGATGAAAGTCATCAATCTCGCGCACGGTGAATTCATGATGCTCGGTGCTTACGCGGCAGTGCTTGCGGCACAGCATGGCGTGAACCTGTGGATTGCCATCCTGGTGGTGGCGCCACTCTGCGTAGGCGTGCTCGGGCTGGTGGTCGAGCGTTTGATCATTCGCTGGCTGTACGGCCGCATCGTCGACACGATGCTGGCCACCTGGGGCTTGAGCTTGGCGCTCTCCGGGCTGGCGTCGATGGTGTTCGGCAATGATCCGCGCGCCATCGACACGCCACTCGGCAGCTTCTCGCTGGGTGGCTACGAAGCCAGCCTCTATGGCGTGGTGATCATCGTCGCGGCGGTCGCGTCGTTGTTGGGTTGGTATGCGCTGTTGCGGTTGACGCGACTTGGGCTGGTGATGCGCGCCACCATGCAGAACGGCCGCATGGCTGCCGCCCTGGGCGTGGCGCCCCCCAAAATCTACATGCTGACCTTCGCGTTTGGCGCTGCGATGGCGGGCTTGGCCGGCGGCCTGCTCGCGCCGCTGTCCGGCGTTTCGCCTATGCTCGGCGCCGCCTATGTAGCGAAGGCCTTCATCACCGTGGTCGGCGGCGGTCCTGCGTTTATCGCCGGCACTGGCCTGGCGGCTACCGGCTTCGGCATTATCAACGAGCTGACTTCCTTCTTCTACACGCCGGTTATCGGCGACCTGGCTTTGCTGGTCGCAGCGATCCTGGCGATCCGCCTGATGCCCAACGGCATCACCGGGCGCTTCTTCAAAGGTGGTCTATGAAAACCTCTCGACCACTGCGCGAGGCGCTGCTCGTCATCGGCTTTGGTATCTTGATATTGGCGGGACTGCCGCGGCTGTTGTCACCGTTCGGCCTGATGCAGGCCACCGTCTGCGTGATCATGGCGGTGTTCGCATTGAGCCAGGGTTTTGTCTGGGGCTATGGCGGCATCATGTCGTTCGGGCAGGCCACCTTCCTGGGCATCGGCGCCTACACCTACGCGGTCGCGGCCATCAATTTCGGCGACAGCACCGCCGCCATCGCACTGGCCGTAGCGGTGCCTGCACTGCTGGCGGCCGCACTCGGCTACTTCATGTTCTATGGGCGTATCAGCGATGCCTATGTCGGTATCGTGACGCTGACCCTCACCATCATTTTGTTCAGCGTGTTCAATTCCAGCACCACCAGTTCGCTACAGATCGGCGCGACCGGCCTGGGCGGCTTCAACGGCATCACCGGCGTGCCGCCCATCAATCTGCCGGGCCATGCCGACGCAGCGATTTCACCAGAGGGCTTTTGGTATCTGTCCGCGGCTTTGTTGATCGTGGTCTACGCGATCTTGAAGCGTGTGGTGGCAACGCGCTTCGGCCACGTCGTGCAAGCCGTGCGTGAAAATGAGATACGCGCCACGCTGCTCGGCTATGATGCGCGCCGCTACAAGTTGGCCACTTTCGTCATCGGTGCCGCGATTGCCGGACTGGCGGGCTGCCTGTACACCAACTGGGGTGCCTTTATCAGTCCCACGGTGTTCAGCCTGGCGCTGTCGGCGCAGGCCATCATCTATGTGATGGTGGGCGGCCTCGGCACCTTGATCGGGCCGATCCTCGGCGCCTTCGCGATCCAGTACCTGATCTCGATTACCGGCACGCAGCAGACCGTCGACGCCAATCTGGTGCTCGGCGTGATCTTCCTGGTGTTCGTGCTGCTGGTGCCGCAAGGCGTGATACCGGTATTACGGGATGGCTACGCGAACTGGCGACGACGTCGCGTCGCGCAGCGCTCAAGCGATGCCGCCGTCGAGCGAGTTGCCACCGGCGTCGCGCATACGGCCAACTCAACGGACGCGGCACGATGATCCATCCTCTTATCGAAGCAGTCGGCGCGTCGATGCGTTTCGGCGGTGTCACCGCAGTCAATGCTGTGAACTTCTCGATCGCGCAGGCAGAGCTGCGCTGCCTGATCGGACCGAACGGTGCCGGCAAAAGCACCTTTTTCAAGATGTTGACCGGACAGTTGAAGCCGAGCGCGGGACGCATCATCTTTCGCGGCGAAGACATCACGGGCGCATTGCCGCACGAGATTGCGCGGCGCGGCGTGGGTATCAAGACGCAGGTGCCCAACCTGTTTAACGGCATGACCGCGCTCGAAAACGTCACACTGGGCGCGGCGCGCGCGCACCCATGGCGACAGGCCCGCGACGCCGCGGCGGCTACTTTGCAGCGGCTCGGTCTTGGCGCCATCGGTCCGCGCACCGTCGAACAACTGGCGCATGGTCAGCGACAATGGGTGGAGATCGCCACGGTGTTGGCGCAAGAGCCCGAGTTGATACTGCTCGACGAGCCTGCGGCCGGCATGTCGCATGAAGAAGTGCGCTTTACCGCCGACCTGATCCGTGAAATCACCCGGACTCACGCGATGATCGTGGTCGAACACGATATGCAGTTCATCCGCATGATCGCCGGCAGGGTCACCGTGTTCTACCAGGGCGCGATCCTGATGGAAGACGATGTGCATGCCGTGCTGGCGGACCAGCGCGTACGCGATGTCTATCTCGGTAAGCAGGAGGCTTGATGCTACGTGTCGTTGCGCTTCATTCCGGCTATGGCCGCATCCCCATCCTCGCCGGCATCGACCTGCACGTGGCGGCCGGCGAATTCGTCGGCATCCTCGGCCACAACGGCATGGGCAAGAGCACTTTGCTGCGCGCGCTGATGGGCTATTTGCCGGCGCATCGCGGCCAGGTGTTTTTCAAGAACGCCGAAGTGCAGAAGCTACCGCCCGAAGCGCGTTCGCGCGCCGGCATCGGCTATGTGCCACAGGGTCGAGAGATCTTTCCCAATTTATCCGTCTATGAGAATTTGCGGATGGGTTGCCGCGGCGGTCGCGACGAGCGCGCCATCATCGATGACACACTCACCGCGTTTCCGCGACTCGAGCGTTTGCTAGCGCGCCGCGGTGGCGCACTGTCGGGCGGCGAACAGCAATTGCTGGCGCTTGCGCGCTGCCTATGTGCGAAGCCCGAGATCATTCTGCTGGACGAACCGACCGAAGGCATTCAGCCGTCGATTCGCGATGAGATGATCGAAACGCTGCAGGCGCTGCGCCAGCGCTACGGCATGGCAATGCTGCTGGTCGAACAGAACCTGGGCTTTATCTCCGCACTGTCGGATCGGGTGCTGTTGATTCAAAAGGGCGTGATCACCCAAGAGGTGCCGCCGCAGGTCGTCAAAGACCGGGCGCTGCTGGAGGAATTCGTGGGGGTGTAGCGCCGGGCCTTATCTGTTGCGGCCGGCATACAAGGCCGCAAGCTCGGCGCGATTCGAGCAATTGCGTTTCTGCATGGCCTGATTCAAATGCGTACGCACGGTGCCGAAGCCGATGCCGAGCAGCGAGGCAATCTCGCGGTCGGTGCAACCCTTGGCCACCAGTCGCGTCACGTCGCGTTCGCGTGGCGTCAGGCTACCTTCGGTCTGCTGACTGGTGATCAACGCGCGCTTCATGAACGGGTGCAGCGCGTCGAGCACCGACAATTCCCGCTGCTCGAATTCATGGCTGCGCTTGGTACGCCAGAGGCGGAAATCGCCCAGATCACGTTGACCATCGAAGATGAAAAGATTGACGCCGTAATACATGCCCTCGGGACGCAGCAGATCGTTGTAGAAATCCGTCGCATAAAAATCTTTCGAGGCAATGACCTCCTCGACCATCGCCGGCCGGCGTTTGCTGCGTAAGGGCGTTGTAATCGGATCGCGGTCTTGATACCAGAGATCGTAGCGTCGGCACGTTTCGGGATCGATATTGCGATAGAGCAGATCGCTGCTATCCCGAATGCGGGGGGTATAGACGCGCGACACCGCGAAATCGGCGCGCATCAGGCGCATCAGGTCGTCAAGGATCTCTTCGCGCGGATTCTGCTCCGGTCCGAGCCGTTCCAGGCGTGCAACGATATCGCCAAACAAGCGCAATTCGGCACAATTCATATCTCGTATCGACATGGCACCCTGGTGGAAAGGATGAAGGTCTCCGAGTATAGAGAAGAAAAAAACGCGCGACTAGTTGAATGCGCGGGCATCGCCGCGTCCAGCGCGTTCTATCCTCAAATGGCGGATTTTTGCGATAGTGAACTGACCTAAGCAAGCTCCTTGGCGCCCTGCGAAATATCGTCGACCGGCGCCGACAGCAAGGCCACCATAGAGTTGATGAAATTGGCGAAGGGGTCGGCGCGGCTCCAGACCGAGTCCGGCTTGATGCCGCCTTCCGCGACCGTCTCATAAACCGCCAGGAATGACGTGAGTGACCAATAGAAGAAGATCAGCCGCTGGTTGACGATCGGCTCCGGCAGATGCTTAAGGAAGCCTTTCATGTATTGCAGCGCGCGATCGTACTCTTGGTACTTCAGTTCGCGAATGAAAGTGCTCAGCATCTTGGCGCGGCTGTTCACCACATTCGACAGGAAGCGCGCCGTGTACGGATTGCGTTCGTCAGGATTTTGAGAGAGCGGCCATACCACCAGCGCAGCCACCACGTCCCGCAGTTCGCGGGGGCCACCTGCGTCACGCACCGCGGCCAGCCGTTGGCCCCAGAGCGCATTGGCTTCGCCCATCACTTCGCGAATCACCTGGCTGATCAATTCTTCCTTCGAGCGGAAGTGATAGTTCAGCGAGCCGGGATTCTTCAGATCGGCGGCGGCGACGATATCGCGCACCGTCACCGCTTCAAGACCGTGAATGGCGAAGAGGCGCTGCGCCTCCATTTTTATACGTTCACTGATGTGCATGAGGAACTAACCGTATGTCGTCCGCCGGGCTATGCATGCAAAACCGCGGCGGGCATCCAAAAGAGGCGGGGTGCACATATTACGTCATGACCGCTAGCGCGCCGCATCCTTCGGCTGCGCCGCGTCGTTCAAGCGGTAATCGGCGTAGGCCGCGCGCAACGAGCGCTTGTCCAGCTTGCCCACGCCGGTCATCGGCAGGCTGTCGACGAATTCCACCGCGTCCGGCAACCACCAGCGCGCGATCAGCGGTCGCATGAAGGCCAACAGCGATGCGGCATCGACGCTGGCACCTTCGCGGCGCACCACCAGCAGCAGGGGGCGCTCCAGCCATTTGCGATGCGGCACGGCGATCACGGCTGCCTGCGCTACCTCGGGATGGCCGAGGGCGGCTTTTTCCAGTTCTACCGAGCTGATCCACTCGCCGCCCGATTTGATCA
>JBPBQZ010000116.1:0-20835 GCA_050955105.1 Janthinobacterium lividum | reverse complement strand
TCGGCGGTTTTAACTGAGCCGCACACGTGCGCGGCGCATGGTGAAGGCGCGAGAGCATAGAGTCGTCGCGGCCGCTGCCTGTTGCTTCAACGTCATATTTCGCCATGCCTCTTAGCCAGTTGGAAAGTCGGCTGCACTATGAATTTCGCGACCCGGAGTTGCTGCGTCGCGCGGTGACGCACCGCAGTCATAGTGCGGCGAACAACGAGCGCCTGGAGTTTCTCGGCGATTCGATCCTCAATTGCGCGGTGGCGGCGATGCTGTTCAAACGCTTCGCCTCGCTCGACGAGGGCGATTTGTCGCGAGTGCGCGCCAATCTGGTGAAACAGCAGTCGCTCTATGAAATTTCGCAAGCCCTGGGGATTTCGGAGTTTCTATTCCTTGGTGAAGGGGAACTGAAAAGCGGTGGTTTCCGCCGCCCTTCAATTCTGGCCGACACGCTTGAAGCGATTTTCGGCGCAATCTACCTGGATGGCGGTTTCGACGCCGCGCACCGGGTGATCGGCAAGCTGTATGCGCCGGTTCTGGACCATATCGATCCGAATACCTTGGGCAAGGACGCCAAGACCTTGCTGCAGGAATATTTGCAGGGCCACCAATTGCCGCTGCCTCAATATTCGGTCGTCGCCACGCACGGCGCGGCGCATAATCAGCAATTCGAAGTCGAATGCACGGTGCCCAAGCTCGATATCAAGGTCAGCGGCTCCGGTGCGAGCCGGCGTGCCGCCGAGCAAGCTGCGGCAAAGTTGGCCCTGGATGAAGCTGTCGCCCGTGTGCCGTCGCTAACGCCAGCACGCCGCGCCAAAGGCGTACGAATCCCGCGCGCCGCGATGGCCACGGCGAAACGCCCGGTGGCGGTCGGCGAGCAGCAGGCGCTTGATTTGCGCATCAAGGCCGATGCGAAAGTCGACTCGAAGAGTGAATCGAGGGCCGATTCGAAAACTGATTCAAAGCAGGATTCGAAAGCGGACTCTAAGGCCGATTCGAAAGCGGACCTCAAGGCCGAGGCGACGCCGGATACGAAAGCGGAAAAGGGCGCCGAAGCGCGCCCGGACGCGCGACCGGTGCTGCGAACCCGTCGAACCGAAAGCTGAGCGCTTTTGCTGGCCCCCGCAAACGCGGCGCGCCTACCCACCTTGCCGGACAAAATGTGAACGAGCCCGAACAGCCCCAGACGACCGACGCCTCACCAGGCACACCTTTCCACTGCGGCACGATCGCCATCGTGGGGCGCCCGAACGTCGGCAAGTCGACGCTGATGAACGCCTTCGTTGGCCAAAAAGTCAGTATCACCTCGCGCAAAGCGCAAACTACCCGGCATCGGATCACCGGCATTCTCACGCAAGGCAGCAGCCAATTCGTGTTCGTCGATACGCCAGGATTTCAGACTCGTCATGCCAGCGCCTTGAATCGCTCGCTGAATCGCACGGTCCGTTCCGCGTTGTCGTCAGTCGATGTGGTGCTGTTTGTGCTGGAAGCGGGGCGATTCGGGCCAGAAGACGAACAGGTGTTGTCGTTGATCCCGGAGGAAGCGCTGGTGGTGGTAGCGGCGAACAAGATCGATCGGGTATCTGATAAAAATGCCTTGTTGCCGTTTCTGCAGAAGGTGGGCGAGCAACGTAACTTCCGCGAGATAGTGCCTATTTCGGCCAAAGCAGCCGAAGATGTCGCACATATGCTGGACGTTCTGCGCAGCCACTTGCCGGAAGGCGAGCCTATCTATGGCGAAGATGAGTTGACCGACCGTAGTGAACGCTTTCTTGCCGCCGAGATCGTGCGGGAAAAAGTCTTCCGCTGGACCGGCGACGAATTGCCTTATACCAGTACCGTGTTGATCGAGAAATTTGAGCAGGAAGGGCGCCTGCGGCGCATCTTCGCCACGGTGTTGGTCGGGCGCGATACCCATAAAGCCATGCTGATCGGCGCGAAGGGCGAAAAGCTCAAACAAATCGGCACCGACGCACGGCTCGATATGGAAAAGCTCTTCGACGGCCCGGTGTATTTAGAGATTTGGGTCAAGATCAAAAGCGGCTGGGCCGATAACGAGGCCGGACTGCGCGCTTACGGTTACGAATGACGCCTGCGGCGAAAGCGCGCTCGACCACCGACTCGACGCTCGCTGCCGGCGACGCGAGTGTGGCGCTTGCCGACGCGTCGTCGGGCAAGGTTGCGCTGCCGCCCAGATCCCTCTCTTTAGCCGTCGTAACTGACGGCGAAACCAACGGTTCCCTTGCCGCGCCCGAAACACGTGGGCTGCGCGCCGGCAAGTCAGCCCGTGCCGAACACCGGGTGTTGCATGAGCCGGGATTCGTCTTGCACAGCTATCCGTATCGTGAAACCAGTTTGATCGTCGACGTCTTCACGCGCGGTCACGGGCGCATGCCGCTGGTGGCCAAGGGCGCAAAGCGCCCGCATTCGGCCTTGCGCGGGGTGCTGCAGCACTTCCAGCCTCTGGCGCTCAGTTGGTCGGGAAAAGGCGAAGTGCGCACGTTGACGCGCGCCGAATGGGTGGGCGGTATGGCACCGGTTGCCGGTGACGCGCTGCTGTGCGGGTTCTACGTCAACGAGTTGGTGTTGCGCTTCTGCGCGCGGGAAGATGCGCACGAGCGGCTGTTCGATCACTACGTCGCAACCTTGAGTCGGCTAGCCGACGGCGAAGCGCCGATCGGCGTCTTGCGCGCGTTCGAACGTGTATTGCTACGCGAATCCGGCCACGCGATGGCGCTCGATCGTCTTGGCTTGAGCGGCGGCCCGGTGCGCCCCGAAACGCGCTACTTGTTCGATCCGCAACAAGGTGCGCGCCCGGCGCAAGCCGACGATCCTGCGCATTGGCCGGCGATCGATGGACAGACGCTGCTCGACATGGAGCGCGACGACTATCGGCGCCCGCGCACCGTGACGCAAAGCCGCGCGCTGATGCGTTTCCTGCTCGACTATTATCTGGACGGGGCGCCCTTGCTCACGCGCCAGATCCTTATCGATTTGCAAAACCTATGATTGTTGCTTCGCATTCGCCATCGATCGGTCTTGGCGTAAACATCGACCACATCGCCACCTTGCGCAATGCGCGCGGCACTTTCTATCCCGATCCGGTATATGCGGCGGTCGAGGCCGAGCATGCGGGCGCCGATACTATTACGCTGCATTTACGCGAAGATAGACGGCATATCCGCGACGCGGATCTGCAGGCGATTCGGCGTGTGCTGATCACCCGTATGAATCTGGAATGCGCGGTGACTCAAGAAATGCTGGACATTGCTTGCGGGGTCACGCCGCACGACGTATGTCTGGTGCCTGAAAAACGCGAAGAACTGACGACGGAAGGCGGCCTGGACGTGGCGGGCCGGTTCAACGCGGTGAGCGCGGCGGTTCGCCAATTGAGCGATGCCGGCATTCGCGTGTCGCTATTTATCGACCCGGAGCTTGAGCAGATCGAGGCGGCCCGTCAAACCGGCGCACCGCTGATCGAATTGCATACCGGACGCTATGCGGATCAGCCCGACGATGCGGGCGCGCAAGCCGAACTGCAGCGCATTCGACTCGCGGTGGATGCTGGCGTGGTGCGTGGCTTGATCGTCAACGCCGGCCACGGACTGCATTATGCGAACGTGCAGGCAATTGCCGCGTTGGATGGCGTTGCCGAATTGAATATCGGCCATGCGATCGTGGCCCACGCGGTGTTCGTCGGATGGGCGCAGGCGGTGCGGGAGATGAAGGCAATCATCGTCGCGGCGCGCCTGCTGGCGGATGGTCATCGCGACAGCGCGGCGGGTGCTGTCGCGCCAGCGAGCTGGATTGCCTCGACCAGGCGGGCGACGCTGTGATCCGTGGACTGGGCACCGACATTGTGAGGATAGACCGCATCGATGCGGCGTTGGCGCGACATGGCGAACGCTTTGCGCAAAAGATTCTCGGTCCTGAAGAATTGGCTGTCTACCGGTCTCGTGCGGCGCGCCATCCGCCACGCGGACGCGCATTTCTAGCGACGCGCTTCGCCGCCAAGGAGGCGGTCTCCAAGGCGATCGGCTTAGGGATTCGTTGGCCGATGACCTGGCGCGCGGCGCAGATTCTGAACGATGCGAAGGGCCGGCCGATCGTGGTGGCCAGCGGCGAACTGGCTGAATGGCTGACACAGCAGCGCTTGACCTTGCATATCACGCTGACCGACGAGCACGACGTGGCGGTTGCTTTCGCGGTGGCGGAACAGCTGGCCGACGCGTTTCCGCCTGATTACCCGCCTAGCAACCTTTGACGCTCCCGATCTGAATAATGTCCGATCTGTCCGCTTCTGCTGGTCCTGTCATGCTGGATGTTCCCGGTACGCGGCTTACCCCTGATGACGAACGTCGGCTGGGTCATCCGCTGGTCGGCGGTGTGATTCTGTTCGCGCGCAATTACGTCGATCGCCAGCAATTGCTGGCATTGACCTCGGAAATCCACGCTTTGCGCGCCGATCTACTGATTGCAGTCGACCAGGAGGGCGGTCGGGTACAGCGCTTTCGCGGCGATGGCTTTACGCGTTTGCCCGCGGCGCGTGAACTGGGCCTGCTTTGGGATCGCGATCCTTTGCTGGCCACCACCGCCGCAACGGCCGCCGCCTTCGTGCTGGCGGCTGAACTGCGCGCGCACGGCGTCGATCTGACCTTCGCGCCGGTGCTCGATCTGGACTACCAGCGCTCGAGAGCGATCGGCGACCGGGCCTTGCATCGCGATCCATTTGCGGTGTCGATGTTGGCGAAGAGTCTGGCGCATGGCTTCGCGCTGGCCGGCATGGCCAATTGCGGCAAACACTTTCCGGGACACGGCTTCGTCGAGGCAGACAGCCATCTGGATCCAGCCGTCGACACACGTGGTTTCGATGAGATCGCCGCGCTGGATCTCAAGCCGTATGGCGGGCTGGATTTCTCGTTGCGGGCGGTGATGGCGGCGCACGTGGTCTATCCGCAAGTGGACAGTCGTCCAGCCGGCTTTTCCGATTACTGGCTGAAGACCGTGTTGCGCGAGCAATTGGGTTTCACTGGCGCGGTGTTCAGCGACGACTTGTCGATGGAAGGCGCGCGCATCGCCGGCGACATTGTGAAGGGCGCGCAACTGGCGCTGGATGCGGGATGCGACATGGTGTTGGTATGTAACGCACCAGACAAGGCGGATCAGGTGCTGGCGGCATTGCGCGACCCAGGCGACGTGGCGCGGACGCAGCGCGTCGCGGCATTGAAACCCGCTGAACCCGGTATGGATTGGACTGAACTGCGCGATGATCCGCGCTATCGACGGGCCTGCGAACTACTGACGCGCTGCTTCGACGGCCTGGTCGCCTTCGGCTGATTGGCGCGGCGCGCGTATGGCGGTGATCGCATTCTCTCGCCGCGGCGCGACGGCAAGCCCTTGCGACAACCGAGCGGCAGCCTGCCGGCCGCGCTATTCGATTTTCATCCGTTGCAGCTTGTTATAGAGCGTCTTCGGACTAATGCCGAGGATCGACGCGGCGCGGTGCCGGGTGCCGCCGACCGCCTCGAGCGTGGTGCGAATCAACAGTTCTTCAACCACCGCGAGCGGCGTGCCTACAGCAATCACCACGTTCGAACCATTGCCGGCGCCGTTGAGCGGGCGGCCGTCTTCGCCGATCTCCAGGGTTTCGATGACTTCTTCGGCCGCGCTGTGCGCCGCTTCCACGCGCGTGCGCAGCTCGGCGACATTGCCTGGCCATTCGCCGGCCACCAATTCAGTGACCGATGAACCGCCGAGGCGCTTGCGCACGCCGTCGCGCCGATTGGCTTGCTCGACGAAGTACTCGGCCAGCAGCAGGATATCTTCGCTGCGTTCTCTGAGGCTGGGGAGCGGCATCACGACCATATCGAGCGCTTCGAGCAAGCCATTCAGCAGCTTGCCCTGCGCCACGGCGTCGCGCGGATCTTCAGTGGTGGAACAGATCAAGCGGAAGTCGGCGGCGATCGGCTGGCTACCACCGATGCGCTGAAACACGCGGGCTTTGACCGCGTTCAACAGCGTTTGCTGCTGCTCGATCGGCAAGGCGGTAATTTCTTCGAGAAACAGGGTGCCGCCGGCCGCACGTTCCAGTACGCCGGTTTCACGTTCGTCAATGGTAAGCGGGCTGGAGGCACCATTACGCTCCTGGCCGAACAGCAGGCTGGCGAAGGGACGCCCAGTGCTTTCCGTACGGCAGTCGAACGGCACGAACGGTCCCTTCTTGCGACGACTGGTTTCGTGGATAGTGCGCGCCGTGGTTTCCTTGCCGCTGCCAGGCTCGCCCACCACCAATACTGCTGCCTCGGTGGGCGCGACGCGCTCGATGGCGTCGTAGACGCGCTGTGTCGCGTCGGCGCGTCCGACCATCGAACCGAAGCGGCCCAACTCGCGTAGCGCTGCGCGCAGCGTCTGGACTTCTTCGGTGAGTTCGTAGGGGCGCGGAATGCGCGCCAGCAGACTGCGCAGGCGGGGAATGCTGACCGGCTTGATCAGATAATCCCAAATGCCATGGCGCAAACCTTCGACTGCGCTTTCAACGGTGGCGTTACCGGTCATGACGATAACCGGCACCGCCGCATCGGGTGGCTGCAGCGGTAGATATTGCAGCAGGTCCAGACCTTTGCCGTCGGGCAGGTTCAAATCCATCAGCACGATATCCGGGATGAAGCGCGTTAAAGCCTGGCGTGCCTCGGCCAGGGTCGCTGCCGTATCAACAGAGAAGCCATCGGCACTAAGAATAGCTGCCAGACCGGACAGGCTATTCGGATCGTCTTCAATAATCAGAGCGTGGGGCATTGGCGGAACTCGCCTCTTTAACTACTTTGATAAACCGGACGGCGCGCGAGCCGCGCCCGCGCGCCCGGGCCGGCAATTAACGTCGGAACAATCCGCCCAACAGCGAAACCACAGCGAATATCAGGAAAATAATGAACAGGATCTTGGCGATCGATGCTGCGCCAGCCGCAATGCCGGTAAAGCCGAACACTGCCGCGATGATGGCGATAACGAAGAAGACCAGCGCGTAATGAAGCATCGAATACCTCGTAAATATTGAATGAATTCGGGTTTTGAGTAGCTGTAATAAGCAAAGGTCATGCCGAACATTCTGTCGGCGAGCGAGGCCCATGGCGCGTGACGCTTAAACGCGCTCGAAGGCGGTTAAGCGAGGTCTTCGCATGGTCAATTGACCGTCGATAAGCAAATTTTACTCGTCGCATGGAACTGATTCGACGAAATGGCGGCGGACGTGAGACGGATGTGCTGCAAGGAGGGCGCGCCGTGGCTTCAATGCGGAAGCCTCAGGCAGAGCGGGGAAGCGCTCGGGAAACGAAGCGAAGGCGGCGTCGTGCGACGGCAAGTTTGCTGGTGCGGATTATTCCGGTCGGCGTTTTGCCGACCGGTTTCGAGCATTGCCTGGCGGATATCAGGCGCGGCTGCGGTATTCGCCGGTTCGAGTATCGATTTCGATCTTGTCGCCGATGCTGCAGAACAGCGGTACTTGCAATTCCTTGCCGGTAGCGAGCTTGGCCGTCTTCATTACTTTGCCTGAAGAGGTGTCGCCTTTCACCGCGGGTTCGGTATAGATGATTTCGCGCACGATGGTGGTCGGCAAGTCGACCGAGATCGCCTTGTCGTTGTAGAAAACCACGTCGCAGGCCATGCCGTCTTCGAGGTAATCGAGCGAATCGCCCATATTTTCCTGTCCGACTTCGTATTGGTTGTAGTCCGCATCCATGAATACATACATCGGATCGGCAAAATACGAATAGGTGACTTCACGGCGCTCGAGCTGCACTACGTCGAACTTGTCGTCGGCCTTGTAGACCGATTCCAGTGCCGCTTCCGACAACAAGTTTCTGAACTTCATTTTAACGACCGCCGAATTGCGGCCCGATTTGTTGTATTCGGCCTTCTGCACGACCATCGGGTCGTTGCCGATCATTACCACGTTGCCAGCGCGGAGTTCCTGGGCGGTTTTCATGAGACTTTCCTGTGCGTCCGTTCCAACGAGAGAGGGCTGCGGGCTTGCTATTTATGCTGTTTCGCAGCGAAATCGCTTATTTTAACCGGGTTTCGCAGAATTCCACCAGATTTCCGGCGAGGTGCCCGAGGCGCTCGAGTTGCTCGGCCCAGGCGTGGGCAAGCCGTTCGAGCGCGCTCCGATGCCGCCACCAATCGGCCCAATCGGGGGCGGCATCGCCGATGCCGTTCCAGGCGTGCCAGAAACGCCGGGTCGCCGCTTGGGTGGCCGCGGGCAGGGCCGCGGTGTAACAGTCGAGCATGGCGTCGAGCTTGAGCTGGTGCGCGCCGTCCTCTTGCGGGTAGATATGCCAGGCGAACGGCTTGCGGCACAGTTGCGCGCGCACGAACGAGTCTTCGCCGCGCACCAGATTTACGTCGCACAATGACAACAGTTGGTCGTAGCGAGATTGGTCAACGAAGGGCAGGCCGTATGCGATCAACCGGCCGGCGCGCGCGCTGGTGCCCGCGGCGAGCGTCTCGACACCGAAAAAGGCGGCGATGCGGCGCGAAATCAGGCCTTCGGGCACGAAAAGCCGTACGTTCTCGGCGCCTTCGCGCCAGGCGATTAGCAGCGGGTCGAGTGCGGGATTGTCGTAGGCGAACAGCGAGATGGCGATCGATGGCTCGTCCATGAGATGCGTTGCAACCCCGAGCGTGTGCCAGAACGCGCGGACCGCGTCGGGGTTGCCGGTGAACGCCTGTTGCCGAACGTCGAAGTCGGCTTCCTTCAACACGCCGCCGGTGCCGGCACGCAGCCCGGGGAAAAAAAAGGTCTTGCGCAGCGGCAGCCGGGAGTGCGGCGACGCCAGCAGATGAAGATCGGCCACCCAAGGCTCGGCGCTCAGATATTCAAGGTTCAACCACAATGGCGGCGCGGCGCACATGGCGGCGATGTAAGAGGCGGGCAGCGTGCAGCCGAACGCCTCGATGACGACCTCGGCCGGGCGTGCCGAGAAGGGTCGCTGGTAATCGAGGCCGTCGACAAGGCTGTGATCCGCTTGCGGCCGATGTTGCCAGGAAAGAATCTCGACGCCGTCGGAGAAGGTGCCGTGAGCGCTGGCGAGGGGCTGCGCGCCGAGCCGTTCGAGCAGTGTCGGTACGTCGATCCATAAACGCACTGTCCAGCCGTATTCGGCCGCCAGTTGTTTTGCCAGCCGCCAGCAGACGCCCGCGTCGCCGAAGTTGTCGATGACCGTGCAAAAAATATCGCAACGACGAGAGGGATGCGCGGCGGCGGACATGGATAAGATGCTTGGGGAACGGATGCCGGCAAGCATACGCAGAGCCTTCGCGGTGCGCCAGTGCCGGCAGGCGGACTCGCGTCGGGCAAGGTGAGTTCTGCAAATGGACTAGAATTTCGGGTCCAGGCTGATTCTTACCCACGCACTAAGCGACCTGGCGCCGCGCCACGCATTTTTGAATGACTGATTCCGAACCATCTGCGTTGACCATCCGCGAACAGATTGCGCAATTGCCGCATCTGCCCGGGGTGTATCGATATTACGACGCGCAGGGCAATGTGCTCTATGTGGGGAAGGCGCGCGACTTGAAGAAACGCGTGTCCAGCTACTTCACCAAGACGCTGTTGTCGCCGCGTATTGCGATGATGGTGTCACGCATCGCGCGCCTTGAAACCACCGCTACGCGCTCGGAAGCCGAAGCGTTGTTGCTGGAAAACAATCTGATCAAAGCGCTGGTGCCGCGCTACAACATCCTGTTTCGTGATGACAAGTCTTATCCGTTTCTAAAGATTACCGGGCATGCGTTTCCGCGCATGGCCTATTACCGCGGCGCGGTGGACAAGGATAATCAGTACTTCGGTCCTTTTCCCAGTGCATGGGCGGTGCGCGAGAGCATCCAGATACTGCAGCGCGTGTTTCAGTTGCGCACCTGTGAGGACTCGGTGTTCTCGAATCGTACGCGGCCCTGCCTGCTGCACCAGATCAGCCGCTGTACGGCGCCTTGCGTGGGCGCGATCAATAGCGACGACTACCATCGGGACGTCGAGAATGCCGCGCGCTTTCTGACCGGGCGTCAGAGCGAGGTCATGAGCGACCTCGAGGCCAAGATGCAGGCGCTGGCCGCCGAGCTGAATTTCGAACAGGCCGCGGCGGTACGCAACCAGATGAGCGCCCTGTCGCGCGTGTTGCATCAACAGGTGGTGGAAAGCGGGTCGGAGAAAGACGTCGATATTCTCGCGGTCGTGGCGCAGGGCGGCCGGGTTTGCGTAAATCTGGCAATGGTGCGCGGCGGACGGCATCTGGGGGATCGCGCGTATTTTCCCAGTCATGTGGAAGCGGCATTGGGATTGGCGCTGGATGATGAGGTTGAGGGTAACGAGGGCGTTGAGGGTGCCGAGGGAGCTGCAGGCGGTAAGGGCGTAGAAGTTGCCGAAGGCGTTGAGGTTAACGAGGGTGTTGAAGGTATCGAGGGTGTTGAGGGTATCGAGGGTGTTGACGTTGTCGGTGGTGTTGACGTTGTCGGTGGCGTAGAAGGCGCCGTTGACGTCGAGGAGCATCTCGCGGCGGTCGAGACGGCGCCGTCCGAGCCCGCCTCCGCGGTCGCCGCGAGCGACTCGCTTCGTTCAGTCGAAACCGAGGTGCTGGAAGCGTTCATGGCGCAGCATTACCTGAGCCATCGCATTCCGCCGTTGCTTATCGTCGGCCAGCCGGGCATCAATCGCGCGCTGGTCGACTTGCTGGCCGAGCAGGTCGGCTACAAAGTCGCCTTGCTGAAACAGCCGCAGGGTGAGCGCAAGGTCTGGCTGACCATGACGCGCAAGAACGCCGAACTGGCGCTGGCGCGAGTACTGGCGGAACAAGGCTCGCAGCAGGCGCGAACACGCGCCCTGGTCGACGTGCTCAGCCTCGAATGCGACGATCTACAGGATCTCCGCGTCGAATGCTTCGATATCAGTCATACGATGGGCGAGGCGACCCAGGCCTCGTGCGTGGTTTATCACCATCATGCGATGCAGTCTTCTGAATATCGGCGTTTCAATATTGCGGGCATTACGCCGGGCGACGATTATGCCGCGATGCGCCAGGTGCTGATGCGCCGTTACGCGCGGCATATGGTGAAATCGGCGGAAACGGACACGCAGCTTGATACGGAAGTCGCGGCCGACGCGGCTGCGCTAGCGGAAACGGAAGCAGACAGGGGCGTCGAATTCGGATCGGACGACATGGCATCGCAGGCGGTTGACGCCGCGGTGCCAGCGCCAGCCCCTGACGCGGAAACGGCCGGTGCGGCTGCGCCGGCGGTGGCGCCAGCGCCGTTGCCGCACTTGGTGCTGATCGACGGCGGCCGCGGACAGGTGGAAATGGCGCGTCAGGTTTTCGCGACGCTTGGGCTCGATATTTCATTGTTGGTCGGCGTGGCCAAAGGCGAAGGACGCAAAGTCGGCTTGGAAACCCTGATTTTCGCGGACGGCCGTGCGCCGCTGGAATTAGGCAAGGACAGCGCCGCGCTGATGTTGGCCGCGCAAATTCGCGACGAAGCACACCGCTTCGCGATTACCGGCATGCGCGCAAGACGCGCTAAAACGCGCCAGAAATCGCGGCTTGAGGAACTCGACGGCATTGGTGCGAAGCGGCGTCAGCGGCTGCTGGCACGTTTTGGTGGCTTGCGTGGCGTTGCCGCCGCCAGCATTGATGAACTGGCCAGCGTCGAAGGCATCTCCCGAGCCCTGGCTGAGCAAATTCATCGTCAATTGCACTGAGCAGTAATATCCATAACGGGTTAGATTGGCGCAGTCGGCATCCTCCCTCTCTTTAAGCGCCTTGTTCAGACCGGGACTACGCGGCAGAATGCGTCTAATTGGTTGCACCTTTCAGCCACTCACCATTGCTTTCTCATGCCGCTAAATGTGCCCATTCTGTTGACGTGGCTGCGAATCGTGCTGATTCCGCTAATCGTCGGCGTCTATTACCTGCCGGTGGGCATGCTCACGTCGCCGCAGCAAAACGTCGCCGCATCCGTCATTTTCATCCTTGCCGCGCTGACCGATTGGTTCGACGGTTTCCTGGCACGCAAGCTCGACCAGACTTCGGCGTTCGGGGCATTCCTCGATCCGGTGGCGGACAAACTCATGGTGACCGCAGCATTGTTGGTGCTGGTTCACCTGTCGCGTCTGAACGCCTTGATTGCGCTGGTGATCGTCGGACGGGAAATCACCATTTCGGCGCTGCGTGAATGGATGGCGCAAATCGGCGCATCGAAGAGCGTGGCGGTGAATTCCCTGGGCAAGATCAAAACGGTCTGCCAGATGATCGCCATACCGATGCTCTTGTTCAACCGTCCGTTATTGCCGTTGAACGCCTGGATGACCGGGCAGGGCACGCGTCTCGATATGCATTTCTGGGGTACTTGGCTGATTTATCTGGCCGCGATCCTGACGATCTGGTCGATGTTTTATTACATGAAACTGGCTTGGCCGCAGATCCGCGAGCGCACCGCCGACACGCAGGCGCATCGCAATACGCGACGCGCGGAGCGTCGGGCTTGACACGGACTACCCCGCGTCTTCATAATCTCGCTCTCGCATCCGCCGCATAAATAATCGGATGCGTTGCAAGTCGGGCCAAAGCGGGAATAGCTCAGTTGGTAGAGCGCAACCTTGCCAAGGTTGAGGTCGCGAGTTCGAGTCTCGTTTCCCGCTCCAGATGCAGCCATTGCCGACGTCGTTACTGAACGATGCCGGTATGCGCAATGGGCCCGATCAAGCACACAGCTTCAATGCGGGAATAGCTCAGTTGGTAGAGCGCAACCTTGCCAAGGTTGAGGTCGCGAGTTCGAGTCTCGTTTCCCGCTCCATCCTCGGGGGAAGCATCGCTTCCCCTTTTGTTTGGCTGCCGTTTGGTGACCGTTTCCACGGCGCCTGCCGGCGGCGGCCAAATCTTGCACCCCTGGCGGGGTGGCAGAGTGGTCATGCAGCGGCCTGCAAAGCCGTCCACGCCGGTTCGATTCCGACCCCCGCCTCCAGCCTCCCCACGTGATCTCAATGCGCATCTTCTCTTGATCGAGAATATGGCTGATTGCCGCTAAGTTTGCCTAAGCAACCTCGATGTATTTCTAGCGGGCGTCGACGCGTACTATTACGCGCTGGCCCACTGCAGATGCGGCGACGGCCGTGGAGGTTTTGTGAACGATAAAATTGCCCAGTTACTGGCGCGCATAAAGGCGCTGGAGGACGAGCTGAAGTCGGCACTGCATGAAAACGAGGCGCCGCTTTTATATCATTTCAAAGGCAAACGAGTCGAGTTCGACGGCGAAGTGCGCGTGGCACACCGCGCCTCGCACGTCGGTTTGTTCAAATGGTTTCGCAACAGCCATCCACCGACGGTTCTGGTCGCGCCGGTGATCTACGGCCTGATCGTGCCCTTGCTTATTTTCGATATGGGGCTTTTCGTCTACCAGGCGATTTGTTTTCCCGTATATGGCATCGAGAAAGTCAAACGCTCGGATTACATCGCGTTGGATAGGTGGCATCTGGGCTACTTGAATTTCATCGAGAAATTCAATTGCACCTACTGCGCCTATGCGAACGGTGTGATTGCCTATGGAAGGGAGATTGCCGCGCGCACCGAGCAATACTGGTGTCCGATCAAGCATGCGCACAAGCTGCTGGGCACTCACGCAAGGTATGAGCGATTCATACGCTACGGCGACGCCGAGGCTTATCAGCAGCGACTAAGCGAATTCCGCGCGGCGCTGGCGCCGGATGCCGACAAGCCCGACGCACCCGATGATTTTCAGCCCTGAAATCCGCGGCGCCGCATAGTCAATCTGTTATCTGGCGACTCGGCACTTCGCGGCGTGTGCGAACGCAAAGCTTGCGCGACGCAAAGCGCGCGCACCGATTGCCCGCCCGGCTTATGAGCCAAAAATAATTCCGGCTATATTATTCAAACCGCATGGAAAGCACGCAATTTGCCGCGGAGGCGCTTTCGGCAAAAAACAGAGATTCGGTGGTGCCATGGGTGGAGCTGTTTTCGCGCTGACCGCAAACATTGTTATAGCTTTGCTAGTTGCCGGCGCGTTCTTCGGCCTTGCGCGCATTCCGTCCACATTCCCCGGCGTGAGCTGGTTCGGCGTTACCTATGCCACCGGGGCGCTTACGCCGATCAGCGAATTGCTGGTACGCGCCGGGCCCGTGCCCAGTCTGTTTCATGCGGCCAGCTTTGCCAGTTTCTGCCTGGCTTTTCATTTCATGGCCAAAGGCCTGTCGGTTTACTTCAACGGCCCGCTGCCGCGTTGGCTACTGCCGGCTTCGTTTATTGCTTGTCTGCTTTTGGGCGCCAGCATATGGCATGGCCGCCGTGATTCGTTCGGCTATGAGCTTTGCTATCAAATACCGTTCACCTGGTCGCTTGGCATTTGCGTGGTGGTGCTGCTCCGCATCGCGCCGCCGCGGCGTCTCAATAAGTTGCTGACAGTGGTTTTTCTGGCAACGTCGCTGCATTTCCTGTTCAAGCCATTGGCCGCGATTGCGCTCGGCACGGGTGCCACGGAGCGTGACTATATATTCAGTCGCTATGCGCTGTTCTCGCAGGCGCTGTCTTGCCTGCTGTTCATCGCCGTGGCGCTGACGCTGATCCTCGTGGTGATTCACGACACGCTGGAGGCGGTGCATTGGCATGCCGATAGGGATCTGCTGTCGGGCTTGTCGAACCGACGCGCTTTCGACCGCGAATGTATCGCAGCACTGCGAGTTTGCGCGGACGATGCGCGCGGGGTCGCGATGATGTTCGACCTTGATCATTTCAAGTCGATCAACGACAGCTACGGGCATGCGACGGGTGATCGGGTGATCCAGGCTTTCGGCGCCATCCTGCAGGCGATGTCCGGCCGCGACATGATTGTTGGGAGAACTGGCGGCGAAGAATTCGCGGTGTTCGCGCGTCACTCGATGCCGTCGGGCGAGGCGGGTCGCTTCGCTGATGAAGTCCGACATCGCCTCGCGGAACTGTCTTTCGAAGAGGGAGAGGGCCCCCGGCGGGTCACGGTCAGTTGCGGTATCGCCCCAGTGAAGCATGGGGATACGCTGAATTCGTTGATGGCACGCGCCGATCGCGCACTTTATTCGGCCAAGTCCCTGGGCCGCGACCAGTTCGTGGAGGTGGCCTAGGGTGCCTTGCGTCGGCCGACGCCGTAGAGCGGTGAGCGCGCCGTAATACCGCCATCGACGACCAGGCAATGGCCGGACACGTGCGCACTCAATGCGCTGCACAGGTAGAGTACTGCGCCGGCGATGTCCGCTGGTACGCCGACCTTGCGCAATGGTGTGGCCTCGCATAATTGGCGCATGATTTCAGGGGTGAACTTGCCGAGCACGCGCGGCGTTTGAATGACACCCGGCACTACAGCGTTGACGCGGATGCCTTCGTGCCCGTACTCGACCGCGACGCCCTTGACGAACTGCTCCAGGGCAGCCTTGGCGGCGCCGTAGGCCACCTGCTTCTGCACCGCGCCCATCGACGCGATGGAGCTGACATACACCGCGCTGCCGCCACCCTGCGCGGCGATCTTCGGCAAGCCGATCTGCGCCGAGAGAAATGCATGACGCAAGCCGATGTCGAATTGCCAATCCCAATTTTCATCGGTCATGGTTGCCAGTTTGGCGACCCAGGGTTCGCCGAGGATGTCGACGAAGCCATTAATTTTTCCGCAGCGTGCCTCGGCTTCAGCAAAGATGCGTTCGACGTCGGCGCGCACGGTGGCATCGCCCATGAGCGCAACGCCGCCGACCTCGTCGGCCACGGCTTGCGTGGCGGCTTGGCCGCGACCGCTGCAAACCACCTTGGCGCCCAGTTGCGATAGCGCATGCGCTACTTCGCGGCCGATGCCCTGGCCCGCGCCGAACACCACGAACACCTGGCCATCGAGCCGCAGCAATTGATCGTATCGGGGGGTAGCGAGATGCGCGGTGGCGGCGTCCTGATTCATGGGGTCTCCTCTGAATTGTTGGTGCGGATTCTTTGGTTCGAGGCATTTTGCCAGTTTATGAGATGGCGCGATTGCGGCCATGGTGGCGCATCGGCTCGTATGTAGCTTGTTTACACGGTGCCTGCGCAACACCGAGGATTTTTGGTACAGCAAGATAGCGGGTTGAAGGTGCCGTGAATTAGCGCAGCAAATCAAAATTCGAACGCCAACTCCGAGGCAGTCTTGCTGCGATTCCTTTCCTCTCCGCTGCGGAATTTGCTCGCCGGCCTGCTGTTCATGCTGGTCATCTCGGCGGCCGCGACGATCGCCTATATAGACTGCGGGTGGAGTTTCAGCGACGCGTTTTATATGGTGATGCTGACGGTTTATACGGTTGGCTACGACGAAGTGCGGCCGATCAATACGCCCGAACTGCGCGCCATTACCGTCACCTTGATCATCACCGGATGCACCGGGATGATTTTCCTTACCGGTACGCTGATCCAGCTGATTACCGCCAGCCAGTTCCAGCAAATCTTCGGGTTCCGACGCATGCAAAAGGATATCGACAAGCTTTCGGGGCACGTCATCATCTGTGGCTATGGGCGTATCGGCCAGATGCTGGCGCGCGAGCTGCTGGCGGGAAAATCGGAGTTCGTCGTGGTGGAACGCGGTGACGGGCGCCTGACGGCCTCGAAGGAATCGGGTTATCTCAGTTTGCAGGGCGACGCGACGGACGAGGATGTGTTGAAGGCCGCCGGCATTGCGCGCGCGCGGGCGTTGGCCACTGTGTTGCCGGACGATGCCGCCAATGTCTTCATCACTTTGAGTGCCCGCAGCCTTAACCGCGAGTTGACCATCATCGCGCGTGGCGAGGTGCCGACCACGGAAAGTAAGCTGATGCAGGCGGGCGCGGACCGCGTGGTGCTGCCGACGCGCATTGGCGCGGAGCGCATGGCGGAGCTGCTTCTGTATAAAGACGTCGCGACTTTGCTAACGGGCGTGAAGGCCGGCGATCTTGATCGCTTGGGCCGCGACCTGCGTCGCTTGGGCTTGGAAATCGAGGTGGTGGCGGCGGAGAAGGGTAGTCCATGCGTGGGCAGGAGCATCGTCGAATTGGAAACCCTGGCGGCCGGCTCGTTCCTGATCGTTGCGCTCGAACGGCAAAAGGGCGAAACGCTTTTGCAACCGCAGGCTCACATCGAAGTGCAAGAGGGCGATGGTGTCGCCGTAGTCGGGCGGCCAGGGCGGGCGCAAGCGATTCAGGAGATTTTTGCGCGGCCGAAGGCTTAAAAGAAAGCGCGTTGTCGACCGCAGTATCGGCTTGGGCGCGCGGGCATGCGTTCGGCACTGGCGTTGACAGTTGATAGGCAAGCCGTTAAGTTCGATGCGCGGGGCAGCGGCTCAAGCTTGCCGGAGAGGGTTGCCCGATATCTCTGGCACTACGGGGTTACCCCGTGGCTCAGCATGATCTCAACATATCGTCGCAAGACCGATGCTGCGCGCTGCGCAGAGCAGGTCTCGCAGCACCAGGTGCGTTGAGTCGCTGTCTCGCACCTTTCCTCGATCATGCGTCTATCGTTCAATCAAACCTGTCTCATTCTCGCCGATGCCATGCTCGCCGGGCCTGCCGACGCCGTGCTGCTGGTCGAACGCATGGCGGCCGTGCTGGGGGCGCATGCGGCATGGATGCCGGAGCTTGCCGGCGCGGTCATCGAGCAGTTCGGCATGCGCTGGGATGAGGTGGACGGCGCGACGCTGACCCCGCTCGTCGCGGAAAGCGCAGAGTTCGTCGCAGCCTGGCGCAGCGATACCATTCCTGCTGTCATGCGTTTATTGCGGCGGCCGCCGCAACAGCGTGCGCCCGTGGCGCCATTGCGCCATCTGGCGTTACCGCAGATATCGACGCTTGCCGATCTGGCCGGTTGGTTGAACATCACCGGTGCCGAATTGGCATGGTATGCAAACCGTTGGCGGGTGCCCGCGCACTCTTCGGCCATGCCGCATCACCATTACGCGTATCGAGCAGTCGAGAAGCGTGATGGGCGTTGGCGGTTGATAGAGAGCCCGAAGAGTGAGTTGCGCGCGTTGCAGCGCAAGATTCTGCATGGCTTGCTGGAGCGCATTCCGCCTCACGACGCCGCGCACGGTTTTCGCAAGTCGCGCAATATCGTCACTTTCGCGGCGCCCCACGCTGCCAGAGCGGTGGTGATTCGTCTGGATCTGGCGGATTTTTTCGCTTCGGTTCCAACGCCGCGCGTGCACGCGATACTCGGTGCCGTCGGCTATCCGCAAGCCGTTGCGAGCACGCTGGCGGCGCTTTGTACGAACCGGGTTCCGAGCGGGCGCTTGCTGGAAGCCGATCTGCGTGACGGCTTCGATTGGCAGACCCGGCAGCGCTATCGAACGCGGCATCTTCCACAAGGCGCGCCTACCTCTCCGGTGCTCGCCAATCTATGCGCTTATCGTCTCGATGTGCGGCTCGCGGCGCTGGCGCGTTCGCTCGATGCGACGTACACGCGATATGCGGATGACCTGGCATTTTCGGGCGATGAGGCGCTGCAACGCGCTGCGGAGCGCTTTGCGATTCGCGTAGCCGCGATTGCGTTGGAAGAAGGTTTTGTGGTGCAGCCGCATAAGACGCGCATTATGCGGCGCGGTGCGCGGCAGCATTTGGCGGGCGTCGTGGTGAATCGTCATCCGAATATGGCGCGGGATCAATTCGATCGGCTGAAAGCGCTACTGACGAACTGTGTCAGAGCAGGTCCCGAGAGCCAGAATCGCGATGGGGTTGCGGATTTTTGTGCGCATTTGCGCGGGCATGTTGCGCATGCAACGATGCTGAATGCTTCACGGGGCGGGAAACTGATGGCGATTTTCGATCGCATTGTCTGGGATGAGCGATGATTCCGCGTGCATGCGCGCCTCGGCGGGCTGAGCAAAGAGGCCGCGACCGGCAACGATGGTTTGCGGTAACGGTGCGGCGATGTTTTTATGCGGTTGCGCGTTGCTGATGCGGCGCCGTCTCGATTTGTTCGAGCCAGCTCGCGAGGACGCTGGCCGCATGCGAACGATGCTGTAACGCATCGCGCCGTAGCGTGGGCAAATCGATTTGCGCGTAGGAAAGCTCGGCCGCGTGCCCGACCAGCCAGCTTTCCAGCCGCGATGTCGTCATCTCGATATGGAACTGCAGCGCGAGCACTTGCGGGCCGATCGAAAACGCCTGATTGACATAGGCGGCGGTCGACGCCAGCAAGGTTGCCCGCGGCGGCAGGTCGAAGGTGTCGCCATGCCAGTGCAGCACCGTGCTGCCGTCTTCCAAGAGCGCCAGCGGCGAGCTTTTGCCGGCGTCAGTCAAGGTGAGCGGCGCCCAGCCGATCTCCTTGACCGGGCCACCGTAGACCAGTGCGCCCGCCGCGCGCGCGATCAACTGCGCGCCCAGACAGATGCCCAGCAGTGCCTGGCCGGAAGCCAGACGCTGTTCGATCAAGACCAGCTCCTGCTGCAGGAACGGATACTTCTGTTCCTCGTAGGCGCCGATCGGGCCACCCAGCACGACCACGATATCGGCTTGCCGCCAGTCGGCTTCGCGCAGCGCGTCGACGGGGGCATCGACGTAGTCAACGCGATAGCCGGCGTCGGCGAACAGGCTTTCCAGGATACCCAGGTCTTCGAACTGCACATGTCGTACGGCCAACACGTTTTTCATTTCCTTAGCCTTTACTTTGAGCCTACGCTTTTAGCTTTGCGTCATCCTTCGTTGATGACGTCGCTCAGTGGCAACTGGTAGCGCGCATGGATCTGATCCAGCTCTTGCTGAATGCGCGTGCGCGCACCCGGGGCGCGCCGGTGGAACGACAGGATCAGCAAGGCACCCACCGCCAGATAGACCAGGAACAAGTACGGGAAGTAGTTCACGGGCGCCGGTGGCACCGGATAGACGCTGCCTACTGCCGGAATCAGCAACAGTACCAGCGCGGCAATACAGTAGCCGACATCGCGACGACGCAACTGGCCCAGACGCTTCAAATATACCGGCGCGGCGATCGTGATCAAAAAGTACGGTACCAAAAATCCGAATGCCGCGAGCGTGCCGACATAGCTGAAGATATCCAGCGGTGCGGTGTGCAGCGCATACAAGACACCCGGGATCACCAAGGCGATTACTGCCATCACGCTCACGGCCACGTGCGGTGTTTCGTTCTTTGCATGGGCGCCAGCGATGGCTTTATGAAACAAGCCGTGGCTGCCCATCGCAAAAATAACGCGTCCGCCCGCATTGATGCACGACAGGCACAGGGAGAAGAACGTGAACATCGCCGCGAACGACAAGGGCACTTGCAGGAACTTCACATGGGCAATGGCTGCCAGCACGTTCAACGGCGCATCGATTTTGTCGAGCGTGGTTGAGTAGCCGCGCGTGCCGTAGACCATCGCGTAGGTCACGAAGACGAAGAATACGCCCGAGACGATCAGGCTCCAGATGACCGCGCGTGGAATCGATTTCAGCGGATTTTTGGCCTCCGTGCCGAACGCTGTGGCGCATTCGAAGCCGACCAGGCTGAAGATCGCGACCACGACGCCCAGGCCCATGCTCGACAACGGTGTGCCGTGCAAGTCGAACTGCGCGGTATCGATGGTGAAGTGATGCTGGCTGAGCACGACCACGCAAAGCCCGATAATCAGCAGCATCGACAACGCTTCCAGTACCAGCATCAGCGCTGCCGATAGCTGCACGTTCTTCCATGCGCAGTACCACGAGGCGCCGACGCAGACCGCAAACCAGACCAGCGGCGAGAGCGTGAAGCCGGCCATTTCGGACAGCTTGCCGGCGAAGATCGAGAAGCCCGTGACACCCGCCATGGCAATTCCAAGATAAGCCCAGATCAACGACCAGCC
>JBPBQZ010000115.1:0-20981 GCA_050955105.1 Janthinobacterium lividum | reverse complement strand
TGGATGAACAGGGTCGCCTGCGCCGGATCGATGCCCGAGGCCAGCCAGTCGATCAGCACCTCCCAGACGTTCTTTTCGATGACCTCGGGCGTTTCGTAATGCGTGGTGAGCGCATGCCAATCGACCACACAAAAGAAGCACGGGTATTCCGACTGCAACTGCACCCAGTTTTTGAGAACACCGTGGTAATGGCCAAGGTGCAAGCTGCCGGTCGGACGCATGCCGGAGAAAATTCGGTCGGGGTACATATTCAGTTTGCGAGGACCGCGAAAGGAGTAAGAAGAATACCGATGAAAGAATAACCGACATTAATCAGCGGTCGGAGCCAGAGATTGCCGAGAAAACCGGAAACCACCAGCGCCATCACGATAAAGAAACCGTAGGGCTCGAGGCGCGCGAAGGCAATGGCCTGCCGCGGCGGCAACAGCGATACCAGCACACGGCCACCGTCGAGAGGCGGCAGCGGAAACAAATTGAAGACGCACATCACCAGGTTGACCAGCACGCCGGCGCTGGCCATGCGCAGAAAAAACGCCTCATCCACATTGGCGGCATGCAAGCCCAGTAAAACCACGGCCCAGAGAAAGGCCTGGATGAAATTGCAGGCCGGCCCGGCCAACGACACCCACAAGCTATGCCAGCGAGGATTGCGCAAGTTGCCGAACGCCACCGGTACCGGCTTGGCATAGCCGAACAGGAAAGCTCCGCCCGTCAGGAAGTACAACACCAGCGGCATCGCGATCGTGCCGACCGGGTCGATATGACGTGCCGGATTCATGCTGACGCGACCCAGCACATAAGCCGTGCTGTCGCCGAAAAAACGCGCAACGTAACCATGGGCGGCTTCATGCAGGGTGATCGCAAAGAGCACCGGCAGGGCATAGACCGCAATGGTCTGAATCAGTGAGTCATTCATGGGGCGCCATTGTAACAACCCGCCGCGGCACCACTGGCGACATCAGGATCATCAAGCCGTTTCCAAGCCGAACGGCTGCAAGCTGCCGAGTCCCGCGCGCACCAGCTGCGGCATGCCGCTGGTGAGGTCGATAACCGTCGACGGCTCACAGGCGCATGCCCCGCCATCTATTACCAGGTCGAGTTGCTTCTCCAGACGCTCGCGAATCGCCTCGGGATCGTTCATCGGCATAGTGTCGGGCGGCACGATCAGGGTCGATGCGAGCAACGGCTGGCCGAGCGTTTCGAGCAGCGCGAGTGTGATCGCATGGTCGGGCACGCGCAGGCCGATGGTCTTGCGCGACGGATGCGCCAAGCGCCGCGGCACTTCTTTCGTGGCTTCCAGGATGAACGCATACGGGCCGGGCGTGACGGATTTGATCAGCCGGTATTGGCCGTTGTCGACCTTCGCGAAAGTCGACAACTCTGATAAATCGCGCACCAGCAGCGACAAGTGCTGCCGCTCATCGATGCCGCGAATACGCCGCAGCCGTTCTACCGCCTCGCGGTCGTCGAGATGGCAGGCGAGCGCATAGCAGGTGTCGGTCGGCAAGGCGATGACGCCGCCGTCGTGAATGATCTGGCAAGCCTGACGGATCAGGCGCGCCTGCGGATTGGCGGGATGGATTTGAAAGAACTGTGACATCGCGAAAACAGTGGGGAAGACGTCGCCGCGGCCGACTGGCCGCGGACTGGGCGGATGAAGCGGCTCGCCGGGCTCGAGCAGTACTCAGACCCAGTCGCGCCAGACCGGCACGAGATCGTCCGGCAAGTCGGGCAAACCGCCGAGCCGGGTGCGGCTTTCGTCGGGACTATGGAAATCGGACCCGCGCGACGCACGGAAGCCATAGTGGCGCGCAACGTCCGCGTATTCGCGGTATTGGTCGGGCGTATGGCTGCCGGTGACAACTTCGATGGCGTCGCCGCCGCGTTCGCGAAATTCGTCGAACAGTGCGCCGAACTCGGTTTGCGAATACTTGTAGCGGCCCGGGTGGGCAATGACCGCGGTGCCGCCGGCTTGGCGAATCCACTCCATCGCGTCGCCCAGACGCGCCCAGCAATGCGGCACATAAGCGGGGCAACCTTCGCCCAGCAAGCGATCGAAAACCTCGGAGATGGATGCAGCCGCGCCGCTCGCCACCAGGTAACGCGCGAAATGGCTGCGCGAGATCAAATCGCGATTCGCGACGTAAGTGAGCGCGCCGTCGAGTGCGTTGGGAATGCCCAAGCCCGCGAGTTTTTCACTGATTTGGCGCGCCCGCTCGAAACGCCCGCCGCGCGTGGCGGCCAGGCCGTCCGCCAGAATCTGACTTTCCGGATCGAGGTTGAGCCCGACCACATGAACGGTGCGCGCCGCCCACGTTACCGATATTTCCACGCCGGCCACATAGCGCAGACCCAGCGCCTGAGCCGCCGCGCGCGCTTCGCGCTGCCCGCCTACCTCGTCATGGTCGGTCAGCGCCCACAGCGCAACCCCACCCTCGGCGGCTGCATGCGCCACCGCGGCGGGCAACAGCGTGCCGTCGGAGACATTCGAATGAGAGTGGAGATCAGCGTTGAGCATGGCATTTCCTATATGCGCATTCTACCCCGATTGCGCATCAGCCCAAGCTCGGCCGTTCGGCCAGATCCGGAGATGCGTCCGCGCCTAGGTTCGGGGGCAAAACCGCGCTCGGCCCGGGCGCATCCCTCGACCCGGTCAACGCGGCCAGCTCGCGTTCGTCAAAGCCGGCCGCGCGGCGGGCCGCCAGATTGAACGGTCCTTTCAGCCGCGGCACGCCGTGAGCGGCCGCAACCCGCGCAAAAGCCGCATAAGGTGTTTCGCCGCGCTGCGCGCAAAGCCAGCGAAACCAGTGGTTGCCGATGCGAACGTGGCCAATCTCGTCGCGCAAAATGATTTCAAGAATCTCCGCGCCACGCATATCGCCGGCCGCGCGCAAGCGATCGCGAATCGGCGGCGAGGCATCGAGCCCGCGCGCTTCAAGCGTGCGCGGCACCAGCGCCATACGCGCCAGAACGTCGTCGCGCGTGCGCCACACCATTTCCCACAGGCCATCGTGTGCCGGGAAGTCGCCGTAGGAAACGCCAAGCGACGCCAGGTGTTCGCACAACAGGCCGAAGTGAACGGCCTCTTCCGCGGCGACTGCCAACCAGTCTTCGTAATAGCCAGCCGGCATATTGTCGAATCGCGCCGCGGCGTCGAGCGCCAGATTGATTGCATTGAATTCGATATGCGCAATGGCGTGCAGCAGCGCAGCGTGACCTGCGCGGCTGCCGACGCCGCGCGGCGCCAACTGGCGCGGCGACACGAGCAAGGGGGTGGCGGGTCGGCCGGGTTGATCGGGCAGCGCCGCGAGCGGCGACGTGGCGCCCAGCGCCAGACGCCCCGCCCGGCATTCTTCGGCCAAAGCGCGGACCGCGGCGACCTTGAGCACGGGTGATTGCTCGAGCAACGCGGCCAGCGCCAGTTGACGTGCGGTGACCGGCGTAGCGACATCGGTCGAGCCGGCGAGCATCGCCGTAGACAAGCTGGGAGAGGGATTCAACGGGGCAATCATTGGTGCGCGCGATACAATAACGCCATATTTGAGATCGGTCGCGAACGCGGCGAGGGCCGGCAAGCATGCCGGCCTGGCCGAGCCAGCCGATGTACCGGCCAGATACTCGTTCACAGACCTACGATTGTAGCTCGCCCCTGCGCCCCCGCCCTGCCTCGAGGAGAACACCTTGGCGATTTTCAAGTTCGGCGACGCCGTGCCCGAAATTCACGAGTCCGCCTATATTGCGCCTGGCGCCACCGTGATCGGCCGCGTGCGCATCGCCGCCGGTGCGAGCATTTGGCCAGGTGCAGTATTGCGCGGCGACAATGACTGGATCGTTATCGGCCGCGACAGCAATGTGCAAGAAGGTGCCATTCTGCACACCGATCCCGGTTCGGTGCTGACACTCGGCACCGAGGTCACGGTCGGCCACCAAGCCATGCTGCACGGCTGCACAGTCGGCGACGGCTCGCTGGTCGGCATTCAGGCTGTCGTGCTCGAGCGTGCAAAAATCGGTGCCGGGTGCCTGGTAGGAGCCTGCTCGCTAGTCACCGAGGACAAGGTTTTCGAAGACGGTTCAATGATTCTCGGTTCGCCGGCGCGCGTTGCGCGCGCGCTTACGGAACAACAGATTGCCGGGCTGCGTCGCGCCGCCCGCTCATATGCAGACCGTGGCGCGCTGTTTCGGCGCGAGCTCGTACAAATCGGCTGACGTGCGCATCAGCGCATCCCTTCGCATTTTGGGTGTTTCCCTATTTGTCGGCCGGCGGCGCCACCGTAAAGTTGCATTGATCGCGACTCGACGGTCGGCGCGGAAAAGCTCCCGGACCTTGCAAAAGTGGAAAATGCCGATATCTGACGGTATTGACGCGACGCCTCCAAGGCGCCGCGTCGTTCGGAGATAACGCCGTGGTCGACCAGTTGCAGAAGTTCATATTCGACGCCGCGCCGGTGCGTGGCGAAATAGTGTCGCTCGAAAACACTTGGCAGGAAGTACTGACGCGCCGCGCCTATCCTGCTGCCGTGCAGTCGCTGCTCGGCGAGATGATGGCGGCTGCCGCATTGCTGTCCGCCAACTTGAAATTCGACGGCTCGCTGATCATGCAGATCCATGGTGACGGCCCGGTACAGATGCTGGTGGTGCAATGCGATTCGGCGCTGTCGATGCGCGCCACGGCGAAACTGGCCGACCGCGACGTGCCGATTGCAGCCGATGCAACGCTTAGCCAGCTATTGAATCCGCACGGCGGCGCGCGCTTCGCCATCACGCTCGATCCGCGCGAACGCGGCCCGGGTGCACAGCCGTATCAGGGCGTCGTATCGCTGGAAGATGACAACGGCCCGATCGAGTCGATGGCGAAGGTGCTGGAACACTATATGCAGCATTCCGAGCAGCTCGATACGCGCATCTGGCTGGCCGCGGACGAAAAGCACGCGGTCGGCATGCTGCTTCAGAAACTGCCGCGCGACGGCGGCATCATGCCGCATCGCGGTGACGCCGATGCCGACACCTGGGATCGCGTCGGTCACCTCGCATCGACGCTGACGGCCAGTGAAATGCTGGCGGCCGACGCCGATACGCTGCTGCGCCGACTCTTCTGGCAAGAGAACGTGCGGCGTTTCGAACCGCTGCGCGCGCGCTTCCAATGCACGTGTTCACGCGCGAAAGTCGGCGCGATGTTGCAGATGCTCGGATCGTCCGAGACCGACGAGATCTTGAATGAACAGGGGCGCATTGAAATCCATTGCGAATTCTGCAATCAGCGCTATGCGTTCGACCCGGTCGATGTGGCGCAGCTATTCGCCGGCGACGGCAGCGCACTGCCGCCCTCCGCACGAATCGCGCCGCCCGGTGTCCAACGCCATTGATGCCCGGCGATCGTCAACGACGCCACGGTTCGTTACCGCGCTGAGCGCGGCAATGCGGCAGCATCAGTCCTAGTCTTGTTTTGTCGGGGCAACCGATGGAGGTCATCATGAAACAATCCCAACCAGCGTTTGCGTCAGGCTCGCGTCGGCGTGCCTGGGCTTCGCTGCGCTTGCCGGCGGCGCTGGCCTGCGGTGTGCTCGCCGCCGGCCTGCTCACGGCGTGCGTGAATCCGCCGACCTTGCCACCCGGTTATCTGACCAGTCGTTTGCCGGAAGGAGCGCCGGGCGCTACGGCACCGGTGCAACAGCCACTGACGCCGCGCGAACAGCAACGCTACGACGCAATCGATCGTCAGGTTTTGAACGAGCAGGCGCAATCGATCCGCGATGAGGCCGCTATCGAGGCAGCCGCTGCCGCATATCCCAGCACCAACGTGACGGTCTACGGCGGCTACGGTTGGGGCGGCGGCTACGGTTGGGGCGGCGGCTGGCGGCATGGCGGCTGGGGCCCGGGTTGGGGCGTGAGTTACGGTTACGGCCCGGTCTGGTGGTGAGCGCTGCCGCTACCGCTGCGTGCCGATTTCCTGACGCGCGGCGCGCGCGGCGCCGGCTCGGGCACTACGCGAGCCGGTGCGGCGGACATGGTGCCGCGGGTGGTCACTGAATTGACTGCTGCACCGCCCGGCTGGATATTCGGCGTGAGGTCGGGCGACACGAACTGCACGAACACCTCGTCATCCTTGATCATTCCCAGTTCATAGCGTGCCCGCTCCTCGATTGCAGCGGTGCCGTGCTCGAGGTCATCCACTTCGCCGCTCAGGCGGTCGTTGCGCAATTTCAGGTCGCTGTTCTTGTTTTGCTCGGCAAGCAGTTGCTGTTGCAATTCATGAACGCGCAGCCAGCCGCCGTGACCCCACCACAGTGGATACTGGACCGCGATCAACAACAGAATGAGAACAACGGTGGTAAACCGCATCGGGCAAATGCATCAACAGGAAAGGAACGACTGCAGAACGGTTCTCGCAAGCTCGACTTGTTGGGCGACGGCCCTGCAGCGGGCCGCCCCCGACGCCTACTCGAAATCTACTTGAGGTTGTAGAAGGTGCTGCGCCCCGGATAAGAAGCGATATCGCCCAGGTCTTCTTCAATACGCAGAAGCTGGTTGTATTTCGCGATACGGTCGCTGCGCGACAGTGAGCCGGTCTTGATCTGCCCGGCGTTCAGGCCAACCGCGATATCTGCGATCGTCGAATCTTCCGTCTCGCCCGAACGGTGCGATACCACCGCCGTGTAACCGGCACGCTTGGCCATTTCGATGGCGGCGAAGGTCTCGGTCAAGGTGCCGATCTGGTTGATCTTGATCAGGATCGAGTTCGCGACGCCGCGCTCGATGCCCTGCTTCAGGATCTTCGTGTTGGTCACGAAAAGATCGTCCCCCACCAGTTGCACTTTCTTGCCCAGCCGGTCAGTCAGAGTCTTCCAGCCGTCCCAATCGCTTTCCGACATGCCGTCCTCGATCGAGACGATCGGGAATTTGTCGGCCAGCTTGGCCAGGTAATCCGAGAATTCGCCCGACGACAGTTGCAGACCTTCGCCCGAGAGTTGATAGCGGCCGTCCCGATAAAACTCGGTGGCCGCGCAATCGAGCGCCAACAGCACGTCGTCGCCCGCGTGATAACCGGCTTTTTCGATTGCCTGCAGCAAGGTCGACAAGCAATCGTCATTGCTGGTGAAATTCGGCGCGAAGCCGCCCTCGTCGCCCACCGCGGTGCTGAATCCCTTGTCCGACAGAATCTTCTTCAGCGCATGGAAAATTTCCGCGCCGCAGCGCAGGGCTTCGCTGAAGCTGCTTTGGCCGACCGGCACAATCATGAATTCCTGGATATCCAGGCTGTTGTTCGCGTGTGCGCCACCGTTGATGACGTTCATCATCGGCACCGGCATATGCATGGCGCCGGCGCCACCGAAATATCGATAGAGCGGCAAGCCCACTTCCTCGGCGGCGGCCTTGGCCACGGCCATCGACACCGCCAACATTGCATTCGCGCCCAAGCGCGATTTGCTGTCGGTGCCATCGAGATCGATCAAGGTCTTGTCGAGGAAAGCTTGCTCGGATGCGTCGAGGCCCATGATGGCCTCGGAAATCTCGGTGTTGACGTGTTCGACCGCTTTGAGCACGCCCTTGCCCTGATAGCGGCTAGCGTCGCCATCGCGCAGTTCGATCGCCTCGCGCGAGCCGGTCGATGCACCTGACGGCACCGCGGCGCGACCCATCGTGCCCGACTCCAGCAAGACGTCGCATTCGACGGTCGGATTGCCTCGCGAGTCGAGGATCTCGCGGCCGATAATATCAACAATTGCACTCATAAATTCCCCAAATAACCATTAATGAAATGGGTCAAGGTACTGCCTGCGCTGGCCTATTGCGGCCAGTCGCGCTGGTTCTGGTTGCGACATGTAGCACATGCCGCAAAGCTCGTTGACCTCGCCGCTGCGCACGGCATACGCACGCGCGCCAAGACGCGCAGCCGGCAAACGACCTTCAAGCAAAGTTGTTTTCAAGAAACGGCGTGCGCTTGACCACCTCGTCGAGTGCTTTCAAGGTATGCAGCAGCGCATGCATATGCGCGAGCGGCACCGCGTTCGGACCGTCCGATTTGGCTTGAGCCGGGTCGGGATGCGTTTCCATGAACAGTCCGGCCACGCCTGTGGCGACTGCCGCGCGCGCCAGTACCGGCACGAATTCACGCTGGCCGCCCGATGAGGTGCCCTGGCCACCCGGCAACTGCACCGAATGCGTGGCATCGAACACCACCGGCGCCTGCGTTTCGCGCATGATCGCCAGCGCGCGCATATCGGAAACCAGATTGTTGTAGCCAAACGAAACGCCGCGTTCGCACGCCATGAAACGATCTTCCGACAGCCCCGCCTCGCGCGCCGCACGGCGCGCTTTGGCGATCACCTGTTTCATGTCATGCGGTGCCAGGAACTGGCCTTTCTTGATGTTCACCGGCTTGCCGGAACGTGCGCAGGCATGGATGAAATCGGTTTGTCGGCACAGGAAAGCCGGTGTTTGCAGCACGTCGACCACCGCCGCAACTTCGGCGATCTCGTGTTCGGCATGCACGTCGGTGAGCACCGGCACACCGATCTTCTCGCGCACTTCTTCGAGAATTTTCAAGCCGGTCGCCATTCCCAAGCCGCGGAACGAGGTATCCGAACTGCGGTTGGCCTTGTCGTACGACGCTTTGAAAATATACGGAATATCGAGCGCCCGACAGGTTTCGGCCAGACGGCCGGCAATGTCGATTGCCATCTCGCGCGATTCGATTACGCACGGGCCGGCGATCAGAAAGAAGGGGCGGTCGAGACCGACCTCGAAGTCGTGAAGTTTCATTGCACCACTTCCTGTCGTGCCTGCTTGCGCTGCAGCGCGGCGCGCACGAACGATGTGAACAACGGGTGGCCATCGCGCGGCGTCGAGGTGAACTCCGGATGGAACTGCACGCCGACGAACCATGGATGCAGGTCGTCCCGCAATTCCATCATCTCGGGCAGATTTTCAGTGGGCGTACGCGCACTGATGACCATGCCTGCCTGCTCCAGCCTGGGCACGAAGCGATTATTGACTTCGTATCGGTGGCGATGCCGCTCGTTGACGAACTCGCCATAAATGGAAGCCGCCTTGGTTTGCTCCCTGACGGGGCAGCGTTGTGAGCCAAGCCGCATGGTGCCGCCAAGATCGGATTGCTCGTTGCGCTGTTCAACCTTGCCGTCGCGGTCATACCACTCGGTAATCAGCGCAACCACCGGATTCGGCGTGGACGGATCGAACTCGGTGCTGTTGGCGTTTTCGAGACCGGCCACGTGGCGCGAAAACTCGATCACCGCCAGTTGCATTCCCAGGCAGATGCCCAGATACGGCACCCTCATTTCACGCGCATGGCGGATCGCGGCGATCTTGCCTTCCGTGCCGCGGCGCCCGAAACCGCCCGGCACCAGGATCGCATCGAAGCGCGACAGATCCTGGTTGTCGTCGGTTTCGAGAATCTCGGAATCGATGTATTCGATATTGACTTTGGTGCGCGTGTGAATCGACGCATGCCGCAGTGCTTCGATCAGCGACTTGTACGATTCGGTGAGTTCGACATACTTGCCGATCATGCCGATGGTGATCTGGTGCTCAGGATGCTCGAGTGCGTCCACCAAGCCCTTCCACACCGTGAGATCGGCTGGCTTGGGCGACAGGTCGAGCTCTTCGCAAATAATCTTGTCCAGCCCCTGGTCGTGCAGCATCTGCGGAATCTTGTAGATGCTGTCGACGTCCCAGACTGAAATCACCGCGTCTTGCGGCACGTTCGAGAACAGCGAAATCTTAGCGCGCTCGTCATCGGGAATCGGCCGATCGGCGCGGCACAGCAAGGCATGCGGCAAGATGCCGATCTCGCGCAGCTTTTGCACGCTGTGCTGGGTCGGCTTGGTCTTCAATTCACCCGCGGTCGCCACGTAGGGCACCAGCGTCAGATGCACGAACGCCGCATGGCGGCGCCCCATGCGCAAGCTCATCTGGCGCGCTGCCTCGAGGAACGGCAACGATTCGATATCGCCGACCGTGCCGCCGATTTCGACGATTGCCACATCCGGCTCGACGCACGTTGCGGCATCGGTGCCGCGCTCGATGAAAGCCTGGATTTCGTTGGTGATGTGAGGAATGACCTGCACCGTCTTGCCCAGATACTCGCCGCGGCGTTCCTTGCGGATCACCGATTCGTAGATCTGGCCGGTGGTGAAGTTGTTGACGCGGCGCATCTTGGTGCTGATGAAGCGCTCGTAGTGTCCGAGATCGAGATCGGTTTCCGCGCCGTCTTCGGTAACAAACACCTCGCCGTGTTGAAACGGGCTCATGGTGCCTGGGTCGACGTTGATATAGGGATCGAGTTTCAGCAGAGTGACTCGAAGGCCGCGCGACTCGAGAATCGCGGCGAGGGACGCGGCGGCAATGCCCTTCCCAAGGGAAGACACTACGCCGCCGGTGACGAACACATATTTGGTCATCGCTAAATTGCTCGCGGGAAAGCCGGATTATACCGTCAGATGCGGGCCGCGAACCGCGACATCGGGCAGCCCGGCGCATGGAGCGCTTGCCATGTCGGCGCGAGCGCGTCCGGTTTTTTCAATCCACATTCCAATAGGCCCGGTGCGTTCGGCGATAGGCCTCGGTGCGTAGCTGCGAGCCATCGGTACGGAAAATCAGCTGCCCGTCGCGGTCGCTGCGATGCAAGGAGGCGCCGGCCGCCTGATAACGGCCGACCACGCGCGGCGCCGGATGGCCGAAACGGTTTCGATATCCAACCTGGAATACCACCTCAGCCGGCGCCACCGCGTTCACCAACAGTGGCGTCGACGATGTTTTGCTGCCGTGATGCGGCGCCAACAACAACTCGGCCGGCAACCGGACGTTCGCGGCGGGCGGCGCGGCGGCGCCTCTTGCCAACGCACGTTCCTGGGGCGCCTCGATATCGGCCGTAAGCAGTGCCGCATGGCGACCGTTGTCCACGCGCAGCACGCAACTTGCCCAATTCGGCCGGCTAGCCGCGAAACCCGCCGAGCCGGCGTCGGGCCACATGAATGTGAATCGCACACCATCCCACTCCCAGCTCTGACCGATGCCGCAGGCCCCGGCATCCACGCCGACCCCCGCGGTCGCGGCCCGCCACAGCCTATGGCCATACGGCAATGAAGCACGCAGTGAACCGATCGGCAGGCCCTGCAAGATCGTGGCCGCGCCGCCCGCGTGGTCATCGTCTCGATGGCTGACCACCATCAGGTCGAGCTCGCGTATGCCGCGGGCGCGCAGAAACGGCAGCACCACCATTTGGCCGGCATCACCGTCGCCAAAGCTCGGTCCCGCATCGAACAGCAAGCGGTGCGCGGCCGTCTCGACCACTGCGGCGCCGCCCTGCCCCACATCCAGCACGGTCACCTGGAATTCGCCGGGCGGCGGCGCGTCGATACGCGTGCCCACCAGTGGCAGCCACAGCAACGGCGCCGCCCGACGCAGCGGCCAGCTAGCTGGCGCGAGCCACCATAACACTCCAAAACAAGCGAGCAACAGCGTAGTCACCGATGGACGCGGCATTTGAACCGCTGCCCAATCCGGTGCAGCGCAAGCCGCTAATGTCGCGCACAACAGGCGCAAAGACGCATGCGCAAAGGTCAGTAGCCACGCGTCGAACGGTGCCGGCAGCAGCGCGCCCGCAAAAGTCGAGGGCACGACGACAAAGCTGACCCAAGGAATGGCGAAGGCGTTGGCCAGCGGCGAGATCAGCGAAACCTGCGAAAACCAAAAGGCACTGGCGGGCAGCAGCGCGAACGTGACGGCGAACTGCATGCGCGCCGACGCCGTGCAGCGCTGGCGCCATGCACGGCAATGTCGCTGCCACACCGCGGCCGCGCGCTCTGCACAGGCGGCCCCGGCGGAAGCGGAAACGCGGGCGACGGCGGCGCCATCGACAGTCGCGGACGACCCGGCGTCGACACAAGCCATATCCGATGCCACCGACAGCATCGGCGACTCCGCCGACAGGCCCGGCGCCTCCGGCAAGGTGGTCGACGCCGCGTACAACAAGACAGCGACCGCGCCGAAGGAAAGCCAGAAGCCCGTCGACAGCACCGCCCATGGATCGACGATCAGCACTAACGCCAAGGCCCAGCCGAGCACCAGCGATGCGCCCACCGCGCGGCCGCTGGCACGCGCGACGCACACCGCGCACAACATCCAGAATGCGCGTTGCGCGGGGATGCCCGATCCGGACAACAGCACATAGCCGGCCGCCGCGAGCGCCGCGGCTAAGGACTGGATCGAATGGCTCGGCCACACCAGCGGCAGCGCATAGCCAGCGAGACGCGAGCGCCGCCAGATGCCGCCGACCAGCCAGCCGGCGCCGCTTGCAATCAGGCCGACGTGCAGGCCGGAGATTGCCAGCAAATGGCTGGTACCAGTGGCGCGAAACAGCAGCTTGTCGGCGGCGCTCACGTCGCGTTGGTCACCGACGGCGAGTGCCTTGACCAGGCCGACGTGCGGTGCCGCGGGCAACACCGCATCAATGCGGGCGCCGATGCGCAGGCGTTGCCGGTCCACGCCGGCTCGCAGCGCCGCCATGCCGTCGCTAGCCGCCGGCAAGCGCCTGGGTACAAAGCGTCCGACCACATAGCCGGTGGCGCCGACGCCGCGCGCGAACAGCGCGGCTTCCCGGTCGAAGCCACCGAAGTTGGCGGTGCCACGTGGCCGCTTGAGATTCAAAAGCAAACGCCAGCGCTGCCCTGGCAACAACTCGGGAAGCGCGGGACGCGCGCCGGCGGCTGCGTGGCGGCGCGGCCGGCTATACCAAGCCACGCGTAAATTCTTCAGAAACGGCGCGTCGCGCGGCGACGCCATCGGGTCGACTTGCAAATCGAAGACCAGGCCATGCGCGAAGCGGGAAGGCAAGCCCGTGATCGAACCGTCGACCCGCAACGGGCGCCCTTCGAGCGCGCTCGGCAGCATTTCGCCCAAGCGCGTTTGCGCACGCCACGCAGCCCAGCTAAATCCCGCCACGCCGGCCAGACAGCTGGCAATCAAGGCGACCAAGAGCGCGCGCGCACGTTGTGAAAGCAACGTCGGAACGCTGCTCGCCAGCCCTCCGCATTTGGCGCGCATCCGCCGCGACATCAAGGCCGCGGCGAGAAAACCGAGCAGCAGCGTTGCGGCGATCATCACCGTCACCACGCTTGGCAAACCCATGAATCCATGCGGAATACGCAAAACCGGCAGCCGAGTCTGCTGCTGCAGCAGCCACACGCCAAACCCAAAGCTGTACAACATTCCCCGCATACCACCGCCTGGCCACCCGCCATCAATCAGCTCTGCTTATCATCCAGACAGAGCCTCTGGCGTTCGCTTGCTTGCACGAACCGATGACCGATTATGCCGAGGATAAAGCGAGGCGTGGCAGTGCGGCGCGAACGTTGGCCGTTGTGCAGAGGGCCAAGGCCTCGAGGGTGACGCCACGCAGACTGGCAAGCGTTTCAGCAATGCGCGGAATCTGTTCAGGCGAATTACGTTGCTTATAAAGCCACGCCGGCGATATGTCGGGCGCATCGGTTTCCAGCACGATCGCGTCCATCGGCATTTCGCACGCCAGACGCCGGATGCGCAGTGCCCGCTCGAAAGTCATGGCGCCGCCGAAGCCGAGCCGCATGCCTAATGCGACGAACGCATCGGCCTGCTGCCGACTGCCGTTGAACGCATGCGCGATGCCGCCGATGCCGCGATCCCCGCCGATGCGGCGCAAGCCTTTCAGCACCTGGTCTTGCGAACGCCGCACATGGCAGATCACCGGCAGCGCAAAATCGCGTGCCAGTTTCAACTGTTCGAGATAGAAATATTGTTGACGCGCGTCGTCCAGGCCAGGCACGAAATAATCGAGGCCGATTTCGCCGATGCCGACGAAGCGCGGATCATCAAGACTGCGCGCCACTTCGTTGCGCAAGATCAGTAGGTCTTCGTCGCGCGCATGGGGCGTAAACAAGGGATGGATACCCAGCGCGTAGGCGCCGCCGTCGATGCTTGCCGCAAGCTGGCGCACGACCTCGAAGTTGCCCCGATCGACCGCGGGAATGACGATTTGCGAAACGCCCGCCGCATGCGCCGCCCGCGCCACGGCGCTACGGTCGGCAGCGAATTCGCCAGCATCGAGATGGCAATGGGAATCTATCCACATGAACGCGACATCCTTTCCATCCAGCGCTGAAAACCTCGGTTCAGATGCGCATTGCGGCGTCTTCAAACATCCTACAGCGGCTTCAGCCAACCCTGGGCGGCAGCGCCGTTGTCGACAACGATGGCTCCTCCGCATAAACCACGCCGTCGCGCAACCGCAGCACCCGATCGCAACGCGCCGCCAGTTCCGTATCGTGCGTAACGATCACGAAACTGGTCGACAGGGTTTCCGACAACTCCAGCATCAGATTGAATACGGTGTCGGCGTTGCCGCTATCGAGGTTGCCGGTGGGCTCGTCGGCCAGCACGCAGGCGGGACGCCCGACCACTGCCCGCGCGATCGCCACGCGCTGCCGTTCACCGCCCGACAGCTCGCCGGGTCGATGCTTGGCACGATGACCGATGCCGACCCGCTCCAGTGTTGCCAGTGCGGTCGCGCGCGCCTCGGCCGGCGCAATGCCGCGAATCCGCAGCGGCATCGCGACATTGTCCAGCGCGCTGAATTCGGCCAACAGATGGTGAAACTGGTAGACGAACCCCAGCGAGCGATTTCGCAAAGCGTTGCGCTCGCGTTCGGCCAGCGATGTATAGGGCCGCCCAAGAATCGAGACTTCGCCTGAACTCGGTTCATCAAGACCGCCCAGCACGTGCAGCAGCGTGCTCTTGCCGGAACCGGAGGCGCCGACGATCGCCACTTTTTCGCCCGCATAGATAGTCAGTTCGGCGCCGCGCAACACGTCGACCACGGCACGACCCTGCACGAACTGTTTGCTGACACCGCGCGCGCTGAGCACTTCCGCGCCGGGCATTAGCGGCGGCGACGCGGGACGACCGCTGCTGTCGCCGGCTTGCTGGAACGCCGTACCCGGCACTGCAAGTGGCTCGGCAGCTTGCTCGATCGGCTGATTGACGCGTTCATTCATACCGCAAAGCCTCCGCCGGCCGCACGCGTGAGGCGCGCCAGCTCGGATATAGGGTTGCCAGCGACGACAGCACGAAGGCCATAAGCCCAATGCGCGTCACGTCGCCGATTTCCAGGTCGGACGGCAATTCGTTGATGAAGTAAATGCTGGGCGGCAAAAATTGTACGTGCAGCGCGTGCTCGATCATCGGCACCACCACCGGAATATTCGCCGCGATTAAGCTACCGAGAGCGACGCCGATCAGGGTCCCGGCGAAGCCGATCGTCACGCCCTGGATCACGAAGATCTTCATGATCGACGACGGCTGAGCGCCCAATGTTCGCAGGATGGCGATGTCGGCCTGCTTGTCGGTCACGGTCATCACCAGCGACGACACCAGATTGAACGCCGCCACCGCGATGATCAAGGTGAGGATGATGAACATCATGCGTTTTTCGATCAGCACGGCGGCAAACCAGGTCTGGTTCTGCCGGGTCCAGTCGCGGATATATAAATCGCCGGAGAGCGTGCGCGACAACTGCTGCGCAACCAGCGGCGCTTTCTGCATATCGTGCAGCCGCAGTCGTACGCCGTTGGGCGCCGGCAGCCGGAACAGCGTCTGTGCATCGTTGATATTGATCAATGCCAGCGAGCTGTCGTACTCGTAATGCCCCGATTCGAAAACGCCCGTGACGGTGAACTGTTTCATGCGCGGCAGCAAGCCCGCCGGGGTCATCGTACCCTGCGGCGCCAGCAGCATGATCTTGTCGCCAGCCGTCACGCCCAGACTGGTCGCCAGCTCGCCGCCCAGCACGATGCCGAAGCTGCCCGGCGTGAGGTCGGTCAAGCGCCCGATCTTCATTTCCGTGGCCAAATCAGACACCTTGGCTTCGAGCGCCGGCTCGACGCCGCGCAGCAATACCCCGCTGACGGCCTGGCCGCGCGTGAGCAAAGCCTGCGCTTCCACATACGGAGCGGCCGAGATCACCTCGGGATTGCGCAGCGATTCTTCGACGGTCTTGCGCCAGTCGAGCATCGCGCCGTCGGGCGAGAAGATCTCGACGTGCGCCAACACCGACAGCATGCGGTCGCGCACGTCGCGCTGGAAGCCGTTCATCACGGACAAGACGACGATCAGTGCGGCCACGCCCAGCGCGATGCCGGCCATCGATACCAATGCGATAAACGACACGAAACCATTGCCCGTCGTGCGCTTGCCGGCGCGCGTGTAGCGCCAGCCGATCTGCCATTCATACGGTAATTTCAAACTCTGCCCTTGCGAAATGCCCGGCCGGCCCGGCCAGTCGCCGAGTTTGCCATACAATGCGCCAAACCATGCGCGCTACGTCCGTTCACTTCCTGATTCCCTTCGCCCTGCCCCCCGCGCGTACCGCGGCGGCGGTGCTCGAGCAACTGCCGCTGCCGGGTCTGGCCGGCCTGCTGGAGCGCGCCGCCTTGAGCGAGCGCGCGCTCGGCGAAGATTACCAGCGCACCCTGCCGCACGAACGCTGGCTGGCGGCGCAATTCGGCTTGTCGAACGCGGCCGACGACGACGCGACACCGTTGGCGCCGTTCATGATGCGCGCCGATCAGGCGGCGGCGCCGGTGGGCACCGACGCGACCCGCGCGTCGAGCGCCGAACCACCGGCAGCCGCGACGGATCTTGTCGGTCGTTGGGCATGCATCCAGCCGGTGCACCTGCAAGTCGCGCACGACCATCTGGTATTGATCGATCCCGAGAACCTTGCGCTCAGTACCGCCGACGCCGCCGAGTTATTGGCCGTAGCGCGCGAATCCGCCGACGAATACGGCATCACGCTGCTGGCACCCACGCCGCTGCGCTGGTATGCGAGCGGCGAGACGCTCGGCGCGCTGTCTTCGGCGTCGCCGTTGCGCGCCAGCGGGCGCAGTGTCGAGATCTGGCTGCCGCACGAAGCGCCGGGCGGCGAGCGTTCGCGACCCTGGATGAAATTCCAGAACGACGTACAGATGGCGTGGTTCGAACATCCGGTGAACGAGGCACGCGAAGCCGCCGGGCTCTTGCCGGCCAACTCGATCTGGCTGCATGCGCAAGGCGACGCCGCCGACCTGCGGCGAGTCAGCGATTTCGCGCGCCAGGCCGTCGCGAACGGTCGGCCGCTGTTCGCTGGCATCCGGTCGTCGTCAGCGGCTACGCGCGGACTCGCGCTGGTGGCAGGCATCGACGCCCAGGCGCCCGCCGCGTCATTCGACGCATGGTTTGCGGCTGATGCCCCAGCGGGCACCACCTTGATCGAACTCGAGGGCTTGGCGGCGCCGCTGTTGCGACAGGACTGGGCCGACTGGCGTGATGCGCTGCAGGCCATGGATGCAAACTGGTTCGCTCCCGCCCTCGCCGCGCTGCGCGGCGGCCGCTTGCAGCACGTAGCCATCACCTTGTGCGGCGACACCGGTCACTTGACGCTCACGCTGCGCCGCACCGATCTGTGGAAATTCTGGCGGCGCCGACCGCTTCTCAACGTTTTCGTCGATTGACGCCTCGCTTCCTATGACTCGCATCGTGGTCCGATCGTATTCGTTGCCGCTCGCCGAAACGCTGGCGCGCACCGGCTTGCATCCCGTGCTGGCACGCATGTATGCGGCGCGCGGCATCCGTCACGCGGACGAAATGGGCCACGACCTCAGCCGCCTGATGCCATTCGCGCCGATGAAATGCACGGCGCTGGCGGCCACGCTGCTGGCCGATGCCATCGCTGCCGGCCGACGCATGCTGGTGGTTGCCGACTACGATTGCGACGGCGCCACCGCCTGCGCGGTCGCCGTGCGTGGCCTGCGCATGTTTGGCGCCCAAGTCGACTACCTGGTGCCGAATCGCTTCGAAGATGGCTATGGGCTCACGCCCGGCATCGTCGCGCAAGCCGCCGCGCGCCAACCCGATCTATTGATTACCGTCGACAACGGCATCTCCAGCGTCGAGGGGGTGCGCGCAGCGAACGCCCTGGGTATCGAGGTGCTGGTCACCGACCACCATTTGCCCGGCCCAGAGCTGCCGGCGGCGGCAGTCATCGTTAATCCGAATCAGCCGGGCTGCGAGTTTCCCAGCAAACATCTGGCCGGTGTGGGCGTGATGTTCTACGTGCTGCTGGCGCTGCGCGCCGAGTTGCGGCGGCGCGGTGTGATCGACGAGCGCAGCCAGCCGCGCCTGGACCGCTTGCTCGACCTGGTGGCGCTGGGCACGGTCGCAGATGTGGTGCGGCTCGACGGCAATAACCGCATCCTCGTGGCGCAAGGGCTGCGGCGCATTCGTGCACAGCGCATGCAGCCGGGCATCGCCGCGTTGTTGCGCGTGGCCAAGCGCGAACCGCTCAGCGTGCATGCCTTCGATCTGGGCTTTGCCGTTGGGCCGCGCCTCAACGCTGCCGGACGGCTCGCCGATATGTCATTAGGCATCGAATGCCTGCTGACGGACGATCCAGGCCGCGCCTGGGAGCTTGCCGAAACGCTCGACCAGATGAATCGCGAGCGCCGCGAGATCGAAGCCGGCATGCAGCAGGAAGCGCTGGCCGCGTTGGCGGCGCTGCCGGATAGCGACGTGCTGGCGAATCTGGAGACGGCCTCCAGCGGCGGCGCGACCATTACCTTGTTCAATGAGAATTGGCATCAAGGCGTGATCGGCATCGTCGCGGCGCGTCTGAAAGAACGCTTCTATCGTCCCACCATCACCTTCGCGCCCGGCCCGGACGGCATGGCACGCGGCTCCGGACGCTCGATTCCCGGCTTCAACTTGCGCGACGCCATCGACCTGGTGACCAAGCGCGAGCCCGGGCTGATCGAGCGTTTCGGCGGCCACGCAATGGCTGCCGGGCTCACGCTGCGTATCGATGCCATCGAACGCTTTCGCGGCGCCTTCGACGCAGTGGCACGCGAATGGTTGAGCGAAGCGTCGCTTACGCGTACGCTCGAAACCGACGGCGAACTCGAGGCCGCGCACTTCACGCCGCGGTTCGTGGAGATGCTGGACGCCGAAGTGTGGGGCCAAGGTTTTCCCGCGCCGGTATTCTCCGGTGAATTCGACGTGCTCGCGCAGTCGCTCGTGAAGGAAAAGCATTTGAAGCTGCGTCTGGGCCGGCATGGCGTGCGCTATGAGGCGATCTGGTTCAATCGCGTCGAGCCGCTACCGCGGCGCGCCTGCGTCGCCTATCGACTCAGTGGCGACACTTTCAACGGCGTGGCCCGCGTGCAACTGGTGGTCGAACATGCGCAAAGCGCCGAAACGGCGGGCAGCGCCGTTTGAACGAACCGCCGTTGGGCTATAATCCGAGCCTTTCAAAGCTCTGTCCGAGGCCAAGAATCACATGGAAGCTGAACGTCTGAACGCGATCGAAACGACCTTGGCCGATCTGCGTACTCGCGCGGTCGAGCTCCGGGGGTATCTTTGACTTCGATGCCAAGCAAGCACGCCTGATCGAAGTCAATAAAGAACTCGAAGATCCCACCGTCTGGAACGACTCGAAGCGCGCCCAGGCGCTCGGCCGCGAAAAGAAGCTGAACGAAGGCGTGGTGGTATCGCTGACCGAACTGCATAGCGCCTTGGTCGACGCCCAAGAGCTGTTCGAGATGGCGAAGGACGAGGCCGACGAGGAAACCTTGCTGTCGGTCGAAACCGATGCGCATGGCTTGAGCGCGCGCGTCGGCCAGATGGAATTTCGCCGGATGTTCCACAATCCGGTCGATCCGAACAATTGCTTCGTCGACATCCAGGCCGGTGCCGGCGGTACCGAGGCTTGCGATTGGGCAGCCATGCTGTTGCGCCAATACCTGCGCTATTGCGAACGCAAGGGCTTCAAGACCGAAATGCTCGAAGAGTCGTCGGGCGAAGTCGCCGGTATCAAGAGCGCCACGATCAAGGTCGAGGGTGAATACGCATACGGCTATCTGCGCACCGAAACGGGCATTCACCGGCTGGTGCGCAAGTCGCCGTTCGATTCCGCAGGCGGTCGGCACACTTCGTTCTGCTCGGTCACGGTCTATCCGGAAGTCGATGAATCGATCGACATCGACATCAACCCGGCGGACCTGCGCATCGATACGTTCCGCGCTTCGGGCGCGGGCGGCCAGCACATCAACAAGACCGATTCCGCGGTGCGCATGACGCACTTGCCGACCGGCATTGTCGTGCAGTGCCAGAACGACCGCTCGCAGCATCGCAATCGCGCCGAAGCCATGGCGATGTTGCGCTCGCGCCTGTACGAAGCCGAGTTGCGCAAACGCCAGGCCGAGCAGGACAAGCTTGAATCGAGCAAGACCGATGTGGGCTGGGGGCATCAGATCCGTTCCTACGTGCTCGACCAAAGCCGCATCAAAGACCTGCGCACCGGCGTTGAAATGAGCAATACGCGCGCCGTGCTGGACGGCGACCTCGACGATTTCATCAGCGCCAGCCTTAAACAGGGCGTCTGACCCGGCCACCCTTCGCGCACCGCCGCCCCAGCGCAATATGCCGCGGCCGCGGTTGCGCGCGGACTGAACAGATTTCCTATGACAGATCCCAAATCCGCCTCGAGCCCCGCCGTTTCGACGAGTGCCGTCCCACCCGCGCCGGAAGTCGAACAAAGTGCCATCTTGCGCGAGCGGCGGCAAAAACTCGAGGCGATGCGCGCCGACGGTCCCGCCTATCCGAATGATTTTCGGCCCGACACGCATGCCGCGGCATTGCGCGCGCAATATGGCGAAGCCGATAAGGAAGCGCTCGAAGCGCAGCCTGTTCCGGTGCGCATTGCCGGGCGCATGATCCTCAAGCGCGTGATGGGCCGCGCCAGCTTTGCGACGATTCAGGACGACGGCGCCGCGATTCAACTGTTCATCACGCCCGCCGATGCCGGCGATGCCAGCTATGAAGCGTTCAAGAAATGGGATCTGGGCGATATCGTCGGCGCCGAAGGCACATTGTTTCGCACCAACAAGGGCGAGCTGTCG
>JBPBQZ010000114.1:0-24085 GCA_050955105.1 Janthinobacterium lividum | reverse complement strand
TCCATGGCCCAAATGCCGCGCGCGTGCGTATCGCTAAGTAGCGAGATGTCGGGCGTATGGCAATGGTGCACGGAAATACAAGGCTGCAGGCGTTTCGACACGCCCGCGACGAATGTGGCGACGTCTGCTCCGGACGGCGCCGAACCGAAGCCGTCGAACACCGTATCGGCGGCGAACAGGGTGCCGAGCAGCTCCCAGCGCTTGGTATCGATATAGCGGCAGTATTTGGCCTTCAACTGCTTGATCTGTTCGAATGCCAGCAGCTGTTCGGTTGCGGATAATGCCATCTGAGGTCTCCTGTCCTGGAATTGGGGAAGCCGGCTGCCGCTTCGGCGGCGGCTCGCGGGCAAGCAAAGGGCGGTGCTCATCGGCCCATCTATGCGCTCACAGGCCGCGTCAGCCACGCGCGTGTGGTCGGGCGAAATTCGCGGGATCAAGTATGCTTCTTTTCTCGCGCCTCGACCAAGTCTGTCGAACCGGCCGAGGCCCGTCCCTATTCCATTGTCACGAGGAGATCATGACATGAGCAGCGCACTGTACGACATCCCCCTGCAACGCATCGACGGCACGCCGGCATCGCTCGGCGAATATCAAGGCTCGGTGCTGCTGATCGTCAATGTGGCATCCAAATGCGGATTGACACCGCAGTACGAAGGGCTGGAAAAGATTTACGAAAACTACCGCGACAAGGGTTTCGCGGTGCTGGGTTTCCCCTCGAACGACTTCGCCGGACAAGAGCCTGGCAGCGAAGCCGAGATTCAGTCGTTTTGCCGCGGCACGCTGGGCGTGCAATTCCCGCTGTTCAGCAAGATCTCGCTGAAAGGCGATGTGCATCCGCTGTATTCGTCAATGATTCGCGAGCAGCCGCAAGCTTTGCCGTCGCAAGACCCGAAGCTGCGCGGCATTCTTAGCAGCAAGGGCTTGCTGCCGGAAAACCCGTCCGACGTGACCTGGAATTTTGAGAAGTTCTTGATCAACCGCAAGGGTGAGGTGGTGGGCCGCTTCGCGCCGGACATCACCCCGGAAGATCCGGTGTTGGTGCAAGCGATTGAAGGCGCACTGGCGAACTAAGGCAGCGTATTACTGCAGATTTCCCCAGCGCTCGACGGCCGGTTCGGCGCTGGCCCATTTCCACGTCTGGCCTTGCAGGCAGGCGTTGGCGACATACCAGTTCGATTTGGCCTCGGCGCCTTTGCCGTCGACCACCGAATACAGCAATTCGCGGCATTGCGCGAGCGGATTGTCGATGATGCGCGTGATCTTGACGACGCCGTGTTCATTGCCGATCGGAATCGTATGGCGCGCTTCCCATGCGCGCGTTTCGCCGATCTGCATGCCGCCGATGACGGTGGCGATCTCGTCCTGCTCGGTTTGTTGACGCCGCCGCGTTACGTGCTTGACCAATTGATCGGTGCCGGCCTGCACGGCCACGCCCACGCCGAGCGCCACCGCGGGGTTTCCCGACACCGTGCCGGTAGCGATGCCCGCCGCGGCCCCGGTGAAGCCGCCGATCGACGAGCAGGCCGATAGGCCGATGCCCATGGCGAGGCCGGCCAGGCCCAGCAGTGAGCCGCGTGGCAGGTAGCGAGCGCCGGTCATTGCAGGTTGCCCCAGCGCTCGACCGCCGGCTCAGCCGAAGCCCATTTCCACATCTGCCCATCGCGGCAGATCGTCGCCACATAGAAGGCCTTTTGCGGCACGTGCTTGGGCGCGGTGTCGATCGAGAAAACGATTTCCTTGCAGCTCAGTGCGGCATCGCCCAGCAGACGGCTTACGGTCACTTCGCCCTGTTCGTCCGGCTCCAGTCGCGACGTGTGATGACTCGCCCAGTTGCCGACCTGGCCAACATTCAGCGCGCCCGCCACTTCGGCGATGCGATCTTGCTCATGCCGATGCACGGTGCGCTCCGCCGCCTGCACCCCCACGCGTGCCAGTGATTGCACGCCGAGGCCGATGCCGGCCGCAACCGCGGCGTTGTTGGTGACCGCGGTAGCGGCGCCTGCGCCGGCAACGCCGGCTACATCGGCAGAACCTTCGCTGAATACAGAACTGCAGGCGGATAGGACAACGGCGGAACTGAGCGCCGCTAACAGCAACAAGTATCGGGGACACCCAGCGGGACGCCGGCGAGCAAGGTTCATTGAGCGTTCACGTGAGGCCGGACGGAGGGCCGGCTTGCAGACCGATTCTATGGGCCGCGCCGTGCTCCGCCAATCTCATAAATTGTGACGAAATGAAACGCTTCTTCCAGGCATTGACTACCGCGTGGCAAGGCACACTGACAGCGGCGGCGCGCAAAAGCGCCGGCGCGGGTTGGCGCGGTAGACGCCGTCCGCGTATGGCGCTTCGCCGTGCAATCGCAGCCTTGACGCGGCGCGGTGGGCGCGGTACGGTTCGCAGGAATGGTTCAACCAAATATCCAACGGGCGTTCGCCGTTGTGCGCACGCGACGGGATATCGACATGCAAAGCTCAAATCGATGACAGATGCTCTCCCTTCGCACGCCGAGGCCTCGGTTTTCACGCCGGTGCGTTCGCCTCGTGCTTTCGAGGAAATTACCGCTCAAATACGCGCGTTGGTAGCCAACGGTCGTTTGCGCCCTGGCGATCGCCTGCCTGCCGAACGCGATCTGGCCGCGCGCCTCGGCGTAAGCCGCAACACCTTGCGCGAAGCCTTGCGCTCGCTGGAAATCTCCGGCCTACTCGCGCTGCGCAAGGGCTCGAGCGGCGGCAGTTTTATCGTACCGGGCAATGGCGACGTGGTGGTCAATGGCCTGCGCGATTTGTTTTATCTCGGCGCGATTACGCCCACGCAATTGACTGAGGCGCGCGTCTGGATCGAGGAAATCGTCATTCGCGTGGCCTGCGAGCGCGCCACCGACGAAGACTTCGCAGCGCTCGACGACAACATCGCCGACGCGGAAAGGGCGCTGGCAAGCGGCGATTTCGTGCTGCGCGCCGAACTGCACGTGGAATTTCATTCTTTACTGGCGCGCGCCACGCATAATCCGGTGCTGGCCATCACAATGGAAGGCATGCTGGCCATCGTTCGGCAATTCGTCGCGCGCATCGGCTTTCATGAAAACGACTACACCTTGCCGTCGCGGCGGCGCTTCATGCCCTTGCTGCGCGCGCGTGATGTGGGCGGCGCGCGCAGCGAAATGCATGAGCATTTGGAGCAGATACACCAGGTATATCTGTCCAAGCTCGACGCCGCGGTGGTTATCAGCGCCACGCCGCCTGGCAAACCCTAACGTCGTCGCAGCGCTTTTATAGTCATTTCAAAGCGACGCCGTATTAAGACTGTTTATATTTATTAGTAAGCATATTAAATAATATCGAGAACTTGTACGAAATCGATGCTCGCGGTTTGCGCGCCGTCTCGCTTATTGAAAACGTCGACGTGAATCCGAGTTTTACCGAAACTCGTGATGGGATGGCCCTGGGTGACATCAACGAAATGAAGGCGAATGGCACGATCGGCGAATTCGGCGAAGGCGCCTACGATTTCGACGAGGTGCATGTCTCTAACGATGATCTGGACAAATCCCGCATCAAACAAATTTCCCGCTACTAAGCCCCGCGCTCTATAGATTCGTCCGAGCCGCGCTCATATTGTTTTGGACTCGACCGGGAATCTGTCTGGAATAGCGGGGCGCGAGCGCGTTGCCGCATCCGCCCCTGGTCTGCTGCAACCCCGCCTCCTATATTGAGTAAGCGCCGATCGATCCGAGTAGGCATGGCAAGAACGCCTATGTTTGGCGGCCGTATCAGGGGCGTAGCACCTGCGTCCGAATCCAGCGCCGCGCCATCAGCGAGGGGGCGAATGTCATGCGAAAACATGTTCAATGCGAACGCTCGCGCGCGTGGTGGGGGAGCGCCGGCCTGACGAAGCGGCGCATGCTGCTGCCCGCCGTGGTTTTGAGCGTTTTCTCGGTGACATGGCACGGACCCTTCGCGCAGGCCGCCGATCTGCCGGCCGGTACCGTACTGGTGCTCGACAACAGCGCTGGCACCGACCTGCGCGGCGCGCTCTACGCGATTCATCCGAAAACAAGAGTTCGCCGGCTCATCAGCGATCTTGGCGATTCGCGGCAAGGCGTGCTGGCGGTCGATCCGGTCTCGGTAAGTCTGCTGGTCGACCCGCTTTTCGGCTTGACTATCTACGTGGCCGATGCGGCGGCGGGTACCGACTTCGATGGGGCGATCTTGACGATTGACCCAAGCAGCGGACGGCGCGAGATGTTGAGCGATTTTGGAGATCTCACAAAAGGCCGCGGTGTGGCGCCGTCCGCTGTCGTGGGTGCGCCCGGGCTGCTGGGCATTGCTTCGACGCTCATCGCTACCGATCCCCATCTAGGTGCGCTACAGCATGGCGAAATCCTGTACGTGGATCCGCGCACGGGTTACCGCGTGCGCGCCAGCGATGGCGGCGCGACAGCGAGCGGGCCGCTTACGCACTATTTGAATGCGGTAAACGGCAGCTACTGGGGCGCTTTCTTTGTTACCGATCAGCATGCCGGCACCGATGGTCGGGGCGGCGTGCTGCGCGTCGAGGTGCTCACGCAGAAGCGCACCTTGTTAAGCGATTTCGGCGACCGTGGTCAGGGGCCATTGGGCAACGACCCGCTGGGATTGGCGCTGGTGCCAGACGGCTTGTTGGGTTGGGACGCACGGCTTTTCGTGCTGGATGCCGACAGCGGTTCCGACGGTCGCGGCGCGATTTTCACGGTGAATCTCTCAGACGGGCAACGTGTATTGCTGAGCGACCTGGGCGACCCATTGCAAGGACCGTTAGGCGAAGATCCCGCTGGCCTGGCTTTCGCCGCGAGCCTGTCGCGAGCCACGGGCACGGCGCAGTTGCTGATGCTGGATCGTGCGGCGGGTCGGCGGCACGCCGGCAAGCTGATCCTGATCGACGCCCATACCGGCACGCGCACCACGTGGAGTGATTTCAATGACGCGCCGCTAGACGGCGCGCCGACGGCGTTGACGATCAGATAACTCACCGATAACCAACCGCGAGCGTCGCATGAGTCCCTGGACGAATCCTTTGCCGTGTGTTTCGGTACCACGCGTCGCGCTCGACACAGCGTGCGTCGACGGCCGCCGCAATACGTATACGCTGATGCAGATATCCCTGGCCTGCGCGCTGAGTTTGGGCACTGCAACGTGCGCGTACGCGCAAGATCGCGCGCCCTCGGAGGCCCGCGGCGATAGCGAGCGCGGTGCGTTGATTTTCAAGAAGCGCTGCGCGCAATGCCACACGATCGAGGCGCCCGGTACTAATAAGGCGGGTCCCTGGCTGTTCGGCTTGAGTACTTGCCGAGCCGGCAGCGTACCCGGTTTCGCTTATTCCGATGCCAACCGGCTGCGCGGCATCGTATGGGATGAGAGCACCTTGATGGCCTTCCTGGCTGATCCCAAGGCCTTCATGCCCGGCACTCGCATGGTGTTCGGCGGCTTGAAGAAGCGCGGAATGCGCGCTGATCTGGTTGCTTATCTGCAAAGCAACTCAGCCGATGGCCAGTGCGCTCACGACTGAGCCGGTGCGGCGGGCAGCCCTGGGACAGCGCTTGCCTATGCGCGGGAAATCATGCGGCCTGGCTCGAAGCATCCGCAAATGCACCTCGATCGACATGCGAATCCGTCTTGATCGATGCGCGCTGTCGTGGTGCGACGGCGTGGCGCCTTGCGCAGCGTAACTGCTGCCGCTTATGGTTCGTCCATATCCTCATCGACGGCTAAGGAACCCAGCTATGACACCGCTTCCGCGCTTTTTTTCCGCAAGCATCGTGTCGACGGTGGCGTCGTTGCTGATACCCGCGGCGCACGCCCAGACCAATCCGATAAGCGGCACGCTGGGCGCGCAATTGATCCTCACCAAGAGTTGTGTAATCAGTCAGGGCGGCGCCACGGCCGGTTCTTTCGGCATGCTGGATTTCGGTACTCAGCCGGGAAATTTTGCCGGCGCGCTGTCGGCACAGTCGCTCAGTGTGGCGGGCGGCAGTAGCACGCAGATCATCTGTTCCGCCGATGTCACGAGCGTCAACGTCACGGTCGATGGCGGTTTGCATGCGGGGAGCGGCGCGACGGTGGGCACCGGCACCCGCGCGCTCGCGTCGGCCACTGGCGCGTTCGTGCCTTACGACGTCTATTCAGCGGCCACGGCATTGGCAATCAACCGCTATGTTCCCGGCACCGCGCAAGCCGTTTTGGTTACCAGCCTGGGCGCACCGTTCAACCTGCCGGTGTTTGGCGCCATCAACAAGACCGCGACCACGGCATTGCCAAGTGGTACCTATGTCGACACCTTGAACGTGACGCTAGGCTGGTGAGCGTCGATCGTCCACGCTTCGCAATTCAGCCGCGCGCGTGTGTTTGCCACCGCAACGCTTGCCGGCACCCTGCATATCGGTGCGCTCGGAGCGCTGGGTGTGCTGGCCGTGCTCGGCAAGCCGGTGCACGCCGATACGCCGGTGCCTTCGACCGCCATCATGCCGGTCAGCGCCAATATCGTTGCCGGCTGCGGCGTCTACGGTACCTCGGCGACCAGCGCTCTGAACTTCGGTACGCTCAACTTTGGCATCCAGGCCGCGGTAGCCAACGGCACGGTGGGCGCAGCCGCGCTCACCGTGCCGGGCAGTGCCGTGCAGATTCAGTGCACTCCCGGCGCCACGCTGCGAGTCAGCGTGGACGGCGGCCTCTACGCGGGCAACGGTGTGCAGCGCTACCTCAGTCTGGGAAGCGGCTTACAGCGCGTACCTTATGCCTTGTATCGCGATGCATCGGCCACCGTCAGCTTAGGCATCGGCCAATCCATTGCGGTGCCAGCGGCAACCGGCGCCATCATCAATTTGCCCATCTATGGCGTGGTGACGCTGCCGGGCGCGGGCCTGCGAGCCGGGACTTACGTAGACAGCCTGAACGTGACCCTCAGCTATTGAAAGCGGGGCGCCCGCAAGCATGAACCAGCGGTCGAAACGATTCACCGATAAGTCGTCTGGCAACATCCGGCGCAACGGCGTGCGCATGGCTTGCCTCATCATCGCGCTATGCAGCGGCGCGGCGCGCGCGCAAGCGGCGGCGTCGATCATGCTGTGGCCGTTGAACCCGGTGATTCCCGCGAACGCGCCGGCCGCCGCCTTGTGGATCGAGAATCGCGGCACGGCGCCGGCGAATTTGCAAATCCGCGTGCTGGGATGGTCGCAACGCGATTTCGCCGATCACTACGATCATCAACAAGAGCAGGTGTTTGGTAGCCCACCCTTTGCGGTGATCGCGCCGGGCAAACGGCAACTGGTGCGGCTCTTGCGCGCGCATGAATTGGCCGCCGGCGAGGAGCAGGCGTTTCGGGTGCTGATCGACGAGATACCGGATGCGCCGGTAACGGCAAGCGCGCCCACCGGCATAGACTCCGGCACGTCCGGCGCTAACGCAAGCGCCGCGGCGCAGCCCGTCGACAGCGCAGCATCGCAGGCTGCGGCCAGCTTTGGCATCAACTACAAAATTCGCTATTCGATTCCCTTGTTTGTTTACGGCAACGGCCTGGCGCCCGCGGACCCGCCTCCCAACATCCGCTTGCCGCACGGCACACGTCACAGTCAAGCACAACTGGATTGGCGTTTTGAACATCACGGCGCGCAGCGCTGGCTGCGCTTGCGCAATCGAGGTCTGGTGCATGCGCGTCTGACACATTTGACCTTGCTGGTCGGCAACACGCCGCTTGAGCTGGGATCTGTATTGCTCGGTTATGTATTGCCGCAGGCGGAAATGCGCTGGCCGGTGCCGGATAGCATCAGTATCGAGCAGGTCACCGCAGTGCAGGCCAGCGTCAATGGTCAGGAAACGATGCTGGCGCGTTCGGTCCAATGAGGCGTGGTGAGGGCGCAGACGGGCCGCGCGCGCTAGCGCAACAGACAGAGCGCCGCACACGGCGACAGATGCCGCATCTGCGGGTGCTGACAGCCTTGGCGGCCTGCTTGATGTCGCGGGCACCGCGTGCCGAGCAGCTTTGCCATGGCGCTGCCAATCGGTCTGCTGCGTCGGGCTATGCAGGCGTGCCGATGGCAGTAACGCAGCGCGCCACGACCACTGCGCCGTGCGCAAGCGCCGCGGGGCGCCTTGCTTCGCGGGCAACGTCGGATGACTTGCCAGCGCCGCCAGCGCCCGGTTCGGCCTCGGCCGACGCACACCTGTGGCTCGAAATTGTATTGAATGGCGAAGCCACCGGCGAAACTGTTCCGGTGCATCGCAAAGCGGGACAGTTTCTGTTGCAAGCCGATGTTGTACAGCGTCTAGGGGTGCAACTGCCGACATCTTGCGCGGGCGCGGCAACAGTGCTGGCGATTGATCGATGCCAGTCAGTCGAGGTGCGCTACGACTCTCACGCACAGACACTGCATATCGACGTGCCGCCGGCCTGGCTGCCGATCCAACGTATCGGCAGTTCGCGGCAAGAACCCGTGGTGCTGGCGCCGCCGGTACTGGCGGCCGTGCTTGACTACGACGTCTGGGTCAACGAGCCGTGGCGCACCGAGCGGCGCGCCGCGGCATGGCTGCACCAGCGCCTGATACGCGGCGCCCAGGTACTGTCGAATAGTGGTCTGTACAGGTACCAGGGTCGCTCGCCTGGGGCATCTAACGCAGCCGTGGTACGGCATGCGCGGCCTGATTCCGGCGATGGCTATCTGCGCTACGACACCTCGTGGCAGCTAGTCGATGAGGCGCACGCGCTGACCTATACGCTGGGTGACGCCATTAGCGGCGCATTGCCGTGGAGCACGCCGGTACGCATGGCCGGCGTGTCCGTGGCCCGAGATTTCGCGGTGCGGCCCGACATCGTTACCTATCCGCTGCCGAATTTTGCGGGGCAAGCGGCCGTGCCGAGCGCCGTCGAAGTGTTGATCGATGGCAGCCGGGCATTCTCCGGCGCGCTCAGGCCCGGGCCGTTCGCGGTAGCCGGTGCGCCTTTCATCGGCGGCGCTGGCGATGCGACGATCGTCACCACCGATGTGCTGGGGCGACGCACCGAAACGTCGTTGCCGTTCTACGTCGCCACCACATTGCTGCAGCCCGGCTTGTCCGATTATTCGCTGACACTGGGTGCGCTGCGGCGCGATTATGGCATCCGCTCGTTTGCCTACGGCAAGATGGCGGGGTCTGTGTCAATGCGCTACGGCATTAGCGAGCGGCTCACCGCCGAGTGGCATGCCGAGGGCGGCCAAGGCATGGTGCTGGCCGGCGTCGGCGCGGCGACGCGGCTGGCGCGTGCTGGCGTGGTCGACGTCGCCATTGCGGGCAGCTACCTGAAACGGGACTCGCCGCGTGACCGACGCGCCACGCGGTCCGTCGCCATGGGCGACGCCGCACCACGCAATGCGTCGTATGGTCGGCAATGGGCGCTGGGTTATCAATTTGCCTCGCGGCTTGCCAATTTCACCGCACGCGGCACCTGGCGAGACGCCGCTTTCGCCGACCTCGCCAGTTACGATCGACCGCGCCACCATCAATTTCAGCGCGCGCGCCGTAGCTTGCAGCTGTCCGCCGCGCTGAATCTGCCGCGCGCGGCGGGCACTCTGGGAATCGCCTATTTCGATCTGAAACAGCCGCGCGGCCCGGCGGCGCGGGTTGCCAACCTTTCGTATAGCCGCGCCTTGCTTGGCGCGAGCAGTCTGTTCGTATCGCTTAATCGCTTTTTCGGCCAACGTGGCACGCTGCTGCAGGCGGTCGTCAACCTGCCGATCTATCAACGCGACGCAGCGAGCGAAGACGCGCTGGCGTCGACCAATCTGGCTGCCGCGCTAACGCACACGCCATCGGGCCGGCTGGTGTCTCGATTGCAGGCGATGCGCAATCCGCGCTTGGCCGGCGGTTTGGGCTACACGCTGGGGTTCACCGCGGGCGCACCGCGCTACCGCGAGGCGGGCGTCAGTTGGCGCACCCCTTATTTCGAAGCGCGTGCCGGCGCCGACGGCGAGGCCGGCAAGCGTTCTTCGTGGCGCAATTGGAGCGGCTTGTCAGGCTCGCTTGTGGCGATCGGTGGCGCGGCCTTCGCCACCAACCGCATCGACGATGCCTTCGCGGTGGTCGATACCAATGGCTACGGCGGCATACCCGTGCGGTACGAGAACCAACTGGTAGGCACGACGAATCGGCGCGGTTACCTGCTGGTCCCTTCGGTGGCGGCCTATTACTCGGCCAAATACGAAATCGAACCGCTGGGATTACCCGCGGATATACGCGTCGACGAGGTTGAGCGGCGGCTTGCGGTACGACGCCGCGGCGGTGCTCGGGTGCACTTCGATCTGCAACATATCGAGGCGGCGCAGTTTCAAGTAGCTTTGAAGCTGCGCGACGCCAAAGCCAAGGGCGGCGCTCGCGCCGCATCACATTGGCTGCCGCCTGGCAGCACTTTGCAGTTGCGAGAGAGTTCGCAGCGCACGCGGGTGGGCTGGGATGGTCTGGTCTATCTGGAGGGGGTGCGGGCGGTCAATCGCTTCGACGCCCAGTTGCCGGACGGACGCCGTTGCGCCGGGGTCTTTTCGGTCGACTTGAGCCAGCCGGGCCTGCATCGTCTGGCACCGATGTCATGCGAATAAGTCCCCGAAGGGTTGGTGGCGATCCGGCGGTTGACGCGGCCACCAGCAGCCTGCGACGGCGTGACCGCGCGCGTACTCGATGGCTTGGCGGACTGCTGCTTGTCGCCTTGCTGCTCGCCGCGCCTTGGGCGCACGGCACCTGCAGCGTGGTGGCCGGCATCAACGCCTTGTTCGGCAGCGTCACCTCGATCGCCGCGCGCACCACCTCGCAGCAGACCTCCACCAGCCAGGCCGGTTTGCGCTGCAGCGGCACGCTACTTAGCGTCCTGCAGCCGGGCGATCACTTTTACGCCACCATTGTCTCGGCCAACGCCGGCTTGAAGGGCACGAGCGGTGATGTGTTGCCCTACACCCTCTACGGCGACAGCACCACCAGCTATCCGATTGCAACTGGCACCGCCTACGATTACGCGAGCACGCCCCTCATCAACCTGCTCGGCCTGCTAGGGGGCACACCCGCCAACCTGCCTTTGTACTTTCGCACCGCTACCGGAAGCAATCTGGCGGCCGGCACTTATACCGACACGCTGACGATCAACTGGTCGTGGAACTACTGCAGCGGCATCGGTCTCGCGGGCATCTGCATCGGGCGCGACATCGGCAGTGGTACTTCGTCGTTCACAGCCACCTTGAGCGTCACCAACGACTGCACCATCACCGCGCCCGCGATCGCCTTCGGCGCTGCGCCGATCGTCAGCGGCTTCGCACCGATCAGCGGTGCGCTGTCGATGGTCTGCACCAAGGGGATGAGCTATACGGTGGGACTGGGCCCCGGCTTGAACGCCGCCAGCAATGGCCGGCGCCAGATGGCCAGCAGTGGCAGCTGGCTGCAATACGACATATTCCGCAGCGACGGCGCGGTCTGGAACGACAGCAGCGCCCGCGTTGCGAGCAGCACGGTGGCCGATGGCCTGACGGCTCAGACTTACTCGTTTACCGCGCGTATCTATGCCGATCAGACAACGCCCGCCGCCGGCAGTTATACCGACAGCGTAGTGGTCGATGTGCATTTTTAAGACGCATCGATCGCAGGCGCCACTTGCGGCGAAGCGGCGCCGATCCGATGCGGCTGGGCAAAACTAGAACATGTACTGTCCGCCATTCACGTGAATCACCTGGCCGGCCACGAAGGTGCCGCTGTCACCGGCGAGATAAACGCAGGCTTCGGCAATATCTTCTACGCGGCCAAATTTGCGCACGGGAATATGCTTCATGCGCGAGGCCATCCATTCGTCCTTGGGACCGTACTGGCTCCAGTCGCGTTCTGTATCGATATGCCCGGGTGCGACCGTATTAGCGGTGATACCGTCGGCACCGAACTCCAGCGACAAGGCTTTCGCCAGCGCATGCACGCCGGCCTTGCAGACCACGTTGTGCGCTCGGTCAGTGAGGTGCGCGGCGAAGCCGTCGACGCCGGAAATGTGTATCAGGCGTCCGTATCCGCGCGCGCGCATCGACGGAATCACATTGCGCGCCAGGTAAAACGCCGAGCTGAGGTTGGAATTCAAGGTGCTGGTCCATTCTTCGGGACTGATCTCGAGAAACGGCTGTTTCTTGCGCACGGCAACGTTCGAGACGGCAATATCCACGCCGTCGAAGCGCGCAATCGTTTGCTCGACCATGCTGGCCACCGCTGCGGCATTGCCAACATCGGCCATCACACCTAGCGCCTGACCGCCGGCGGCTTCGATCTCGGCCACCACGGCGTCGACCGCGCTGCGATCGCTGCGGCCGTTGATCACCACGTTGGCGCCTTCACGCGCGAAGGCGAGGGCGATCGCCCTGCCGATATTACGGCCAGAGCCCGTGACGATAGCGGTGCGGCCTGCCAGCTTGCCTGTTTCCATGATTATTCCGAAGGTGCGATTCGCAAAGCGAATCGATAATTTGCAAAAATGCCGATCATAGACGGCGCTCCATAGGCTGTCAACGCCGCGCGCGGCGGCGCGTCGCTTACAATCGCTGCTTGCTGCTGGATTACTTAGCGGATGCCTGGACGCCGCACTCGAACCCGCGAACGCGTCACGCAATGCCTGCCGACATACTCATGGAACCTTGCCTGCCCCCCGCAATCACTGCGCGCGACGAGCGTTGGATGGCCGTCGCGCTGGAAGCGGCCGCCGCCGCGCGCGAGGCCGGCGAAGTGCCCGTCGGTGCCGTAGTCGTACAAGGCGAGCGCCTGATCGCGCGCGGCTTCAACCAGCCGATCGGCCTGCACGACCCTTCCGCACATGCCGAGATGCTGGCCTTGCGTGCCGCGGGTGCGCAGCTATCGAACTACCGGCTGCCGGATTGCGAGCTATTCGTCACGCTCGAGCCTTGTCCGATGTGCGCCGGCGCTATCATGCACGCGCGCATTGGGCGGCTTGTGTTCGGCGCGCGCGATCCCAAAACCGGCGCCTGCGGCAGCATTGTCGACATGTTCGCCGAGCCGCGCCTGAATCATCACACGCAGGTCGCCTCAGGTGTGTTGGAAGCCGCTTGCTCGCATCAGCTCAAGCAGTTTTTTGCCGAGCGACGGCGCGCGCGGAGTAATCAGATTGGCTAGGGCCGCCGGAGTGCCGCGCGCGGCCGTCACCGACGCCGCCCAGATTGAGGTCCCGGCCGAAGTCACGGCCGAGCTCGACGCTGGCGCCCATCTTGATCGGCGCGCGGACGGCGCGACGGTCGATATCGTCGCGCCGTCCGGCTACGTCGCCGATCCTCGGATCGTCGAGCGCGGGCTTGCCTGTTTGCGCGCGCAAGGCTTTCAGCCCGGCTGTATCGAAGCCGCGCAGCGACCGCCATATCTGCGCTTCGCCGGCACCGACGAGGCGCGTGCCGCCGACATCAACCGGCTGGCCGACGCGCGCGTACCGCTGCCCACCATCGCACTGGCACTGCGCGGCGGCTACGGTGCGCAGCGGCTGCTCGGCCAGCTCGATTACGATGGCCTGCGCGAAAGGCTGGCCGGCGCCCGGCCGATCTTCACCGGCCACAGCGATTTCACGGCGATCCAGTTGGCGTTGCTGGCACGTTCCGGCGTCAGCAGTTTCGCCGGGCCAATGTTGAGCAGCGATTTCGGCGCGCCACAGCCGAACGCCTTCACGATGGCACGCTTCCACGAAGCCGTGCAGGGCGGCACGCTGCGTTTCGACGGCCTCCATCCCGGCCATATCGAGAACTTCGACAACGTTTCGGGCGTTTTATGGGGCGGCAACCTGGCAGTATTGACAGGTCTGATCGGCACGCCCTACATGCCCGCCATCGACGGCGGCATTTTGTTCGTGGAGGATGTCAACGAGCATCCGTTTCGCATCGAGCGCATGCTCTATCAATTACAGCTGTCCGGCATTCTCGGCCGGCAACGCGCGTTGATATTCGGCGAATTCTCCCAATATCGGCTCAGCGATTACGACAACGGCTTCAGTTTCGACACCATGCTCGCGCACTGGCGCGCCACCCTGAACCTGCCGGTACTCACCGGCCTGCGCTTCGGCCACACCCCCGAACTGCTGACGTTGCCGGTGGGCCTGCCGGCCGAACTACGGGGCCGAAAGGCCGATTGCGTGCTCAGCGTGACGCTGCCCCACTGTTAAAATGGCAGCTTTTGCTCCACTGCCGGAAAAGGTATCAACGTGCTGTCTACAGCAAACATTACGATGCAATTCGGGCCCAAGCCCTTGTTCGAGAACATTTCCGTCAAATTCGGCGGCGGCAACCGCTATGGCCTGATCGGTGCCAACGGCTGCGGCAAATCCACTTTCATGAAGATTCTGGGCGGCGACCTCGAGCCGTCGGCGGGTTCGGTCGCGCTCGACCCGCATACCCGCCTGGGTAAATTGAGCCAGGATCAGTTCGCCCACGAAGACTTGCGCGTGCTCGACGTGGTGATGATGGGCCACGCCGAAATGTGGCAGGCAATGAGCGAACGCGATGCGATTTATGCAAACCCGGACGCGACCGATGACGACTACATGCGCGCGGCCGAGCTCGAATCCAAATTCGCTGAATTCGACGGCTACACGGCCGAGGCGCGCGCCGGCGAGCTGCTGCTGGGCGTGGGCATTCCGACCGCGCGGCACGCAGGCCCGATGCGCGACGTGGCGCCGGGCTGGAAGCTGCGGGTGCTGCTGGCGCAGGCGCTGTTTTCCAATCCCGACGTGCTGCTGCTCGACGAACCCACCAACAACCTCGACATCAACACGATCCGCTGGCTCGAAGATGTGCTGAACCAGCGCAACTCGACGATGATCATCATCTCGCACGATCGGCACTTCCTGAACCAGGTCTGCACGCATATGGCGGACATGGACTACGGCACGCTCAAGGTTTATCCCGGCAATTACGACGAGTACATGCTGGCGTCCGAGCAGGCGCGTGAACGCCAGCTGTCGGCCAATGCGAAGGCCAAGGAACGCATCGTCGAGTTGCAGGATTTCGTGCGGCGCTTCTCCGCCAACAAATCAAAGGCGCGGCAGGCCACCAGTCGCGCCCGGCAAATCGAAAAGATCAAGGTCGAGGACATCAAGCCGTCGTCACGCCAGCATCCGTTCATTCGTTTCGAATTCGACAAGAAGCTGCACAACCTGGCGGTGCTGGCCGAAGGTATTGCCAAGAAGTACGAGCGGCCGATTTTCTCGAAGCTCGACCTGTCGATCCAGGCCGGCGAAAAGATCGCCATCATCGGCGAGAACGGCGCGGGGAAAACCACCTTGCTGCGCGCGCTGAAGGGCGACTTGCCGCTCGATCAAGGGCGCCTCAAATGGGCCGAGCACGCCAATGTCGGCTATATGCCGCAAGACACGTCCGAGGCATTTCCTGAAGACGAAATCCTGACCGACTGGATCCATCACTACGCGCAGGAAGGCGATGACGAGCAAATGATTCGTGGCACGCTGGGCCGCCTGCTGTTCGGCGCCGACGATATCCGCAAATCGGTGAAGGTGCTCTCAGGGGGCGAGAAGGGCCGCATGGTGTGGGGCAAACTCATGCTTGGCCGGCATAACGTGCTGATGATGGACGAGCCGACCAACCATATGGATATGGAATCGATCGAATCGCTGCAGGCATCGCTCGACCGCTATCCTGGCACGCTGATCTTCGTCTCGCATGACCGCGAGTTCGTCAGTGCACTCGCCACGCGCGTGATCGAAGTGCGCACCGACGGCACACTGATCGATTTCCACGGCAACTACGAGGACTACCTGCGCTCGCAGGGCATTGAAGAGTAAGAACTCACTTGCGCGTGAAGCGCATGGCTGTGCCTGCGCCTTCGATGCGCGCCCAGATCGCGCGTCGTTCCGCCTCCGTCAGGAATACCCAGCCCGATACCTCGGCGGCGGTGCGCCCGCAACCCTTGCAAACGTCGTCGAACAAAGTCGAGCAGACGCCGATGCAGGGGCTGTCGGGGCGGTCATGTAGTTCGGACATCGCTTGATTCTCGGGTTGGTGCTGCATAAGACGGCGGCTGCATTCTAACGGGCGATGCTGTAGCCGATGCGCGCAACCCAATGTTGCCGCTGGTTGTAGTCGAGCAGATCTTCGCCATAGCCGTTGAAATAGCCGAGCCACGCATAGCCGCCCCAGGCGCCTCCCAGCAATCTCTGCAGCGGATAAGTCAGTTGCGCATCGACACTGCCGTATAGACCACGCGTGCCCTTGCGCAATGTGGTGGCCAGCTGCAGGCCATCGGCGCTACCGTATTTGATCAACAGATCGGCATAGCCACGGTAGTCAGCAATGTCCTCATTGTCACTTTTCTCAAGGTAGTAATAGACCTTCGGGGCGATCGTCAACTGATTGCCTAGCGGATTGCCAAAATGGATGATCGGTTCGACATAGGCAATGTTGATGCCGCGTGATTGGCTGCCGGCCTTGCCATTCGATTCGTGTTCGAAGCCAGTCTGCAGGCCGATCGAATCGAACCAGCGGCTGTGCACGCCGACGTCAGGCAGGTAATAGAACACCGAAGGCTTGTAGCTGGTGTCACGGAACGGCGCCGATTCCTGGCTCAGATCCCAGATCGATTGCTGCGTATAGCCAAAATACAAATTGTCGAACAAGGCCTTCGACGCCGGGTCTTTCGGCTGAATGATGCGATATTTGAAGCTGATCTGAAAACGCGCGGTGGTGTCGCCGTTGATGCCGGCCGCCAAATAAAAAGGCTCGTAGAACGATAGCCGGCTTTCGGATACGGCATTCGGCGCCGCGGCCGTCGGAGACACGCCAGCGCCTGGTACAGTGCCCGGCAGCTTGCCGGCGGCCGAGCTATCGGCGATCGCGGTGGCTGCCACCGCGGTAGGCGGTGCCGCAGCGGCGGCCGCAACGGCCGCGCTGGCGTTTTTGCCGCGATCGAGCGTCACCAGCGCGGCGGCGCTGTTGAAGCCGGTAATCCCCAAGCGCACGGTGCCGCGCACCGCATCGGGCCATGGCGCCTGATAACGAATTTTGCGGAACTGTCCGGGCCGCAGCCGTAGTACCGCCGGCGCATCGCCTACGCGATGCAGCAGCAGCGGCGTCGGCGGCGTGTCGCCATTTGTCAAGGTTGCGGTGAGCGTCGGCGGCACGGTCTCGCCGCGCGCCGCGCCAGCTCCCGCCCGACCATCCTCATCGCGCGAAAACATCAACACGATCTCCAAGGGCTGATTGGCCGGCGCGATTGCAGGCGGCGGCAATACCACTACATCGGCCAATGCGGCCACCGGGCAAACGCCTACGAGAAGCGCTGCGGCGGCGCAGGAGACAGCCAGGGAAGCCATGGATTTTCCTATAGAGGGGTTGCGCGCAGCTAGCTGGCCGCGCATCAGATGCTCGCACCCACCGCCAGCAATTGTTGTCGGTATTCAGTGAGATATTCGGTGGTGAGGTCGATGAAGGCGCGCGTGCGCTTCGCCTGATATTCACGGCTCGGATAGACCAGCAGCAACTCGATGTTGCCGCCCATGAGTGAATATTCGGGCAGCAACTGAATCAGGGAACCGTTGCGCAAATCGTCGACGACCACGCTGTCGGGCAGCATCGATACCCCCAGGCCAGCCAATGCGGCCTGGCGCAACATCAAGGCGTTGTTGACGATGAAGATCGGTTCGAAATTGATGTGCTCGACGCCATGCGGGCCTTCGAAATCCCAGGAGACACGATTCGAATCGACCGTGGGACTCAGCAACGATAGATTGTTCAGGTCACTGGGTCGCTGCGGCTCCTTGAATTGCGCCAGGTAACCGGGTGCGGCCACGACGATCGGCCGCGTCTTGATCAGCGGCCGGCTGACGATGGTTTTGCTGCTCACCATATTGGGCGGCACGATGCCAATGTCGTAGCCTTCTTCGACCAGATCGATGACGCGATCGATCAATGTCATGCGCACGGTAACGCCGGGGTAGCGCGTATAGAACGCCGTCAGCATCGGCATCATGCCGAACAGTGCGAAGGTCGACGATACGGCGATGCGCAGCGTGCCCGAGGGGCGACGCGCGGCATCGACGATATTCGATTCGACCTCGTCCAGCTCTTCGAGCAGCCGGCGGCAGTTCTCCACATAAGACACACCGGCTTCGGTAAGCGACAGACTGCGTGTGGTGCGATTGAAAAGGCGGGTATTGAGATGCGCTTCCAGCAGGCCGATGGCGCGGGTGACCGTGGCATTCGACACGTCGAGCTGCGCGGCAGCCCGGCCGAAGCCGCCCGCGTCAGCCGCCTTGACCAGAATGCGCATTGCGCTGAGTTGATCCATCAGTAAATAGCTTTTTGAGACAAGAAAGGGCCACGCTGCGCTGATTGGCGACAATCGTTCTAATAGGCAGCAACGCGATGACTGCGCCGTTGCCCGATGCGTGAACACGGTCGAACACCCCGCGACACGAAGGCGAGATAAACGTAAAACGGCGCCGGCGACACGAACGGTTCTTGCATCAACCGCTATTGTCCGCTGTTCCGGCGCCTTTTGCATAAACCTGACAAAACCCGACACACGCTATCAGAGGGTCGGGCGCGGTGGCTTAATCGACCTTCAATTCCACATCGACGTTGTTGCGTGTGGCCTTGGAATACGGGCACACCTGGTGCGCCGCCTGCACGGCCTTTTCGAGTTCGGCGCGGTCGGTGCCGGGCGACGCCACATGCAGCACCACGGCAATGCCGAAGCCGCCACTGTCGTCCTGGCCGATGCTCACGTCGGCGGTTACCGTGGCCTCGCGCGAAATCGCGATTTTCTCTTTGCCAGCCACCAGTTTCAGCGCGCCAAGAAAGCACGCCGAATAGCCGGCGGCAAACAATTGTTCGGGATTGGTCGCATCCGCGCCGCCGCCACCGCCCATTTCCTTCGGTACCGCGAGTTTCACATCGATCACGCCATCACTCGAGCGCGAGCGCCCGTCGCGTCCACCGGTGCTGGTGGCATGGGCCGTATAGAGCGTTTTCATTGAGCGTTTCCTTGGAAAATCATGCATGAGCGAGACATTCGCCGAGCCAGCTAGCGCGCTTCGCGGCGCTGCGATCTGCCAAAGCAGCGCGCCTTTCAGAACCATCCGCGCCGCAGAGCACAACCAGCATAAACCAAGAGTCAGTTTGCCGACTCACGGGCCTCGCGGGCTTTGTACCGAGCTTGGCTCCCACGCTTGGCGCGCGGGCCAAGCAAGGCGCGCTGGCGGCCGTGGCACGACTAAGCAGTTTTTGCCAGATGCGCGCGGCGCGCCAGGGCGTTGCGGCGGTGCAATTGTTTTTGCTGGCCGCGCATTTAATGGTAGCGTTTCGACTTTCCACGGGGGAACACAATGACAAGACTCGAGACGCGCATGGGCCATGGCCTCCCGACGGCATCGCAGCGGGCGACGCGACCCACGCGGGGCCTGCGCGCGGCCGCGCGCGGCGCGCTGGCCGGTGCACTGCTTGGCGTGCTCAGCCTGGCTGCGGGCGGCGCCGCTTGGGCGAAAGACACTCAGTTGAACGTTTACAATTGGTCTGATTACATCGCCAAGGACACCATACCTAATTTCGAGAAACAGACGGGTGTGAAGGTGCGCTACGACAACTACGATAGCGACGACACCCTGCAGGCGAAACTGCTGACCGGCAATTCCGGCTACGACATCGTGGTGCCGACCAGCAATTACGCGGGGCGCCAGATCCAGGCCGGCCTGTTTGCGCCGCTCGACAAGTCCAAATTACCGAATCTCAAAAATCTCGATCCGCAACTGATGGCGCTGGTGGCCGGTGCCGATCCGGGCAACCGCTATGTCGTACCCTGGGCCTACGGCACCACCGGCCTTGGCTATAACGTCGAGAAAGTCCAGCAACTGCTGGGCAAGAACGCGCCGCTCGACAGCTGGGACATTCTCTTCAAGCCTGAAAACCTGTCGAAGCTGAAGGCTTGTGGCGTGTCGGTGCTCGATGCGCCCGACCAGATGTTCGCGGCCACGCTGCACTATATGGGCAAGGATCCCAACAGTACCAATCCGGCCGACTATCAGGCCGCGTTGCAAGTGCTGAAGAAGATCCGGCCGTTCATCAAGCAATTCGATTCGTCCGGCTATATCAATGACCTGGTGGGTGGTGATATCTGCTTTACCTACGGCTGGTCCGGCGACGTGACGATCGCCCGGCATCGTGCGCTCGATGCGAAGAAGCCTTACACCATCCAATACATCATTCCGAAAGGCGGCGCGCCGATCTGGTTCGACGTGATGGCGATTCCCAAAGATGCCCAGCATCAGCAAGCAGCCCTCGAATGGATCAACTATATCGAGACACCGCAAGTACATGCCGGCATCACCAACGCGGTCTATTACCCCAGCGCGAACCTGCAGGCACGCCAGTATGTCGACAAGGCAGTGGTCAGCGATCCAGCCATCTATCCGTCGCCGGCTGTCTTGAAAACCTTGTTCCTGCTCAAGCCGCTGCCCCCGGAAGTAACGCGTTTGCAAACGCGCCTGTGGACCGAGTTCAAGACAGGGCATTGAGCGTGGCCGCAATTCCCGGCGCCGTCAGCGCGCCTGAGCCTTTTGTCGAAGTGATCGATGTGGTCAAGCGCTTCGGCGGCACCATCGCGGTACGGCAGGTCAGCCTGACAGTCGCGAAGAAAGAGCTGTTTGCCTTGCTCGGCAGTTCGGGATGCGGCAAGTCGACGCTGCTGCGCATGCTGGCCGGTCTCGAAACACCGAGCGCCGGCCGCATCATCGTCGACGGCGAAGACCTGTCGACGCTGCCGCCGTATCGGCGTCCGGTGAACATGATGTTCCAATCGTATGCCTTGTTTCCGCATATGACGGTCGAATCGAACGTCGGCTTCGGCTTGCGTCAGGAACGCACGCCGCGCGCCGAGTTGCGCGAACGCGTGGCGGATGCGCTGGAACTGGTGCAGATGAGCCGCTATGCAACGCGCAAACCGCAGCAATTGTCCGGTGGCCAGCAGCAGCGCGTGGCCTTGGCGCGCAGCCTGGTCAAGCGGCCCAAGCTATTGCTGCTCGACGAGCCGATGTCGGCGCTCGACAAGCAGATCCGCCAGCGCACGCAGATTGAGCTGGTAGGCATTCTCGATCGGGTTGGCGTGACCTGCGTGATGGTGACGCACGATCAGGAAGAAGCGATGACCATGGCGCATCGTCTGGCGGTGATGAGCGAAGGCGAGATCGTGCAGGTGGGCACGCCCCAGCAGGTGTATGAATTCCCGAATACGCGCTTCTCGGCCAGCTTTATCGGCTCGACCAATATGTTCGAAGGCCATGTCGTCGAAGACGAGCCCGACCACATCTTCGTGGAGAGTGGCGATCTGTCGCGCCGACTCTATGTGAATCACGGCGTCAGCGGCCCGCTCGGCATGCCGGTGGCCATCTCGGTGCGGCCCGAGCGCATTCGCCTGTCGCGCACGCCGCCCACTGTGGACTACAACTGGGAACGCGGCCACGTCGCCAATATTGCTTATTTCGGCGGCTATACGGTCTATCACGTTGCGCTCGCGTCCGGTAAAACCGTCACTGCGAATGTCTCCAGCCTGGCGCTCGCCGAACACGGTGCGCCGGCTTACGACGACGAGGTCTGCGTCAGCTGGACGCCTTCCGCCGGCACGGTGCTAACCGCATGAAACGCATCTTGCTGGCCGCGCGCGGGCTGCGACCCTCGGGCCGCACCGTCACCATTGCCGTGCCGTTCGGCTGGCTGCTGCTGTTCTTTTTCGTGCCGTTTCTGCTGGTGGTGAAAATCAGCTTCGCCGATCTGCGCATGGCGATACCGCCTTACACCGCGCTGATCGAGGTAAAAGACCAGGCGGTGCAGATTACCGTGCAGCTGTCGCACTACATCTTCCTGTTCACCGACAGCTTGTATTTCGAGACTTACCTGAGCAGTGTCGAGATCGCGGCGGTGTCGACGCTACTGTGTCTGCTGCTCGGCTACCCGATGGCTTATTACATCGCGCGCTCCAGTCCGGCGCGGCGCGGTCTGCTGCTGATGGGCGTGATGCTGCCGTTCTGGACATCGTTCCTGATCCGCGTCTATGCGTGGATCGGTATTCTCAAAAACAACGGCTTGCTCAACCAATTCCTGTTGGCCACCGGCCTGGTGCATTCGCCGGTCGAGCTGTATCACACCACCTGGGCGGTCTATATCGGCATGGTCTATACCTATTTGCCGTTCCTGGTAATGCCGCTCTATGCGCATCTCGTAAAAATGGACATGACCTTGCTGGAGGCTGCCTACGATCTGGGGGCTCGGCCGCTGGTCGCGTTCTGGCGCATTACGCTGCCGTTGTCGAAAAACGGCATCATCGCCGGCTGCCTGCTGGTGTTCATCCCGGCGGTCGGTGAGTACGTGATTCCGCAATTGCTCGGCAGCGCCGACACGCTGATGATCGGCCGCGTCATGTGGGACGAGTTCTTCAGTAACTCCGACTGGCCGATGGCCTCGGCAGTGACCTGCGCGATGGTTTTGCTGCTGCTGGTGCCGATGGCTTTTTTCCAATATTTCCAGACGCGGCAGAGCACCGAAGCATGATGCGACCGAACCGCTTCTGGCAGATGCTCGCGCTCGGCATCGGCTTCGTATTTCTCTATATTCCGATCGTCAGCCTGGTCGTGTATTCGTTCAACGACTCGCAACTGGTGACCGTGTGGACGCATGCGTCGCTGCGCTGGTATGCAGCGCTGCTCGACGACGACGAGCTGATCGACGCGGCCTGGCTGTCCTTGCGCATCGGCCTGATGACCGCCTTCGCCTCGGTGGTGATCGGCACGTGGGCGGGCTTTGTCATGACGCGCCTCGGCCGGTTCAGAGGTTTTTCGCTCTACACCTCGATGATCAACGCGCCGCTGGTGATCCCGGAAGTGATCCAGGGCATTTCCTTGTTATTGCTGTTTATCGAGATGGGCAAGCTGCTGGGCTGGCCGAGCGGACGCGGCATCGTCACGATCTGGATCGGCCACGTGATGCTGTGCCTGTCGTATGTGGCCATCATTGTGCAGTCGCGCTTGCGCGAACTCGACCCGTCGATCGAAGAGGCGGCGCTCGACCTGGGCGCCACGCCGCTCGGCGTGTTTTTTCAGATCACGCTGCCGTCGATCTCGCAAGCGCTGATGGCCGGCTGGCTGCTGTCGTTCACGCTGTCGATCGACGACGTGGTGCTGTCCGCTTTTCTCTCAGGCCCCGGATCGACGACCCTGCCGCTGGTCGTTTTCTCGCGCGTGCGGCTAGGGTTGAATCCTGAAATGAACGCATTGGCGACGCTGTTCATTGCCGTCGTGACGGTGGGCGTGCTGCTGGCGAACCGACTCATCATCCGTTCAGAAGCCAAACGCGGCGCGGCACTGGCGCTGCACTGAACGCTAGATCGTCGGCGCGCCCAGCGCGCGCAGCGTCTCCTTGACGGTGGCTACGCGAATCGCCAGGTCGGGGCTGCGGATTTCAATGCGCAACTTGTCCTGACCCGCCAGTTTCATATGCCGATGCTTTTGCACCATCGCAATCACGCGCCCGGCATCGACGGGCGGATTCGGAATGAACTGCAGCGCAATCGATACTTCCGACGCATCGATCTTGGCAATGCCCAAGGGTAGCGCCGCAAGCCGCAGTCGATGCGTTTCGATGAGTGCCTGCGCCTGCGGCGGCAGCTTGCCAAAGCGATCGATCAGTTCTTCATGCACCGTATCGATGGCGTCGACCGTGGCCGCACTGGCCAAGCGCTTGTAAAGCGACAGCCGTTCCTGCACGTCGGCGCAGTAGTCGGCCGGCAGAATCGCCGGCACATGCAGATTGATCTCGGTGGTCGCGGCCAGCGGCACATTCAAGTCCGGCTCGCGGCCTTCCTTCAATGCCTGCACCGCATCCGCGAGCATGTCCGAATACAGTTGGAAGCCGATTTCGTGGATTTCGCCGGATTGACGATCGCCCAGCACCTCGCCGGCGCCGCGAATCTCCAGATCGTGCATCGCCAGATAGAAGCCCGCGCCCAATTCCTCCATCTGCTGGATCGCCTCGAGCCGGCGGTTTGCCTGATGGGTCAGCGCCTGCGGGTCG
>JBPBQZ010000113.1:0-31918 GCA_050955105.1 Janthinobacterium lividum | reverse complement strand
GCGAACATTCGACATCGACGGCCTCTTCAATACTGTTTGTCCACGCGACGGAGTTATCGAGGAGCTGCGAATACGAGGACGCGAAAGCACCCACGTTCAGTATTTCGTCGAGAAATTTCTCCAATTCCTGAAGGCGGCTGAAGCCGTCGCGTTCCGAGTTGCAAAGCTTCTCAAGTATGAAATCTCCAAATACGTCCAAGCGGCTAAGATCGATGGGATCCAGCAGGCCATCAGAACGTTTCGGAAATGTGCTTAGCGCGGAGCAAGCGAGATTCAACGCAACGTCAGCCTCGTCACGTTCGCATTCTGTTAAGTCGAGATAATAGATTTTTTCGAAATAGGCGGCTACGGTTGACAGTAATGCGTATTTAATGAGTAACCATTGCACGCGCACTCGGCTTTTGATGTCGTAAGTGCCCTCCAGCGTTTCGACTTTTTGCTGTCTCGCGTCGTACCGGCATTCGTTGATGCGGGGCATCAAGCGGCAAACCAGCCGATAAAAATCATTTGGAGTACTGCTGGGGGCTAGTCGAATTGGTTCCAACTCGTCGATAAGCAACAAATCGTCGGTAGTGGAAGCTATGTCTAATAGCCTCCTTTGCGTGTCGGAGCCCAGCTTTTCGAGTTGTTCTAGAGAATAGGGCGCAGCAACTGGCATAGGGTGAAGGCACTTGTTTAGTACAACGTAACGGGAACCTGAAACTCCCGGCCGTTATACTGACGGACTTATACCTTACTGTGGCGATATCGCCGCAGGATTTCACAGTTTGACAGCGTTTTTTGGCGCCAGGCTTTCCAATCAGCTTTCCAGTAAAAGCAGGGCGACCGGCCAGCTATGCAATACGTCCGTTACCGGCAGGGCGCCATTCGTTCCCCGACAGGTGTGCCCGTTGAGCTGATCGAGCCATACCCTATTGCCCAGCGCTGTGGGCAGCAGAATGCGCGTATCTTGCCAGTGGGGCGCGGGGACATACGGCAATGGCGAAGACGTGTGCGTATGCGAGCGGGCGATGGCGTGGTCTTCCGGTGACGCCGTGGGATCGTCGTCAAGCAGCGGTGCGGCAAGCCGTGTTGCCACGACAAGTACCCATGCGTCTTCAAGTCGCCGCGCGAACGCGATCACCGAATTGGCATGTGCGCCCTCGACTTCCAGCGGAAGATATTCGCCATCACTGAACAGTTCCGGCAGGCGCCGGCGCAATGCGAGCGCGCGCTGAACTACCGCCATTTTCAAGCGACCGTCGCGCCAGGTGTTGAGCAATTCGGCGGCCTTGGCATTGCCCAGATCTTGCAACGCCTGCTGACGCGCGTCGTAATCGACCGCACGCCGATTATCCGGATCGACCAAGCTCCAATCCCACCATTCGGTGCCTTGATACAGATCGGGTATGCCGGGGCAAGTCAGCCGCAACAAGGTCTGCTGCAGACTGTTGATCACACCCGCCGGTGCGATGCGTTCGACAAACTCGACCAGTGAAGCAATAAACCCGTCGCGCCGCTGCGGACTCAGAATATCGAACAGAAATTCGCGGCTGCCATGCTCATACGCCTCGTTCGGCGCGAACCAGTCGGTATCGAGCTTGGCTTCACGCAGCGCTTTCTCCTGCCATTGCGCCACGCGCTCTGCCAGTGCGTGAATGCCCTCCGCATCGTCGGCTTGCAGCCCGAGCGGCCAGCAGCCGACCAGCGTTTGATACAGCATGTTCTCGGCAGCCGCGCCAGGTGCCCAGGTCTGCGCACCCTCGCTCGTGAGGTCTTCCAAGGCGCGCCGTTGCGGCAAATTCAATTGCGACCAGCGCCGTGCGGTGGCAATCCATTCTTCCGGCATTTCGCTGAGCACGGCGAGCCGCGCACGCACGTCTTCACCGCGTTTGTGATCATGCGTGGCGGTAGCGAGCAGCGCGTGCGGGAAGTCTTGCGCGCGTTGGCGGTTGAGTGCGTGAAAATCTGCCACCGACAACGAAAAATCGCCCGGATCGGCACCCACTTCGTTACGCGATATCAAGCGCCCGTAGCGATAGCAGGCGGTGTCCTCCACTGACTTGGCGGCGGTGGGTGAACTGAGTTGCGAGAACAGTGCCAGCGCGCCGCGCCGCCAGGCGTCGAGTTGATCGGGCCCGGGCGCGTCGGCGCTGGGGGGCGCCGCAGTGTCGTCGGGAACCGCGGGCAAATCGGCGCCGCCCAGCCACGCATCGAGCTGCTCGAGCAATGACCAGTCGGCACGCCGCAGCGTGCGCCGCGCACCATCGCGTGCGACCGCGAAGTAGCGTTCGTCTTCAACACTGCGGCGGCCTGCTTGCGGATAGATTCGATATACCGGGTAGTGCACCAGCAGTTCGATCAGCACGCGCCGAATCGCAATGAACGAGATATCGCGCGTAGCCAGCCCGGCGCGCGCGAGCCGATGCAGGCTGCGCGCGCAGCGGTCGAGCTCAGCGGCGAGGTTTTCGGCCAGCATCTTACGGCGCGCGACGAGGGCTTCGTCGGCGAAGTCGGCCGGCCGTCCACTCAGTGCATGCCAGGCGGCGGCCAGCGGTGCGGCGCCAGCCGGATCGTGCAGCAGCGCGCCGGCGTCGTTGAGGAAGTCGTAGCCGGTGGTGCCGTCGACTTGCCAGTCAAGGCGCATGGCTTCGCCACGTGCGAGGATTTTTTCGATGACGATCCAGGGCTTGCCCGCGCGCAGCGCTTCCGGTCGTTTGGCGTGCGCGGCTTCCAGCTTGGCGCGCAGCCGTTGACAGTATTCGCGCGGTTCGGCCATGCCGTCGACGTGGTCGATGCGTACGCCGTCGATGCGTCCTGCTTCATACAAACGCAGCACCAGCGCGTGCGACGCGTCGAAGACGACCGGGTCTTCCTGCCGCATCCCCGCCAGCGCGCTGATGTCGAAGAAGCGCCGCCAGTTGATTTCGTCGGAGGCGGTGCGCCACCAGGCCAGACGATAGTGCTGGCGTTCGAGCAGCGCATGCAGGCGCTCGCGACCGGCCGGGCCGTCCGGTGCGAAGCGCTCGAGTGCCGCGTCGATTTGCGCGTCGCTGCAGCCATCGAGCGGATCGCCATCCGCTGGCTTATCCAGCGCCAAAATGCCTGCGTAGTCCTCGCGCCGCACCGGCAACACGTGAGCGTAGTAAGCGACGAAAAAGCGCCGGTAGGTGGCGTCGTATTGCAAGCTCAGCTTACCTGCCTCCAGCGCATCGCCATAGGGCTCGCCAAGGAACGGTGCCAGCAGCCTGCCGTGCAAGGTCGGGTCGGCGGCTTCCCAATCGGCATCGAAAAATTGCGCGTGCGTTGCAGTGGGACCGTATTCGAGCAAGTCGAGCCACCAGGCGTTATGGCCGCCGCCTACGCCCATATGGTTCGGCACGATGTCGATGACCAGCCCCATGCCGCGCGCACGCAGCGCATCGACCAGTCGATCGAACGCGACCTCGCCACCTAATTCAGGATTGATGCGTGTGTAGTCGACGGTGTCGTAGCCGTGCGTGGAGCCGGGTTGCGCGGTGGTGATGGGCGAGGCGTAGAGGTGGCTGACGCCCAAGCCCGCGAAGTAGTCGACGTGCCGCAGTGCGTCGTCGAAGGTGAAGTCCTTGTGGAACTGCAGGCGCAAGGTGGCGAGGGGAAGCGTCATGGCGTCTCTGGGCGATCGAAGCGAAATCAGTCTTGGGATGGCGCGGGCTGCAGCGCCGCGGGCGCGGCGCGCAGTTCAGCGATGCGCGCCAGCCGCGCTGCGACGACGGGCTGGTCGAGCAGAGTCGACGCGGCGGCCTGCATGCGCTGGCGCCAGTTCGGGTGTTCGTCGATCGAGCCGGGCAGGTTGGGTTGCTCGACGAGGCCGAGCAGGTCTTCCAGCGGATAGCTGACGAGCGGGGCGGGCGTCAACGTTACGTATTGGAGTGCGGCATCGATCGGCGGTGCGTCGGGTAGCGCGGATCTTTGCGGTGCGGCGCGGGTTTCGGCTGCGTCGGGTGTTTTGGATGCGCCCGCGCAGCCGGCGTGCAGCAGCGCTTGCCACAGCTTGCCGCGGTCGACCTCGCGCTCTGCCTGCTGCGCGGCGACGCCATCCGCGGGTGTTTGCCCAACGCGCGCGCGCCATTCGATATCGCTGCCGGACCACCAGCCGGCAATCGTCGGCAGATCGTGCGTGGTGGTCATCGCCAGTGCATGCGGTGACCAGGCCGCGGGGGGGATAAAGCCCGCGCCGTCTTCAGCCGGCTGGCGCTGGAACCACAGCACGCTCATGCCGAGCAGCCCTGCGCTGGCGAGGCGATCGCGGAAGCCTTCCGGCACCGTGCCCAGGTCTTCACCGATGACCACCGCACGGTGACGCCATGACTCCAGTGCGATCAGGCGCATCAGGTCGTCGAACGGATAGTTCAGGTAAGCGCCTTCACTGGCCGGCGCGCCTTCCGGCACCAGCCAGAGCCGACGCAGCCCGAGCACGTGATCGATGCGCACGCCGCCAGCGTAGGTGAAGGCGGCGCGCAACATATCGATGAAGGCCGAGAAGCCCTGATTCACCATCGCTCGCGGCGAGAAGGTGGTGAGGCCCCAGGCTTGTCCGGCCTGGTTGAACAGGTCGGGTGGCGCGCCCACAGAAACGCCTTCGAGCATGTCGTCGCGATAACTCCAGGCGTGGCTGCCGGCGCTGTCGCAGCCTACTGCCAAATCGGCGATCAGGCCGATCGGCATGCCGGCGTCGCGCGCTGCGGCTTGCGCCGCGGCCAGCCCGCGCTGCGCCAGCCATTGCAGGAACAGGTGAAAGTCGACTTCAGCGCGATGCGCTTCGGCGAAGCGCTCGACCGCTTCGGAGCGCGCGTCGCGTAAGGCTTCCGGCCATTTGCGCCAATAGCCATCGTTCGGATCGTCGGCCAGCCGGTGTGCCTGCAAGGCTTCGAAGCGTGCGTGGTCTGTCAGTGCCTGGCCACCCGCTGCGCAGAATGCCTTGAATTCTTGTTGCAGCGCTGCGTCTGGCGGCTGTCCGACGAAGCTGTCGAACAACTGCCGAGCCAGCGCGAGCTTGGCGCGCGCGAACGCGGGCCAGTCGATCAGCGGCAAGCTTTCCAGTTGCGCGAACGTCTCGCCCAAATCGGCTTCGCGCAGCGCCGCGTCGACGCGCGTCTGCCCAAAGGTTTGCGCGAAGTCGGCGTGCAGCACATTGCTGAACAAACGGCTGGACGGCGAATAGGGACTGTATTTTTCCGGTTGCGCGGAAAACATTGCATGCACCGGACTGATGGCCAGCGCGTGGGCGCCGTGCGCGGCGGCCGAGCGCGCCAGTTCGGCCAAGGCCGTGTAGTCGCCAGCGCCGCCGTCACCGGTGCGCCGCAGTCCATAGACCTGCGCACCGACGGCCCACAGGCGCGGCTTGTCGGCGGTGGCGTCGGCGATGCTGAAGCAGCGCGCCGGCGCGACCGCCAGCCGGCAACGCTTGTCGTCGATAAACAGTGTGTGATAACCGATTTCGCTGATCGGCGAAATCAGTGTGGTGTCGCCGCGCGGCGCGGACGCGAAGCCTTGCAAGCCGCCGCCTTGCTCGAATTCGATGCGGTAACGGGTGCCGGGCCGAATGCCGCCGCCGCGCAGTTCGATGACGCGGTCTGCCTGCGCGGTAATCAGCGGCGGCAGCCGACGTTCGGGCGCTTCGGCATCGAGCTGGCCGAGGCTGCGGCGCACCTGCGCGGCGCTACCGCATGGCAGTCCCAGGCGTTCCAGCAGGCGCTCCAACGTGGCTTCCGACACGCGCTGTTTGCGGCCTTGCGCGTCCTGCCAATCTACCGCCAGGCCGGCGCGCCGTGCCAGCGCGACGACTTCGCTATCTGGCGCACTGGGCGGCGTGGCGCCGGCGCCCGGGCCTGGCGTTTTCTTCGCGCCGTCGTCCCTTGCCTTCGGCATCTCGCTCATCGTGATGCTCCATCGGGCTTTCGAGCGCTTGTGGAGGACTTGCTGGTGGCAGTTTCAGCCGAGCCGTCGGTCAGGCCGCCCTCCGCGGGCGCGCAGCCGATTTTGGACGCGTCACGGTCCGCTGCGGACTGGGCACGCGCTTCAACACCTGCTTCAGCTTCGCTGTCACCGGGCGCGCGCAGCACCGCGCAACTATAGGGCGGCAATTCTCCGGTCGAGACACGCTCCATCACGCCAGTAGTGGTCTCGAACAGCACCGCACCCTCTGGCAGGAAGGCGAAACTGTCGTCGCCAACAGGGCGTGCGGCAGGCTCGGGACCCAGGTTCAGTGCGATGCTCAGGATCGAGCCATCGCCCAATCGCCAACGCGCCACGAGCGCCTTCGCGTCTTCGCCGCCCGCCAGTTGCGCGCCGAGCGCGCGCGCGCCGTGAATGCGCGGCATGATTTCGCGACAGCGGATACGCAGCAGGCTTTGCGTCAGATCGAGCCACTCGCGCGCATCGGCGCTCTGCCAATCCGGTCGTGGGCAGGAATCGACGAACGTCTGGATATCGTTGGGGTCGGGTATCGTCGAGCGCCCGGCCGCATCGCTAAATGCCGCGAACTTGGCGAACTCCTTGCGACGGCCTTCGCGCACCGCATCGGCCAGTTCGCCTTGGTAACTGGTGAAGAACAGAAACGGCTGGCTGGAGCCCCATTCCTCGCCCATGAACAGCATGGGAATCTGCGGCGACAGCAATAGCAAGACATAGGCCGCGCGCAGCGCCTCCGGCTCGGCCAGGCGCGTTAGCCGTTCGCCAAGCGCGCGATTGCCAACCTGGTCATGGTTCTGCAGGAACATCACGAATGCGCTCGGCGGCAAGTCGGCGCTGGGCTCGCCGCGCGGCTTGCCATCGTGAATCGGCGATGGCTCCCCTTGATAGACGAAGCCTTCGCTCAAGAGTCGCGCAAGCTTGTGCATGGGCTGTTCGGCGAAGGCCGCATAGTAGCTTTCGCTTTCGCCGGTCAGCAGCACGTGCAGCGTGTTGTGCGCATCGTCGCTCCATTGCGCATCGAAGTGGCCGTCGAGCAGGCTGGAGGTGTTGTGCTCATTCTCCAGCACCAAGTGCACATGTCGACCATGCTCGACCGAGCTGCGCACGCGCTCGGCCAGCTCACGCAGCCAGCCATCGTTATGGATGGCATGTACGGCATCCAGCCGCAAGCCGTCGAAGCGATACTCCATCAGCCAGTAGAGCGCGTTCTCAAAAAAGAAATCGCGCACTTCGGCGGCGTCAAAGTTGATGGCGGGCCCCCAGGGGGTCGGCTCGTCTTTGAAGAAGGGCTCGGCGTAAGCGTGCAGGAAGTTGCCGTCGGGACCGAAGTGGTTATAGACCACGTCGAGAAACACCATCAGGCCGAGGCCATGCGCTTCGTCGATCAGCGCCTTTAGGTCGTCCGGCTCGCCATAGGCCGAGTCTGGCGCGAATGGCAGCACACCGTCATAACCCCAGTTGCGGGCGCCGGGGAAGTCGTTCAGCGGCATCAGCTCGATCGCTGTAATACCCATTTCGGCCAGCCGCGGCAAATGCTCACGTACACCGCGATAGCCGCCCAGCGCACCGACATGCATCTCGTAAAGAACCGTCTCTTCCCAATGCCGCCCATGCCACTCGGTATTGCGCCAGACGTATTGGCAGGGATCGATCACTTCACTCGGGCCATGCACATCGTCCGGCTGGAAGCGCGCGGCCGGGTCGGGCACGCGCAACTCGGGCGATACGCGATAAAAATATCGGGCACCGGTGGTGCAGGGCGCTTCCACTTCAAACCAGCCGCCCGGTTGCGCTTGCATCGGCAGGGGCGCGGCGCCTTCGACTTCGAGCGCGACGCTTTCACAGCTCGGCGCCCACAGCCGAAAGCGCGTGCGTGCATCGCCGATCAACTGCGCGCCGAACGGCAAAATCCGCCGATGCCTGCGCATCGCCGGATCGACTCGTTGTTCAGACATCTTCCCCTCCTTCGATATTCCGCCGCTGCCGTACGTCCTGCTTCACATCTCGCTCCTTGCAAGCTGCCGTGGTTCAGTCGCCAGCAGGCGGATCTTCATCCGACGCGTCGGATGACACACCGACGCCCCCTTCTAAGCCCGCTTCCAAGCCCGCTTCGACGCCCATCCCGAGGCCCACGTCCGGCGCGCGCGGCGCGACCGCCTCCGGCACGGTGGCGGCCAAAATCTGCAGGCTATGTGCCGCTACCGCGCAGCCGGTGAGCGGCACAGGCGCGTCGCGTCGCTCGACTTGCGCGGTGTCAATCAGCAGCGTCCAGTCGAACACCGGCGATGGCGGTACGAACTGCAGATCCACCGCACTGGCATTGATAAGCAAGAGCAAGACCTGAAGCTGCCCAGCGGCGCCGCGGCCGGCGCGGCGACACGCCAGCGCCCGTCCCTCCGGGTCGCGCCAGGCTTGCCAGGTCAGTACCTCACCGCGCTCATCGAACCAGTCGGCGTCGTGCACACCGGCAATAAGTTCTTCCACCCCGTAAAGAAAGTCGGTCTGGCGCAGCAGCGGATAGTCGCGGCGCAACTGCGCAAGCCGCGCGACAAAGTCGGTCAGACGGCGCGCCGCGGGTTCGTCGGCGGCTGGCCAGTCGACCCACGACAATTCATTGTCCTGGCAATAGGCGTTGTTATTGCCCTGCTGGGTGCGGCCGAATTCGTCGCCCGCCAGCAGCATCGGCGTGCCGAGCGAGATGAAGGGCATGGCGATCAGCGCGCGCGCCACGCGTTCGCGCAGGGCCAGGATCGCGGGGTCGTCGGTCGGGCCTTCGACGCCCCAGTTACTGCTGCAGTTCTCGTTATGACCGTCGGCACTGCCTTCGCCATTGGCCTCGTTGTGCTTGTCGTTATAAGCCACCGTATCGGCCAGCGTGAAGCCGTCGTGCGAGGCCACGAAATTCACCGAGGCCCAAGTGCGGCGTCGTCGATGGTTGAACAGATCGGCGGAGCCGGTGAGCCGCGCCGCGATATCGCCGCGTTGACCGGCATCGCCGCGCCACATACGGCGCATGCCGTCGCGGAACTTGTCGTTCCATTCGGCGAAGCCTGGCGGATGACGCCCCACCTGGTAGCCATCGGCGCCCAGATCCCAAGGTTCGGAAATCATTTTGAGACCGGCGAGCAATGGGTCTTGGCGAATCGCGTCGAAGAAGCTCGAGCCCGGATCGAAGCCGTAGTCTTCGCGGCCGAGCGTCACGCCCAGATCAAAGCGGAAGCCGTCGATGTGAAACGACTTGGCCCAGTAGCGCAGCGAATCCATCACCATCTGCAAGACGCGCGGATGCGACAGATTGACGGTGTTGCCGCAGCCCGTGTAGTTCAGATGATGGCGCTGGTCGCCCGGCACCAGCCGGTAGTAACTGGCGTTGTCGAGGCCGCGCCACGACACCGTCGGCCCGAGTTCGTTGCCCTCGCAGGTATGGTTGAAGACCACGTCGAGAATCACTTCGATGCCGGCTGCATGCAGTTGCCGAATCGCCATGCGCATTTCGTTGAGCGCGCCCGCGGCATGCGGCACGGACGCGAAATAACTCGGTTCGGGCGCGAAGAAGCTCAGGGTGTTGTAGCCCCAGTAATTGAAGAGTCCACGCTCCACCAGAAAGCGGTCGCGCAGAATCGCATGCACCGGCAGCAGTTCGACCGCGGTTACGCCGATGTGATGCAGATGCTCGATGAAACGCGGATTGGCAAGCGCCGCGAAGGTGCCGCGCTGCTGCGGTCGCACCTCGTCGCGCAGCATGGAGATGCCGCGTGGATGCGCTTCGTAGATAACCGTTTCCGACCATGACCGCGCCGGCGGACGATCGCGTGCCATATCCAGCGCGTCGTCGACGACGATACATTTCGGCATCGCCGGCGCACTGTCACGGCGGTCGAACGACAGGTCTTCGCGATTGGAATTGAGCCGATAGCCGAAGAGCGCGTCGGACCAGCGCAGCGGCCCGTGCAATTGGCGCGCGTAGGGGTCGAGCAGCAGCTTGTTCGGATTGAAGCGATGGCCGTCCTGCGGCGCATAAGGGCCATGCGCGCGATAGCCGTACAACATGCCCGGCGTGCCGCCCGGCAGGTAGCCATGCCACACCTCATCGGTGCATTCGGGCAGATCGTAGCGGCCGATCTCCTTGCGGCCGGCGCGATCGAACAGGCACAGCTCGATGCGCGTGGCGTTGGCGGAGAAGACGGCGAAATTGATGCCCAGGCCGTCCCAGCTGGCCCCCATCGGATAGGGCAGGCCGGTTTGCAGGCGGTCAGTAGCTATGCTCATGAGCGTCGGAAGAAGTGGATGATTTGCGCGGCGCCCTCATGATGCGCCGCGCAGGCCTAGTGTGCCGAAGGCGTTTAGTCCTGCTCAGCCAGTCGATCCGCTAGTCGGCACGCAACATCAAGGTGGCAAGCGGCGGAATCGTCAGCACCGCCGAGCAGGGCTGGCCATGCGAAGGCGTGGCGTCGGCCCAGACCGCGCCGCCGTTGCCCATGCCCGAGCCGCCATAATCGCCGGCATCGGTGTTGATCACCTCGCGCCACTGGCCGCCATGCGGCAGGCCTACGCGATAGCCTTCGCGCGGCACCGGCGTCATGTTCGACAGCACCACCACTGTGCGTCCCTGGTGCATCCGCCGAAACGCGAACACGCTATTGGTGGCGTCGTCGCCGATCAGCCAATCGAAGCCGGATGGCTCGCTGTCGGTCGCATGCAGCGCGGGTTCCTGCAGATAAAAGTGGTTTAAGTCACGCACCAGCTTTTGCACGCCGGCATGCCCGGGGTTATCCAGCAAATGCCAGTGCGGCGACGCATCGTGGTTCCATTCGGCCAACTGGCCGAACTCGCCGCCCATGAACAACAGCTTCTTGCCGGGATGCGCCCACATGAAGGCGAAGTAGGCGCGCAGATTGGCGAAGCGCTGCCACGCGTCGCCAGGCATGCGGCCCAGCAGCGAACCCTTGCCGTGCACCACCTCGTCATGCGACAGCGGCAGCACAAAGCGCTCCGAATAGGCGTAGACCATGCCGAAGGTCATTTCGTGATGATGATGGCCGCGATAGATCGGATCGCGCGCCATGTAGTGCAGCGTATCGTGCATCCAGCCCATATTCCATTTGAACTGGAAGCCCAGGCCGCCGTCGGTCACCGGCGCGGTGACGCCCGGCCAGGCGGTCGATTCTTCGGCGATGGTGATGGCGCCCGGCGCATGCTGCGGCACTTCGAGATTCAGCCGCTTGAGGAACTCGATCGATTCGAGGTTCTCGCGGCCGCCATACTTATTGGGCACCCATTCGCCGGCACGCCGACTGTAGTCGCGATACAGCATCGATGCCACCGCGTCGACGCGCAGCGCATCCACGTGGTAGCGCGTGAGCCAGGCGAGCGCCGCCGCCAGCAGGAACGCCGATACCTCGTTGCGGCCGAGGTTGTAGATCATCGTGTTCCAGTCCTGGTGATAGCCCTCGCGCGGGTCGGCATGCTCGTACAGCGGCGTGCCATCGAACTGGATCAGTCCATGCGCGTCGTTCGGGAAATGCGCCGGCACCCAATCGATGATCACGCCCAGCTCGGCCGCGTGGCAGCGATCGACGAAAGCGGCGAACTGCTCGGGGGTGCCGAAGCGCGCCGACGGGGCGAACTGTCCCAGCGGCTGATAGCCCCACGAGCCGCCGAACGGATACTCGGCGACCGGCAGAAATTCGAGATGCGTGAAGTGCATCGACTTCGCGTACGGAATCAGCCGGTCGGCCAGCTCGCCCCAATTCAAGCCGCGCTGGCCTTCTTCGTCCAGCCGCAGCCATGACTCGGCGTGCACTTCGTAAATCGAGATAGGCGCGCTCGGCGACTGGCGGCCCGCACGCTCCTGCATCCAGCGTTCATCGGTCCAGTTGAAGGGCGTCAGGTCGGCCACCACCGATGCAGTGGCCGGCGGGTGTTCGGTCTGGCGCGCGATCGGATCGGCCTTCAGCGGCAGCGTGTGGCCATCCGGCGCGACGATCTCGAATTTATAGCGCGTGCCGGCGCCGATACCCGGTACGAACATCTCCCACACGCCATGCGCGTGACGCAAGCGCATCGGATGACGTCGACCATCCCAACTGTTGAAATCGCCGACCACCGAGACACGTTGCGCATTCGGTGCCCAGACCGCGAAGCGCACGCCGGCCACGTCGTCGATACGTAGCGGCCGCGCACCCAGGCATTCCTCCACACCGGCCGGATCGCCGCCCGAGAGCCGGTTGAGCGCGTCTTCAGCAAGCAGCGCACCGAATGCATAGGGATCGTGCGCCTGTTGTGGGGTGCCCGACCAGTCGATTGCCAGACGATAGGGCACCGCGCGGGCGACCTCGCCGGCGAACAGTCCGGCCGGGTGCAGCGACGTAAGACTACCGAGCGCTTCGCCACTGACGGCATCCAGCACCTGCACGCCGGTGGCGCCGGGCAGCAGGGTTCGCACCATCGCGCGGCCGGCAACGTCGTGCCGGCCAAGTACTGAGAACGGATCGTGATGACGCGCTTGCGTCAGCGCATCGATGTCGTAATCCGAAAGTCCTGAGCGTGGATCTTGCGGCGCGACGGGCGCGGCTTTGGCGCTCGCCTCGGGCGTCGGGGGCGCGGCGCTGGCGGCGGTGGCTGTGGCAGCTTTGGCGGCGCTCGGCGCGGCTGAAGTTTTATGAGACGGCTTGCCGGCGCTGCCGGCATGCCCGGTCGTGCTGTGCTTGGAACTCATTCGCTATCTCCGGAAGGGGCCTGGGCGGTGGGCGGATCGCCGGAGGAATCCGTGCTGGAAGGGGCTCCTGTAAAGCCGAGCAGTTCACCGGTCAATGCCGCGAGCCCGCGCAGCGGCAGCGCCAGCCAGTTGGGACGATTGGCGGCTTCGTAACGGATCTCGTAGGCGGCTTTTTCGATCAGGAACAGCTGGATCAGGGCGGTCTCGCTGCGCTTGTCGGCCAGCGGCGTTGCCGCCTGTTCGATCGCGGTGCGATACGCGGCGAGGAAGGCGCCTTCGGCCGCCACGCGGAAGCGCTCGTGCAGGTCGCGGCGGCGGTCGACCGCCGGCACTGCCGCCGTCTGGTCGGCCGGCTCGGCGGGCATGCTGGCCGCGCTGGCGTATGACAGCGAGCGCAGCAAGCCGGCCACGTCGCGGAACGGACTCATTTTGCGGCGCCGTTCCTCCAGCGGCCGCGCCGGTTCGCCTTCGAAATCGATCAGATAGGCGTCGCCTTGCGCCACCAGTACCTGGCCGAGATGGAAGTCGCCGTGAATGCGCGTACGCAGCGCCTGTGACGAGCCGTCCAGCAGTTTCTCGACCGCCGCCACCAAGGCGTCGCGTCGATCGAAAATGCTTTGCGCGAGGCCGCGCGCGTGATCATCCAGCGAATCCATGCGCGACGCCAAGGTATCGAGCGCTGCGGCCAGTTGCGCTTGCGCCGCGGCAGTCCAAGCGCGCAAGTCGTCCGCGCTGGCGGCTTCCGGCGCGAAGGCCGGATCGTCGGTGGGCTGCGCTAGTGCCACATGAAGTTCGCCCAGGCGCATACCGAGAATGCCGGCCGCCTGGCAGTATCCATCGAGGGCATCATCCAGGCCCGCGCCGTACGGATCGGCGGTAGCCACATCGACGGCGATTGCCAGCGGATCGATCGCGCGTTTCAAATAGTTGAGCGACCAGTTCCACGCATCGCCCTGGTTCTCGACGAAGCCTTGCAGGATGGCCAATGTATTCGGCACGTTGTCGAGCCCGATGCGAACGATTTCACCGAGCAGCGGCGCGGTATTCGCGAAACCCACGCGCGTCAGGTAGCGGCTGACCTCGGCCTCCGGGTGCACCCCCGGCACGATCCGGCGCACCAGCTTCAGCACCGCCGCCTCACCGATCACCAAGGAGCTGTTGCTCTGCTCGGCCGCCAGCCAGCGCACGTTCAGTTCACCCGCGCGCTCCTCCGACTTGGTTTCCGACGGCGCGTAGAAATCGGTCTGCGCGAAGCGTTCGGTCGGCAGAAAGCGCACGCGGCCTTGCTGCGTCTTGATCTGGTTATTGCCTTCGAACGACTTGAGGATCGCGGCGGACAGTTCGGGCAGCGCGAAGGCATCGGTCAACAGCCCCACATTGCGACCGCTGCGCACGCGGGCCAGCGCCAACTGTTGCGGCAGCGGGCCGTTGTTCGGGCTGCTGTCCCAGGCTACGCCCAGCGGCAGGAAGTAGCGATCGACGCGCGTTTCACCGTGGCTCTCGGTGGTCACGTCGAGTTCGGCCAGCAACAGCTCAGCCGGCCCATGCGGCATGCGCGTGTAGTAGGCGATGGCCACTTTCTTGAGCTTGGCGTCTTTCGATGCGAACCAGCGCCGGTTGCCAAGGTAAGTGGGCAGGATTTCGTTTTCGAGCACTTGCTGCTGCGCGGCCGCGCTCGGCAACTGCACGCCGGCACGTACCACGAAGGTCACGAATTCGGGCAGTTTCTCGCTGGGCATAACGCTCCACGAAGGCCGTTGCGCATCGGCACAGAGATTGAACCAATAGAAGCCATAGGGCGGCAGCGTCAGCAGATAGGTCAACTGGCCGACCGGCGGAAACGCCGAATCGCCGGTCAACTCCACCGGCACCGCGCCGGCGAACTCCGACAGGTCGAGTTCCACCGCCTGCGGCGCACGCGCCAGATTGGCGACGCACAACACCGGCGCCTCGCCTTCGATTTCACGCAGATAAGCCAGTACCTTGCGATTCGACGGCTTGAGGAAGCGCACCTTGCCGCGGCCGAATGCGCGCTTGCCGCGCCGGATCACCAGCATCCGCCGCATCCAGTTCAGCAGCGAATGCGGATCGCGGCTTTGCGCTTCCACGTTGACCGCATCGAAACCGTAAAGTGAGCCCATCAGCGGCGGCAACACCAGTTGCTCGGGGTCCGCGCGCGAGAAGCCGCCATTGCGATCCGACGACCATTGCATCGGCGTACGCACGCCATCGCGGTCGCCCAGGTGAATGTTGTCGCCCATGCCGATCTCGTCGCCGTAATAGATGACCGGGGTGCCAGGCATCGACAGCAGCAAGGAGTTGATCAATTCGATCCGGCGTCGATCACGTTCCAGCAGCGGCGACAGCCGACGGCGAATGCCCAGGTTCAAGCGCGCGCGCCGATCGCTCGCATAGGTATTCCACAAGTAATCGCGCTCGCTGTCGGTGACCATTTCCAGCGTCAGCTCGTCGTGGTTGCGCAGGAAGATCGCCCATTGGCACGATTCCGGAATCTCCGGCGTCTGCCGCATGATGTCGGTAATCGGAAAGCGGTCTTCGCTGGCGATCGCCATATAGATGCGCGGCATCAGCGGGAAGTGAAACGCCATATGGCATTCGTCGCCGTCGCCGAAATATTCCTTCACGTCTTCGGGCCACTGGTTGGCTTCGGCCAGCAGCATGCGGTCGGGGAAATCGGCTTCCAGTACCGCGCGAATCTTTTTCAGGATAGTGTGGGTTTCGGGCAGATTTTCGTTGCTCGTGCCTTCGCGTTCTACCAGGTAAGGCACCGCGTCGAGCCGCAGTCCGTCGACGCCAATGTCCAGCCAGAACTTCATCACCGACAGCACTTCCTGCAATACGCGCGGATTGTCGAAATTGAGATCGGGCTGATGCGAATAGAAGCGATGCCAGAAGTAGGCGCCGGCGACCGGATCGTAAGTCCAGTTCGACGGTTCCGAATCGATGAAGATAACGCGCGTGCCCGCATACTTGGCGTCGTTGTCCGACCACACGTAGAAGTCGCGATGATTCGAGCCCGGCTTGGCGCGGCGCGCGCGCTGGAACCACGGATGCTGGTCGGAGGTGTGGTTGATCACCAACTCGGTAATCACGCGCAAGCCGCGCGCATGCGCTTCGGCAATAAAGCGTCGGAAGTCGCCGACCGAGCCGTAGTCAGGATGCACGCCGCGATAGTCGGCGATGTCGTAGCCATCATCACGCCGTGGCGACGGATAGAACGGCAGCAGCCAGATGGCGTCGACGCCCAGTTCGGCGATGTAGTCGAGCTTCGCCAGCAAGCCGGGGAAGTCGCCGATGCCGTCATTGTTGGCATCGAAGAACGACTTGACGTGCAGTTGATAGATGATCGCGTCTTTGTACCAGGACGGATCTTTATTCAATAAAGAAGTCGGATGACGACTCATGCATTCCCCCATTCATTGTCACCGGCGCCGTCGCTGTCATCGCTCGGGTCGGGATCGTAAGTTGTGTCGGTTGCAAGCTGATCGGCCAGCCGCGCATCGCTCGGACGCACGCGGCGAATCGCAAACGGCAAGGTGGCGGGGTCGAGGCGGATGCGCTGGTATTTGCCGCGCATCTCAAAACGCTCGCCACTCACCAGGTCTTCGGCCTGCAGCGCCTCGTTATCGCTCAAGCCCCATTTCCAGAGCGGCAGTTCGATGCTGGCTTCCTGCGGCGCGAACGGATCGAGACAGATCGCAATCAACAACACGTTGTCGCGGCTTGGCGTGGCTTTCTCGAAATAGAGAATGCGCTCGTTGTCCGCGCCCAAAAAATTGATGCCCAGATGGCCATGCAGCGCCGGATTGTCGCGACGAATGCGATTGAGCAGGCTGATCTCGCCGACGATATTGCCGGGCTGCTCCCAGTTCCAGGCGCGCAACTGGTACTTCTCGGAATCCGCATATTCTTCGCTGCCCGGCAACGGCCGCGCCTCGCACAATTCGAAACCGCTATAAACGCCCCACAGCCCGGATAGGGTTGCTGCCAGCGCCGCGCGAATCACGAATCCCGCGCGTCCCGAGGACTGCAGGAAACGCGGATTGATATCCGGCGTGTTGACGAAAAAGTTCGGTCGGAAGTATTCGCGCGCCGGGGTCTGCGTCAATTCGGTCAGGTACTCGGTGAGTTCCTGTTTGGTTTCGCGCCAGGTGAAGTAGCTGTAGGACTGCGAGAAGCCGACTTTGGCCAGCCGGTTCATCAGCTTCGGCCGCGTGAACGCTTCCGACAGGAACAGCACGTCGGGATGGCGGCCGCGTACTTCGGCAATCATCCATTCCCAGAACGGCAGCGGCTTGGTGTGCGGATTGTCGACGCGGAAGGTCTTGATGCCGGCCGCCACCCAGAATAGGATCACGTCGCGCAATGCCAGCCATAGTGCGGGTAGCGCGTCGGCCGCATAGAACTCTGGATTGACGATGTCCTCGTATTTCTTGGGCGGGTTCTCGGCGAAGCGCAAGGTGCCATCGGGGCGCCAGGCGAACCAGGTCGGATGCTCGGCCAGCCATGGATGATCCGGCGAACACTGAATCGCGAAATCCAGCGCGAGCTCGAGGCCGTGGGCACGCGCCGCTTCGATCAGCGTCTTGAAATCGTCGAAGCTGCCAAGCTCGGGATGAATCGCCTGGTGGCCGCCTTCCGCGCCACCGATTGCGTAGGGGCTGCCGACGTCGTCCGGGCCGGCTTTCAGCGTGTTGTTCGGACCTTTGCGGTTCTTCAAGCCGATCGGGTGAATCGGCGGAAAGTAGAGCACGTCGAAGCCCATCGACTGGATCGCATCGAGCCGGCCGATAACGTCGATAAAGGTGCCGTGGCGCGTGGCATCACCGCTCATCGAGCGCGGGAACAGTTCATACCAGCTGGCGAAGCGTGCCGCGGCGCGTTCCACCGCCACGCGCAAGGTTTGCGGATGGCGCACGGCGAAGTCGCGTTGACCGGCGCTGGCGAAGGCGCGTGCACTCGCGGGCGCGCTCACCAATGCGGTCTGGCGCTCGGCATCGGCGGCTGCAAAGGTCTTGGCCAGTGCATGCAGTGGCGAGTCGGCCGGCGCCGCGTGCGCGGTCTCGTGCAACAGGTGCGCGGCTTCTTGCAGTTCGAGCGCAATCGACTGTCCCACTCGCAGTTTCTTGCCGATGTGATCGACCAGCGAGCCGAAGGTGTCGCGCCACGCCTCCACCGTGTATTCGTAGTAACCGATGCGATCGAGCGGAATGCGTGCGCCCCAACGGTCATTGCCCAGCGCGCGCATCGGCGTGCGGTGCCAGGCGGCGTGCGAGGGCGTATCGCCATCGGTGGTATCGGCCGCGCTTGCGTTGGCGCTTGCGCCCGCCGCGCGGCCCGCATTGATCAATTGCGCCGGGCGCCACAGCACCGACGCGGCAATGCGGTCGTGGCCATCCATGAAGATGTCGGCTTCCACGCTCAACCATTCGCCGACCACGCGCTTGGCCGGAAAGCGCCCCGCATCGACTTCGGGGCTAACGGCTTCGATGGCGATACGCGGCACGCGCGTGGCCTGCAATGCTTGCCGCCGTTCGGTAGCTTTCGCGTTGCGCGGCGCGACGGGCGCCGTAAGCAGCACCGGCGCCGCGCGCATGGCCTCGAACACGCGGACTTCGCCCGGTGCCAGGGCGAATGGCCGCAATGCATGAAAGGCCCCGTCTGGCGCGTCCATGGAGACGCGGCCAGCGGATTGCGCGGCGAGCGCGGCGGACGGCGCGTGAGCGCTGTCAATCAGCGGCAGGAAGCGCGTGAAGCCGCCGGGGATGCCGTCCAGCAGACGCGCCGGACTAACCGGCGTCGAGCGCTCCAGGTCGGCGTTGATCAGTAGCAGCGCGGCGCGACCGGCGCGGCGTGCATCCGGTCCGTCCACGCGCAATATCGATGCGACCGGATTGCCAGCGCTGCTCAGCAGGAAGGTTTGCCCGGCGCCTTGCAACAAGGCCGAGCGCGCCGCCAGCGTATTGATTTCCGCGACCAGCTCGCACAAATCGAACGGTGCCTGGGTGCGCGCGCGGGCAAATTCGTCGGGCCCGCCGTGGGTGCGCGAAAGCGGCTGCGATGCCGCGTATTCGAAGCCCATCGGCATCATCCAGCCGGTGCCCAGGGTCGCGGCGGCGGTCAGCGCACGTCGATAGGCGCGTTCCAGCGTGGCCGCATCGGTGCCCTGGAACTGCTGGGCCAGGCGCGGCTCGAATGGCGCCTCGGGAAAGGCGATCGGCGCGCCGACGCGCCGCAGTGCCGCCAACTCGTCGGTGAGCCAGTCGGCGCGGAAATCCCACCAGCCGAATGACGAGAACACCGAATCGAAGCCGGCATCGGTAAGTGCGTTGAGGCGTTCGCGTGGCAGCCCGGGGGTCCACGCCAACATCCGTACGCGTGGATGCCGCGCACGCAGCGCGCCGCCCAGCCGCCGCCAGATATGCGCGGGGACGTGCTCGGGCGCATCGAAGCGAAAGCCGTCGACACCCGCATCGACCAGCAACAGCAACTGTCGCGACCACCATTCGGTGAGTTGCTCGGAAGCCTCGGCGTCGCCGAAATTCGCATAAGCGGTGTGGCGCTCCAGCGGCGTACGCCGCGGGTCGGGTTGCTGGCTGTCGTCAGCGTGCAGGAACCAGCCCGGGTTATCCGCACGCAAGCCAGCGTCGGCCGCCACGCGATCGATTACTGCATCGACCAGCAATGACAGACCGCGCGCACGCGCAGCCTCCGCCAACCGCGCCAGCGCCTCGACGGCGCTCGAATCGTTGGCGAAGCAGGGGTGCAGCCGCCGATGGTCGGCCGTCGAGAAAACATCGCCGAGCGCGCCCGGCATGAAGGGCGGCGCTAACAGCACATGGTCGAAGCCCATGCGTTCGGCGCGCGCGAAGTGCGCGTCCCAGCCCGTCAGGGAACCGATCAAAAGGGGATGTAGATAATAAATGCGAGGAGCGAACGCGCTGCGGTTTTCCATCGGAGGTATCAATCCTTTTTATCAGGTCGCGCAGAGCTTGGAGCAATTGCCGTGCAAGGCGAGGCATAGCATCACGATAAACGCTCGCGCCGGATCACGCACAGCGCGCTTGCGCGTTGTGCTGGCAGATCGAGGCGACGATGGAGAGGGAGAGAGGCGGCAAGGCGCAGCCGTTGGCCGTGACGGCGGCCGAGCGCCCGCATGCGGCGCACATGGGAATCGCCCCGATGCGTTGCGCGTCGGGGAACAAACAGCGGCTCCGAACGCGCCGCCAGCATGGCGACGCGAGCGGCGCGCTGTGGCGACCGTCAGGCCGTCATCTGCGCGAGGCTGCCCGCGACCAGACGGCCAGCGCGATCGTTGGCCGCTGCCGGCACCGCGCGCACGGCACGCGTTTTCGGTACGGTGCGGGGTGCTTTCACCACAGTCCGTCCGCTGAGCGCGGCGTACAGTTCGACGTATTGCTTGGCCGGCCGCTGCCAACTGAAATCACATTGCATTGCATTACGCTGCAGCGCGCGCCAAGAAGCGGGCCGCATGAAGCTCTCGATCGCGCGTACCACCGCGGCAGTCATTTGCGCCACGCTTTCGCCGTCGAACAGGAAACCGGTAGCCGGCAAGTCCGCGTCGACCGCATGCGCGACGATTGCGCCGGTGCTGGCTTCGCGCAACAGCGGCGCCGTCGTTCGTACCAGCGCCTCGTCGACGATGGTGTCTGCCAGGCCGCCCACGCGCGAGGCCACCGGGATCGTGCCGTAGCGCATCGTGTACATCGGTGTCAGCCCGCAGGGTTCGAAGCGGCTGCCGTGCAGCAGAATATCGGCGCCGGCATGCAGCATGTGCGCGCGCTTCTCGTCGTAGCCGATATGCACCGCCACGCGGTCCGGAAAACGCCGCGCCAGGTTCACCATGGCGGCTTCGGCCGCAGCCTCGCCTTTACCCATCACCACCACCTGTAGTCGTGGATAGGCTTGCAAGACGTTTTCCAGGGTGTCGCGCGCCAGATCGACCATTTTTTGCGCGGTCAGCCGACTGCCGATGGCCAGCACCGGCACGAAGGGATCGACCGGCAGGCCGAACAGCTGTTGCAAATCGCGCTTGCAGCTATGCTTGCCACGCATGTCGTTAATCGAAAAAGCGCGTGCAATCAACGGATCGTCCGCTGGATTCCAGGCTGCCATGTCGATGCCGTTGGTAATGCCGACCACCTTGCTCGCATGTTGATGCAGCACCCCATCCATCAACTGGCCGAAACGCGGCGTCATGATTTCGCGAGCGTAGTTCTCGCTTACGGTGGTGACGCGGTCAGCAAAGCGAATCCCGGCTTTCATAAAGCTCAATTGCCCATAGAATTCGATGCCATCGGCGTCGGGCCCAGCCGTTAACAAGCTCGTGGGCAAGCCGAGCGCTGCGGCGCTCGACAGCGAATAGTTGCCTTGAAAAGCCAGGTTATGAATGGTGAAGACGCTTTTGGTGGCGTGCAGTCCAGCCAGTTTCAGATAGAGCGGCGTGAGGCCTGCATGCCAATCGTGCGCGTGCACGATATTCGGGCGCGCCAGGCCCGGCAGCCCCGCCGCGATGCGCGCGGCCGCGGCGGCCAATGCGCCAAAACGAATCGCGTTGTCGGCCCATTCGTTACCGTCCTCATCCTGATAGAGCCCACTGCGCGCATAGTGTTGGTCCATGCGCAGCAGCAGCACGGGCACGCCGGTGTCAGGCAAGCGGCCCTGCCATAATTCACCGCTGCCGCCCGGCAGATCGTCGAGCGTCGCCACGTGGGTCAGGCCGTGCGCGCGGCGCAGTGCTTCCGGATAACCCGGCATCAGCAGCGTAGCCTCAACGCCGGCGCCGCGAATCGCCGGCGCATAGGCGCTCAGCATGTCGGCGAGACCGCCGGTTTTGGCAAGTGGCAATGCCTCGGAGGCAACCAGCAGGACGTTTAGCGGCAGGACGTTCGGCGACAAGATAAAGCTCCAGGCGGCGGGCGCGTCGGCTTCAATCAGACAAAGCTTCACGCCAGGGTGGGTAGGTGCACGTCGTCAGACAACGTTTCGACAAGCATTGCGACTGCCTGACTGGGAAGTCGAAGCAGGTCGACGCGGTGGAGTCGTGCACTAATTAATTCGGGACAACCCTACAAGAGCAAGCGTTATGCCAGTTTTTAGAGCACGCTTCGCAACCAGACTTTGGCGCGCATCGGGGTCGTTCCATTCCGGTGCACGCGCGAAATTTCGCAGCGCACCATGTAAAACTGACATTGCCGCGCGCGCCTTTACCCGGCGCTTGGGTCAATCTAACCCGGCCGTTTGTTCGCAAGAAGTCAGCCACCTGTTGCCAAGGCGTCCGGGCGCTTGGTAGAAACCCTCGGCGGAACCGGTATAATTCAAGGATTTTTTCGCGGCCTGTCCGCCGCACCATCGCTGCTCCCCAATTCAGGGCGACTATCAACAGCGCTGGTTGTGCCGCGAAGCTCGAGAACGTCGATGCCCCTCTGGAAGCGCAATCTGTACGCCTGTTTATTCGGTTCTTTTACGACCGCGGCAGGCCTAAGTCTGGTTCTTCCTTTCTTGCCGCTCTATATCCAGGAGCTCGGCGTGACCGACCAGGCGTCGGTGGTGCAGTGGTCCGGTTATGCGTTCGGCTCGACCTTTCTCACGGCGGCTTTCGTCTCGCCCTTATGGGGCCGGCTGGCCGACACCTACGGGCGCAAGCCGATGTTGTTGCGCGCCGGTCTTGGCATGGCCGTGATCATGTCGCTGATGGGGCTCGTGCGCACGCCGCTCGAACTGGTGGCGTTGCGGCTCGTAATGGGTGCGGTCGCCGGTTACGTCACCGCGGCGATCACGCTGGTGGCAACCCGCACGCCGCGCGAGCACGCCGGTTGGGCGTTGGGCACGTTGTATACAGGCGTGGTGGGTGGCAACCTGCTCGGACCTTTACTGGGAGGCTGGTTGGCCGAAACCATAGGCTTGCGTCACACCTTCTTTGTCACCGGCGGCTTGTTGTTCGTAACCTTCCTGGTTACGCTGCTGTGGATCCACGAAGATTTCGTGCGCAGCGAAGTCAAGCGCATCTCCTTCGGCGAGGTCTGGCACTCGATCGCACGCCCCTCGGCAGTGGTTGCCATGTGTGTCACCGCGTTGATGCTGTACTTCGCCAATTTCTCTATCGAGCCCATCGTCACCGTGTATATCGCGGAACTGGTCGGCAAAAGTTCGCACGTGGCGCTGATGTCGGGCATCGTCGTCTCGGCGTCGGCGATTGCCACCATGCTGGCGGCCACGCGCGTCGGTCGCCTGGCCGATCGTGTCGGACCCGGGCGCGTATTGATCTGCTGCCTGGCCGTCACTGGTCTTACGCTGTTGCCTCAAGCCTGGGTGAGTTCATGGATTCAACTGGCCGGATGGCGTTTCCTGATGGGACTCGCGCTGGCAGGTCTTTCACCCGTGATGGCACTGGTTATCAAGCGCGCGGTACCCGACGCGGTGGCGGGCCGCGTGTTCGGTTATATCCAGTCGTCGCAATACATCGGTGAAATCGCCGGCCCGGTGATCGGCGGCCACATGGCGGCTGAGTTCGGACTGCGCGCGGTGTTTTACGTGACGGCCAGCTTGATGTTCGTCAATGCGCTCTGGACCTGGCTGGCGGGTGTCAACGACAGTGGCAAACCCAAGCCGGCCGCCCGGCCGGCCACGCTGTCGGACTAGCCTTCCATCCAGACGCTGAAGGAAAAAAAGCCAGCGTGTCGAAACGCGCCCGTCCGCTCCGATGGACGGCGCCAGACAATGGCGCGAACTTTGCTGAAAGAGGACGCTGCATGCAATGCACACCGTCCTTGGAGAGCGATTTGTCGACCAGCGCCGCGCCCGTAGTAGTAACGAAGCAACCCGAAGATCTGCCCCCGGGCCTGCACTACGTCGACGACCGACAGCCGGGCATCAGTCGGCGCTTGGCTGCCGGTCACTTCGCGTATTTCGACAGCCAGGGCCGGCGTATTCGCGACGCCGCGGAAGTTGCCCGTATCAATGCGCTGGTGATTCCGCCGGCCTATCAGCAAGTGTGGATTTGCGCCGATCCGCGCGGTCATCTGCAAGCCACCGGCCGCGACGCACGCGGCCGTAAACAATATCGTTATCACCCGCGCTGGCGTGAGACCCGCGACGCGACCAAATACGAGCGCATGTTAGCGTTCAGCGCCGCCTTGCCGCGCATCCGCGCGCGCGTTGCGCGTGACCTCAAGCTATCGGGCCTGCAGCGCGACAAGGTATTGGCCACGGTGGTGCGCTTGCTCGACACCACCTTGATCCGTATCGGCAACGTCGATTATGCGAAGGAAAACCGCTCGTACGGGCTGACCACGCTGCGCAATCGCCATGTGGACGTGGCCGCCGGCCAAATCCATTTCCATTTTCGCGGCAAGAGTGGTGTCGAACACGACGTCACGGTCAGCGACGCGCGCGTGGCGCGCATCGTCAAACGCTGCATGGATATTCCTGGCCACGACCTGTTCCAGTATCTGGACGACGAGGGCGGCCGTCACACAGTCAGTTCGGCCGATATCAACGAATACTTGCACGCAGTGGCGGGCGCGGATTTCACCGCCAAGGACTACCGCACCTGGGCCGGTTCCGTCCACGCACTCGATGCCTTGAGCAAGATTCGCTGGGAAACCGTCACTGAGGCGCGACGGCTTCTGGTTGAAACGGTCAAGGCGGTGGCACGGCGACTCGGCAACACGCCCGCCGTCTGCAAGCGTTGCTATGTGCATCCGGCGGTGTTGGAAGCGTTCGAAGCGGGTGAACTGATGCCCGCGATCGAGGTCGTGTCGATGTCCGCGCCAACTGGGGCGAGCGGGAGTGGTCAGACCGGCGCACTGCCAGCCTCGGCTCGAAAACTGTCCAAGGCGCTAAAACAGGCGGCCGGCGCTGCGTCGCCAGCCGCCGCCTCGGCACGTTTGCGCAAGCAGGGATTGAAGGCCGCGGAAGTGGCGCTCGCGAATTTTCTGGCCACTCGATTGGCCGTCGAAGCGAGCGCTGACGCGGGCGCGCCTGTAGCGCGCAAAAAATCCACCCCTAAAGCACCGCGCGTGACGGCTGGAAATCGGACGGCGCCCGGTAAGCGCGCCAATCGGCCGGCCGCATCGAACGCAGCGCGCGCATCCAGAGCCGGCTCCGCGTCGAGCCCTCGCGGCAAGTCGGTCACGATCGTTGCCGGGTAAACGCAAAACGCCGCGAAATCGCGGCGTTTTGCATATTGGCCTGACGCTTCGACGGAGCCGGCAGAGCCGCTCCGTGACGCATTTAGCGGCTGATGCGGGTCTCGTCAGCGGCCATTTGACTGCTGCTATGACCTTGCAATACGGCCACTTGGGCGCTTTGCAGGTTGTGCGGATAGTCGACCGAATTCACCGAGGTATAACCCACGGCTTGCAGGTCACGAAGTTCCGCCTTCAGGCCGGCACGGGAAATGGGTGCCGATTGAGCCATGGCAACACTGGAAACCGACAAGGCGGCGAGGGTGGCGGCGGCAACTGCAATGTGAAGAATCTTTGACATGATGTTTTCCTAAAAAACATTGTGTGATCAGCGGCCGCTTCGGCCATCTAATCACGCTTCATCCAGAATTCGCTCGTGCTTCAGCGAACTGCACGAGAGGGATAAAGCTGATGAAACGAAATATATGCGCTACCACGTGAATCAGGAAGCAGCAATCAGGAAAAACACTATTTCAGAAATAGATCTAATCCGTATTTACCCTTATACGGCGGGCTCTAACGCTTCTCGGTCGGCAATCAACCGTAACAAATATTCTTTAGAAAACCGCAGAGTCGGCCGAATTCGAAGCACAACGCACATCTTATGTTGTAATGCAGCACAAAAAAACGGCACCTTAAGTACCGTTTTCAGCCGAAATGCTTAACGTGTGCCAACGTCGCCCGATGCCGAGCTGCCGCGCGAATGCAATGACGTGCCGTGCATATTTTCCGGATAATCGAGCGAATTTACGCTGTTATAGGCGGTCGCACGCGTGCTCGAAAGTTGCGCGCGCACTTGGCTACGCGTCAGACCGGACGCGCCGTCTTGCGCCATCGCAAGGCTTGAAGCGGCTAGGGCGGCGACGACGGCAATGGCTTTGAGTGAGTTCTTCATGATTTTTCCTGGGGCAAATTCGCGTGTGGGAAACACCGTACCGCCCCAGGCTCGGGAAACGTGGACTGCGGCAACCGGCATTTGATGGACTCAAATGTAGGCGCTAGCACGCATGATTAAAATGCGCAATGCGGAAATACTCTGTTTCATATTTTGATGCAATGCACACCGGCCTTCATGAAAGTGCCTGAAAGCAGCGCGTAATCGCACCGGCGACGGGGCGCGCCAGCGGAAATCAGGGGGGAGAGGGAGCGGCTGGGGCAGAAATTCGCCGGCCGCAAGCGCGATATTGTCCGAGCTACCCGGACCAGGCAGTACGACGAGGAAAGTTGAGCGGCGAGAGGCGTCGGCTCGGCGACCGACAGTGCCTCTCGCCGTTGTGAAATTTAGATACGGCCCGTGAGGAGCAGGATGATGACGATAATGACGACGATGCCAATAAAGCCCGTCGGACGATAACCCCAGCTACGGCTGTGCGGCCAAGTCGGGAAAGCGCCGATCAAAATCAAAATCAAAATGATCAAAAGGATGGTTCCGACAGTCATTGTTCTTCTCCTGGTAGTGTCAGTGCATCGCAAGTCGGACGCGCCCGCCGCAGCGTTTTATGGTCGACCTCGGCGAGGCGGGGTCGACGACAAGATGCGCGGCAGGCGGGACTGAGCAAGTCGCATGCCGTAGACCGAAAAACCGCATGCTTCCAGACGAAAACTGCGTTGGACGGGTGTTTTAATAGGCGCCACGCGGCATAACTTGCACGTTCGGCGGTTGTTATTACCGAGGCCGGCCACGGCAAAGGAAAAATATGTCAGAGAACCCCGCTTCGCGCGAAGCTTCGCCGCCGTTAGACGTCATGGGCGAAATCTGGCTGCAACAAGGGGCGCGCGCACTCGGCGGTCGTACGCGCATCGACTTGCTGGCGGCGATCAGGCGGGTAGGCTCGATCACTTCGGCGGCGCGGCAGGTCGGCGTCAGTTATAAAACAGCGTGGGAAACGATCGACACCATGAACAATCTTGCCGGCGAGCCGTTGGTCGAGCGCACGGCGGGTGGTCGCGGCGGTGGGGGAACACGCTTGACCGCCCGCGGCGAACGTCTTATCGCCACGTTTGAGCGCGTCACCGACGAACATCAGCGCTTTCTGGCGCGCCTCGGCGCGGCCATCGAGCATTTCGACACCGATTGGGAATTGATAGGAAGGCTTGCCATGAAAACCAGCGCCCGTAACCAGCTGCACGGCACCATCAGCGCTATTAGGCAAGGTGCGGTCAACGACGAAGTGGTGATCGGGCTGCCGGGTGGCGACTCGGTCGTCGCCGTCATCACGCGCGCCAGCACCGAGTCGCTCGGACTGCGCGAAGGCATGGGAGCTTACGCGCTGATCAAGGCGTCGTCAGTCATCCTGATGTGCGTCGAGCCGGGCGATGTGGGGGTGAAACTCTCGGCGCGTAATCAATTGGCGGGCAAGGTTGCGGAAATCAAGGACGGCGCGGTCAATGCCGAAGTCGTGGTCGAGCTGCCGGGCGGCGAGCGTGTCGCCGCGATCATCACGCGTGAAAGTCTGACCACGCTGGGCCTGCAAGCGGGTGCGCCGGTGGTTGCCTTGTTCAAGGCGTCCAGCGTTATCGTCGGCGTGTAGTCGGGACGGTTGCCTTCGCCGTCACGCGCCAATCACCCGGCCGTCACGCAGCTCGACCACGCGATCGCCGAAGCTGGCCAAGTCGTCCGGGTCATGCGTGATCAGCAGCATCGGCGTTGCCACCCGCGCCTGCAGCGCCAACAGCTGAGTTCGCATACGCGCCCTCAAAGCCACGTCCAGCGCGGCAAAGGGCTCGTCCAGCAAGATCAGGCGTGGCTGTGTGGCAAGCGCCCGCGCGAGCGCCGTTCGTTGCTTTTGCCCGCCCGAAAGCTGTGCTGGAAACTGTTGCGCAACGCTACGTAGTTCCAGCGCTTCCAGCCATTCGTCCACTAAGGGATCGCGCGCGCGCCGGCTTGGGTTAAGCGGGCCCCGATGCAAGCCGAAAGCGATGTTCTGACGCACCGTCAAATGCGGGAACAGCGCGTAATCCTGGAACAAATAAGCCAGGTGGCGGTGCCGTGGCGCTATCCAGATATTGCGCTCGGTATCGAACACCGTCTGTCCATTAATCGTGATGCGACCAGCGTCCGGCCGCAGCAAGCCGGCGATGGCGGCGAGTGTCATGGTTTTGCCCGCGCCCGAAGGCCCGAACAACACCAGCCGCGTGCCTTGCCAGTCGAACGCTACATCCAGCTCGAACACCCGGTCCGGGCTGCGCAGCGTCTTGCGAATTTGCACCGAGACGGTCCAGGGGAGCGACGCGGCTGCGTCGCCAGACGGCGGTGGCGTTAACGGCGATAAGGATGATGACGTCATGGGCGCGCCGCCGTGCGCGTCGATAGCAGATGGCCGGCGGCCATCAACACCACCACACAGGTAATCGAGGTAATGATCACGAGCGTCGTCGCCAGGGCATCGTCGCCTGCTTGCACGGCAGCGTATACAGCGACTGACAAGGTTTGTGTACGTCCCGGCAGATTGCCCGCAATCATCAAGGTGGCGCCGAATTCGCCCATTGCCCGAGCGAAGCTGAGCAGTGTGCCGGCCAGCACGCCTGGTGCGGCCAGCGGCAGCGTAACCCTGAAGAACAGCGCGGTTTCACTCAAGCCCAGCACCCGCGCGGCGTCTTCCAGTTGATGATTGGTCGCCTCGAAGGCGGCGCGCGACGCTTTCAGCACCAGTGGAAATGCCACGACCGCGGCGGCCAGCACCGCACCTTGCCAAGTGAAGACCAGACTGACACCGATTTTGGCCAGGTCGGCGCCCAACCAACCGCGACGGCCAAAGATGATCAGCAGGTAATAGCCGAGCACGGTGGGTGGCATGACCAGCGGCAGCGTCAGCAGCGAATCGATCAGATTGCGCCAGCGCGATCGTGACCGCGCCAGCGCCAAGGCCACTGCCACGCCGAGTACCAGATCGATCAGCGTGGCCAGCGACGCGACTTTCAGCGATAACGCCAGCGGCACCCAGGCCTGGCCGAGCGCATCCATCATCGTCGCGCCGCCCCGTCAGGGCTGCTGGAACCCGTAGGAGGCGAGCACGTCCTGGCCTTGTTTCGAGACCACGAAGTCGATGAAGTCGTGCGCTTCTTTCTTCGCGCCCGTCACTTCGGCGATTGGATAACTGATCGGCGTGGGGGTGGCGATCTGCGCGACCACGCGGACTTGCTTCGGCATGATCGCCGCGTCGGTGGCGAACACAAAGCCGGCATCGACTTCACCGCGCGCCACATAGTCCAGCGCTTGCCGAACGTTTTGCGCCAGCACGGTTTTGCCCGACAGCGCGTCCCAATTGCCGTTCGCACGCAAAGCCGACTGCGCATAGCGGCCTACCGGCACTGACGCCGGATCGCCCATCGCGATGCGCGTGACGGCCGGCGCGCTCAGGTCGGCGACGCTCGTCACACGCGGCGCGACTTGGTTGGGCGCGGGCTGGGCCGGCACAATCAACACCAGCGCATTGCGTGCGAAGTTACGACGCGTCGCAGCATCCACCACGTGTTGTTGTTGAGCCTTGTCCATGGCGACCTGATCGGCCGAGGCGAACACGTCGGCCGGCGCGCCTTTGACGATCTGCTGCATCAGCACGTCCGACGCGGCGAAGTTCAACACCACATGCGTCTGCGGATGCGCCTTTTCATAAGCACTGGCCAAGGCGCCGAAGGCATTCGTCAGGCTGGAGGCGGCACTTACCACCAGATCGTCGGCCATCGCCTGCGTCGAGGCGAATGAAACCGCCAGTCCGGCAAGCAAGAACCCGGCGCCGCGCCGCGTCAGCCCGACCACGCGGCGAACGTGTGCAAAGGCCGTCATGGCGGTCGGCAAGGCAGCTTGGCGGGAAAGATTCGAAGCAGGCAGCGCGCATGCGCTGAAGTGCGAAGGAACGGAAGAGGGCATGGGAGCGGGCGCGAGAAAAGTCGAAAAGGATCGGAAGGCGTCGGGAGTGACGCCCGCCATCGTAATATATTTGGGTATACAACGCTCACGTCTGCCGTTGATGAAAGGTCTCCGATAAATTTATTGATAATAAGAAGCATTCGCAATAACATGAGGCACGTCCGCTACGTCCCAGAGGTTTCTCATGCTTGCGTTGATTTCCCGTTTCGAGCCGGCCCACAGTTCCCCTGTGAGCAGGGAAGCGGTGCTAAACAACCGCAGCGGTGTGGCGCCCAGCGATACAACTCGCGATCACGCGCAGATTTGCGGTGCCGCAGGCATCGACGCGACGCGCTTCCCGCTGGTGCGTCTGCCCGCGCGGGTCGCCACGGGTCACCCATTCGGGTGGTGCGGCGCCTTGTCTCATCTGTTGACGCTGGGGCGGCCCTTCGTGCTGATCGCATCACCCGCCGCGGCACCTGACGCATCGAACGCCCTGGGAGACCAGGCGCCGGCCGACAGCCGTGGCGTCGATGCAGCGAATGCGGCGGAAGAAGAGGCGAGCGATGCGGCGCCCGGATCGGACACTGACCGCACCGAACGGCGCGTGATCGGTTTATGGCTGACTAGCCGACGCAACGATTTGAGTCGCCTATGCCGGGGCTTGGTCGTCATCGAGCCCGACGTACGGCGTCGCGTCGAGACGCGCGACGCGTGGGGGCACTATCGCGAACTGGGCGGTGTGCGTATCTGCGTCATCTCCCAGGCCGGTCTGGCGGACGATCTCGCGCGCGTGCTGCTGCATCGGCACGACGCCTCACCATCGCCGTCGCCGTCGCCACGCGAGAATCGGCGTGGCGACGGCCGGTACCTGCCGGTTCAGTCGACCGCCGCGTCTTCCCCGGTACGTTCGCCGCGTTCGAAAAGCGGCGCATGACTCGGGCGATCGTGACGCGACCAATCGACATCCGCGCACAGCACCACGAAATTGCTCGATTCGTCCGCTGATCCATCGCTCGGTTGCAAGGAGCCAGACGCATCGGGCAATTCGACCGCTACCGACAGCGTCACGCATAGATGCGCTTCATTGATCGACAGATAGGGCCGTGTCGCATGCACCCGTCCTGGATCCAGCACGGCGCTGCGGAAATATGGGCGCCGGTCCCAGCGCGCGCCATCTGAATTCAATAGCGGCATGAAACGCCGGGCGCGCTGCCGCATCGGCCGCGACGGCAGCACGTTGTCGCCGATCTGGCGTCCGCGGTGATCCAGCAAGAAGCAGCGCGCCGCATCGTCGAGCGCAAGGAAGTCGCGCCCCGCATCGCTGAGCGATTCGCCCGCGGCGATGCGTGCCGCGGTCAGCAGCGTCGCCTCCTTGTAAGCCATCAAGTGCTCGGCGCTGTCGCGTTCGTGAGCTTCTGTGCGGGCGCGGAAGGTATCGGCCAGACTGTCCATGGCCTTGTAAGCTGACAAGGCGTCGACGCTCACTACCGAGGGCCGCCCAAAATAGTGGCCTTGAATGAAGTCCGCGTTGGCTTCCATCGCGATCAGCGCTTCCTGCTCGGTTTCCACGCCTTCAATCAGTACCAGCCGCCCCGATTCGTGCAACAGTGAAACCAGGCCTGGCAAGATCCGTTCGACATGCGTGTGACGCGTCGCCTGGAATACCATGCTGCGGTCGAGCTTGACGATGTCCGGCTGTAATTGCCAGACGCGATCGATGTTCGAGTGGCCAGCGCCGAAATCGTCGAGCGCGATCAAGAAGCCGTGGCGGCGAAACATCTGCACCGATTCGACCAGGCGTGAGGGGTCGCCATGCGGCTGTTCGAGCACTTCCAGTACCACCCGTTGCGGCGCGATGCCAAGCGTCTTCATTTCCGCCAATAGGGCCGCGCCGTGACGAAAATCCGCCATGGCGGCGGGGTGGATATTCAAGAACAGCCACTCATGGTCGCGCTGCAGGTTGCGGAAATTGGCCAGGTGCAGCGATTGGGTCAGGCGATCGAGTTCCAGCAAGTCGCCCAAACGCGCGGCTTGCCCGAACACTTCGAGCGGCGAGACGCTGCGGTTCAAGTCGTCGTGCGCGCGCAGTAGCGCCTCATAGCCGGCAGCACGCATATGCGAGACGCTGAAGATCGGCTCGAAGGCGCTGAAAAGCGTCAGTGGGCCATAACGCACGGTACGACG
>JBPBQZ010000112.1:0-33437 GCA_050955105.1 Janthinobacterium lividum | reverse complement strand
CTCGACGTTTGCAATGGCATTGTCGCAATCAGGATCTTGAAGAATGAATCGTCGTGAAGTACTGAAGTATCTGGCGGCGGCCGGCATGGCCGGCAGTGTCGGTCGCATGACTAGTGCGTTCGCCGCCACCGCGGCCGCCGCGGGCGAGCCGGTACGCATTACGCTGCCCTCCAGCGGCAGCGCCGGTTCGGTCTGGCAACCTTTGGTCGATCGCAATCACTTGAGCGGCGGCTTGAACTTGAAGTGGATCGTGGCCGACCCAGGCGCGATGCAGGTACAACTGACCGCCGGCTCGCTGGACGTCGGCGTATTCGGTTCGGTCGGGCTCGGCACGCTGGTCAATAAAGGCAGCGACATCGTGCTGTTCGGCCCGGCGCTGAACAATCATGGCCGCTGGCTGGTGAAAGCCGACAGCCCCTACAAGACGCCGCACGATCTGATCGGCAAGTCGATCGCCAGCACCGCGGAAACCAGCGAAACCTATCAGCAGGCGGTGATCGCCGCGCATCTCGACGGCCTCGACATGAAGCGCGATTTCAAGGTGATCCACGGCTCGCCGACCGCCAACCTGGCGATGTTCGACCGCGGCGACGTGGAAGGCATCATCACGCTCGAACCGACCGCCAGCCGACTGGTGGCAACCGGCGCACGCGAAATTGCCCGCGTCGCCGATATCTGGCAGAAAGCCACCGGCATGAAAGGCGCGCCGTTCCTGGTAGGGCTGGCCGCGAAGCGCAGCTGGCTCGAACAGCATCACGACACTGCTGTGCGCATCTCGCAAATGTTCGTAGCAGTGAATAGCTACATCCATAGCCATCCGCAGGCACTCACCGAAGTGGCTGGCGAAATCGGCTTCAAGCCGAACGAGACCAAGGCCGCCGCGCTGCTGCCGCAACGTCTCACCGATGCTTATGCCACGCGTTGGGACGACGCCACGTTTGCGGTGATCGATAAACAACTCGAGGTCGCCACCTCGCTTGGCATGTTGAGCAAACGGCCCGACAAGAAGATCTACGTGAAACTGTAATGACCGATATTGCCAAGACATCGCGGTCCTCGCCCCCCTCGCCGGCAGCGTCGCAAGCGCGCCCGGGCGGCGACGTTCGCCTGAGCGCGCGGCTCGCGCCGTCGCTCATGCGTGTGGTACCTGGGGCGGTGTTTTTTATCGCCCTGGTGGTGGTTTGGGAAATCATGGCGCGACGTCTCAATTCGCCCCTGGTACCCGACGTCTCGCTGATTTATGGGCAGTTGCTGAGCATTATCGAGAGTGGTCTGGCGGTGCAGCAGATCGCGCTGACCTTCATGCGCATGAGCCTGGGCTTTCTGCTGGCGCTGGTGGTGGCATTGCCGATCGGCATCGCCGCCGCACGCTCGAAGCTGGCCTCGCAGTTCATCGAACCGGGTGTCACGCTCGGGCTTACCGTGCCGGGGCTCGTCTGGGCCTTGCTGTGCGTAATCTGGTTCGGCACGGCGCTGGCGTCGCCGGTCATTTCGGTGGCGCTGGGCGTGTTGCCGTCGCTGGTAATCACGGTCAAGGAAGGCATTAATTCTTTGAGTCACGAGTTGGTAGAGATGGCACAAGTATTCCGTCTTACCAAGCGCACGGTGTTGCGGCGCATCTGGTTGCCGGTGCTGTATGCGTTCATCGTGCCGGGCGCGCGCGTCGGCTTCTCGATCGCCTGGAAGGTGATTGTGCTGGTCGAGATTTTCGGCATGTCGGATGGCGTCGGCTATCAATTGAATGCGCAGTTCAGCACGCAGAACGTCGAAGGCGTGCTGGCGTGGACGATCGCCTTCTGGGCCGCGATGCTGATCGTCGAACATGCGATCTTCGGTCCGCTCGAACGCCACGCGAATCATTGGAAGAAAGGTTTCTCGCATGAGCAGTGACATCATCATCGAGCGTCTGGGCAAGACCTTCAACAGCACCGGCCGTGCGCCGGCTGTGCGCATCTTCGACGGCCTGAACCTGCACATCGAAGCGGGCCAGTTGATCGCGCTGGTCGGGCCGTCAGGCTGCGGCAAGTCGACCTTGCTGAATCTGATCGCCGGGCTTGAGAAGCCCAGCCATGGCGAAATCCGCTTTGATCCGCGTGCCGATCTGCAAGCTGAGGCGGCGCGTGCCGGCGCCGGCATCAGCGCGCGTGAGCGGCTGCCGGTGAAAACTGAAACCGACTTGAGTGTCGTGTTTCAACAACCGCGTCTGCTCGATTGGCTGACCGTGGAAGAGAACGTCGCCATCGCCTTCGACCGTGCCGGCAAAGTCAGCGGCGAGCGCGCGCGCATTACGCAGGAATTGCTCACCAAAGTTGGCCTGGCGCAGCACGCGAAAACCTACCCGCAGTTCCTCTCGGGCGGCCAGAAACAACGCGTGGCGATTGCACGCGCCTTTGCCGTGCATCCGGACGTATTGTTGCTGGATGAGCCGTTCAGCGCGCTCGACGAACTCACCGCGCGGCGGCTGCGACTGTTGTTGCAAGACATGTGGATCAGCGAGGAAGCGCAACGTCCGACCGGCGTGCTGGTCACGCACAATATGCTCGAAGCAGCGTTTTTATCGGATCGCATCTATGTCATCGGCCGGCAGAGCGGGCAGTTCACCGCCACCATCGACGTCGACCTGCCGCGCCCGCGCAATCCCGACGATCCGGCCTTGTTCGAGATCCATCGGCGCACGATGCAGGCCTTGGATTGAGCCGACAGCTCGAGCCAGGGATTACCGATCGGTAATTAACGTGGACGCGCTCACGCCCCTGCCACACCGCGCCGCTCCGCCATTTCCTCTTCCAGCAAATGCGCGGCATGACGCGTGCTGCGCTCGGCCCACGGCGTGTTCGACAGCCATCCCAGTACAAAAACCGCGGCGCCACAACCGGCGACGAGCCACCAGACCGCGTGCGTGGCGCTGGGAAAGCTGATACCGGCGCGCGTGCTGATACCCACTACCGTGCCGGCAATCGCCACGCCCATCGAGGCACCCATCTGTCGACTGGTCGACGCCACGGCCGCCGCCAGCCCCGCTTGCGCGCGCGGCATGCCGGACACAGCGGTGTTGGTGATCGGGGGATTCACTAGTCCGAAGCCGATCCCATAAATCACATAAACGCACATCAACCAGGCGATCGGCGTGCTCGCCGTCAACTGGGTGAGCAAGACGGCACTCAAGGTGGTGGCGCATGCCGAGATCATCAACGACGGCCGCGTACCGTACTTGGCTACCAGACGTCCTGAAACCGGTGAGCAAACAATCGTTGCCAAGGCGAACGGCAGCGTGCACAGGCCGGCATCGAAAGCCGACAGCCCGCGCACTTCCTGCAAATAAAGCGCATTGAGGAACAGGAAGGCGGAGAAACCCGCGAACCCCACGAACGCCATCAGCGTGGCGCTGGTGAACGGAACACTCCGAAAGAAGCGCGGATCGAGCAAGGGATCGACGCGCCGCGGCTCATACAACGCCAGGCCCGCGACAGCCCCTAGCGCAACCGCGAACAAGCCGACGATCAAAGGTGAATGCCAGCCATCGTGCGGCCCCTCGATGACCGCGTAGGTCACCGACACCAGTCCGGCGAATACCAGCAACTGCCCCACTGGATCGAGCCGCCGCGGCTGCGCCGATTTCGACTCGGGAATATAAAGGGCCGCCATCACAATAGCGATCAGACCGATCGGCAAGTTGATCCAGAAGATCGCGCGCCAGCCGACGCTCTGCGTCAGCGCCCCGCCGACCAGCGGCCCCAGCGCCATCGACACACCCACCACAGCGCCCCACACGCCGATGGCGCGTGCCCGCGCCTTCGGGTCATGAAAGATATTGGTGATGATCGACATCGCCACCGGGTTGAGCATCGTCGCACCGAGCGCCTGCACGACGCGGAAGAAGATCAGGCTATGGATGCCCCCCGCAAGGCTGCATAACAGCGACCCGGCCATAAACAGCGCCATGCCTGTCTGGAAGATGCGCCGCCGGCCGAACCGGTCGGCGGTGGAGCCGCCCAACATCAGCAGGCTGGCTACCACCATGGTGTAGGAATCGATGACCCACTGCAGCCCCGAGATCGAGGCGCCCAGGTCGACGCGGATGGCGGGCAGCGCGACATTGACGATGGTGGCATCCATCGACACCATCAACAGGCTCAGGCAACAGATGCCGAGAATCAAATAGGGGCGCAGCGGCTGGGTGGACGGCGAACGGAGAGCGATTTTCATAGAGGCTGGCGCCTGTTGGCGCCGTATATCCGTCGCCATCGGCTGGCGACGAAATTCTCAATAATATCAGCCAAAGGCTGGTTTTCGCTTGGCTTACAGCCGCTTGCCGTGGCGCACCAGGTCGTTCCCGCGCCGGCTCGCGCGCCCCACGCCCATGCGGCGTCGCTCCTCGAAGGCAGGTAGTATCGGTATTCAATAAGTAAAAACGGAGACACGTCCCATGAATGGCGTAAGCGGCGATGCGCAAGGATTTTCAGCGGCAGGTCTGGCCAAGATCGGCCCGGCCATGCAGCAGGTGGTAGACAACGGCTATTTGTCGGGCGTGCTCACCTTGTTGTGGCGTAACGGCGCAACCGCCCATGTCACCACCGCTGGCCAGCGCGACCTGACAAGCGGCGCCCCCATGACGCCCGACACGCTGTTCCGCATCGCCTCGATGACCAAACCGATTACCTCGGTTGCCGCATTGATGCTGATGGAAGAAGGCAAGTTGCAGCTAAGCGATCCCATCGTGCGTTGGGCGCCCGAATTCGCCAGGCCGGCGGTATTGCAAACGGCGGAAGGGCCGCTCGACCGCACGCGGCCGGCCGCGCGCGACATCACCATCGAAGACTTGCTGACGCACCGCTCGGGTCTGGCCTATGCGTTCACGTCGATCGGACCGATTGCCAAGGCCTACCGCGAGATACTGGGCGACCCGATACACGGCGCACAAACCCCAGACGCGTGGATGCGCGCCCTGGCCGGATTGCCGCTGGTGTATGAACCCGGCGAGCGCTTCCATTACAGCCACGCGACTGACGTGCTCGGTTTTATTCTGGGACGCATCGAGGGCAAGCCGCTGCGTGAAGTGCTACGACAACGCATCTTCGAACCGCTTGGCATGGTAGATACCGATTTCTATGTGCCACCGGCGAAACACGAGCGCACGGCTGGCGTGTATCGCTTTGACGATGCCACTGCGCAACTGGTGCGTGTGAAGGTACCCGAGCCTGCCGAAGCGCCCGAGTTTTGCAGCGGCGGCGGCGGCCTCGCCTCCACCGCCACTGACTATCTCAAATTTGCGCGCATGCTGTTGGGCGGCGGCGAAGTCGACGGCGTGCGCCTGCTGCAACCCCAAACGGTTGCGTCGATGACCACCAATCGTCTGAGCGATGCGCAACGCGAAATCCCCTTTCTCAATATTCCGTTCTGGAGCGGTCAGGGCTTCGGCTTAGGCGTTTCGGTGATTACCGATGCCGCCAAGCAAGCATGGATGGGCGTGGGCAGCGAGGGCGCGTTCGGCTGGCCCGGTGCGCTGGGCACCTGGTGGCGTGCCGATCCGCGCGAAAACATGGTGATGCTTTACCTGGTGCAGAATTCCACGCCGCTAGGGCCCGAATCGGCCTCGCAGCTCGCCACCGGTCAGCGCACGGCCACCGCCGCCGCCTTGCCGATGTTTCAGAAGCTCGCCTACGAGGCGCTGGAGCGCTAAGCCCCACGTCTCAAATTCCATCAATCGACAGTGCGGCGTGGATCAGGGCCAGATGACTGAGCGCCTGCGGCATATTGCCCAGCATCGCACCACCCCGCGCGTCGATCTGCTCGTTCAATAGTCCCAGGTTGCTTTCGCAAATCGCCAGCATCGCATCCATTTGACGCACCGCGGCGGGCCGGTCGCCCAGTAATGCATAGGCTTCCACCAGCCAGAAGCCACAGGCCGTAAAAGTGCCCTCTTCTTCGCGCATCCCGCTATACCGATAAACCAGCGGTCCGTCAGTCAATTCGCGCACGATGGCGTCGCGTGTCAGCGCCAGCCGGTCGGTACGTTCGAAGCCCAGCCGCGTTGCCAGCAGCAGCGCGGCATCGAGCCGTTCGGTAGCTGGATGCATGGTGTAGGCCTGCAGCACCGGCGACCAGCAATGCGTATCGATCCAGTCGCGAATACGGTCACGTTCGCGCTGCCAGCGATCCGCGTGATTGGTTTCGATCTGGCCCTTGGCCGCCAGCTTCACGGCCCGGTCGAGCGCGGTCCAGCATTCCATGCGCGACATCGTGTAATGCTCGGCATGCTGCAGTTCCCACATACCCGAGTCGCGCATCTGCCAGGTGTCGGCGCAGCGGTCGGTCAGGTCCGCCAGCAGGCGACGCGTCACCAAGTCGAGCACATGGCCACTTTGGACGAACAACGCTGCCGCTTCGAGAATATCGCCGAACATGCCGAGCTGCAGTTGCGAGCGCGCATGATTGCCTACGCTCACCGGCTGGCTTCGGCGATAGCCGGGTAAATCGAGCGACGTTGCGTCAGGTGCCAGCTCGCCGTCCAGCCGATACATCGCGCGCAGCGGCGGCCCATGCCGGCGCACCGTCGAGGTCATCCACGAAAACGCCGCCTTGGCTTCTTCGGTGGCGCCCACGCGCAGGAAGGCCTTGATGGTGAATGCGACATCGCGCAGCCACGCATAGCGATAGTCGAAATTCTTGTCGCCACCTATGCGTTCGGGCAAGCCGCAGGTGGCTGCCGCGGCGATGGCGCCAGTCGGCGAGAACAGCAGCAGCTTCAGCGCCAGGGCGCTGCGGCGAATGGCGTTCGCGTAGGGGCCGCTTATCTGCAAATTGCCGCACCACTCCTGCCACGACTGGTCGGAGCGGTCGATGCGTCGGTCGATATCGGCCAACGCAGGCAAGATCAGCGGCTCGTTGGCCGACGCCAGCACTGCCAGCACATTGCGCGAGCCAGCCTGCGTGACCAGTCGACCGGCCAGATGCCGATCATCCTGGGCACTGCGTTCGAAGCCTGCGTCATGCCGCAAGGCGGCAATCACGCCATCGATATGCAGCACGTCGCCGTCAGGACTGGCTTCACGCCAAGGGCTGGCCGTGCTCTGGCGGCGCCCCGGCCGTATCTCGATATTGAAGGTTACCGAGCCTTGCAAGCCCTCGACACGCCGCGCCAGTTCGCTCCACGGCAGGCGTCCTGAAATACCACTGTTCAGCGAGTCGGTAATACGCGCGCTGCCCGTGGCTGTCGTATAGACGTGCTCCAAGACGTTGCTGTTGGCGCGGTAGTGACGCTCGACCGAACAGGCCTGCGCCAGACATATCGAAAACCGGCCGCCATCGAGCGGATCGAGCAGGCGGTCGAACAGAGGCGTGCTGTCGAGGTTCGGCACGCACCACCAGTCGATAGAACCATCGGCGCCGACCAGTGCCACGCTGCGGCCGTCCCCGATCGCAGCATATTGGCCGAGCGGCAATTCGTCAGCGGCCGCGCGCGTCGCAGCGCCGCTCGGGAGCGCGTCCATCAAGGCAGGTGGTTGCCGCCGGTTACGCCGTACACCTCCCCCGTGACGAAGCTCGACTCCTGCGAGGCCAGCACCACATAAATGGGCGCCAACTCAGCCGGCTGGCCGGGCCGTTTGATCGGCACTTCCGAGCCGAACGGCGGAATCTTTTCCTGCGGCTGGCCGCCGCTCGGCTGCAACGGCGTCCACACCGGGCCCGGTGCGACGGCATTCACGCGAATGCCCTTGCCGATGACCTGCTTGGCGAACGCATGGGTAAAGGCGGTAATAGCCGCCTTGGTCGACGCATAGTCCAATAGCGACGGACTCGGCTGATAGCTTTGTATCGAGGTGGTGTTGATGATGGTAGCGCCCGGCGGCAGCAGCGGCAGTGCCGTCTTGCACAGCCAGAACATCGCATACACATTGGTACGGAAGGTCGCTTCCAATTGCTCGGTGGACAAATCGGCGATGTCTTGCACCGCCGTCTGCTTGCCGGCAATGTTGGCCAGGATGTCGAGTCCGCCCAGTTGCGCGTGCGCCTGCTGCACCAGCGTCTTGCAAAAAGCCTCGTCGCTGATGTCGCCGGGCAGTGCTACTGCGCGGCGGCCCGCCTGCTCGATCAGCGCAATCACTTCGCGCGCATCCGCTGCTTCGCTGGGGAGGTAATTGAGCGCGATATCCGCGCCTTCGCGTGCGAACGCAATCGCTACCGCCCGGCCGATGCCGCTGTCACCCCCAGTGATCAGCGCACGCCGGCCGGCTAGCCGGCCAAAGCCCTTGTAACTGGTCTCGCCGTGGTCCGGCTTGGGCCGCATCTCTTGCGCCAGCCCCGGCGGCGATTGCGGCTGTTTTTCGAATTCCGGTTGCGGATACTGCTTGGTCGGATCCTGCATCGCGAATTGGTTGACGGTATTGCCCATTGCGCATGTCCTCTGAAGGGTTCCGGCACGCCGTCCGGGAACCGGTTGCGGAGTGTCGCATTCCTGCGCACTCCAGCAACGATCGTTCCCAAGGCGGCGCGCACGGCCTTCCATGCACGACAGGCTAGCCGCGAATCAGGTCACCAAAGCGTACCCACTGTTTGCCGTCGAAGCGCTTGAGTTGCATCTGCCGCACCACATGATAGTCGTCGGGCGATACCGAGGCGACGATGCCGGGCAAGGACATTGGCAGGTCGATCTTGGGCCAGTTGGTGGCCTGCCGCATGATGTTCTCGCGCGTCAGATCATTGCCGCAACGCTGCAGCAATTGCACCAGCATCACCGCCATCTCATAGGCGAACACCTCGGAGCCATCGTCTGGATGGCCTTCCGGATAGTATTGTTTCTGCCAAGCCAGATAGGCCTTCACGTCGGCATCTTGTTGTACCGAAGGATCGGAAACGTCTTTCTTGTCGACCGCCGAAATAATGCCGACCGCCTTCTCCACGCCGGCGGGTTTGATCACCGTGCCGATCGATGCCGCGCTCACCGGAATGAATTGCAGCGGCCGCCAGCCGACGTCGTAGGCCTTGCGAATTGCCTGCGTCGCGAATTTCGATGTGCTGTAGTTCATGAACACATCGGCGCCGGACGACTGCAGCGTGACGACTTGCGAGTCGACCGTCGGGTCGGTCGATTCATAAGAAGCCTCATGGATGATCATCGATGCGGCGCGCTCACCCAGGCCCTCTTTGAAGCCTTGCAGATAGCCTTTGCCGTAATCGTCGTTGGCGTACAGGATGCCGACTTTCGCATCGGGTTTGGTCTTCAACAAGTAATGCGCGTGAATCACGCTTTCGATGCCGATGCTAGTGACACCGCTGAGCGTCCATGGCGAATTCTTCGGATCGTAGAATTTCGGGCTCGAACCCGAAATGAAAAGTTGCGGGACTTTTTTAGCGTTCAAATATTTCTGGATCGCCGCGTTGGTGGGGGTGCCCAAGGTCGAGAAAATAAACGCAACGTCCTCCTGCTCCACCAGGCGGCGCGTCTGTTCAACCGTTTTTGGCGGACTATACCCATCGTCGAGACTGATCAGGCGCAGCTTGCGGCCATTGACGCCGCCGTGGTCATTGATCATCTTGAAATAAGCCAACTGCACGCGGCCCACCGCAGCCAGCACCGACACCGGGCCGCTGTAGGGCATGGTCTGGCCGAAGACGATCTCAGTATCCGTGATACCGGGGCCGTTCTTCTTGTCCGCCCAGGCCGATACGCCTGGCAGACCCAACAGCGCCAGCGCGCCCCCCATGGCCAGCGTGCGACGTCGCGTCAAATCGATCTTCATATGTCTCCTGATGAGATTCCGCGTCGATTCACGGTCTCGGCGAGCCGGACCGACGCTGTAAAATAGTGCGGAAAGTGTGGCTGGCACAGCCATCGCCTTCAATGACCGTTCAGCGCATTCTCGTTGTACAAATCACGCGCCAAAGCGCTGGTTCGGGTTATTCCCGAGCCGTCGCCGGCGTCAGCTTGCATGCCAGTGCCGACCTCGCGTCGCGCAGCGCTGCATGGTTTGGCCAATCCGATCGTTTCAATGCGTCATTGAGCGCTGAGCCCGCGCCGGCCACACTCGACGCGCGCGTTGGCGCCGCCCAAAAACCATACGAAAGTCATGCCGAACGCTCAGTCATACCGGTCTGCCGACACTGACCGCATCGATCCAATGGTCTGGAAGATCGCCGCGGTCGTGATGCTCGGGCCTCTGATGTCGATGCTCGATTCCACCGTCGTCAACGTCTCGCTGTCCACACTCAGCCACGACTTGCATACGACGCTGACCACCATCCAGTGGGTCACCAGCGGCTATCTACTGTCGCTGGCCTTGATGCTGCCGCTGAGCGGCTGGCTGGTCGATCGGCTGGGCGTGCGACGCGTCTTTCTGGGCTGCCTGGTTGCCTTCACCGTCACCTCACTGCTGTGCGGGCTGGCCAATTCGGCGGGCAGCCTGATCCTGTCGCGCGTGTTGCAAGGGATGGCCGGCGGCCTGCTCGCGCCGCTATCGCAAATGATGCTGGCGCGGGTCGCCGGACGCCACGTGGCACGCGTGATGGCCATCAGCATGATGCCGGTGATGATCGGGCCGATTCTCGGACCAGCCCTGGCCGGCGTGATTCTGCAACATGCCGGCTGGCGCTGGATCTTTCTCATCAATCTGCCGATCGGCGTGCTGGCGACGATATTGTGCTGGCGCGTGCTGCCCGCCGACTCGAACCAGCGGCACCCACGCGCGCTCGATCTGACAGGCTTCCTGTTGCTTTCGCCCGGACTGGCGATGTTGCTGCACAGTCTCGACCGTATCGGCGGCGAAGCGTCGCAGCGACTGTCCGGCGGCATCGAAATGTTGGCCGCATTGATGCTGTTGCTGGGGTTCGCCCGGCACAGCATGCGGCGCGGCGAAAAAGCCCTGATCGACCTGGCGCTGTTTCGCAACCGCACCTTCCTGGCCGCGGCGCTCACGCAGTTCCTGGCGAACTGCATGATGTTCGGCGGACAAATGCTGCTGCCGCTGTTCCTGCTGATAGTGGCCGGCCGAGCCCCCGCCAACGCCGGCGTGCTGCTGGCAGCTACCGGCTTCGGCTCGCTCTGCATCTTTCCATGGATAGGTCGATTGACCGAGCACTTCGGCCCGCGCGCGGTGGCGGCAGTGGGTGGTGTGGTAAGCCTGTGCGGCGCGCTGCCGTTCGCCTTGTTCGACGTCAGTACTCTGGCTACGCCGCTGCTGTGCTGCACACTTTTCACGCGCGGCCTGGGCATGGGTTGTCTCAATATTCCGGCAATCTCGGCGGCTTATTCCACCACCCCGAAAAACTTGATCCCGGTGGCCACCACCGGCCTCAACATCGTGCAGCGGCTCGGCGGCCCCGTGGCCACCACGGTGCTGGCGCTCTACTTGCACTATGGTTTGACACGACTGCCTGCACACACCTCGTCCGCCGCCTTCATTGACACCTTTCGGGCCTTGTGCCTGATTCACGTACTGGGTATCGTCGCGGCGCTGCGCTTGCCGAGCAAGGCGGCGCATCGAGCGAGCGGGAGCAATGCCGAGGCCATCGCCCTGCTGGACGAAGTGGCTTGAGCGACGTGCTTGCCTGCAGCAGCTCGAGCGTCGCAGTGCGCGCCCTATACATTTCTACCGATGCCGCGGCGCATCGCGCAAGGCTATAGTCGGCTTCCTTCTACCTACCCTCCGGGAGCTGCTCGATGGATGCCCAAGTGCCTGCAAGCACCGCCGACGACCTGCACTACCACAGCCTGCTGGAAGTCTCGGCGCTGATCCGCGCGCGTGCCCTAAGCCCCGTGGCTCTCACTGAAGCGATGCTCGCGCGCATCGCCGCGCTCGACGGCCGACTCGGCAGCTACACCACGGTACTGGCCGATCATGCGCTCGCGGCGGCGCGGCAGGCCGAGCTGGAACTTCAAGCTGGGCACTGGCGCGGTCCACTGCACGGCATACCTATCGCCGTGAAAGATCTGTGCAATACCGTCTACGGCCCAACCTCCGCGGGCATGGCGATCCATCGCCAGCACGTGCCGTCCGCCAACGCCACGGTGGTCGAGCGCTTGGACCAAGGCGGTGCCGTCATCCTCGGCAAGCTGAGCATGACCGAAGGCGCACTGTCCGAGCACCATCCCAAAATGAAGACGCCCATCAACCCATGGCTGGCGAGCGCCTGGACCGGCGTTTCTTCTTCTGGCTCAGGCGTGGCGACGGCGGCCGGCCTGTGCTTCGGTTCGCTCGGCTCCGACACCGGCGGCTCGATCCGCCTGCCTTCGGCCGCCAACGGCCTGACCGGCATCAAGCCCACCTGGGGACGCGTCAGCCGGCACGGCGTGTTCGCGCTGGCCGATTCGCTCGATCATGTCGGACCGATCGCGCGCAACGTCGGCGACGCTGCCGCCCTGTTGCAGTTGATCGCCGGCCACGACCGCCGCGACGCGACCTCGCTCGACGCCCCGGTGCCCGACTATCTGGCGGCGCTGGGCGGATCGATCGCCGGTCTCAGAATCGGCATCGACGAGCGCTTTATTTTCGATGACGTCGATCCACAAGTGGCGGCGATGCTGCGCGCAGCCATCAGCGCATTCGAAGCGCTGGGTGCCAGGCTGGTACCGATGCGCTTTCCCTCGGTGGACGACTTGTGGCCGCACTGGCTGAGCATTTGCAGCACTGAATGTGCGATCGCGCATCGCGACACCTTTCCCAGCCGGCGCGATGAATACGGCGCGGCGCTGGCCGGCATGCTCGACATTGGTCATGCGGTCTCGGGCATACAACTGGCGGCCGCCCTGCAATACCGATTGACGCTGCACGGCCAGGTGCGGCGCGCCATGCTGGACTGCGATCTGCTGCTGATGCCGACGGTCAACGGCACGGTAGCGGACGCGCGCGATTGGAATACACCGATCGCCGCCGAAGGCGCAGCAGACGGCGTGTCGGACAGCGGCCGCCCGCTGATGGCCCGCGCGCGGCGCACACGCTACACGGCAGTGTTCGATATGACCGGCCATCCGACGCTCTCGCTCAACGGCGGCTTCGATCGCCAAGGCGTGCCGCTGGGCTTTCAACTGGTGGCGCACCATCTCGACGAAAGCGTGCTGCTGAAAGCCGGCCACGCGTTCCAGTCGATCACGCCCTGGCACACGCGTCATCCAGACCTGCGTGCGTGAATCTCAAATTTTCTGGAAAGGGCAGTGAGCTGCGCCCTCTATGCAAATGACAAATGATTATTTCCCATAAAGCCATGAAAACCCTAGCTTAGACGCCTATAGCCACCACGCGTCCCACGCTTTTTTATGCTTATTCGCCGCAGTACAAAGTTTTGGCGGTCCGTGCCGTTGCTCTGCTCCTCAGGCCTGGTGTAACGGCGCACCCATGGCCAACTATCTCGATAAAGCGCAACGGCGGCAACTCGCCGCGGCCCAGTCTTCCTGGCTGTGGCGCAGCGATTGGCCCACCTGGCTATTGATCGTTGCCGTCTATGGCGCCTGGTTCGGCGCGGCCACGCAGGCGCGCCGACTGGGCTTGCCGCTGGCGCTGCCGGCATTGGCCTTGGCCAGTGCCTGGTATATGTCGCTGCAGCACGAGTTGCTGCACGGCCACCCGACCCGCTTCGCATGCGTCAACGCCTGCCTGGGCTGCGCGCCGCTGGCGGTGTGGGTGCCGTACGGCATCTATCGCCGCATGCATCTGGCGCATCACGCCGCGTCCTTGGCCGATCCGCAGGAAGATCCGGAAAGTTATTTTGTGAGCGAGCAACGCTGGCAAAGCGCCGGCGGTTGCCTGCGCGCGCTGTGGGTGGTGCGCAATACCTTTGTCGGTCGGCTGCTGCTGGGGCCTGCATTCAGTATTGCCGCAACCTTCAATGCAGCCGGCCGGCGGCTGGCGCGCCGAGATTTTCGAGATGCGCCGATGTGGGCCGCGCATCTGTGCGCGCTGGCGGGGCTTATGTACTGGCTCGATCGAGTCTGCGGCATACCGCCGCTGCTGTTCGTGCTGGGCGTGGGCTATCCAGCGTTGTCGATCGCCTCGATCCGCTCGTTCCAGGAGCACCGTGCGCACGCCGACGTGACGCAGCGCACCGTTATCAACCACGCCGCATGGCCGTGGCGACTGCTATTCCTGAACAATAATTTTCATGCCGTGCATCATGACTTGCCCGGCGCGCCGTGGTTCGCGCTGCCTGGCATCCATCGGCGCCACGCCGCGGATTACCTGCTGCGTACCGGCGGCTTCGTGGTGGCCGGCTACAGCGAGTGGTTGCGGCGCTACGCGTTCCGGCCGGCCGCGCGCGTGGTCTACAGCGCCCAGCCGGTCCGCGCCTTCGGCAGCAGTGCGACGAACATCGCCCAGGCGGCCGCGGGCATGGCATTAAACGGCAGCCCACGCTCATGACCGACAGCAACTGGGTGGCCGCGCTGCCGATGTACAACGTCACGCCGCATGTGGCGGCCGGCTGGCGCGAGCTGTTGTGGGAACTGATACGGCGGGTGTCGGCCGATACCGGCGGCGCGCCGCTGCAAATTCTCTCGCCCGACGACACCGATTTGCAGGCCTTCTGGTCGCGCGCCGATCTGCTGCTGTCGCAAACCTGCGGCTATCCGTTCACACATGGACTAGCGGGCACCGTGCAATTGGTGGCGAGCCCCATATTCGACGCGCCGGGTTGCTCCAATACCGATTATTCGAGCGTGCTCGTCACGCGCCGCGCCGATCGCCGCGGCACCTTGGAAGCCTATCGCGGCAGCGTTGCCGCCTACAACGGCGCCGACTCGCACAGCGGCATGAACGCCTTCCGACATGCTGTAGCACCGCTGGCGAACGCGGGCCGCTTCTTCGCTGCGACGGTGCGCACCGGCTCGCATTTGAATTCGCTGCGCGCGGTGGCGGCAGGCCACGCCGATATCGCCGCCGTCGATTGCGTCACCCTCGCCTTTGCGCGCGACCATTTGCCGGGCTTGGTCGAGCCGCTGCACACGCTGGCCTACACCGAGGCTGCCGCGGGTCTGCCGCTGATCACCTCGACACGCACCGACCCTGGCTTGCTGGAGCTGATCCGCGGCGCGCTCGACGATGTGTTGTCGGCACGGCGCGCGCTGGCGCGGCGCCTGCGCCTGCTCGGCTTCGTCGCGCTGCCCGCCAGCGCCTATGGCGGTATCGTCGAAATGGAACAAGCGGCAATGGCCGCCGGCTATCCGAAGCTGGCCTGACGACTGCGGCTGCGACGGCAGATAGCCTTCGGCACGGCCGACACCATCGCAGAAATCGCCCTACGTCCGGCCCAGGATCTGCGTATCGGCGCGCAGCGGATCAGGCAGCTACCAGCGCAGCGGCAAATTGGACATGGTGCCCACCACGCCGCTCTTGTAGCCCGGCACCGCGCCATCGGCAACGCTGAAGTCGGGAATACGTCGCAGCCATTCGCGCAGCACGATGCGCATTTCGAGACGCGCCAAAGGCGCGCCCGGGCAGCGATGCGGCCCCTGCCCGAAGGTCAGGTTGGTCGACGGCTTGCGCTCGACATCCACCGTCATCGGCTCAGTGAACAATGCATCGTCCAGCCCATACAGCATGGTCGGCAGCACGATCAGGTCACCGCTGCGCAGCGTCACGCCGCCAAACTCGAAATCGCTACGCACTTCACGACCGATCGCTACCAGCGGAAAGCGCCGGATGAATTCTTCCACCACTGCGGGAATGCGTTCCGGCTGCGCGGCAATGCGGCGCCTGATATCGGCATGGCGCGCCAGATACAGCATCGTGAACGACAAGATCGAAGCCACCGTATCGAGTCCCGCGACCAGTACTTGCGAACACAGCCGAATCGCCTCGTCGTGCAACATCGGCCGACCCGTGATGGTGCCCGTCACCAACTGACTGATCAGATCGTCACCCGGTGCCGCAGTCCGCGCGCTGATATAAGGCTCCAGATATTCGGCCAGTTGCCGCATCACCTCAGCAACCGGAATGCGCCCGGTCGGCCGCACTTTCTCCTCGGCCAGCGCGCGCAGTTTCGGCAGGTCGGCCAGCGGCAGCGCCGCATAGCCCATGAAAATCCGCAGCGGCAATTGAATCGCGAATTCTGAGACGAACTCGCAGCCATGCTGGTCGATCAGGCCGTCGATCAGCGAGGTAGTGAGCGCGAGCACCGACTCCTCCAGATTGCGCACGGCTTTCGGCGCGAACGCCGCCACTACCAGCATATGAAAAGGAATCTGCGCCGGCGGATCCATCGAACCGGGAATCGGGCTATTGCCGATCACACGCTCCTTGGGCACCGACATCACGCGCGACGACAGGCGCTCGTGATCGGATAGCAGCGTCGCAACATCCTCGCCCCGCGTCGGAATCCAGTGACCGCCGTTGCGCGTCGTCCATACCAACGGCGGCAAGCCCTGCCCTTGCAGATTCTTCCAGGCCAGATGAAAGTCATCCGCCAGTCCGGGCGGGTGGTAGACGTCGAAGTCGACGATCACATCGCGTGGCACGTGAGCCGGTGCGTCCGCTGAATCGACAGCGCGCGCCATTGCTGCAGTAGACGTCGCGGATGTAGGCGTTTGCATGATCGATGCGCTCCGGATCTAACCGTGTCGAGAAGTAACACCGCACCAAGCCGCAAGCCATGCGTGAAACGTGGCCCGTCAGGACTGCGGTGTTATTAGTGAGTGTACGGTCTGATGCGCTGCGGCAGTCACTGTGGAAAACCCCGCACCCTCGCCTTTAAACCGGCTCCGGCAGGATCGACACATCGATCCACTGCGCGCGCGTCAGCGAGGCCATGCGCGCAGGCTCGATCCGCAGCGCCGTATGCACATCGCCGGCCGCCGGAATCACGACGTCGAATGCCTGCAGCGACACATCGCAGTACACGGGCAACGGCGTGGCAAGGCCAAACGGACATACGCCACCCACCGGATGCCCGGTCAGCGCTTCGACCTGCGCGAGATCGACGAATTTCGGTTTGCCGCCGAATGCCTGCTTCAACTTCTTGTTGTCGAGCTTGGCATCGCCGCGCGTCACCACCAGCACGGTCGCGTCGCCCACTTGCAACGACAGGGTCTTGGCGATCTGTCCGGGGGCCACGCCGTGCGCGGCGGCGGCCAGCGCTACGGTGGCGGTGCTGGTCGAAGCCTCGAGGATGGCAATATCGGGCGCGTTTGCCGCGAAGAATGCGCGGACTGATTCAAGACTCATGGCAGGAGGCAGCGGTTGGCAAGACCAGCATTGTAGAAGAACGGCCCCCAGGGCGGCTGCGTCGGGAACCCTGGCAGGTCTGCGACCGTGCCACGCGGCAGGTTTCGGCCCACGTCCGAGCCTCGCAACGGCTTGAACGGCCCGATTGTCGCCGGCCCACATGAGCTACGTGTTTGCGCGCCTTGACGGATCCTTGCACCCCGGAGAGAATGGTACAACCATTGACACGGACGCGAGCGCGTACGCAGGAGTTGACGAATGACAGACTTGCCGCAAACCATGCGCGCCTGGCGCATCGAAGAAATCACCGATCCGCCTACCATGAAGCTGGTCAACATTCCGGTGCCGGCACCCGCGGCCGATCAGTATCTATTGCGCATGGAAGCCGCCGGCCTGGCATTCGGCGACACACTGGTGGTGCGCGGCAAATATCAATTGAAGCCGACACCGCCGTTCACGCCCGGCTCGGAAGCGGTCGGCGTGATCGTCGCGGGCAACGGCCCGTTGGCCATCGGCACGCGCGTCTGCAGTTCCAGCCGCTTCGGCAGCTACGCCGAATACGCTGTAGTGCCGCAGTCGGAAGCCGTGGAAATCGCCGGCGACCTGCCCGCCGTCGCGGCCTTGGCGCTACGCAGCAACTATCCGACCTCGTTGTTCGCGCTACGTGAAGCCGGCCACCTCAAAGCTGGCGAAACCTTGCTGGTGCACGCGGGTGCGGGCGGCGTGGGCGCGGCCGCCGTGCAGCTTGGCAAGCTGCTCGGCGCACGCGTCATCGCCACTGCCGGCGGTCCGGAGAAAGTGCAGGCCTGTCTCGACATCGGCGCAGATGCGGCGATCGACTATCGCAACGCCGACTGGGTGTCTGAAGTGCGTGCCCTCGCACCCGATGGCGTAGACGTGATCTATGACCCGGTGGGCGGCGAAGTCGGCGTGCAAAGCCTGCGTTGCCTGGCCTTCTGCGCACGTTACCTGGTGATCGGCTTTGCCGGCGGCGCGCTGACACAACTGCCGGCGAATCGCTTACTGCTGCATAACGCCTCGGCCATCGGCGTGCTGTGGGGAGAGGTGCGCAAGCGCGACCTGGCGCTGGCCGCCAAACTCACCAGCGAGGTCTATGGCTGGTTCGGCGAAGGCAAACTGGCGCCACCGTCCGGCCCCGATTACCCGTTTGAGCAGGTACAGGAAGCACTGCGCGCACTCGAAGGCCGCACCACCATCGGCAAGGTGGCGCTGCGCATCGCCGACTAAGCATCGCGGCGGCACCGCAGCACGCGTGTCGGTGCCGCCGGCAATTCATATGTGGCGCTGCCCCCGGCCGCGCTGACTGCCGCGCGCCGCGCGCTTTTTTTGCCAGATGAGCAAGCCGGTAACGCTCAATATCGCCACCATCAGCCCGACCACGCTCACGAGGATACGTCCTGGTATGCCTAGCAAGCGTCCTGAATGAAGCGGGAATTGAGCCTGTAAAAAGACGTCGCCGGCCGTGCCGCGTCCAGGAACGGATTGGGAGATCTCCGCGCCCGTCACTGCATCCCAATAGAGCCAGGGATTTCCAAGACGACCGTCGGCGCGTTCACCGCCTGGCGCGAAGAAGCCCACGCCGTAGATATGCATCGATGGCATATAGAAGATGCCACCGGGCACCGCATCGATCTTCAGTTGCCGCGCCGACGCGATGGCCAATTCGACAATACGCTCACGGCTCAGATCGACAGCACCCGGCGGCGTGGCAGGCCGCAATCCGGCAGCGCTGAGCGGCGTTGGCGTCAGTCGTGAGAACAGCGACACCACGGGGCGCATCACCGGCGCTTCGAGGTTCATCGATATCGACGTCGTCGCAACCATCCCCAGCAAGACCCAAATCCACACGCCGCCCGAACGGTGCAGATCGAACGTCAATGCATAACCACCGCGGCGTACGCGAAATGCCAGCGATTTGCGCCACGATTTCCAGCGCGGAAACGCCAGCATCAGCGCGATCACATTATCGAAAAGCCAGACGATCGCGACAATGCCAAGCAGCCAGATACCAAGAGCAATGCCGCCTGTCGTGGTCGGCAGATAGAGTGTGTAATGCAATTGATAAATAAACGGCAAGAGGTTGAGGCGCCTGAGCGACAGCGCTCCCCAGTCGCGTCGCGACTGTACCAAGCCCGTCGCCGGATCGAGCGCGAGCTGATTGAAGCCCAGCTCGTAGGGCCTGCCGGTCGCCGCATTCTGGCGCCCTTCCACACGCACCTGCAGCGTACGTCCGGGTTCGATGCCGAGCGGCAGATAAGTGATACGGATACGCTGATCCGCGGCCTCCGCGCGCCGCGCCAGTTCAAGCGGTGACAGCGCAGCCGCCGACGAGCGGGCGTAGTAGAAGTCGTGGTTCAGCCAGGCGTCCAGCTCCAGATTCCACGCAATCACCGCGCCCGTGAGGCCGCTTACGAACAAGAACAGCGCCGTGCCGAGACCGAACCAGCGATGCAGCTTGACGAGTGCCGGCCTCACGGCCCATCTAGCGCCCGCTCGCACGTCAGTAGGCGCACTGCCCTGCAAGCGCCTAGAACTCAAGCGTCGCATTCGCAACGAAGGTACGCGTCGCCGATGGCGCAATGTAGTAGCCCCACGACGGCATCCAATAACGACGATTGAACAGATTGTTTATACCAGCGCGAAACGTCGTGGCACGGCCGCTGATGCGGGTGACATATTTAGCGCTCGCGTCAAAGGTCGTATAAGCCGACACGAATTGCGTATTGTTGGCATTCACCGCCATACCGCCCACGTATTTGCCACCGAATGCGAGCGTCAGACGGCGCAGCGTCGCGGGGTTATATTCGATGCGACCCGTGGCGGTGAAACGCGGCGTCGCATAAACGCGCTTGCCATCGACGCTCGGGTCGTCCACGTCCACGGCCTTGGCATCGAGCCACATCACACCGCCCAGCACGCGCCACTGCGGAGCCACTTGCCACCAGCCACTGGCATCCACGCCGGTATAGCGCTTGCGACCGTCCTGTGTAAAATCATTTGCCGAATTCGTGTACTCATAGCCCTGGTCGATACGGAACAGGGCCAGGTTCGCACCCCACTGTCTACGGTCGGTTTTGAAACCCACTTCGTACTGCTTGCTCTTCAACGGACCGAACGTCGCCGGATAGTTCGCATTGGTATTGTCGGCAGCGCCACCTTCCTGTAGCGCTTGAACGTAGCTTGCATAAAGCGTCGAATAGGCATCGGTCTTATACATCAGCGCGAGCGTCGGCGTGACAGGGTCGGCGCGGTACTGCGAAGTGACCGCCGCGCTCGGGTCATACACGCTCTCGCGGTACTGGGTGTAACGCAAACCCACGAGTGCCGACAGGCGCGACGTAAACTGCGCGGTATCACTCGCATATAACGCGGCTTGCGTGATGCGCGACTGACGGTATAGATTTTTGCCGATGCCCACCGCCGGGTTGGTGAGCAAGGTGCTGCTATAGAGATTGCCCAGGCCGAGCTCGTAGCCATCGTTCCAGCCGGTGCTGTTGTCGTACTCCTTGGTCTGGGTCTGGAAGCCCGCACCCAGCACCACGTCATGTTTTACGCTGCCCGTGTTGAATGAGCCCTGCAGCATTGCATCGATGTTCTGATAGAAATAGCGAGTCACGGCGGCATAGAGCGTATTCGAATAGTCGCCCGCATTGTTGAAGACGTATAACAAGCTATCCGAATTGGTGCGGTTTTCCTTGCCGAAACGGTATTTCAAGCTAGCCTTCCAGTTCGGCGAAAGTCGGTACTCGAGGCCGCTGCCGAGCGACGCGATTTCGGTCTGATAGAAATTTTGCGGTTGCGTCAGGTCGTGACTGATCGCGCCGGCATCGGGTATATCAACGCCCGCGCCCGGATAAATGCCAAACAGTACGCCGGTAGTCTTGCGCCGCTCATAGAACGCATCGGCCGTCCACGTAAGATTCGGCGTGATGCGCATATCGACCGCCAGCGAGGCCACCTTGCGCCGCACATGACCCTTCGCCTCGGCGGTGTTGCCCACATCGTTCGCCAGATTGAAGCGATAGCCGAAACGATCACCGTCACCGAAGCGACCGCCCACGTCGAGCTTTTCGCTGAACACGCCGGCCGACTGATATCCCACCGAGATACTGCGATAAGGATCATCGGTGGGACGTTTGAGCACGTAATTCAAGATGCCGGCGGGCGCGCCGAAGCCATACATAAAGCCCGACAAGCCTTTCAACAATTCGACTTGCTCGAATGGTTCGAGCGGCAACTCGGTATCCCAGGCAGGAAAGGACTGTCCGTCTACCTTGACGCCGTTGAGCAAGTCGATTTGCAGACCACGTATGTTGATAAAGGAATTCTCGCCGGTCTGGTTATTGCCGCTGTCAGTTACCGCCGGATCGTATTTGAAGAGATCGTTCGCGGTCGCCGCCAGCAGGTCTTGTCCCTGTTCACTCGTCACGGCGTTGGTCGAGAACGGTGTATCCACTTGTTTGCGAGCGCCGAGCGCGCCGCTGCTGACGCTCTCCGCCCGCGGCGGCGCGGCATCGACTTGTCCGACCACATTCACGGCCGGCAAGGCGTCCAGATCGGATACCGCGGCGGCTGCAGAAGGGGCGGACGGAGCGGACGGAGCGGACGGAGCGGATGTGGCAGACGTGGCGGGCCTGACGGAAGCAGCAGACGCCGCAGTCGCGGCATTTTGTGCGACAGCCGTTCCTGACTCAGTCACAAGCGAGACGCCGATACTGAGCAGCAGGCAGGCGCAGCGATAGCGCGGGCCGCCGTGGCAACTGAGGGAGTGAGCGGTTCGTTCGGTACGCTGGCTGTCGGTCATCGGTCGTAAATAGTGGTTTATAAGCGACACGATAATACGATCAATTCTCGTTTATATCAATAAATAAGACGCATTCTCAATTGAAAGAAATATGCGGCATCCCTCCGATGGCGTTTGCCAGATCATGCAAGCAGCCCGCTGCTCAGGTATCGTCACGAGATCTGTCGTCTGGCTCAAATCGACCTGCGAGGTCCCATGATTTCCCCTGCCATCCTCGAAATTTATCCTCTAGGTTTTCCCTGGCCAACGCTCGACCCTTTCCTCTTTTGCGTACACCACGACGATGCATATCCAGCCGGCAACGAGCAGATGGGGCCGGTGGCGTCGTTGACAGGAAGAAGCCTCGGCAACGACTTCAGTCGCCAAGATGGCTGGAGCATGTATCACGGCCACACCGTGCCGGGCTTCCCCGCACACCCGCACCGCGGCTTCGAAACCGTCACCATCGTGCGTCAGGGCCTCATCGATCACGCCGATTCGCTAGGCGCCAAAGCGCGCTTCGGCGGCGGTGACGTGCAGTGGCTGACCGCCGGTCGCGGCATTGTCCATGCCGAGATGTTTCCCCTGCTCGAGCAGCAGCAGGACAACCCGCTCGAACTGTTCCAGATCTGGCTCAACTTGCCGGCGCGCAGCAAGATGGCAGCGCCCTATTTCAAGATGCTATGGGCTGAAAGCATCCCGCGGACGCACGCGCTCGATGATCAGGGGCGGTTCACCGAAGTCAGGTACGTTTGCGGACGCCCTTCGTCCGGTGCGGTGCTAGGTGCCTTCGACCAGACCGTCGCGCCGCCACCCGACTCCTGGGCCTCGCAGCCGCAGGCGGACCTCGCAATCTGGACCATCAAGATGGCGCCGCACGCGCACTGGAGCCTGCCCGGCGCAACGACGGCCGAATGCCGGCGACAGCTGTATTTCTTCAAGGGCGGCAGCATCAGTTTGGATGGGCAAGAAATTCACGAGCATGCCGCCATCGAGTTGCGCGCGAACACCGCAGTCGCTATCACGAACGGTGCCGAGGCCAGCGAATTCCTCATGCTGCAAGCCCGCCCGATCGCCGAGACGGTTGCCCAGTACGGTCCGTTCGTGATGAATACCGAGGCGGAAATCCGCCAGGCGCTGGACGATTACCAGCGCACGCAGTTCGGCGGCTGGCCATGGCCTACCAAAGCGCCGGTGCACGGCAGTGACCCGGCACGGCTCGCGCAGGTCGTCGGCCACGAAAAGCAAACGCCACCGACTGCGCTCAGCTTTGCCGCGGAGCTTCCCGCTACGACTCGCTGGTGATACGGATCGATGCGGGCAGGTTTTCGCTGCCCTTCTCCACCAGGATCTGAAGTATCCGCAGTAACTCTTTTCGATCGGCAGGCGTCAGATAAGCAAGCACCTGCTCGTGTACGCGAATCGCCGCCACGTCGGTTTGCCGCGTGACGGCCGCGCCTGATGGCGTTAGATACAGCATTTTCAGGCGTCGGTCCTGCTTGCCAGGGGCGCGCAATACCAGTCCTTTCGCCTCCAGCCGATCCACCACGGCGCCCAAGGTCGACCGATCCAAGGCGACGAGGCCGGACAAACGCGTCACGTCAATTCCAGGTATCTGATCGATGGTGTTCAATGTGGCATATTGCACAGTCGTCAGTTCGGACTCCCTGACCTCGGCCAGGAAAACCGCATTGGCAATCTGCGACGCGCGCCGTAATAAGTGGCCAATCGATCCATATAAGTCGGCTAATTCCACGCATTCTCCAAGCCAGCGACCGGGTGAAAACCCCATGTATACAGTGCACATAATGAACGTGCACACTCCATTCTAGTATGGCGCGGCGCGGTCGACGTTTTCAGCGCCAAGCTGCTCTTATCTTGCCCAAAAAAAGCCCGGTCATAACGGGGGAGACATTTTTGAAAACCATAACGAAGCGCATCGCGCTGACCGCCATGGCGGTCGGTGCCAGCCTCAGTTTCACCACCGGCGTGGTGTCAGCGCAAACCCAGGAGCCGATCAAAATCGGCTTGGTATTGGCTAAACAAGGCACCTGGGGCGAAGTCGGCGGAATGGCCGCGGCCTCCGCGGAGATCGCCGTTCAACAAGCAGGCGGCAAAGTACTCGGTCGACCCATCGAAACGATCTGGTATGACGAAGGGTCGCCGCAAGGCGCCCAGCAAAACATGACCAAACTGATCGACCAGGACAAAGTCGTCGCGGTCGTCGGCGGCAGCAATAGCGGCACCGGCCTGGCTATGGCGTCGGTCGCCAAGCAAGCCAAAATTCCATTCGTCATCACTGCCGCCGCGGCGCGCGAACTTACCGGCTCGCTGTGTAATCGCTATACGTTCCGCTCGGAACTGCCCACCCCCGTAGCGGCCCGCGCCCTGAGCCCGACCTTGCTCCGACGCGGCAAAGACTGGTACTACCTGGTCGGCAATTACGCCTATGGCACTGACACGCACTCGGCTTTCGCCCAGCAATTGAAAAAAGCCGGCGGCACCGAAAAGGGTCTGGACCTGGTGCCCGTCGGCACTAGCGATTTCAGCAGCTACATTTTGAAGATAAAGGGCGTAAAGCCCTCGGTCGTAATCGTCGGCATGGGCGGCACGGACCAAATCAATTTCCTGAAACAGTGGGCTGAATACGGCATGAAAGACGGCCCGCTGCTGGCTACGCCGATTACCAGCGACACGAGCTTCTGGGCAGCCGGCCCGACCGCTACCACCGGTAGCTACGGCATGTCATGGCACTACAGCGATCCGACCAACGCGGCAGCAGATAAAGAATTCGTCAAGCTTTACATCCGGAAGACCGGTAGACCGCCCGCCATCGAAGGATGGCTGGGGTGGGTGTCGATGCGCATGCTGATACAAAGCATTGCGAACGCCGGCAGCACGCAACCCGCCGCGATTGTGTCGTCGTTGGAAACGCAGGTAATGGATCCCAAAGGCTCGCCCTATTATTTCCGCAAATGGGATCATCAACTGATTCACCAAGTCTTGGTCACCAAGGCGGGGCCACCGACGACCTCCGATAAATGGAACGTCATCACCATTCTCGATAAAGAGCCGAAATCGCTGGCGCAACCGGATGAGTATTACGGCACGCCGCAGGAAATCGGCTGCACGCTAGAGCCGTTGTAGCCTGAGCGTACCCAGGAGATTAGATATGGAAGAACAGGTCGGCAATACACCACTCGACACAGCGCCGCTGCTGGACATCGATCCCTACGCGGTAGATGTGTTGTTGAATCCTCACCCGTTTTTCGAGCAGCTAAGGGAAACCGCGGCGGTGGTTCAACTGAAGCCCTACGGCGTCTACGCGGTCGGCCGGCATGACGAAGCGGTACGCGTCTTGACCGATCACGAGTTCTTCACGACCACCGGTGGCGTTGGCCTGTTCGACATTCGCAAGCCGGGCATTCATCGACCCGCGAATCCGATTCTGGAACGGGACCCGCCGGATCACACCGTGATTCGCAGAACCATTACCCAGATCATTTCGCCATTGGTGATCCGCAGTTGGCGCGAACGCTTTGAAAACGAGGCGCGCCTCATCGTCGACGACGTGCTGGCGCGCGGCAGCATCGACGGCGTCGAAAACATCGCCGAAGCCTTTGTCATGAATGCATTCGCGAGCGTGCTGGGGGTCGATATGCCGCGCGATGCAACCTTGGCGATTTCTGAGATGAGCTTCAATCGCGCCGGGCCATTCAATGAGCTCAGGGCCGCATCGGAAATTCGTGCGGAGCCCTATATCGAGTGGTATAGCCATCACGTAAAGCGCGATGCGATGAAGCCCGGTTCGGTGGGCATGCAACTTTATGAAGCCGAAGACAAGGGACTGCTGCCGACGGGCACCGCAGAGGCGACTTGCCGACTGCTTATCAGGGCGGGTACCGATACGACGATTGCCGGCATCGGCTTCACGCTCAATCAATTGGCGCAGCATCCCGATCAATTCGAGCTGGTAAAACAAGACCTGAACCGCGTCAAGGATGCTTTCGAAGAAGCCATTCGACACGAGTCGCCTTCCTATACGAATTTCCGCACGACCACCCAGGCGGTCGAATTGAGCGGATTCGCATTGGAGGCAGATACCAAGATCGCCGTATTCCTTGGCGCTGCCGGTCGTGATCCTCGCAAGTGGCCCGATGCCGATCGTTATGACGTACTGAGACGACCCGCCGGTACGCATCTGGCGTTCGGCGTCGGTACGCACGTCTGCATCGGGCAAATGATTGCGCGCCTCGAATCGGAATGCATTCTAAAGGCCTTGCTCGCGCGTATCGATAGCTTGCAACTCGACGGCGAGCCGACCTTCCGCGCCATCAATCAACTGCGAACCCTGGACCGCTTGCCGTTGCGGCTGAAGGCTGCTTGATGTGCACGGTTTCGATCAGGCCATGTCGGGCTTGCGCCACTTGCGAGCCGCATCCGCTTGAAGAATAAAGCGCTCGACTGCCGCTAAGCCTTTCGTCAAGCGATCTTCACCGTGCTGAACGCCGCAGTTTCATAAGGAAGCGTCACTTGATCGCGCCCGGCCAAAGCCGGCTCGGTGGCAATCAACTCGCGTACTTGATGCTCGATGTCAGCGCGCTTTTCAGGCGGCAGCGCACTGATGAAACTGGTGGATCGCACCCGGTTCAACACCACATCTTCGGTTGTGCCTGTGTGCCCATGCGAGAAATGCGCTTCCCGCAGCGGACCGAAGCCTTCGAACGGAAACGCCTTGCGCCATGCGCCGGTGTAATAGCGCGGCGTATCGCCCTGGACGGCATCGACGATGGCATTCAGGCGCGCCACCCAGTCGACACGCGTATCTCTTTGATTCCAGATCAAGCCAAGTTTGCCACCCGGCTTCAACACACGATGAATCTCGGCCAGCGCCTCGCGGGTCGCGAACCAGTGAAACGCCTGCGCGCACACTACCGCCTCCACCGAGGCATCGGGTAAAGGTATCGCGTCCGCCGTGCCCACCAACGCGGTAACTTGCGAAAAGGCCCCGGACAGCTTCGCCAGCATTTGCGGGAGCGGCTCAATCGCCACTACCCTTGCGCCCGTGGCAAGCAGGCGTGGGGTGAATTTGCCGGTGCCGGCGCCCAGATCGACGACGGTCGTACCGGCATCGAGACCGAGTTCGTCGCGCAACCATTCCGCGACCTCCGGCGGGTAGTCCGGACGGCCGCGAACATAGTTGTCGGCGGCCGCGGTAAAGCCGGTAGCGGCGGCATGGTGCACGCCTGAAGGCTTAGTCATGACGAATGCTCCTGGCTTGATGGCGGTGTCGCGGCACCTGCCGGTCGGATCCGATGCATCGAGTCGAACCGCGAGAGGCGGTGCGCGCCAAGCGGGGAGAATAAGGCGCGCAAGCATGCTTTGCAATGCACTGGAAAGTCTGCCGCCATACCAAGCTTCTTATGCCGCGGTGATTTCGCACCGCTCAGCGGAAACGGAAGACGTCAGCATCCCTGAGCGCTGGCAATCGTTACAATGGCCGCATGAACGCCCCGCCACAGCATCGAGTGTCAGAAGATGTGCTGACCGCCTTTTTCGAGAGCGGCGACGCCATGCGCAGCCGGAGCGTGAGCAACGTCCTGATATCAGGCACGATCGATATCCCTGAGCCGCCCACACGTCTGCGGGCGGATTGGCAAAGGGAAATAGCGTCGCGCATGGTGTTGGAAGTCGGAGACGTCGAGGCAATGCCTTTGGCGCGCGCACGAGCACGCTGGCCCGACTATCAACGCTGCGTGCAGGCCGTGTCGGATTGGGCCTGCGCCCAGGGCTTGCCGGCGACGCTGCTCGCCCCGAGTGACGTGGCGCTCATGGCCTGCCGCGGTGCGAGGTACCACCACGATGGCGCCCAGTACAGCCATGTGGCCTTCTGCAATCTGTTCCTGAGCGACGACCTGGGCCTGGATTTGCACTTCCCGTCCATCGGCCATCGCCTTCCGCTCACGCGGGGAACCGTCGTGATATTCGATACGGGCCAGCCGCATGGCGTGATTCGGCGCGGCAGCGGTGGTTTCAACGCCACCGACTTCACGCGCGATCAGGACTGGATCCAGACATTCCTGACATGGGAGCTCGCCATCGAAGAGCCCCTTCTCAGCCGGGCACTGAAAATCGCTTTCGACGTCGCCCCTGCGCTGGCCTCGCGAGCGGAGTCAAATTCAGACGCGGAGCAAATCTGCCTGAACGGCGAACCAGCGGTGGTATGCCCGGACTCCGGGCGGTGGTGTCCGAGTTGAGCGCATCGCCCATTCTCCGCGAGACAAACCGCTATCCCATCATGACGCTCACAACTTCTGAAATCGTTCAAAGGTATCGAGCGCTTCTTCGATAACCCTCTTCAGCGCCGGCCGTTTGCCCACCATCCAGGTCCACTTTTGCATCAGTAGCTTGTCGGTCTTGCGGTCCATCTTCAAATCGATGGCAGCGACAATTTCATCGCCGACCAACACTGGCAAGGCAAAATATCCCAATACCCGCTTAGCGGCCGGCACATAGGCCTCGAAGCGGTGGTCATAATCGAAAAACAACTTCAAGCGCTTGCGCTGAATCGTGAGCGGATCGAACGGCGACAGAATGTGCACTGCTCGATTCGCGGGTAACTCGGCGGCTGTCTGCATCATCATGGGCTCGATCCAGTGGCGCACCTGTGGATGGCCCTCGAGATGAACCGGCAACAGCCGCTTACGCTTTACCGCCGCTTCGATCAGCGCCGCCACCGCAGCCTTGAAACTCAAATTACCGAAGCAGATCGAGTCGAGGCTGACGATGCCTTGCGCGCGCAGTGCCCGTTGCAGCAGATAGCGGGCGAAGTGTAGCTCGCTGGCGCGCTGAGGCCGACGCGTCCAGCCAAAGTGCCGCGCAGACAACTCGTAAGACTTCACCATGCCGGTCCGCTTGCTGACCGTCAGATCGCCACTGAAGAAACCATAGCGCAACACACCTCGCGATGGCTTGCGACTCCCCCATGGATGGGTTTTCTCGATCAGCACCTCATCGTCAAAGTCGCGAATCGACAGCGGCCCCTCGTCGCGGATGCGCCGCAGCAGCGCCTTGTAACTTCCGTCCTGCAAAGCCGTGAACGACGCGCGCGGCGCCGCGCGAAACTCGTCCATGCTCGCTATGAACAAGCGGTAATCAGTGGTCGGCAGATAAGCCAGCGCATGCGCCCAATACTCGAATACCGATTTATCGACCGACTGCGCCCGCTCAAGATGCGCCGGCTGGTAGTCGGGGATGCGGCAATAGAGGATCTGATGGTGACTACGTTGAATGACGTTGATGGTGTCGATCTGCACATAGCCCAGATGCTCCACCGCCCGCTGCACGGCAGCCGAGCCGCTGCCGAACGGCTTCGACACGTCGAGTCGTTGCGCATGCAGCCACAGTGCACGCGCTTGTACCGAGCTAATTGACGTACTCATTACACAGATTCCGACGTTCTCGCAGCGCGTACCACGCGCGCTTCAATTGACCTTGGGGTTCTTCGAGTGAGCCGAGAACAGTTGCAGGTGACGTGCTTCGGTGGCGTCGTCTGCAGGGAACATGCATTCCAGGCGCAGCTCCTGGGCGGCAACAGTTTGCGGTGTACCGACGCTCGTCACCATCGAAAAATAGCGAAGCACCGCGCCGTCGCTAACGAAGCCGAGCGGAATGACCGGCATGGTCGGCGCGGCGAACGCTGCCTGGTGCGCTTTCCAGTCGCTCGGTATATCGGGATAGGCAAGCAGCTCGTCGAGCAGGCGCCGCGTGCCGTCATCGATCACGTGACCGACCGATTCGCGATACACCCGTTGCAGCAAGCTTCGCGAGACCTCGTCCCAATCGGCCACGAACGGACGCATGCCCTGCGGATCGAAGATCAGATGCAGCATATTGCGCGGGCCTTTGCGCGCAGCCATATCGATAAAGTGGTTGAAAAAGCGCAGCGCCGCATCGTTGGCCATCAACACGTTCCAGTGACGGTCCATCACGATCGCCGGATACGGCTCCTGCTGACGAACCACTCGCTCGACTGCGCGGGTGATGCTGTGCATCTCTTGCGCGTTCCACGGCGCTTCCGAATACACCGGCGCATAGCCAGCGGCAAGCAGCAGGGCATTGCGCTCGCGCAGCGGCACGTCAAGCGTCTGTGCAAGCATGAGGACCGTCTGCCGGCCCGGCACACTGCGTCCGCTTTCAATGAAACTGATCTGACGCTGCGAAACACCAGCCTCGAGCGACAGATCGAGCTGACTCACGCCGCGCAAGTCTCGCCAGTAGCGCAACAAATCGCCCAGTGCGCTCGGTGACACGTTCGAATCGTGACTGCTGACGTTCATCGGTTTCGCCTGGTCGAGATGACCGACTATACCGGATCAGGACGCGGGCGCATGCCAGACGAACTCCGCGAAAGCCGGCTCTAGCGCGGGCTGGGTAACGCTGCCGGTGTAGTTCGTAATAGTCGATGCGGCGACCACCGCTATGACCTCGAGTATCTGTGCGGCGCCGAAGCCTGCTGCTTGGAAGCTGCCCTGGTCTGATTCAGCAAGGTGGCCGCGCTGTTCGATCAGCGTACGCGCCAGCCTCGATAGCGCCGCCAGTCCGGCGTCGGCAGGCAGGCCGCCCTGCCGGATTGCGTCGACATCGGCGCGCCGCACGCCCTGCTTCAATGCGAGTGCAGTATGAAACGCGACCGCCCACTCGCTGGTGTTCGTAACCGCGTTGGTCAGCAGCAGGGTCTGGATCTGCTGCTCCGTCAGACTGCTCGCATGCACGCGCTCGAACAGGCCGAGGAAGCCGTTGATGAGCACAGGTGAAGCGGCCATCGCGGCCGCGATGTTCGGGATCAGGCCGAAGGTCTTTTGTAATTGGTGAAGCGCGGGCTGAGATTGCGCGGGTGCGGACTCAATCGTATAAACGGGATAGCTGGACATGGTATCTCCTTGACGGTGCGCGCCACCGATTGGTCGGCGCGATAGCCAAAGAGTAGAGGCGCTTGCGCGCCGCGCCAATTACATCGGATGTAATCGCCGCGCGGTACGTCGAGCACATCGGACGCATCCTGCACAGATGAACTCGGCTTATCTCCGACAGCCTGTGGCAGGCAACTGTCGTGGCACAAGCGATGCCCTAACCGCCCCGACAAGCAACGCACCGCTTAACCAGGTTCGGTTTTTTGACGACCGAATCCGCGACGTCGCGCCACCAAGCTTCGCCGCGATGCGGTGCACCGAGATCGAGACGTTCACCCATGCGCGGCGTCGACAAGGCAACCCCGCGCGCCAGCGCGATCTCGCTCACGCGCTCGAATGGTTCCTGCCAGCGATGCATGGCGAGATCGAAGGTGCCGTTATGAATCGGCATCAGCCAGCGACCACGCAAGTCGATATGCGCTTGCACGGTCTCCTCCGGCTGCATATGGACGTATGGCCACTGCACGTTATAGGCGCCCGTCTCGATAAAGGTCACGTCGAACGGACCAAGCTTTTCGCCGATTGTGCGGAAACCGTCGAAATAGCCTGAATCACCGCTGAAGAACACCCGCAGACCGCCGTCGTCGATCACCCACGACGCCCATAGCGTGCGGTTGTTATCGAACAGACTGCGCCCGGAAAAGTGCTGAGCCGGCGTTGCAGTAAACGTCACGCCATCGATCTCGATACCGCCCCACCAGTCGAATTGCTTGACCTTGGCAGCGGGAACGCCCCATTCGATCAAACGGTCGCCGACACCCAAGGTCGTCACAAATACAGCAGTTTTTTCGGCGAGGGCTATGACGCTTGCGCGATCGAGATGGTCGTAGTGGTCATGCGAAAGGATCACGGCGCGCAGCGGCGGCAACGCATCCAGCGAAAGCGGCGGCGCGTGGAAGCGCTTGGGGCCCATGCTGCTAAACGGTGAGGCGCGTTCGCCGAACACCGGATCGGTAAGCCAGAATTGTCCGCGCAGCTTGAGCAATAGCGTCGAATGTCCGAGCCGATAGAGACTTCTATCGGGAGCCGCATCGAGTTGTTCGCGCGTCAGCGCGACAACGGGCAATGCACCGACAGGAGCCGTGCCTAGCGGCTTTTTGAACAACATATTCCACGTGATCGTGAGGATCTTGCCAAATCCCTCGACAGGACGCGGTGCAACGTTGCGAAACCGTTCGCCATCGTGCTGCGCCGAGCCGGACATCGCACGCGAGCGTTCGACGGCGCTCAGGCCCAGCCTGCGGCGAATCGAAGCGGGAAACCATGCCATACGAGTCTCTCGTGGGGAAGTAGATTGCTAATGTATCTCAAATTTCGGGTGACGCCCGCCGACTGTCGATTCAGCCTCGGGACCCAACAAAGCTTGACTAAGGAATGCCGTGAGAAAAATCAAAAGTCGAGTTGATCCAAGGTAATGCCAAGCGCCGCCGCAATCTTTTCCTTGGTCGCCTTGCGCAAGCGTAGCTCCCCGCTTTCTTGTTCGGCATACGTTGGTTGCGCTACCCCCAAGCGCCGCGCGACGTCCCTCTGTGTAAGACCCAAATGCTCGCGCCAAGCACGTATCGGACTCATGCCATCGACGCTCCTACTAACCACGTCGTGTGGAATCAGACCCTTCTCTTCAGCTCGACTCGCCAGATACTCGGCATACGGTACGACAACAAAGGCGGGCTTACCGTCGGGCCCTTTGATGACCTGGATATTAGTAGGTGCGTTCATCGCGCTTCCTCACTTCCTCGATCTCGACGACATGAATCGCGCCGTCCCAGTTGAACAAGACTCGATAGTTTCCGACACGAAGGCGATAGCCATATCGTGGTTGACAAGCGATTTGACGTTTTGACAACCGGGCATTGCGGACAAATCGGCGATCGCGTTGCGAACCTTCACTTGCAAAGGATGCTGCAATTTACGTAGTTGCTTGGGCTTTGGGTGACCAGAAAATCGAGTTCACGGGCGCATGATAGGTTTTTTATAGGTTTTAGACAAAGTTTTTTAAACTGCGATTAAGGGAGGAAAGCAGACCGACAGTTGCAATATCCGGCAAAAAGTCCGCCGAAAATTCTGCCGTTGGCGACAGCGTCGAAATATCCAAACGCCTTGCCTTTTTATCCAAGACGGGCGCGCCTCCCGCACGGTAAGGTCACGCCACAAAAAGCTGTCGACATGCGCGCGCAATGCTGGCGACGACATCACGCCGTCGACTAGCGCGCATCGCTGACGCGACGAGAACAAAACGCCTAAAGGAGCGCCGCGTGAATCAGCAGATGCCTGCCAACAAAACCGCGCTCGCCGAACCCGTTTTCGCAACGCTTCATCGAAGCGGCAGTCCAGAGCGGCCTGCGCAGGAACGCCGATTTCAACGGTTACGAGCAAGAAGGCGTCGGCCTTTACCAACTAACGCAACGCCACGGACAGCGCTGGAACGCGGCGCGCCTATCTGCATCGCGGCAACCGGAAAGACGCCGGCCACAACGGTGGCCGCAGGGGGCTGTCGGTCTTGACCGGCTGCCA
>JBPBQZ010000111.1:0-34818 GCA_050955105.1 Janthinobacterium lividum | reverse complement strand
CGCTCGGCTCTTACCGGTTTCAATTCACGGCAACCGGCAGCGATGCACAGTTCACGCTCGCGACCGTGAAAGGCCCATTGCAATTGGAAGGTCAAGGCGGCATCAGCGAGGGTCGCACCTCGTTTCACGGCGCTGCCAGCGCCAGCCCGGAGGCCGCCGAAACATTGGGCGGGCTGTTGAATTTGCTGGGCCGACGGATCGGCGCAAACCGCTATCAGTTGCTTTACGATCGCGGCTGATGCCGCCGCGGGCGCGGCGCGTAAACGTTCGTAAGCATTGTAAGCACGCCTGGCGCATAAGCCGTTCGGCCAACTCACACGGCCAGCACGTTTTGCCTTACTCTTGTGAGCCCGCGATGGTGCGGCGCCCGGGCGCTGTCCCGGCTGGCGTCTTCCACAGGTTTTTCATGAGCGATCTGTTCCACCGTTTTACCCGTTTCTCCTCGCGTGGCGCTGCGCCGCGGCCGACACAAAGTTTTGGCCGGCGTGGCGTGACGGGAGTTGTGCTGGTTGCCACGCTGTTGGCTGGCTGCGCAGTCGGCCCGAATTATCAGCGGGCGACGGTGGCGATACCCGCGCACTTCAAGGAAGCGGCCGATGGCTGGAAGCCCGCCGCACCGGCCGATCGCGACGATCGCGGCGCCTGGTGGCTGGCTTATCAAGATCCGACGCTGACCGCGCTGATCGAGCAGGCCAATCAATCCAATCAAACGGTTGCCAGCTACGAAGCTGCCTATCGCCAGGCGCAGGCGCTGACGGCGCAGGCGCGCTCCGGATATTTCCCGACCGTGAGCGCTTCGTCCAGCGCGACGCGTTCCGGCTCGGGCGGTGGCTCTAACTCGACGGATTCGGTCTCGTCCCGCGGCGTGCAAAACAGCTATTCACTCAGCGGCCAGGCTTCGTGGGAGCCCGATCTCTGGGGCAAGGTGCAACGCGACGTTGCTTCTGAAAAAGCCAGTCAACAGGCCGCCGCCGCCGATCTGGCGAACGCGCGGCTGTCGGCGCAGGCCACGCTCGCGCAAGACTACTTCCAGTTGCGCGCGCTCGATTCCGCGCAGACGCTCTTGGACAACACCGTCGCCGCCTATCAGCGCTCACTGGCGCTCACGCAGAATCGCTATCAGCAGGGGGTGGCCGGGCGTGCCGACGTGGTGCAGGCGCAGACGCAACTGCAATCGGCGCAGGCCGCGGCCGTCGACAATGGCATTGCGCGCGCCCAATACGAGCATGCGATCGCCGTGCTGATCGGCCAGCCGGCGTCGACTTTCTCGCTGGCGCACGCCGAGGTCAGTACTTTCCTGCCGGAAGTGCCGGCGCAATTGCCGTCGACGTTGTTGGAACGGCGTCCTGACGTGGCCGCCGCCGAGCGCCGCGCCGCCGCGGCGAATGAGCAGATTGGCGTAGCGATGTCGGCGTTCTTTCCCACGCTGTCGCTATCGGCGTCCGGCGGCTTCGACAGCGCGACCTTCGCGCAGTGGTTGACCGCGCCGGCGCGCGTCTGGTCGCTGGGTCCGCAGTTGGCATTGACCTTGTTCGATGGCGGTCTGCGCCACGCGCAGGTGGAGGCGGCGCGTGCGGCGTTCGACGAACAGTCGGCCGACTATCGGCAGACGGTGCTGCAAGCGTTCCAGGACGTCGAAGACAATCTCGTCTCGCTGCGGGTGTTGGCCAACGAGATCGTGATTCAACAACAGGCGGTGGTGTCGGCTCAGCAGGCGCTGAACATCGTCAGCAATGAGTACAAGGCCGGCACCACGACTTATCTCGACGTGCTGTCCGCGCAAGCCACCGCGTTCTCCGCGCAGCGTTCGCTGATCGATATCGAAGGCCGCCGGCTCGTGGCCAACGCCGGGCTAGTGAAAGCCTTGGGCGGCGGTTGGGATAGCGAACAATTGGTGCAGGCCAATGCGTCGGCCGCGCCGACCGCACAGGCCCGCGTCGGTCAAGGCAGTTGAGTAAGCGTCGCGGCGCTTTTCGGTTTGCTTGCCGGTGCGTTGGTGGGTTCGCCTGCGGGTTCGCTTGTAGGATCGCTGGTCGACCGGTAGTAAGCCGCCAGAAAAGCGTCGAATGCCGCCGCTTCACCGATCGCCGCAGCCGTCTCGGCGTCGCGCCGGGCCAATGCCGCTTCCGCGGCGATCGATTCGGCAGCCTGCGCCTCGAATCCCGCCTGTTCCGCGGCGCCTAACGGTCGCGCGGCGAATTCAGCCGCATGCCGCGCGCTCATTTCCAGCCCGAAGCGTGTAAAGCTCATCCCGGGCTGCCGCAGCGCCGTCAGCACGCGCGCCGAAGGCGTCGTTTCGGGATGGGCTACGCGTTCGCGCTGCAGTTGTACGGCTGCCTGGAAAGGCGTGCCGAGCGACGCGCTCTGCTCACTGTCCAGCACCTGGGCAACCGCGTTCACCGCGTCCAGCAACTCGCTGGCCCACTCACGCAGACTTATCGGCGCGCCATGGCGTGCGAGCATCAATGCCGGGTCGCGCCCTTCACGCGCACTGCGCAGGAAATTCGCGTCAGCCTCAGCGTGCTGGGCGGCATCCAGCCCGGGGCTGTCGTGCAGCGCGCAGAAAATCAGGAACGCGTCCATGAAATGCGCGGTGCTTGCGGCAATGCCGACCGGGTCGAACGGGTCGATATCGAGGCAGCGTGCTTCGATATATTGCACGCCATGCGTCGCGAGGGCCGTCAGCGGCCGGCCGTTTTGCGCCACGCGCTTCGGACGGATGGTGCCGTACAACTCGTTTTCGATCTGCAATACGTTGCCGTTCAACTGCACCCACTTGCCGTCGCGGTGCGTGCCCAACGCTTCATAGGGCGCATGCGTGCGCGCCAACGCCGCGGCGACGCTGGCCACATAGCTCTGCAAATCGTCGAAGCTGGTCGGCACCGCGCTTTGCACCACTTGATTGTGGTAACCCAGGTCGCTCATCCGCAAGCTGGTGGCATACGGCAGATAAACCGTATCGGCGTCCAGCAGCGGCAAGCCTTTCGCGCGCGCACCCAGAAACTCGCGGTGCGCGGCCGGCGACGCGCCGAACAGATACAGCAATAGCCAGCTATAGCGGCGGTAATTGCGGATCAGCGAGAAATAGCCGGCGGATTGATAGTCGGGCGCATTGGCGCTGGCGCCCGCGCCGTCGATCTCCCGCAGGGCTTGCCAGGCGGCCTCGTCGAAGGAAAAGTTGTAATGGATGCCCGCGATGCATTGCATGGTCCGGCCGTAGCGCAGCGCCAGTCCGAGCCGATACACATGCTTGAACTGGCCGACCAGCGAGGTGCCGAAATAAGCGATCGGGATCTGGTTTTCGGCAGGCAGCGGGCCGGGCATCGACTGTGCCCACAGCAATTCATCGCCCAGTTCGGCATAGACGAAGCGATGCAATGCGTCGAGATGCGAGCGCGCAGCCATCGCGGTGGGCGACGGCGGCGTGATCAATTCGAGCAATGCTTCCGAATAGTCGAGCGTAATTTGTGGATGCGTCAGCGCCGCGCCCAAGGCGGCCGGATGGGGCGTGTCGGCAAGCCGACCCTGGCGATCGATGCGCAGGCTTTCTTTTTCAATGCCTCGTAGCCCCCTGCCCAATAGCGGAGCGGGGCCGAAAGCGGCGAAGCGGGCGAGGCGGCGAGTGAACACCGCGTCGCTGACCGGCGGTTGATTGATTGTTTGCATAGTACCGGGAGGCAACTGAGCTCTCGCGCTCCGAGTGAGCTCTTAAGAGCGGGCACTTTATCATTTCGATGCGCGGCATGCTTAAGCCCGCACAAGCGGTGCCTGCCGTGGCGATTCCGCCTCGCCGGCTGCAGTCGGACACGTTTTGAAACAAAGAAGAGTTATTTTCTTGTTGCGACGCAGCATCAGGACCGTTATAGTTCGTGTGTCTCCTCCATGTCTCCTCCTGATATGGATTCAGCCCGCGCACTCCGCGGGCTTTTTTTTGGTCCGCCCGAAATGAAGGAAGCGCGGGGCGCGACCTTGCCGACCGGGCATGATTGGCTTTGTGCCACGCTACAATAAGCCCGACGGCGCAAGCGGAGCGCCGTCGGCAAACGGCGGAGGCATCAATGCAGATCGGATCAATCGTTCAATCCCGACATATCGCCGTACCAGCCGGCGCCATGGGTGTTATCAAGCGCATCATCGGCGACATGGCGATGGTGACCTGGTATGCCGGCGACCCAGGCGCCTCACGCGAACTCAATACCGAACCGTTTTTTCTTACCGACCTGATCGATACCGGCGGCGTGCTGCCGATGCGTCAGTCCGGTCCGGCAAAGACGGTGGTCACGCTGCACTGAGGCCTTTTCTGTCATGTCCCTGTTCGATGATGATCTCGCGTCGCCTCCCGCGGCGCGCCCGCCGTTCGAGGGACTGACGCCGGAAGTGGTGCTCGATGCCATCGAATCCGTCGGCGAATTGCCCGACGGACGCTTGTCCACGCTCAATAGTTACGAAAATCGCGTCTATCAGATCGGCCGCGACGACGCGCCGCCATTGATCGCCAAGTTCTATCGCCCGGCGCGCTGGAGCGATGCGGCAATTCTTGAAGAGCACGCGTTTTCCGCGGAGCTGGCCGATGAAGAGTTGCCGGTGGTGGCGCCCCTGGTGTTGGGCGGCAATACCTTGCATACCTTCGCCGGCTTTCGCTTCGCGCTATTCGAGCGGCGCGGCGGCCGCGCGCCTGAGCTGGAAGACACGGCCACGCTGGAACGCCTGGGCCGTTTCATCGGCCGTATCCACAGCATTGGCAAGCGCCGCGCCTACGCCGAACGCGGTGCCATCGATCTCGCCACCTACGGCACCGCGTCGCGTGACATCGTGCTGTCGCGTGGCCTGGTGCCGGCGGATATCGCGCCGGCCTATGAACGCGCGACCGAACTGGCGCTGGAACGCGTAACGCAGGTATTCGAAACGGTTGGACCGGTCGCCACGCTGCGGCTGCACGGCGATTGCCAGGCCGGCAATGTGTTGTGGACCGACGCGGGCCCGCATTTTGTCGATTTCGACGACAGCCGCATGGGACCGGCCGTGCAGGATCTGTGGATGCTTTCCACCGAACGCCAGATCACGTCGGGCTCGTTCGCCGATCTGCTGCGTGGCTACGAGGTGTTCTGCGACTTCGACGAACGCGAACTCGCGCTGGTCGAGGCACTGCGCACGCTGCGGCTGATGCACTACAGCGCGTGGATCGCGCTGCGCTGGGATGACCCGGCGTTTCCGGCGGCGTTTCCATGGTTCGGCACGCAGCGCTATTGGGAAGACCGCGTGCTCGAAACCCGCGAGCAGATTGCGGCGATGCAGGAAGATTTCCATTGAGTTAACCGAGCCGCCATGTAATGATAACGATTCTCATTAATTATGAGATAGTTTCCGGTTTTCGATATCGCCCTGCGGGGCGATTTCCTTTTGTGGAGGATGCAATTTTGACAAAGGCGACGGTACAGCCTGGGCAATCCGCCGCACTCGGCGGGGCCACACTGGCTGCGACACCCGGGGCTCGCCCGGTGGGCGCCGGCAGCAGCGGCACGACTGCGCGGCGGCGCGGCTCGCGCTACGGCAATTTCGTGAAATGGCTGCGCAAGGCGCATGGCTGGCTGGGGCTGTGGGGCGCAGCCTTCGGGCTGATGTTCGGCACCACGGGCTTTTTTCTGAACCACCGCGGCGGCCCGCTGAAAGTTTCAACCGGCGTGCCGATCGTCAGCTCGATGCAATTGCCGCTGCCGACGCCGGCGCCCAACACGCCGGCTGAACTCACCGCCTGGTTGAAAGACCGCCTGGCGCTGCAGCAAGAAGGCCGCAGCCGCCGCGAACGCGGGCATACGGTCGAATGGGGTGATCAGACGGTGGAGCAGCCGGAACACTGGACCATCAACTTCGCCGGCCCGCGCAACAACGTACAGGCCGAATATTGGGTCGGCAGCCAGAGCGTGAGCGTGAAGCGCAGCGAGAACACACTACTCGCCGCCTTGACGAATTTGCACAAAGGCGTGGGTTTGAGCGTGCCCTGGGTGTTGCTGATCGACACGCTGGCCGGCAGCTTGATCTTGCTGTCACTGACCGGGCTGGTGCTGTGGATCGATTCGCACAAGCCGCGCACCGTCGCTTACGTGCTGGTGGGCGGCTCGCTGCTCGCAATCGTCGTCTGCGCGATGGTGTAAGGGGCGTCGCGGCGACGCGCCGGGTCGGAGCGGGCGAGTATCTTGCTCGCATAGCCCGACCGAGACCGTCGCCGAGGAATAGCGCGCATGAAAGACTGGTTTTCCGTCGACCGCCTGCAGCCGGTATGGAACACCCTGCTGGCCACCACGATGACTTACGGCATGAGCGTGCTGATCGCGCTGGCGCTGTTGATCATCGGTTGGTGGATTGCCAGCCGTGTGTCGGGCGGCATTTCGCGCCTGCTGGCGCGCACCCATGCCGATGCGACCTTCGCGCCGATTGTCTCCAGCCTGGTGATGTGGGCGATCCGTGTGGTGGCAATCGTGGCCGCGCTGGGCAAAGTGGGCATTGCCACCGCCAGCGTGCTGGCCGTGCTGGGCGCCGCTGGCCTGGCCATTGGCCTGGCATTGCAGGGCACGCTGCAGAACATCGCGGCCGGCCTGATGGTGTTGCTGCTCAGGCCATTTCGCGTCGGCGACATGATCGAAGGATCCGGGCCCACCGCCGGCGTGGTCCAGGAAATCGGCTTGTTCTCCACCATCATCCAGAAAAGCGACGGCAATATGTTGTTCGTGCCGAATAGCCAGATCTGGGGCAATCCGGTTACCAACTACTCGATCAATGGCACGCGACGCTTTGTCCTGGAGTTGACGGTCGAGTGCCGTGAGAACGTCGAAGCCGCCCTCAGCACCGCCAAGAAGCTGCTGGCCGACGAGCCGCGCGTGCTCACCGCCGCGGCGTTGGCGCCCACCGTGCTCGTCGCCAACTACTCGAATGACCGCGCCACGCTGAAGATCGCCGGGTGGGTGCAGCAGGAAGTCGACATCGAGCCTGTGCAAGCCGATCTGAAGCGGCGTGCGGTCGCGGCCTTTGCCGAACTAGGATGCCCGCTGCACCCCGAACACAGCGCCGCCGCCTAGAGCAGCACTTCCGGCTTCGAGGTTGAGCGCGTGCCTGGCTGCGGCGCGTTGCTCAGGCCGTGATAGGTGAACACCAGCGAGTATTTGATTTGCTCGGTGAGGTTCTGGCCGGCTGAATGCAGCGTGTTGCAGTGGAAGAACACTACGTCGCCCGCCTGCAGCGCCGGTGACACGGCCCGACTAATCAAGGCTTGATTGGCGGGCATGTCGGCGCGGAAGAATTTATCGGCGTCGAAGCGCTCGGCGTCGAAGGCGATGCGGTGCGATCCAGGCACCAGCCAGAGCGCGCCGTTCTCGACGGTTTCCGGGCCCAGCGCCAGCCACGCCGACACCAGGTCGTCGCGTTCGAAAGACCAATAGCGCGCATCGCGATGCCAGCCGGTGAGGCTGCCGTACGTGGGATGCTTGGTCATCAGGCAATTATGGTGCGCGCGCGACAGCGCCACCGATTGGCCGAAATAGGTTTCCATCCAGCTACGGATATCTCGCGAAGTGGCCCACTGCGCGTAAGCTGGATCGCGCGCATAGGCGTCGAGCAGGCGCCGCACCGTGCGCCCGCCCGGTTCCGCGCGGCTGGCCGGGGCGCCGGGATAGCGCAGATCGGCTTCGTATTCGAGCGGCGCCTGCGGGTTTAGCAGTTCGCGCTCGCCCAGTTCGCGCAGGTTCGCGCATAGCGCGGCGCTGGCCAGGCCGCGTGCGACGACGAAGCCCTGGTCCATCAATTCTGCGATCTGCTCTTTTTTGGTTGCGGCCGGCATGGATTCTCCATCGCTTCGTGTGCCGGTGCTGGCACACGAAGCGACGATTTTACCGCCGCGTCAGGCTTCCAGCGTCGGGTAGTCGGTGTAGCCCTTGGCGTCGCCGCCGTAGAAGGTGTTGCGGTCGGCCTCGTTGAGCGGCGCGTCGCGGCGGAAGCGCTCGATCAGATCCGGATTCGCGATGAACGGCCGCCCGAACGCCACGGCGTCGGTCAGGCCCGAGACAATGCGCTCCTCGGCCGTTTGCGCGGTGTAGTTGCCGCAGACGATCAAGCCGCCGTTGAATGCCTTGCGCAGCGACTTGCGGAAATCGAGCGACAGCGGTTTGCCGCCGACCCAGTCAGGTTCGGCGATATGCACATAGGCACCGTGCAGGCGCGACAATTCGCGCGCCACCAGCAGCGAAATCTGCTCAGACTCGCCATCGGCGATGGCGTGTCCGGTGAAATTGGGCGACAGCCGCAGCCCGACGCGGTCGGCGCCGAACACGCCGCACACCGCTTCGAGCACTTCCAGCGTCAGGCGTGCGCGGTTATCCAGCGAGCCGCCGTAGCGGTCGGTACGCTGGTTGGTATTGGTGGACATGAATTGCTGTAGCAAATAGCCATTTGCGCCGTGTACTTCGACCATGTCGAAACCAATGCGCTTGCAGCGCTCGGCGGCGGCCGCGTATTGGTCGACGATCTTCGGGATTTCCGCGGTATCGAGCGCGCGTGGCGTGTCGGTGGGTTGCATGCTGCCCCGGCCTTGCGCGTCCACGACGAAGACCTGCGCACCGTCGGCGCGAATGGCGGACGGCGCCACCGGCGCCTCGCCGCCTTCTTGCAAGCTGCGATGCGAGATGCGGCCGACATGCCACAGTTGCAGCGCGATGCGGCCTTTTTTCGCTTGCACCGCGTTCACGACTTTCTGCCAGCCGGCTTCTTGCGCGTCGCTGTAGATGCCCGGCGCCTGCGCATAGCCCTGGCCTTGCCGCGAGATGTGGGTGGCCTCGGTCACGATCAACGCCGCGTCGGCGCGTTGCCGGTAGTACTCGGCGTTCAGGTCGGTTGGCACGTCGCCGGGTTGTCCGGCGCGGTTGCGCGTGAGCGGCGCCATGACGACGCGGGTGGGCAGCGCGACCGCGCCCAGAGTCACCGGCGAAAGCAGTTTTTCGTAAGGCATGACGCAAAGGTCCTGGTGAAAGCGTTGAGCGGGTGTACGGGTGCACCTGCGTGAAGTGACGTCCGATTATCTTAGCGGCGGTGCGTCAAACGCGCTGCGTCGCCGCCAGAAGACGCTAGATCAGGTCTGGGTCGGTATAAGCGCGCTTAGTCGCTGCGAGGTGTCCCGGCGCAAGAAACGGCTCGAGCGCGGATAATAATGGTGTTGCGCTGTCGCGAAATGCCGGCGCGCCATCTCCTACGTTCCGATTGCGCCCATGACTCAGCAGGTTTCTTCTCCCGACGCTGCATCTTCTACGGCTTCCCCTGCCGCGACGACCAGTGCCAAGCCTGCGGCGACTGCCGCCCCTTATCTAGCCCGCGGCACACCCGACTACTGGCGCGCCAGCGGCGCGTTGATTGCGGCCGGTTTTGCCACTTTCTCTTTGTTGTATTGCGTGCAGCCGCTGCTGCCGCTGTTCTCGCGTGATTTCAACGTCAGCCCGGTGGCCGCCAGTCTCTCGGTGTCGATTGCCACCGGCCTGTTGGCGCTGGCGATTTTCGTCGGCGGCCTGTTTTCCGAGTCGCTGAACCGGCGCCAGATCATGGTGTGGGGCATGGGCGGCGCATCGGTGCTCACGCTGCTGTCGGCGTGGATGCCCACCTGGGGCGCGTTTCTCACAGTGCGCGGGCTGGAGGGCATCATGCTCGGCGGCGTGCCGGCGGTGGCCATGGCCTATATCTCGGAAGAGGTCGATCCGGCTGGGCTGGGATTATCGATGGGGCTTTATGTCGGCGGCACGGCGATCGGCGGCATGCTCGGGCGGGTGGTTACCGGGGTGTTGACGGATCTGTTCTCGTGGCGTGTCGCCATCGCCGGTATCGGGCTGTTCGGCATTGTAGCCACGCTGATTTTCTATCTACTGCTGCCGCCGTCGCGGCGCTTCGTCCCTCGGCGCGGCTTGGGCTTCGCGCGTCATCGCGATGCGCTGGCCGGCCACTTGCGCCAGCCGCGCATGCTGGCTTTGTTTCTGACCGGCATGCTGTTGATGGGCGCATTCGTGACGATTTACAACTACGTCGGTTATCGCTTGCTGGCACCGCCGTATGCGCTCCGACAGTCGCAGATTGCCTTGATTTTTCTCACTTATTTGATTGGTTCGGTCGCCTCGCCCGCGTCCGGCAAGCTGGCCGACCAGCTAGGGCGCGGCTGGGTATTAGGCGGCAGCGTTGGTCTGATGGGCGTGGGACTGGCACTGACGCTGATGACGCCGCTGGTTGGGGTGATCGCCGGCATCGTTGTCTTCACCATTGGATTCTTCGGTGGCCATTCGGTGGCGAGTGGCTGGGTCGGTTTTCTTTCGACGCATGCGAAGGGGCAGGCCGCTGCCTTGTACCTGCTGGCTTACTACGTAGGTTCGAGCATTCTCGGATCGCTCGGCGGACATTTCTGGGTACTGGATGCCTGGCGCGGCGTATGCGGCATGGTCGGCGTACTGCTGGCGCTCGCGCTGGGCCTGGCGATCTGGCTCACCCGCGCGACGATCGCGGCGCACGCAGCCGCAGCATCAAATAATTAATGGGGCATAAAAAATCCCGTTGTCGCAGGTGCAGTGCGATTGATGCAACGCATCAATCGAGGTTTTTGAGAAAATCGAGCATTGGGTGTGCGCTGAAACACTGTCTATACTGAATTCATAAAGTCGTTCAAGGAGACAGCCATGGATGCGCTACACGGTTTGACGATCAATGATTTCCTGCTGCTTGTGCCGATGGCCATCGCAGGTGCTTTGTTCCTGGGCGCGCTACCCGTGGCCTCCCGAACTTTCACGCAGACGCTGCGGGTAGCCGGCGCGATCATTGGCGCGCTGTTAGGTCTGCTGGTCGTTGAAGGCATCATGACACTGGTCTAGCTGCCACAGGGTGGGCGCTGCGTCCTTCGGCGCAGCGGGCTGGCGAGTCGTGCTACCGGTGTCGCCGGCAGCTTTCCCGTATTTGCCGCGAGTAGCTCTCGCCAAGTCCCTATGTTAGGTCAGACTTGGGCCAAGCTGTCGCCATCCTCAGAGGGCGGATCTTCACATGAGGCCGCTTGGACAGAGAAAATAGGATGTTCCCATCCTGGCGGCGTCGGCCTTATGGCCCATCGGACACGTCTCGCACATGAAGAACAATCGGCATGTGTCGAGTTTCAAGCAGAGATAATCTCCCAAATCTAAGCGCCCACACCTGCACTTCCAGCCATGCGCATTGTCTGGCAATTTGCTTGCGCCGCGAGCCGAAGCAGCTGCCTAAGGTCGAGGTCACTGAGAACGCTGAGGCTACCGTTTCCTACGCAGACCAATCAATTTTAGAGCAGTGCTATGCAGCGTTAACGCTGCATAGCATAATGCTAATTAGCGAGCTTTTCAACCTCATTGCCTTTAATTTTTAACCAGTTAGGAATTGATTTTCATAAATGTTTTTGCTATGCTAAGCAGCGTTAACGCTGCTTAGCATGGTATGCCGCAAAAAGACATGTTGAAAGCTGGCTTTTTTGAGTTTTTTACTTGATTTAAAATATCCTACATGGCAGCATGCATGCTGCCATGTAGGAGACATAAAAACTCCGAGTATCCATGACGAACCGCTCAAGAATCCAGATTGCAAAAACGGACATTGTTGAACACTTTGATCAGCTCCCGAAGCATGTTTTCAAGCTGAAGGAGATCCGCGCGGTCCTCGAAAGTCAGCGCAGATTCTGGCGGCTTGCCGGAAACACCACGGGCGAAAGCTTCATCGACTTTCTAAAGGAAAGCGCCAAGCTAAAGGAAATCGAGTTTGCTTTCCCTCAGCGCTCGGAGCGCTGCTATGTCTGGGGCAATGTTCCTATTTTGACCATCCTGCTATCGCTTCGGAAAGACTTGTATTTCAGCCACTACACAGCAATGCAACTCAATGGTCTAACCGAACAGTCACCCAAAACGATCTACATCACCGATGAGCGCAGCGATGGACGCAACCTGGGACATGAGCTCCCCCGCCTAAGTCAGGACGATATCGACCTAGCATTTAGTCGCCCAGCCAAGATATCTCACAACTTCGTCGAATATGACGGCAAAAAAATCTACCTGCTGAACGGCGCAAATAACGGGCATTTGGGCGTTGTTTCTCAAACCGTCACGGACGAGACCGGGGAAGCCATAGCAGCCCGCCTCACCGGTCTAGAGCGCACACTCATCGATATCACCGTGCGACCTGTCTATGCTGGAGGTGTCTTTGAAGTGGCCAAGGCCTTCGAGCTTGCGAAAGACCGCGTTTCCATTAACCGCTTGGTTGCAATGCTGCGCAAGCTCGAATTTACCTATCCATATCATCAAGCGATCGGCCATTACCTAGAGCGTGCGAGCTACAGGCCAAACCAAATAGCCCTGATCCGACGCTTGCCGTTAGAGCGCGATTTTTACTTAGCGCACGACATGGGAAAAACCCGCTACCTCAAGGATTGGCGCTTAACGGTCCCAGAGGGGTTTTAGCCGCTTAACCAGCTCAGCCACGTAACCGAAATAAAAGTCGAACGGCTGAAGGTCGAAGCTTGGCAAAACGGTGTCTTTGACGGATGCGAAGCCCGCCGAATGAAACTCATAGTAGTTCTGTACAAGGCCCAGGAACGATAAAGGAACCCTTTTGACTTCAAACATCGAGGTCAAAATCTGCTGCATTTGCTCGCTCTCAAGATCCAGCCTCAGCTCAGTTGCAAGAACGTAGATATCCACAAAGTCTTTGGGCCGTGCAGCGCCATCGCGCCCACGCTTAACGATCGGCTTGTACTCCACCATCTGCTGGCAGATGGCGCGCAGTTTTTCGCACACAATCATCAAGGGCGAATAGACATAGATAAGCGTTCCATCGACTTCCAAGTCCTGCTTGCCTTCAACGTACTCGTAGCGGCTTATATCGATGAGGAATTTTTTGCCTTGCCCAAGACTGAAGGCGCGCTTGCGCAACTCTTCGATATTTTCAGCGTATTGGGCGTGGGTGTCCGCCGTAACAAGCTTAAACTCAAGTTCATAACCACCCCAAAAATCCATGATGTCGGGCGTCATGGACTTGGGCTTCTCGACCATTTTGAAATCGAATAATTCAAAGCCGTTAGCGCGGAAGGTCTCTGACAACGTTCTGGCGATCCGAGCCTGCACCCGTTCAAATGCCTCCACAAAGTCTTTCTGCAGCGAAAAGTCGAGATCGATCGATGCTCTGGCGCTGATCTGGTAAATCAGCGCCATCGCATTGCCGCCCTTTAAAACCAGTTGTTCTAGTAGTTCATCGTCGGAAAACATCGCCTGGATCGCCAAGCTTTTGATCCTATCGAGCAGGCCGGGATCCTGCGGCGCTGGCTTTGGTTTGTTCATCGTTGTAGGTGCCCTGCGTTGTCAACGGCGTACCGTAGCATGCCTAGACACTCTTGCCATCGCCGTTAACATGCCTCCTGCTCGCTGCCGCGTAAGAACGGTGCGTAAATAACTGCGATGCAAATCGTGGCTAGCAGCGGCAATATGCACGCGCCTGCTGGATTGCTGATGCAGCAGATCAACACGCGACAGTCAAAAACTCCCATGCCGGCCGCCCCGCCGGCAGCAGCTTTTTTGCGCCGCGCCTAGAATCGATACAACTCGATCTCGCAAGCCGGCGCAATGAAGCCCTCATGACGAACGTTTCCCGATATTCGCGCTGTGCCCGACCTGCGCGACGTGCAAGCTGCGCGCTCTGCCACGGGCGGCGCCGATGATGATCGTGCGCACCGCACAGGCGGCCGATCGCGATGCGGTGCTGTCGCTGGCACGCCAGGCCGGTCCCGGGCTGACCACACTGAAGCCCGATGCGGAAGCGTTGGAACGGCGCCTGCAGCGGGTCGAGCGCACGCTGGCCGACGTCGAGCCCTGGGCGCAGCAGGGCTATCTATTCGTGCTGGAAGATCTGGATACGGGTCGCGTCATCGGTGTGAGCGGTATCGAGACCGCGGTCGGTCTTAGCGAACCGTTCTACAACTACCGACTGGGCACCTTGGTGCACGCTAGCCGCGAGTTGAACGTCTGGCGGCGCATGCGTGTGCTGACCATCTCGAATGATCTGACCGGCAACGCCGAGCTGTGCTCGCTGTTCCTCGATCCCGCCTATCGTCGGCAAGGCTTGGCGCCGTTGCTGTCGAAAGCCCGTTTCCTCTTTATCGCCGAGTTTCCGCAGCGCTTTCCGGAGCGCTTGTGCGCGGAGATGCGCGGCCATTTCGACGAGGCCGGCGAGTCGCCTTTTTGGAATGCATTGGGCGCGCGCTTTTACCAGATCGATTTCAACGAAGCCGACTATCGCAGCTCGCTCGGCAAGAAGTCGTTCGTTGCGGAATTGATGCCGCGTTATCCGGTGTACGTGGAGTTGTTGTCGGATGAAGCGCAAGCCTGCCTGGGTGCCACGCATCGCGAGACGCGCGCGGCGCGCACCTTGCTGGAAGGCGAGGGCATGCGTTTCGAGCATCACATCGATATTTTCGATGCCGGCCCGGTGCTGGAAGTGCATCGCGACGCGACGCGGGCCGCGCGTGACAGCGTGCGCGTGACCGTGTCGATCTTGCCGGAAGGGCTGGCGCCGCATCGGACGCTGGGCGAGCCAGACGTGCTGGGTCTGCAGCGTGACGCCGAGGCGGCATCGGCCGCGGCGGTGCTCACGGCGCGTTTCGACGCCGATGAAACCCCGCACCTGATTGCCTGTGGCGACCCATCTCATTTTCGCGCGGCCTTGTTGCCGCACGGCGCCAGCGGCGCGCTCGGTGACACAGTGGTGCTGACGGCAGAGCAGGCGGAGGCCTTGCGGGTACGTAGTGGCGACAATGCGCGATTGCTGCCGCTCGACGCGTGGCATCCGCGATGAAGGCCGCGCGCAAAGCGGTGATCGAAGCGGTCAGCAAGCCACGATGAAAGCGCGCGAGGCCAACTTCGACGGCATCGTCGGTCCGACGCATAACTACGCCGGACTGTCGTTCGGCAATCTCGCTTCGCGCAGCCATGCGGCACGTACCGCGAATCCGCGCGCCGCCGTCAGGCAAGGTCTTCTCAAAATGCGCACGCTGGCGCAGCGCGGCATCTTGCAGGGCGTATTGCCGCCGCATGAACGTCCGTCGATAGCCTTGCTGCGCACGCTCGGCTTTGCCGGATCCGACGCGCAAGTGTTGCAGCGCGCGGCGCGCGATGCCCCCCGTCTGCTGGCCGCCGCAGCATCGGCTTCGCCGATGTGGGCGGCCAATGCGGCGACCGTCAGTGCGTCGGCCGATTGCGCGGACGCCCGCGTGCACTTCACGCCGGCGAATCTGGCCAGCAATTTGCATCGCTCGATCGAAGCGGCCACCACAACGCAATTGTTGCAGGCGGTGTTCGCCGATCCGCGTCACTTCGTTGTACACGCGCCGCTGCCGGCAACGAGTGCCTTGTTCGATGAAGGCGCAGCGAACCACATGCGACTATGCGCAACGCATGGTGCGGCGGGTATCGAGTGCTTCGTTTATGGGCGTGTGGCGGGCGTCGGCGGTGGCTCGGCTGCGCAGGAGGGCGAAGGCCTGACCAATGCGGCGGATCGGGCCGATATGGCGCTACCGAGCAGGTTCCCAGCCAGGCAAACGCGCGAGGCCGGCGAGGCGATTGCGCGGCGCCACGGCCTGACACCCGCCGGCACGGCGTTCATCCGTCAGTTACCGCAGGCCATCGATGCTGGCGTGTTCCACAATGACGTGATTGCGGTGGCAGATCAGCAATGGCTGTTCTGCCATGAGCGAGCGTTTGCCGAGCAGCGCGCCGTCTATGACATGCTGCGGCGCCAGCTCGACGCGCACGGCGGCAGCTTGCGCTTGATCGAAGTGCCGGACGCGCTGGTCTCGATCGACGCTGCGGTCGCGTCGTATCTATTCAACAGTCAGTTGATTACACCATGCGCGGACGACGTGGATGACGCGGACGCGGCCTCGCTGTCAGCGCCATGCGTCACGCCAAGCGGTGCCCTGTTGGTGGCACCGATCGACTGTCTCGAAAATCCGCAGGTACGCGCCTATCTCGATGAACAGTGCTCCGCTGGCGGCCCGTTCAGCGAAGTGCTGACTTTCGATCTGCGCGAAAGCATGCGCAATGGCGGTGGCCCTGCCTGTCTGCGTTTGCGCGTGGCGTTGACGGGGGCCGAACAGGCCGCGGTAGCGCCGGGCATATGGATGGACGAGCGCTTGTACAGCTTGCTGGATGCGTGGGCCGAGCGACACTATCGAGATCGTCTGACAAGTGCGGAGCTGGCCGACCCGGCTTTGCTGGAAGAAAGCCATCGTGCGCTCGACGAACTTACCCAGCTGCTCGGCCTGGGAAGCAGCTTGTACGCGTTCCAGCGCAATAGCGGCTAGCTACGACCTCAAACGTTCGCCAAGGTCGCATTCGTCACGGCTGCGAGTGGCGCGTGCCGTGGCAGCAAGATGTCGAACTGTGTGCCGCCCTCGGCTGAGCTGTGTGCTGCCAGTCGTCCGCCATGCAGCCGCACCAGTTCGTGGGCGATATAGAGCCCCAGGCCCAGCCCCGCGCGCTTAGTTTGCGATCCGAGCGTTGCCGGAAAGAATGGCTTGAAGATTTGATCGAGCAGCTCGGCCGGCATCTCGCCCGCATTCCATACCGACGCGCGCAGATCTTCGCTGCTCGTGCCGTCGATGCTTACCCGCACCGGCGCGCCCGCGTCGCCATGTTGCAAGGCGTTGCCGATGAGGTTCGACATCACTTGCGCCAGCCGGTCGATATCCCAGCGCCCGGCGCTATCGCCTTGCACGCTCAACTGCACTTTGCGCGTGGCTTCGCCGCCTTCGAATTCAGCGATGATGTTCTGGCAGATCGACGCCAGGTCGGCATTTTCGGGCGCCAAGGCCAACTGTCCACTACGCACGCGCGCGATATCCAGCAACTGGTCGATCATGCGCGCCATGCGCGTGCCGCTCGAGCGGATGCGTTGCGCCGAGGTGGAAACGCGCTCGTCGTCGGAAAGCCGCGGCAGGATCTCGGCACACGAGAGAATCGACGACAAGGGATTGCGCAGATCATGCCCCAGCACCGCGACGAACATCTCGTTCATGCGAATCATCTGACGTAGCGATTCGAGCTGCTCGGCCAACTGCAATTTTTGAGATTGCAATTGCACGAAGACTTCGACCTTGCTGCGCAGGATGTGCGGATCGAACGGCTTGTACAAAAAATCGACCGCGCCAGCTTCGTAGCCGCGGAAGGTACGCACCGCGTTGCGGTCGGTGGCGGTCAGGAAAATAATCGGCACATGGCGGGTGCGCGCGCTGCCGCGCATCAACTCCGCCAACTCAAAGCCATCCATTTCCGGCATCTGCACGTCGACCAGTGCCAGCGCGACGTCGTGCTTCAGCAGAATTTCCAGCGCCTCGGCGCCCGACGTGGCGCGCATCGGCTGCACCTCGGGTTGCGTCAGCAAGGCTTCAAGCGCTACGAGGTTCTGCTCGACGTCATCGACGAGGAGGATCTTGATAGGTTGCGACATATTATTCCTCGGCCTGACTCGTTCGACCCGTCGCTTGCGCGAAACGGAGGGCCATCTGTTCGATACTGAGCACTTCATCCACCACACCCAACTCGATCGCACTGAGCGGCATCATTGAGGCGCGCGCCGTTTCAGGCGCCTGCGCCCAGGTGGTGCCGCCCGCCTCGCGGATCGTCTTGAGTCCGAGCGCGCCGTCGGTGCTGGCGCCCGTCAGCAGCACGCCGAGCGTGCGCTCGTGGTGTACCCACGCGCCGGACTCGAACAGCACGTCGATCGACGGCCGTGAGAAGTTGACCGGGGCATCGGTCGACAATGCGCATTGCTCGGCCGTCTCAATTAAAAGATGGTAGCCGGGCGGTGCAAAATAAATATTGCCAGCGCGCAGCGGTTCCTTGTCCGAGGCTTCCAGCACCGGCACCGCGCAGCGCGGCGCGAACAGTTCCGGCAGCTCGCTGCGGCCGTGCGCGGGCAGATGCAGCACGATCACCACGGCCGCCGGAAAGCCGTGTCCGATGGCCGGCAGCAAGTTGGCCAAGACCTCGACACCGCCGGCCGACGCACCGATCAACACCACATCGAAGGGCCAGGCACGCCGCGCTGAAGTCGACGCCGAAGGCACCGGTGAAGGTGCTGACGACGGCGGCGGTGACTGACGGCTCGGCTTCACGACTCAGCGCTTCTGGTAGATTTTGAGATCACTGGCGAAGCTCTCGAAAGCTCCGGCATGGCTGCTGAAGCGCAAGCTTTCCTTGCTGCCTAATCCCAAAAACCCGCGGCGTATCAGCGCTTCGTCGAACAAGCCGATCGCACGGTTCTGCAAGTCCTGATTAAAGTAGATCAGCACATTCCGACACGACACCAGATGCACCTCCGAGAACACACTGTCGGTGGCCAGACTGTGATCGGCGAACACCACTTGCGATTTGAGATATCTCGAAAACGTCGCCGCGCCATAAGCCGCATGATAGTAGTCGGACAACGAGCGCTTGCCGCCCGCGGCCAGGTAGTTCTGGCTGAAGCCCGCCAGCCGATCGAGTGGATAGACACCTTCCGAAGCGATGCGCAGCGCTTGGGGGTTGACGTCGGTCGCATAGACGATGGTACGTTGCGCCAGCCCTTCCTCTTCCAGCAGAATCGCCATCGACCACAATTCTTCGCCGCTGCTGCAGCCGGCGATCCATATCTTTACCGACGGGTAGGTGTGCAGCACCGGCATCACGCGCTCGCGCAACGCGCGGAAGTAACCCGGGTCGCGGAACATCTCGCTGACCTGCACCGTCAGGTATTGCAATAGCCGCGCGAATAGCGCGGGGTCACGCAAGATGCGGTCTTGCAGGATCGACAGCGACGGATACTTCAGGTCCTGCAGCGCCTGCGTGAGCCGCCGCCGCAACGAGGCGATCGAATAGTCGCGGAAGTCATGCTGGTATTTGAGATAAATCGCCTCCAGCAGCAGCTTCAGCTCTATATCGAAATCAGGCGACGGCATCGTCATGGGCGGCTACCGCAAGCAACGCGACGCAGCGCCCGGCCGCACGCGAGCGGCGCGGGCGCGCGGCGCAACATTAATGAGAAAGCCAGACGCGACATAGCGACAACAGCTTTTCGACTTCGATCGGCTTCGAAATATAGTCGTTCGCGCCCGCGTCCAGACATTTCTGCCGATCTGATGCCATCGCCTTCGCGGTCAACGCGATGATCGGCAGGCGACTTAGATGCGGTTGCTTGCGAATCTCCTGCATAGCCGTCAGACCGTCCATTTCCGGCATCATGATGTCCATCAGCACTAGGTCGATGTCTGACTGTGTCGCCAGCACTTGCAGCGCTTCACGGCCGTCACGTGCGATTTCGAGCTGCGCACCGAGCGGTTCCAGCACATGCGACAGGGCGAAAATATTGCGCACGTCGTCTTCGGCCAGCAAGATCTTGCGGCCTTCGAAGGTGGCGTCGCGCTGCCGGGCTTCTTTTAGCATGCGCTGTTGATCGGGCGGCAGATCGGATTCGACGCTGTGCAGGAACAAGGTCACTTCGTCGAGCAGCCGCTCGGGCGATTTCGCACCCTTGATGATGATGGATTTCGAATAAAAGCGCAGCCGGCGCTCTTCTTCGGCGGTCAGCGAACGGCCGGTGTAGACGATCACCGGCGGCATCGCTTCGCGCACGCTGGCGGTCATGTTCTTCAGCAAGTCGTAGCCAGAGCCGTCCGGCAGCGCCAGGTCCATCACGATGCAGTCGAAGCTCTTTGCCGAGAGTCGCTGCAATGCGTCGGCCAAGGTGCCGACGCCGTCGATCTCGACATCGTTGCTGGTCAGCAGCAGCTTGATATTCTCGCGCAGCGTCGGATCGTCTTCCACTACCAGGATGCGTCGCACCTGTTGCTCCATGCGCGCTTCGAGTTTCTGGATGGCCTGCGCCAGGTCGTCGCGTGCCGATGGCTTCAGCGTATAGCCGACCGCGCCCAGATGCAGCGCCGCTTCGGTGTGGTTTGCCACCGAGATGATGTGCACCGGCAGGTGACGCGTGGCCGGATCGCGTTTGAGCCGCTCCAGCACCGTCAGTCCGGAGTCGTCGGGCAAGCCGATATCAAGCAGGATGCCGCACGGCTGCATTTCGCGCGCCAACTCCACGCCAGCACGCGCGTTGTTGGCATGCACGCAGTCGAAATCGAGCTCGTGCGCCAGTTCGTAGAGAATGTGCGCGAAGGCCTCGTCGTCTTCGATCACCAGGATCAGGCGGCGCTCACGCGAACGGTTGGCGCGGTCATCCGGAATGCCGGGCATGAAGACTTGTTGCACTGGTGCCGGCGCGCCATCGCGGGTGAGGATCGACGCGGCGGCGGCCGCCTTCGGCGGTGCCAGCCCGTTGCCGTTGGCGGTGGCGGCTGTGCGCGGCGCCTGGCGATTGCCCGCCGCATTGGTGCGCTGGGTCCCACGTTCGACGCCGCCTGGCGCCCCGCCATTCGCGCGCGCGTCGCCCGCGGCCTGCGGCGCACGTCCCGATGGCTGCGACATCGACCGCATGCTCAATGGTTCGACGGCCGCGCCGCCGGGCGCCGGCGGTCCATCGATCGGCAGCGTCAGCGCGAAGGTGCTGCCGCGCCCCGGCTCGCTGTCGAGGCCGACATAGCCACCCAGTAGTTGCGCGAATTCGCGCGAAATCGACAGGCCCAAGCCGCTGCCGCCGTATTTGCGGCTGGTGGTGCCATCCGCCTGCCGAAAGGCCTCGAAAATCGCCGCCTGCTGTGGCGCGGGAATGCCAATGCCGGTGTCTTGCACTTCGAAGCGCACTTCATTGTTCGGCTGTTTGAGCACGCGCAGCACGACCTCGCCCGCGGGGGTGAACTTGAATGCATTCGACAACAGATTTTTGAGAATCTGATTCAGCCGCTGGATGTCGGTGATGAGCTGCGACGGCGCGGCGTCGCCCTTTTCGATACGGAAGCGCAGTTTCTTCTCCGCCGCAACCGGCTCGAAGGTTTGCGACATCGCCTGCAACACCCGGTCGATCGGAAACGACTCGGGCGACACTTCCATTTGCCCCGCTTCCACCTTGGCCAGGTCGAGAATGTCGTTGATCAGCGACAACAAATCGGTATTCGACGAATAGATGGTGCTGGCATAGCGCACCTGTTCGTCGCTGAGATTGCCGTTTTTGTTATCCAGCAATAGTTTCGAGAGGATCAAGGAACTGTTGAGCGGCGTGCGCAGCTCGTGCGACATGTTCGCCAGGAATTCCGATTTGTATTGATTGGCGCGTTCGAGTGCCTGGGCATTCGACGTCAAGTTGGCCTGCGCTTCCAGCAGGTCTTGCTTCTGCCGTTCCAGCCGCTGCGTGTGCTCTTCCAACTGCACATTGGTCTGTTCCAACTCCGCCTGCTGCGATTCCAGCCGCACCTGGGAATCCATCAACGCGCGTCCGCGCTCTTCGAGTTCTTCGTTGGAAACGCGCAGTTCTTCCTGCTGCACTTGCAGTTCTTCGCTTTGCCGCTGGGTTTCCTGCAGTAAGTGTTCGAGCCGCCCGCGATACATGGCCGAACGCACCGCCATGCCGATCGGCTCCGAGGCCGCCTGCAGTAGTTCGAGTTCGTCTTCCAGCGCCACGTCGTTGCTGAGAAAGCCGAGTTCCAGCACGCCCACCACGTCGCCATCGGCGGTAAACGGCGCGGCTACCACGTGCGATGGCGCGCTGCGACCCAGCGCCGAACCGATACGCAGATAGCTTTCCGGCAAATTGTGCGCGACCAAGGTGCGGGCTTCCGATACCGCTTGACCGGGCAGCCCTTCGCCCAGCCCAATTCGCGTGGGCGCCGCGTCCGGACTTGGCAGCGCCCAGGTCGCCAGGCGCCGCAGCGAGCCGCCGTCGATTACGTACATCACTGCGACGCGTGCCTCGACATAAGGCACCAGCGCGCGCAGCACCGAGGCGCCGATGTCTTCCGGTGTCTGCTCGCCACGCAGCACCAGCGCCAGTTGTGCGGCGCCGCGTTGCAGCCACGAGAGCCGCTGCAGCTTCAGCCGCGCTACGATGTAGACATAGCCGAATCCCGCCATCGTCCAGATGGTGAAGCAGCCGACGATGCGGTTGAAGATCGTGTATTTGACACTGACGCCGGGCGGCGAGAAATAGAGCCCGCCGATGATCAGTACCGTTGCCGCCGTGGCCGCATAGACCGGCAGGTAGCGCTTCGACGAGAACATCGCCAGCGCGCACGGTATCAAATAGAGAATCCAGACGGCATAACCAAGCGGCGTGACGTAGTCGACGGCCGTGACAAGCGCCATGATCAAGATGATCAGGCTGTTGATCAGATACGTGACGTTCCGGCTGGACTGGGGCATGGGGACCGAAAGGAAAGTGTTAAGAAAATGCAGGCGCGCGGCGTATTTCGACAATACGCCGCGCGCATGGGCGCAATGACCCGGAGCAGATGATACCGAATTTTGAGAAAGCGCCGATGACGGGCGCGTGGGCGCAACGGCGTAACCGTGCGCCGGCGGCGTGGTTAGCCGGCGGCGAGGCGCTTCAATTCAGGGCGTCCGCGCAAGCGAGCGCGCCCTGCATCCGCCAACGTCCAAGTCCTGAAGCTTGCCTTCAGGCGGGCAATGCGCACCATGCGGGAAGGCTATGGCGCCGCGCAATATCGATCAGCCGTTCAGGCCAGTTGGCGGGTGTTTCGCCATCGTGCATATCCTGGCAGTCCACCAGCAAGGCGCGAATCGCCGGCTCACGCATATCGATGCCCGATGCCTGCAGCGCGCGCGGCAATGCGCCGTCGCCGCCCAGCGCGTAGTAGCCGATGCCGATCTGTTCGAGTTCCGTCGAATAGTGGGCATCGTCGACCAGCGAACCCGTCGAGCAGCGCCGGCCATGCAGGCCGCGCAGTCGGCATGAGCCGGCTTCGTCTTCCGAGACGCTGCCCTGCGCGAGCAGGTGATGACTGATGCGATCGTAGATCTGCTGCAGGCTTAGCCTGCGCGGCTCACGCTGCACGCTTGACGCGATCGGCGTTGAGCTTGAACTGGCGTGCGATCGACGCCAGTCGGTCATGCCATTCCCAGGTGCCGAAAACGTCGTGCACGTTTTGCAGGCAGCTCAGCAGGTTGATGGTTTCGACGTCGTAGGCGTTGACGCGGGCACGCAACAGGGCGCGACGCAAGGCGCTGACACCTGCATCCATATAGGCTGGCAGCGTGTTGGTCGGCTTGAGCAAATGGCGCACCGGCACGCCTTCCATCGACGTCGTGTAGTCACGTACATGGATCAGGTTGCCGATCGGGCAACCGCCGCAGTAACCGCGATAAGCACCGCCGCCGCGGGGCAACAGAGCTGCTTGCTTTTGCGAAAACAGGTGCGATACGGCGCGGTCGAAAAGTTCCTGATGCGTCAGGAATTGGTGGGCCTTCATACGAGCATCTCTCCGAATGCGAGCATGAGTTCGAAGCGGATCGTCGCAGGCCCGCAGGGCTTTAATGGGACGGCGAAGTGCGCATGCTCGCGCGATGGATGCCTTTATAGACCAAACATTCGGTAATTTGTAGTGATTTTTTTGGTGCATGAACGGTAACAAATGCCGATTTCAGTAATTGTTGCCGGCACGCGCACTGCCTATCGGCAAAAAGCCTTGTTTCACAACGGTTTAGGCTTGTCGGATGCGGCGGCGATCGGTAGCCGGGGCTTACCCTATGGGCCAGTTCGAGGGTTCGCGACGTATCGTGGCGGCAACAATCAGGGCAGGCACGCGGAATGCGTTGAGCAGGCATAGCGAAAGGCGCATGCAGCGTTTTTCACAACTCAAAAAGGTAGCCCCATGCCCACCGAAAAACATCTGGAAACCGCGGCGGACGCGATCGAGCTGTTGAAGCAAGACCACGCGGAGGTCGACAAGTTGTTCAAAAGCTTTGAATCGGCCGACCCGAAAGAGAAACGACGCATCGCCGATGTCGTGAGCGCGATGCTGACGGTACATGCCGAAATCGAAGAGAAGATTTTCTATCCGGCCGCGAAGAAGGCTTTGGCGGAGGCAGGCGCGGACTTGGTGGAAGAGGCGCTGGTCGAGCATTTTCTGGTCAAAACCTTGATCGACAAGCTGCTGAACATGGAGGTCGCTGACCAAGGCTTCGACGCCACCTTCAAGGTGTTGACTGAAAACGTGCAACACCACGTCGAGGAGGAAGAAACCGAGCTATTTCCCAAAGTACGACGCACCTCGCTCGATCTGCGCGATCTCGGCGAACAGCTATCGGAACGCAAGGAGGCGCTTTATACAAAGTTGCAAGCCGCCTCGGCACACGCCCCCGCGTAAGCGGCATGGGCACTTTCAATACCAAAAACACGGAGAAAATATGAAACGTACGTTGATTTCCGCAATGCTGTCGGGTGCTGCAGTGGTGGTTTGCGCCCCCGCGGCTTTCGCCCAGTCGGCTGCCTCGGCGCCGATGTCGGTGTCGGGCGACCAAACTTTCATCCAGGGTGCGGCACAAGCCGGCGCCACCGAAATCGACGCCAGCAAGCTGGCCTTGAAAAGCTCCAGCGATCCGCAAGTCAAGGCATTTGCGCGCCGCATGATCACCGACCACACCAAGGTGGCCAACCAGCTCGCGCGCAATGTGCCCGCGGGCACCGACGTGCCCAAGGACGCGCCCGACGACAGCGTAATCAGCAGCTTGCAGGGTCTGAAGGGCAAGGACTTCGACCAAGCCTATATTCAGAAGGTGGGCCTGGAGGGGCACAAGAAAGCGGTCGATGTGTTCCAGCAGGAATCTGATTCAGGTACTGATCCGAAGCTGAAAAGCTTTGCCAAAATGACCTTGCCGAGCATCAAGCATCATCTGATGATGGCGCAACAGCTTGCGAAGACGCACCACGTGACGGACTGACACTGACAGAATCTGGGCGCCACAAACTGAAAGAGCCGGCAGCGATTGCCGTCGGCTCTTTTGTTTTCAGTGTTTCCGCGGCTCAGCAGTGCCGGGTGGTTCAGCCACGAATACTTGCCTCCGGTACGCTGGTTCAGCCTAGACGACATGCCACCAGCACGCTGGTTCACTCCCGGCGACTTGGCGCTGCCGCATTGGTTCAGCCTGCCGCAACTTGCCGCTGCCGCGTTGAATCAGCCCACGGCAACTTGCCGCAGCATCGGACGGTGCGCCGAGCGCAACAGCCGTTCATAGGCATCGACATAGCGTTCCGCCATCGCGCGCGAGGTAAAGCGCCGTTCAAACTGCGCGCGGATCTCTTTGCGGGACAGATCGCCCAATTTGGCGACCGCGGCGACCGCACCTTCCAAGTCTTCCACCACGTAACCCGTTACACCGTGATCGACCACTTCCGGCACTGAGCCGCGATTGAAGGCGATAACCGGGGTGCCGCAGGCCATCGCCTCGATCATCACCAGACCGAATGGCTCCGGCCAATCGATGGGCAGCAGCAACGCCCGCGCGCCGGACAAAAATGCCGGCTTCTCTGCTTCAGTAATTTCGCCGATGAATTCCACATTGGCATGTGACAGCAGCGGCTCGATTTCGCGCGTGAAATATTCGCGATCGGCGCGATCGACTTTGGCGGCGATCTTGAGCGGCAAACCGCTGGCGGCGGCGATCTTGATAGCCGTATCGGCGCGCTTTTCGGGGCAGATGCGTCCAAGGAACGCCAGGTACTTCGGCTCGATATGTTCCTGTGGCGTCAGCAACTGCGCGGGCAGCCCGTGGTAAATCGTATCCGCCCAGTGCGCGCGTTGCAGCGGCGCGCGCTGCGCATCGGAAATAGACACCACCGGCACCTTGTTGAAGGCATCGAACACCGGCACCAGCTCCGGCAAGTCGAGGCGACCGTGCAAGGTAGTGATAAAAGGCACGTCTTGCCGGCTAAATGCGGAAAAAGGCAAATAATCGAGGTGAAAGTGCAGTACATCGAACTCATGTGCGACGTTCTGTACGTCAGCCAACATACGGATGTGGGGCGCCAACGGATCGCGCACCGACGGATCGAGACGCAACGCGCGGTCGCAGCCGGGAACCAGCCGCGCCTGGGTGACCGAGTCACCGCTGGCAAATAGCGTGACGTCGTGGCCAAGGTCGACTAACGCCTCGGTCAGATAAGACACTACACGTTCGGTACCACCGTAAAACTTGGGAGGCACGGCCTCATGTAGCGGGGCGATCTGAGCGATGCGCATCGGAGTTCTCCTGGAGCGAGCCGTCCGTAACGCGCATCGGAAGCGAGGCGCGCGGCAATAGTGGGACGGCGATGTGGCGTAGCGGAGGCTTCCGACGGCAAGACGCGCATTAGCGGGCGGCGAATTCAACCTCCGACTTCATTATCGCTACATCGCGCGCCGCGTCGATGCGCCTTTCAAACCCTTAACCCTTGTTACAGGCCGATACATATTTGGACGCGCCGAGGTGGCCCGGATTTTCAGCCGACGAACGCTTTTTCCACGACGAAATGGCCAGGCGTCGAGTGATTGCCTTCCTCGAAACCCAGGCTCGTCAACAGCTCGCGCGTATCTTTCAGCATATGCGGGCTGCCGCACAGCATGATGCGGTCGTTTTCCAGCGACAACGGCGGCAACCCGAGATCGTCGAATACCTTGCCTTGCTGGATCAGTTCGGTGATGCGGCCGCGATTGTGAAACGCTTCGCGCGTCACGGTCGGGTAGTAAATGAGCTTTTCACGAATCAACTCGCCGATGTGTTCGTGCGTCGGCAGCGAATCGGTAATGTAGTCGTGGTAGGCCAGTTCATCCTTAAACCGGCAAGTATGCGTCAGCACTACGCGTTCGTAGCGCTCATACACCTCGGGATCGCGGATGACGCTCATGAACGGCGCCAGGCCCGTACCCGTAGACAGCAGCCACAGCGTACGACCGGGCAGCAGGTTGTCGACCAGCAAAGTGCCGGTCGGCTTGCGGCCGATCAACACCGTGTCATTTATCTGCAAATGCTGCAGGCGTGAGGTAAGCGGGCCATCGGGCACCTTGATCGACAGGAATTCCAGCGCTTCCTCGTAGTTCGCGCTCGCCATGCTGTAGGCGCGCATCAAGGGCTTGCCGTTCACTTCCAGGCCCACCATGGCGAACTGGCCGTTCTCGAAGCGGAACGACGGGTCGCGCGTGCAGGTGAAGCTGAAAAGCCGGTCTGTCCAGTGATGGACACTTAATACCTTTTGCTGACTGATAGAGCTCATCTTGAATGCGATTGGCGTGAGGCGGAGGTTGAATCGGGAAATGCGAACGAGATTGCCACGCAGCCAGTGCGCGGAATCGAGTATTTTACTCGAACCCCGAAACGGGGGTATTTGATAGTGATGAAGACTTTAGCTGTCTATCTGCTAAAGCGCTTTATGGCGATTGGCGGTGGTTTCCCTTAAAACTATCAGCGTCTTCCTATTGCTCCGAATTAAGCGCCGCAAATCACTCGGAACCCCTCTGATATGCGCTTTCAAGAAGGTTACGACCGTGCGGGGCGTGTGCTAGCTTGTTTCCTACCTCGCTCCGCACTGTCTCGCTGCTGCCAGAACGCCTCGTTCCTGTAGCCGAGACTCGCCTCGACGTGCGCGCGAGGGCTTCTCCGGACTGAGCGATATGGTGGCATGCAGCCGAACATCCATCCTCACCGTCGACGATGCCGCGCATAGCGCCGCGTCGCATGCCGCGCTGTGCGACGCCGGCTTCGATGTCATCAAGGTTGACCGCTGCGACGATCTGGCACGCGTGGCGGCCACGCATCATCCGGCGGTGGCGATTCTCGTGGCGCCAGTGGCCGGTGCCGCCGGCGTCGACTGGTGCCGGCGCCACAGTCGACCGCTGCGCAGTGGCGGCGTGCCCGTCATCTATGTCGAAAACGCAGCATCCGTTGCCGAGAGCGCCTGCGCAATGCGGCCGGATGCGGCATTCGAGCCGCGCGTTGCGGCACTCGAAGCGGGCGCGGCGGCTTACCTGCGCGGTATCGACAATCCGCGTGAACTGCTGGCGACGGTGCGTGCGCTCCTTAAGCTGACGCGCGTGCTCAACGATGCCAGTGAGCGCAAAGACCGTTTCATCGCCACGCTGGCGCACGAGCTGCGCGCCCCGCTGGCACCGATCCGCTGCGCCGCGGAGTTACTGCGCCCGGAGCGGCAAAGCAGCCACGCGGCGGCGTGCAAAGCCAGCGAAATCATTGGTCGACAGGTGACGCACCTGTGCGCCCTGATCGACGATCTGCTCGACGTATCACGCATTGGCCAGGGCAAAGTGGTGCTGAAGCGAGTGCACATCGATCCGCTTGACGTGGTGCAAGCGGCCTTGGAAATCGCCCGGCCGGCGCTCGAACGCAAGCAGCAACGCCTGGCATGCCGGCTGGTGCCTTGCGGGCCGGTGCTGTTCGGCGATCGCGTGCGGCTGGTGCAGATCGTCAGCAATCTGCTGCAGAACGCCGGCAAATACACGCCAGTGGGCGGCCGCATCGCCGTACTCGTGCACGCCACGCCGCAGCGTGTGCGCATTGCGGTATGCGACAACGGCATCGGCATTCCCGAGGAATTGTTGCCGGAACTGTTCGACATCTTCGTGCAGTCGGACGTTGCATTGCCCAGTTGCGAGGGCGGCATGGGGCTGGGCTTGCCGCTGGCGCGACAACTCGCCGAATTGCACGGCGGTCATCTGCATGCGTTCTCGGCCGGCTGCGGCCGCGGTAGCCGCTTCGTCCTGACATTGCCGACCGCGACTAATTGAACCGGAGGCGAGCGATGTAGGGCAAATGGTCGGATAGCCAGGCCAGCTTGCGATCTGGCACCGACCAACCGACGGGCGTCAAGCCGCGCACGAAGATCTTGTCCAGCCCGAGCGCCGCCGAGAACGACGGGAAAGTGCGCGCCTGGTCACCCAGCGAATCCGCCACCTCGACCAAACCGATGCTGCCGAAGATTCCCAGCGAGTCGTTCTTCCAATCGTTGAAATCGCCGGCCAGTACCAACGGTCCCTCGGGCGCATCGCGTTCGATCCAATGGGCGATCCATTCCATCTGGCGCACCCGCGCGCTGCGGGTGAGCGCCAGATGCGCGCAGAGCAGGGTTACCATCCTGCCGCCATACGTCATACGGGCGACCAGCAGCCCGCGGCGCTCGAAACGGTGTGCCGAGATATCCCACTGGCCACTCAGGTCGAGCTGATGCGGCGACAAGATAGCGTTGCCGTGTCGCCAGGTGGGCTTGAAGACATTCTGGCCGAGCGCCAATTGCATCTGTAGCGACGAAGCAATCTCTGTGGCTTGGCAGTGCCAGAGATCTTCCACGGGACTCAGCAGCGGTTCGCCGAAAGCGGCAGCCACCAGCGGCGCCGGCATGCGGCGCGACATGGCTTCTTGCAGGAAGAATATATCGGCGGCGTTGGCGTGCACCCATTGGCGCATGGCGCTCCAGGCCTGCAGGCCGAGCGGCGAACGTCCTTTATGCAAATTCCAGCTGACGGCGACCAGTTCGCCGCTTGGTGGGGGTGTTGCTGATCTCATATCCATTAATTTAGATGCCTTTGACGCGCTATGCGCCGCGTGGCCGCCCAACAGCTGGCCGACCATCTATTCTGGCGGGCGCCGGCCCGATTCGTTCCGCGGCATTGCGTTACCAAATGTTCGGAGCTTAGTCGGCGTGGGCGTCGCTGCCCGCACGCGCCGCGCGCAGACGGTATTCGAGCGAAGGATTCTTCGGCACGATCGACCAGGTGGTCCAATGCGCGTCGGCGGCGCCGTCACTTTGCGGCACCGCCAGCCCTGGATGATGCGCATGCACGACGCGCGGCTGCGGCGGCAACAGGCAGCCGTCGGCGGTGTGCTGGGGCGCCGTGTCTTCTAGGGTTTCTTGCGCATCCAGGTCGAAATCGACAGCGCCGTCGGGCATCACTGCCAGCGGTGTCAGGCCGATGGTGCGCTTCAGTTCGATCACCGCGGCCGGTTGCTCGCGACATCCCACATCGTGCCTGACATTGCGGCTGTGGGTTTGCGTGACGGCCTGGCCCACTCGCGTGACGCCATGAAACGTGTCGGTGACGCTACCGTCTTCCAGTACCTGCAAGGTCCAGGCGATCGATACCGGGGTGGTGCTGTCGCCGGCGGCCGCGGTGGTTTGCGCCGCGGCTAGCGATGGCGCCGCGACTGCTGCGATCGCGGTCATCGCCATGACGACCGCCATGCAGGCCGCCTGGGGCGACGCTCGTTTGAAACTCGACATCCGCTGTCTCCTGATCGACCGCGCTTGCGGCGGTCGGCGCGTTGTGGGGAAGCACGCAGGTAAGCACACATGGTAATGCCAATGGGAAGGCGCTGCGTTCGACGGCGAGGCGGCGGCACCGAAACCGCGGCCGAGCGCCGAATCTTCAACGATCGAGCTGCTTGCTAAACCTACGCTTATCTATCGGAGCGGGAGATGTTTAAGTTTCGTGGGACTTTGCACCGTCGCTAGCTGAATCGCCGAACACGACAATGCAATGGCTCAGTTTTGTAGTGCCTCGCCATGTCATTTTCCTCGCCTCGTGCCTTTCTCACCGTGCTGTCCGGCGCTCGCCGTGGCGCTCGGGTACCAATACCCGAGCGCTGCATCGTCGGTACGGATGACAGTTGCGATTTCATCATCGATGACGAGCCAGCGCCGCACAACGAGCGTGCGGTGCTCGACTTGTCGCCGACAAGCGGCTCCGGCGGGGACGATGCCGAGGCCGGCCCGACGCCGGCCTCGCCGGCGCGCATTCGACGCGAACGCGACCACGCGTTGCTGTCCGAAGCGGCCGACGATCGCGCCACGGCCCGCGCGCCGAAACCGGTTCACGCGTGGGAAGCGATCGAATTCGATATTCCCTTCGCTGTCGGCGATACCTTGCTGATGCTGTCGGCGCCCGATCTCGATGCGACGGCGGCATGCGGTGGTGCTGCCGCCGGCAGCGACAGCGCAATGTCGGCCTTGCTGGCGCTCGATGCCGAGGCATCGGCGACCAGCCTGGATTGGACCGACCAGGGCGCGGCCGTGGCGCCCGCCATCACCAGTGCTTCGCACGCCGCGAGTCCAACCCCCTCCGCGTCTTCTACTGCTGCCGCAACGCGCGACGAAAACCTCACCGCGGCTACCGGCCAATCTCCCGTTTCAGGCGCCGTGCGCCGTCGGCGTCCACGCTATATCGCCGCCTGGGTATGCCTGGTGTTGGCGGTCGGCGCGCTGCTGTCCGTCAGCATGAAAAATTTTGCGAAAGGCGTGGGTGCGCCCAAGCCAGGACAGCAGACAGCCGGTCTGTCCGCGCCGTCGCATCATGCCGACGCGGCTACCGTCCATGCCCAGGCCACGCTCGAGCGCGCCGGCTTGTCCGGACTCGCAGAAGTGAAATATCTCGATGCGCGCCCGGTGGTGGTGGCATTCGCGGATTCGCCTGCCGATCTGAGCCGCTTGCGGCAGCGCTTTGCCGCGCTCGCCCCCGACGTTGCCTATCGGCTTGAGATGAGCGCGCAGTTGCTGACCAAAGTGCGGGCGGAGCTCACGCGGCGCAATGAGCAGATGACCGCACGTTCGAGTGGTCACGGCCGCATCCATCTGAGCGGCGTCGTGCGTTCTTCCGCGCATGCGCAGGCGTTGGTCGACATCTTGAGCAAACGCTTCCCGACCGCGGCTGCCTTCGAATTCACATTGGCCGATACCCACGAGGCGTCGCTCGCGGTGGCGTCGCTCGCCGCGCAGGCGGGTATCTCCACCTTCCCCGCCAAAGGCAATGCAGATGGCCGACTGAGCATCGACGTCGACGGCGGCATCGCTTCCGTCACGCGCCTGACCGAGCTGCTAGCCGCGCACGGCGCGCATGCAGGCACGTTGCTGCCGGTCACCGTCTCGCCGCGTCTTGGCGGCAGCGGTCTTGACCCTGGCCTGCGGCCGAAGCTGATCGTCATGGGTCTCGCGCCCTATGCGGTGCTCGAAGACGGCCGCCGCGTAGTAGTGGGTCAACAACTTGGGCGGCAAACCGTGGGGCGCATTTCGCGCGACCGGCTTCGCCTGGATAACGCGGACAGCTAGAAACGGCCCGCATCGCGTTTTTACTTTTATATCGGGAGATTACACAACATGGCGGACATTACCCTGGCAGCGCTCGGCGGTCTCATGGAAGGCGTCGAGGAGCAGGCGGCCCAAAAACTGTCGCAAGTCATCGATAACATCGACGCCAAAAAGGGCGAGGCGGTCACCTTGCAAGACATGCTGAAAATGCAACGGGCCTGGGGCGAATACTCGCTGGTTGGCGAGGTCGCCACCAGCACGCTCAAACAGCACGTCGACGTGATGGCCGAGGCGGCTCGCAAGAGCTAACACTATGCCTGTAGACGAACTCGCGGAAGAGGGCGGCAGTACGAAGTTGCTCGATGACGAAAAGCTGCGACAGGCACTGAATGCGGTTATCTCCGAACGCTACCAGCGCTACTACCGAGCTGTACTGAGGCAAGTGGGCAATGAAGCAGATGCGGCGGATCTGATCCAGGAAGCGTTTCTGATCGCCACCGCCTCGCTGTCTAAATTCCGCGGTGAGTCGATGTTGTCATCATGGGTCTTCGGTATCGCCAAGAATGTAGTCCGGGCGCATCGTCGCCGGCGCGTGCCTTTGCTGTTCGAGGAGATGTCGAGCTGCGCGGATACCGATGCACTCGACGCGCTGATGGCCGACCCGCGCTACATGACGGAAAACGCCGCATTTCCCGATCCCCTCGATTCGCTGCTTGCGCGCGAAAAGTTGCGATGTGCGGGCGACGCGATCGAAAACCTCAAGCCGGAAACCCGCGAAGCCTTATGGAACGCTATCACCTCCGATGTCGATTACGACGAACTCGCGCGGCGTTTGGGCGTGCCCACCGGCACTTTGAAGAGCCGGGTGTCGCGCGGTCGCTCGAGTTTGCGAGATAGCCTGAAGCAAGCCGGGCTCGACTGACTGTTGCGACGTCGATGTGCGGCACCGGCCGCGTTATTTTTCTATCTCTTGCACCGGCATGCCGCCGGAATGAAGTCAACTTATGCTCGACCAATTGCCCCTCCAAATCGCTGGCGCGACGGACGCGACAGAGACGATGAATGCTGCCGTTTCATTGGCGCCGTCGACCGTTCAGGCAGCCCCCGATTCGTCGACGGCGAGCCCCGACCTGGCTGACGTCGACCGTTTCCAGACGGCACTGCGCGGCGTGCCTGGCGACATGCCCGGTAGCGGCACGACGCCGCTGAGGACGATGTTTTCCGACGCCGCCAGAAACATGGAACACGACTGGAAATCGTCACTGAATTTCGCCGCCAACATGGGCCGCAATGGCGGTCCAATGCAGTTACGCGACTTGCTTTCGCTGCAAATACGCATGGGTCGACTGACGGTCAACACGTTGGCCTTCAACAAGGTCGCATCGGCGGTGCCGCAAGCGGCTAACGAACTGACGCGCATGCACTGAAAATGTCTTCCCCAATCCTTAATCCGGCGCTTGCGCGCGGGGGCACGAGCTGGCGTTGTCTGGCGCTTGTCTGCCTATTGCTGTTGCTGGGAGCCTGCGAGAAAGACAGACTCCTGCTCGGCGATATTTCGGCGCGCGATGCCACCGAAATACAGAGCGTACTGTCTGACGCCAATATCGACGCGATTCGCGATGTCGGCAAGGAAGGCACAGTCGATCTGCGCGTGCTACCCGAACATCAGGTAGAAGCGCGACGTATTCTGCGTGAGCGCGGACTACCGCGTCCGAGCATCGATTCGCTGGTCGACGTGTTCGGCAAAGACAACATCATTTCCTCGCCCTTCGAAGAGAAGGTTCGCTATTTGTACGCGATCTCGCAAGGGCTGGAAGATACGTTGCGCAACATTGATGGCGTGGTCGTTGCCAAAGTGCACATCGTCATGCCCGAGAAGTCCACGCTTGGCAATGCGGCGCTGCATCCTTCGGCCAGCGTCTTCATCAAATACCGGCCGGTGGCCGACCTGCCGGCCTTCGCACCTTCCATTCAGCGATTGGTTGCCAATGCCATTCCGGCGCTCTCGCCAGAACGGGTTGCGGTGGTCACTTCGCAGGCCGATGACCTGGATAGCCAGTCGATGGCGTCGGCTGGACGCGACAACATTATCGGCGCCGCGCACGCCAAGTTCGCTGATGCGGGCTGGCTGATTGCGGCGTTCATCGCCGGCATCTCGCTTACGTGCTTCGCTCGGGCGATGCACGTCGACCGGCCGATGCGGCGGTGGCGGGAAGCGTGTCGGAGCTTCTTCGCCCGCGCCCGTCGGGCGTCGACCGCACGCGCGGGTGGTAAGCAGCCGTGACCTCGCCCTCCACCATGCCGCCGCGGCCATGCAAGCCCTCGACGCCGTCGATGATCTGCCGGCTGGCGCGCTTCGCGCAACGCCCGTACGAGACGATGCATCCGTCGCGGGCGGCGGCGGTTCCCTCGCGCGTCGACGCATCGGCAGCTGCGCTTGACGAGACCTGGCAACGCTACCGAAACGATGCACTGGAACAATGCACCGACTGGCGTTGCGTCGAACGACTGGCATGGGTGCTGCAGCTTGTGTTGACCGTATCGCAAACGTCCAATTATTCAGCTATGGCGACGTCCGGCGGTGGAGAGTTGCCGGCGATGACGGTTGGCGCACGTGCGGTGCTGGGGCCGGCGCCATTGGCGCGGGTGCTGGCCAGTGTGGCTTTGTTGAGCCCATCGCCGCAAATAATCGAGACGCTTGGACCACTCGCGCGCGAAGCCTGCGCGTCGCCAGGCCATGTCACGCCGGTTGTGGGTTACCGGCTGCTCGCGGCCTTCTACGCAAGCCTGCCCGAT
>JBPBQZ010000110.1:0-36029 GCA_050955105.1 Janthinobacterium lividum | reverse complement strand
CCCCGGCGACCAGGTCTTCCGGCGTGCCCACGCCCATCAGATAGTGTGGTTTGTCGGCAGGCAGCTTCGGCGCCAGATATTCAAGGATGCGCATCATTTCATGCTTGGGCTCGCCGACCGATAGGCCGCCGATCGCGTAGCCGTCGAAGGGAATGCCCGACAGCCGTTCCAGCGATTCGTCGCGCAAGTCTTCATACATGCCGCCCTGCACGATGCCGAACAGGGCGTTCGGGTTGTCGAGTTGCCTGAATTCGTCGTGCGAGCGTTGCGCCCAGCGCGCCGACATGCGCATCGAATCGGCGGCGAGCGTATGCGACGTGGGCACGCCCTCGATCTCATACGGTGTGCATTCGTCGAACTGCATGACGATGTCGGAATTCAGCGTGTGCTGTATCTGCATCGAGATTTCCGGCGACAGGAACAGCTTGTCGCCGTTGATGGGCGAGGCGAAGGCCACGCCGCTTTCGCTGATTTTGCGCAGATCGCCCAGGCTGAACACTTGAAAGCCGCCCGAGTCGGTGAGGATGGGCTTCTGCCACTGCATGAAATCGTGCAAGCCGCCGTGCGCGGCGATGGTTTCCAGGCCTGGACGCAGCCACAGGTGGAAGGTGTTGCCCAGCACGATCTGCGCGCCGACTTCGTCGAGGTCGCGCGGCGTCATCGCCTTGACCGTACCGTAAGTACCGACTGGCATGAAGATCGGCGTTTCGAGCACGCCATGGTTGAGGGTGACGCGGCCACGCCGGGCGCGGCCGTCGTGGGCGAGAAGTTCGAAATTGAGCATGGGTGCTTCGTTAATCCTGTTGGCGGGTCAGCAGCATCGCGTCGCCATAGCTGAAGAAGCGATAGCGCTGCGCGATGGCATGACGATAAGTGGCGCGAATCGTCTCATAGCCGGCGAAGGCGGAAACCAGCATCAGTAGTGTCGATTTCGGCAGGTGGAAGTTCGTGATGAGGCGATCGACAATCTGGAAACGGTAGCCGGGCGTGATGAAGATATCGGTCTCGCCGTGCTGTGCGCGCAAGTGCAGGCGCGCGTTGCGCTGTAACGCCGCGACGTTGCTGTCGCCGCCTTCCACCGCGGGGACGGCGGCGGGCTTGGCAGCGGCCGCGTCCGACATCACGCCAGCATCGCGTCGCGCGGCCGATTCAAGTGCGCGCATGACCGTGGTGCCCACCGCCACGATAGCGCCGCCCGCTGCCGCGGTGCGCTGCACCGCCAGCGCCAGTGCCTCCGGAATCTCGAACCATTCGCTATGCATATGATGCTCGGCGAGATTTTCCGAGCGTACCGGCTGAAAGGTGCCGGCGCCGACGTGCAGCGTCAGCGTGGCGCGTTGAATGCCGGCGGCGTCCAGTTGTGCGAGCAGTGCCGCGTCGAAATGCAGGCCGGCGGTTGGCGCCGCGACAGCGCCGGGGTGCGCGGCGAACACCGTCTGGTAGCGCGTTTCGTCGAACGCGTCTGGCGCGTGCGTGATGTAAGGCGGCAGCGGCAGGCGTCCAAATTGCTCGATCAGCGTTAAGCAGTCGTCCGGAAAACTCAGTTGATAGAACTGGTCTTCGCGTTCGCCGACCACCACATCGAAGGCGTCGGCCAAGCGCAGTGTCGACCCCGGTGCAGGGGTCTTGCTGGCGCGAATCTGTGCCAGTGCCCGGGTTGGCGCGGTAATGCGTTCAATCAGCACTTCGATCTTGCCGCCGGTGCGTTTCACGCCCGGAAAACGCGCCTTCAGCACGCGTGTATCGTTGAACACCAGCAGATCGCCGCGCCGCAGGCAGCCAGGCAACTCGGTGAATTGCCGGTCTGTCAGTTGTGGCGGCGCGGTGTCATCGCCAGCAGACGGCATGGTCTGCACCTGCAATAGGCGACTGGCGCTGCGCTCCGGCAGTGCCACTTGCGCAATCAATGATTCAGGAAGGGTGAAATCGAAATCCGAGAGGGTGTACATGCGGCATCCAGGCTTCGTTCCGGGTGACGCGGCGTTCGGAACAAGGCGCGTAAGCGTCCGAATGGCGCATCGGCCAGCGCGGTCAAACAGTGACCATGTGCCGGGCCCGGGCGGAAAAGCCGTATTGTACCGACGGCATCGCGCGACACCGCACAGCTATTAAGTCTCGATGCTTATTCTGAGGGCCGCAGGGCAGACGCCGCGTCTTGCGTCAAACTGCGAACGATGGCGTCCACGTCGGCTTGGATCGCGTCGAACGCATGCGACAGTGCTGGCGCGGGCGACTGGCCGACGGATTTCGATAACGGCGTGGTCGGTGCGGCAGTGCCGTGCGCCACGGCAGACGTCTTGGCCGCCGCGGGCAAGATCGGCTGCGCGGATAATCGAATGTCGCGAATGCGCCCGCGCAACGCCCGATCGAGGGCAACCTTCGGCTCGCATTGATGTGCGGAGAACATGAGTCGCACCGCATAATTGACCGCGACATCCAGTTGCGCAACGTTAGTCAGCAGCGTATCGATCGCGGTCTTGTCGCGTCGGCTCAGCCATTCCCAGCGCGCCGCCTGCTGCACGACGGTGAGCTTGCGCAGCCACTCGCGGCTGCTGCGTTGCGCGCCGCCACAGCGCTCGGCATCGTCCATGAACGCGGCATCGAGCACCATCAGCGATGACGCGAGCGCGGCGCCAGCAAGCTTGCCGGCGCTGCTCGGTGCGCGTGATGGCAACAGCAGTGACGACACCGCTATACCGACCACTCCGCCCACCGTAATCTCGATCATTCGCAGCAAGGCGACGCCTGCTGCGCCATGGCCGCCATGCGTCGCCGACAGCACGATGATGGCGGCGACCGGCGCCGTGCGATAGCCATTGCGCCAGGCACTGATCAGCGCCAGCGGCACGAGCGCGCAACACAGCACCAGCAGATCGTTCAGATGCCAATAACGTGTGCTCGCGGCGGCTGCGACGGCAAAGCCGCCGCCCAGTAGTGTGCCCACCAGCCGGTCGGCGCCTGCCTGCAACGCGGCACCGGACTGGGGTCGCGTGACAATCACCGCGCTCAGGGCGGCCCAATATGGTTCGGGCAGATGGACGGCGTTCGACAGCAGATAGGCAATGACCACCGCAACCATGGTTCGCGCCGGATGGCGCCAGGCGAATCGACGCGTGCCGCGAGTGGGCTTGCGCGAGGTGGGCGGCTTGGAGGAGGCAAGTGCCGAGGCATTGCTCATGACGGCGTTGCGCCGGTTATGGCTGCGCGCTTGCGGCGCGCGGCGGCTGGCGGGATGTTGCCGTTGCCGCGTTGCGGCGCGGAGTCGGCCGCACGCGCGCCGATGGCGACGACCAGTTTGTCGGTCAGGTCGGCGGCAAGTTTCAGCACTTGTCGTTCGACCGGCGTCAAGGTTTCGACCAGCGCCTGCGCCAGCCGTTGGCGCCGCGCCAGCAGATCGGCATCCAGTGCCTGCCCGCCTGCCGCGGTGAGCGCCAACAGGCTCTGGCGCCGGTCGCTCGCGTCGGGTTGTCGCGCCAGCAAGCCGTCTGCCTCGAGCGCGGCCAGCACGCGCGTTAGCGATTGCGGCTGAATATCCATCTCCGCCGCGATCTTGACCGCCGTGCCGCGGCCGTCGCGCCGCAACGCCGCGAGCACCAGCAGCTTCGAGGTGCTCAGCGCTGGCTTGACGCGCGTCGAACGCAATTGTCGCGACAGTCCGAGCGCGCTGCGGTGAATGTAGGTCGCTAGATCGAGCGCCGCTGAGTCGATGTGCAGGTCGGTCATATAGTAAGTTATGACTTGCTTAAATTTATGCCGGAAGGGTAGATGGATCGATGAAGTTACCGAGGATATTATCGTTAACTTCATCCGCCTCCAGAATATTGAGACGATATACCTTGGTATTAGTCGGCTGCGTCTTACCTGCATACGGGGCCAGCGATTAGAATCGCGGATTCGATCAGAGCCTTTCTTGGAGTCGCCTTCCGGCGCGCGAAGCGGCTTCGGCGGTGGGCAGCGCATGCTCAGTACTTCAACGAATTACCATGCCTAAAGACGCGCTCAATCCCTTGCCTGAAGCACCCGCGCTAGCGTCGGCCGAAGCGCCGGCGGCCGCGCGGCGAGCGTCGCGTGCCAAGCCTGCCAAATCCCCCGCAACAGGCGTCACCGCCAAGCTGGCGAGCTTGGGGCTCGAACGGTCGATCGATCTGGTGCTGCATCTGCCTATTCGCTACGACGACGAAACTCGGCTGAACCCGATCGGCAACTTGTTGCCCGGCATGAATGCGCAGGTGGAGGGCGTGATATTCGACGCGGAAGTTGCCTATAAACCGCGTCGCCAGTTGATCGTGCGCCTGCGCGACGAGGCCGGCGATGACATCTCGCTACGCTTTCTGAATTTCTACGGCAGCCAACTGAAACAATTGGCGGAAGGCGTGCGTCTGCGGGCGCGCGGCGATGTGCGGGGCGGCTTTTTCGGTCTGGAAATGGTGCATCCGGCCTATCGCATCGTCGACGTCTCGACGCCGTTGCCCGAGACCCTGACGCCGGTTTATTCAACCACCGCCGGTTTGAGTCAAACGGTGTTACGGCGCTCGATCGATGCCGCATTGCGCGCGACGGTGCTGCCTGAGTGCCTGCCGGCGCCGGTTCTTGCTGACATGGCTGCGGTCGTGCCTGGCTTGCCCTCATTGGCCGAGGCAGTCGCGACCTTGCACCATCCCACGCTTGCCGACGACCCGCAGGCGCTCGACCAGCGCTCGCATCCGGCGTGGGTGCGTGTGAAGTTCGACGAGATGTTGGCGCAGCAGTTGTCGCTGGCACGGGCGCGCGCGGCACGCCACCGGCAGGTGGCGCCACGCATGGCGCTGCCGCCCGACAGCGCCGCGTCGCCACGCTTGATCGAGCGCCTGCATGCCGCGCTGCCATTCGAATTGACGGCCGCGCAGCGGCGCGTCTGGGCGGAGATCTCGGAAGATCTGACGGCCGGATCGCCGATGCAGCGCTTGCTGCAAGGGGACGTGGGCAGCGGCAAAACCGTGATCGCGGCGCTGGCCGCGGCGCAAGCCATCGATGCCGGTTACCAGGTGGCGCTGATGGCGCCAACCGAACTGCTGGCCGAGCAGCATGCGCGCAAGTTGCACGGCTGGCTGCAGCCGCTCGGCGTGACGGTGGCGTGGCTGGCCGGGGGCTTGGGCGCGCGCGAGAAGCGTGCCGCGCTGCTCGCGGTCGCGGCGGGCGCGGCGCAACTCACCGTCGGCACACACGCAATCATCCAGCAGAAAGTGCGCTTTGCACGGCTCGGTCTCGCCATCGTCGACGAACAGCATCGCTTCGGCGTGAGTCAGCGCCTGGCGCTGCGGCACAAGGCGGGCGCCGACGCAGGCGACGCGTCTGACGAAGCCGTCAATGAGCCCGCGGCCGATGCATGGATGCCGCACCAACTGATGATGAGTGCTACCCCGATCCCACGCACGCTGGCGATGACTTACTACGCCGACCTCGACGTCTCGGCGATCGACGAACTGCCCCCGGGGCGCACGCCGATCGTCACGCGCTTGCTGTCCGATACCCGCCGCGCCGAGGTCATCGCTCGCGTGCGGCACGCGGCGCTGAATGGAGAGCAGGTTTATTGGGTATGCCCGCTGATTGAGGAAAGCGAGGCGTTGCAGCTGCAGACCGCCGTGGACACCTGCGCAGCGCTCACCGCGGCCTTGCCGGAACTGCGCATCGGCTTGCTGCACGGTCGGCTCAGCGCGGCGGAAAAGCAGGCAGCGATGAACGAATTCGCCGCGGGCCAGATGCATTTGCTGGTGGCCACCACGGTGATTGAAGTAGGCATCGATGTGCCCAATGCATCGCTGATGGTGATCGAGCACGGCGAGCGCTTCGGGCTCGCGCAACTGCATCAGCTACGCGGTCGCATCGGTCGCGGTCGCCGCGCGTCGACTTGCGTGGTGATGTATGGGACGCCGTTGTCCGCGACCGCGCGCGAGCGCCTGAAAGCGATTCGCGAAACCACCGACGGCTTCGAGATTGCGCGGCGCGACCTGGAGATTCGCGGCCCGGGCGAGTTCCTGGGCGCGCGCCAGTCCGGCGCTGCGATGCTGCGCTTTGCCGATCTCGAACTAGATGCCTGGCTGATCGAACCGGCGCAGCGCGCGGCGCAGCGGCTGATTGCCGAGTTTCCGGATGCAGCGCTGGCTCATCTCGACCGTTGGCTCGGTTCGCGCGAGCGCTATCTCAGCGCTTGATGCGTCAGCAGCGCCAGGGGTCGCCGCGGCGCGGCTCATGCTTGGCGAAATCCCTTCAGTAGCGTATAAAAGAAAAAACCTATTGGAAGTCGGGATCCGATTGTCGCCATGACGCTTACAGAACTGAAATACATTCTTGCGGTTGCCCGGGAACGCCATTTTGGCCGTGCGGCCGAAGCCTGTTTCGTCAGCCAGCCGACCCTTTCGGTGGCCGTGAAGAAGCTGGAAGACGAGCTGAACGTGCAGATCTTCGAGCGCGGTTCCAGCGAAGTGAGCATCACGGCAATTGGCGAGCAGATCATTGCGCAGGCGCAGCGCGTGCTGGAACAAACCTCGGCAATCAAAGAGATCGCCAAGCAGGGTAAAGACCCGCTGGCGGGTCCGCTACGTTTGGGCGTGATCTACACCATCGGGCCGTATCTGCTGCCGGGATTGGTCAAGAAGATGATCGACGCGGTGCCACAAATGCCGCTGATGCTGCAGGAAGATTTCACCTTGCGATTGATCGAGCGCTTGAAGCAAGGCGAGCTCGACGTGGCCATCATGGCGCTGCCTTTTCCAGAAAGTGGCCTGATGGTGCGGCCGCTATACGATGAGTCCTTCGTGGTTGCGGTGCCGAAGGGCCATCATTGGGAAGCGCGTGCAACCATCGACGCCGACGACCTGAAGCGCGAGACCATGCTGCTGCTCGGCAGTGGTCATTGCTTCCGCGACCACGTGCTGGGCGTGTGCCCGGAGCTGATGCGGTTTTCGCAAAGCGCGGAGGGCATTCAGAAAACCTTCGAAGGCTCGTCGCTCGAAACGATTCGGCATATGGTTGCCAGCGGCGTCGGCATTACCGTGTTGCCCAGCACGTCGGTGCGCCAGGCCGGCGCGGCGAGCGATGTGGCTGGGCGCAAGCCGCGCTCCGACGCCATGCTGAGCTATCTGCCGTTCTCCAAGCCGGTGCCGGAGCGGCGCGTGGTGATGGTCTGGCGCAAGAGCTTCACGCGCATGGCGGCAATCGATGCACTGTATCGCGCGGTATTGGCGTGCGAGTTGCCGGGTGCCGAAACGCTGGACCTGCCGGCTGAACTCAATTGAACGAGCGGCGCTGACCGGCTTATTACGCCTCTGGCGAACGACCGGGCGCAAGGTGTCTCGCGCCGAACAGCGAGGGATCAAGGCGGCTATCGATAGCATTGTTTTAATCAAATAAGAGATTTGATAGTTTTATATTATGATTTGATCTCGTTCAGGTGAGGTCGGCGCGAACCACGTCACTGCAGGTCGGCTTCGCGCGATCGGATAAACTGTTCGGCAGCTATCGTGGCCGACCCGGCACCCGGTGCCGGTCCAGACCAACCATCGCTTCCATCTTTCGAGGAGAGTTATTATGGCCAGCACACAAGGCGCACCCGGCGTCAATATCGGCATCGGCGACAAAGAGCGCAAAGAGATTGCCGATGGCTTGAGCAAGGTTCTTGCGGACACCTACACGCTGTACTTGAAGACCCACTATTTCCACTGGAATGTGACGGGGCCGATGTTCAATACCCTGCACCTGATGTTCGAAGGCCAATACACCGAGCTGGCCGTGGCCGTGGATGACATCGCCGAACGTATCCGCGCCTTGGGTTTCAATGCGCCGGGCACCTACACCGAGTTCTCGCGTTTGTCGTCGATTCCGCATGCGGAAGGCGTTCCGGAAGCCACCGACATGATTCGCCAGTTGGTCGAAGGTCAGGAAGCCGTTACGCGCACCGCCCGCGAACTGTTCCCACGAACCGACGCCGTGGGCGACGAGCCGACCGCCGATTTGCTGACGCAACGCATGCAAGTGCATGAAAAGACCGCGTGGATGTTGCGTTCGCTGCTCGCCTGATCTTTGCTCTCAAGCGACCGCGGTGGCTGATTCACCGGTCACCGTGCGTTGCCAGTTGATTTGCCTCGCGGTTCCCTGCGTTCTCAATGACTATTTCTTCCCAGCCCGGCTCGGTCCACAGCTCCGCTTTTGCCCGGCGCGCGACACTCTATTTCAGGCTGGTACGCCTGCATAAGCCGATCGGTAGCCTGCTGCTGCTGTGGCCCACGCTGATGGCGCTGTGGATTGCCTCGTCCGGACATCCGCCGCCGCTCTATGTGCTGATCTTCGTGATCGGCACGATCCTGATGCGCTCCGCGGGTTGCGCGATCAACGACTATGCGGATCGAGATATCGACCGGCATGTGCAGCGTACGGTCGACCGGCCGTTGACGTCCGGCAAGATCGCCGCCTGGGAGGCGGTGCTGATCGCCGCCGTGCTGGCGATACTGGCGTTCGCGCTGATATTGCCGCTGAACGCGCTCACGCGCTGGTTGTCGGTGCCGGCGCTATTCGTAGCGATCAGCTATCCGTTCACCAAGCGATTCTTCGCGATTCCACAGGCTTATCTTGGCATCGCTTTCGGTTTCGGCATTCCGATGGCCTTCGCCGCCGTGCAGAACCAGGTGCCTTTGATTGCCTGGGTGATGTTGGCGGCGAACGTGCTGTGGGCGATTGCCTATGACACCGAATACGCAATGGTCGACCGCGATGACGACGTCAAGCTGGGCATCCGCACGTCGGCGCTCACCTTCGGTCGCTACGACGTGCTCGCGGTAATGCTTTGCTACGCGGGTTTCCTTGGCATCTATGCAGTGCTCGGCATCGTGCTGGGTTTCGCACTGTGGTTCTGGGTCGGACTGCTGCTGGCCGTGGCTTGCGCGCTGTATCACTACCGGCTGATTGCCAACCGCGATCGCGCTGGCTGCTTCGCCGCGTTCAATCACAATAATTGGCTTGGCGCAGTCCTCTTCATCGGGCTGGCGCTGCATTACGCGACACACTGAGCAGACCGCGACAGCGCGCTGCCGTGGTCTGCTGCAGTCGGTCGAGCGTGCGCTGCCGCGGTCTCACGCTCGTCAGCCCTCGGCGCGTCCGAACTCCTCGGCCATCTGCTGTGCACGCTGCTGCGCCGCCAGCGCCCCGCTGACGATGCCCGCGCTCACCTTGTGCGCTTCGAAAGCCGCTAGCGCCGCAGCCGTAGTGCCGCCCGGCGACGTCACCCGCTGACGCAGCATGGCGACGCTTTCCTCTGATGCCTGCGCCAATTCCACTGACCCCGAGAACGTCGTGAGGGCCAACTGGCGCGCCTGCGCGTCATCGAAGCCCAGTTGGCGCGCCGCCGCTTCCAGCGCCTCGATGAAATAGAAGACGTAGGCCGGTCCGCTGCCTGAAATGGCCGTGATGGCGTCGATCTGACTTTCGCTATCGCACCAAATGAGCGCGCCCACCGCTTCCAGCACGCGTGCAGCGCGAGCGCGGTCGGCCGGCGGCAATTCACCGTGCGTGCCGGAATACGCAAAAGCGCCGGTGATGCCCTTGCCGATCAGCGCCGGGGTGTTCGGCATTGCTCGCACCAGCCGTTGATGGTCGCCCAACCACCGCGACAGATCGACGGCGCTGATTCCGGCGGCGATGCTGAGAACCAGCGCATCGGCCACGCGCGACCCGAGAGCGGTCGCTACCGCTTTCAGTTGCTGCGGCTTGACGGCCAGGACGATGACCTCGGCGGCGCGCAGCAGCGCGTCGTCCGCCACTTCCGCCGTGCGCACCGAATAGCTCGAACTAATGCGCTCGCGCGCGTCGGGTAATGGGTCGACGACGCACAATTGCGCGGCTTTCGCGCCACGCGCCAGTAGTCCACCGATCAGCGCGCTGGCCATATTGCCGCCGCCTATGAATAGGACGTCCATTGGGTTCTTCCTAAAGAATGGTCATGCGGGCAGGCCGCCCCCGCTCAAGCAAGCGGCCGCGGCCTGCTGCCGAAAATTGCACTGCCGACGCGCACTATGGTGGCACCTTCCGCGACGGCGGCTTCCAGATCCGCCGACATGCCCATCGACAGCGTATCGAGCGGTATACCGTTAGCGCGCAGTTGTTCGGCCAGTTCGCGCAGCGCGCGGTGCGGTATGCGTTGCGCGTCGACGTCGACTGTCGCCTCGGGAATTGACATCAGACCACGCAGACGCAGGCGCGGCAACTCGACTATTTGGCGAGCCAGTTCGAGCGCGGCGTCCGGCGCCACGCCGCTCTTGCTGGCCTCGCCCTGAATATTGACCTGGATGCAGACCTGCAGCGGCGGCAGTTGCGCGGGTCGCTGCTCGGCAAGCCGCTCGGCAATCTTCAATCGATCGATTGCATGTACCCAGTCGAAGCGCTCGGCGATCGCGCGAGTTTTATTGCTTTGGATGGGGCCGATGAAGTGCCAGGTCAAGCGCTCGCGCAGTGCAATCAGCGCGTCCTGCTTCGCCAGTGCTTCCTGCAGATAGTTTTCACCGAACGCACATTGGCCCGCGTCATAGGCGGCTCGCACTTGTTCGGCCCCAAAGGTCTTGGACACCGCCAGCAGGTTTATTGCGGCGGCAGAGCGCCCCGCGGCGGCCGCCGCTTGCTCGATCCTCTGATGAACTTCGCGCAAACCTTGGGAAATATCGGTCATCGATGGGGACTAAATCAACAAATAAACAACAGGTGTTGCACCGCAATATAGGCAGGCGTACTATTAGGGTTATTACCTAGGTGTTCCACCTAAACAGGCTGCCATCATGAGCTCACGCAACTTTTCCTTGTTTTCCCGTCTTGATATCGCTTCGCACCGCGCCCTGGCCTGGTTCCGCGAAGAATTGATCTACGCGCTGCGTTTGCACGCTCAACGCCTCGAAATCGAAGCCGAAGCATACCGCTCCGGCATTCGCTAAGCCGCGCGCTGCCTAATCGACGAAGTCGAACACTTTGCCTGGATTCATCAGGTTGTGAGGATCGAGCGCATGCTTGATTGCGCGCATCGTCGCAATGGCTTCGGCGCCGTGTTCGTCGATCAAGAAGCCCATTTTGTGCAGGCCGATGCCATGCTCGCCGGTGCAAGTGCCATCCATCGCGAGTGCGCGCGCAACGATGCGCTGGTTCAGGCGCTCCGCCGCGGCAAATTGCTCGGGCCGCGTCGGATCGACCAGAATACACACATGAAAATTGCCGTCGCCGACATGGCCGACAATTGGGCATTTCAATCCTGACGCGTTCAAATCGCGCTCTGTCTCAACCACGCATTCAGCCAGCCGCGAAATCGGTACGCAAACGTCGGTCGTGATCGCACGGCTGCCCGGCTGCGTCTGCAAAATCGCGAACAACGCATTGTGGCGCGCGTTCCAAAGCCGGCTGCGATCTTCCGGATGGGTTGCCCAGGCAAAGTCCTGGCCGCCATTTTCCGTGGCAATTTCCTGCACGATTCCCGCTTGTTCAGCAACGCCCGCGGGGCTGCCGTGGAACTCGAAAAACAGCGTCGGCGAGGCTTTCATCGTCATCTGCGAATGGGCGTTGATGGCGCTGATCGCCAGCGCATCGACGAATTCGACGCGCGCGATCGGCACGCCCAGCTGAATGATCTGAATCACCGAGCGCACCGCCTCGCCCATACTGGGGAAGGCGCAGATGGCGGCCGACACGGCTTCGGGCTGCGGATACAAGCGCACGGTTATTTCGGTAATAACGCCCAGCGTGCCTTCCGATCCGACAAACAGACGCGTCAGGTCATATCCCGACGCCGACTTCTTGGCGCGCGTGCCGGTCTTGATGATGGTGCCGTCGGCGCGCACCACCGTCAGCGCCAGCACGTTTTCGCGCATCGAACCGTAGCGCACGGCATTGGTGCCGGAAGCGCGCGTGGCGGACATGCCGCCGATGCTTGCATCCGCGCCCGGGTCAATCGGAAAGAACAGTCCGGTCTCGCGCAGATGCTCATTGAGCTGTTTGCGCGATACGCCGGCCTCGACGGTTACGGTCAGATCGTCGACGTCGACCGCAATGACACGGTTCATTCCCGAAAGATCAACCGAGACGCCGCCGTGGATGGCCAGCAGGTGGCCTTCCAGCGACGAACCGTTGCCGTAGGGAATCACCGGCACCTGATGCTGCGCGCAAAGTTTGACGATTTGCGACACTTCTTCGGTGGTTTGCGCGAAGACGACCGCATCGGGCAACTGCGGGTCGAACGCCGACTCGTCGCGACCGTGGTGGGCGCGTACGGCCTCGGCAGTGCTGACTCGTTCGGCGAACAAGGCTTTCAATTGCGCGAGGAGTTCGTCCGGAAACGCGCGACGGACAAAGGCGGGATGCAGCGTGGGGTGGTTCACGTCAAAGTCTCCTAGCCGGTCACCCGGTGCTTAGGCGGATGATTTTACAGCCGATTCCGTGTCCGAGCGGGCGCCATGGGCAGGGGAATCTATAATGCGCGGGCATTATGCAGGCCGTTCGGCGCGGGCCGCCCGCACGAATGTTCTTTGTAAATGCGGCCGCGGGTTCCGCATCGGCATCGCGTCGGCGTCAGCATCGGCAGGCAACGGCAACGGCAACGGCAACGGCAACGGCATAAGCGCTAGCGACGGAGCGCCGTCGCGCATTGAGGCGAAATACAGATGAGTAATCGTTTAAGCAGAATCACCACCCGTACCGGCGACGATGGCAGCACGGGGCTTGGCGACGGCAGTCGTGTCGCAAAAGACGATGCCCGAATTCACGCACTGGGAGAGGTCGACGAACTGAACGCCAGCCTGGGCGTGCTACTGGCCGAAGCACTGCCGACCGAGATCGCGGCGTGTCTGCGCACAGTTCAGCACGATCTCTTCGATCTGGGCGGCGAGTTGTGCATTCCTGGACATGAGATGCTCGGCGCACGGCACGTAGCAAATCTCGACCAAGCCATCGACCGCTATAACGCTGCGTTGCCGCCTTTGGCCGAATTCGTTTTGCCAGGCGGCACGCGCGCCGCGGCGCTGGCGCACGTTTGCCGTACCGTTTGCCGGCGCGCCGAGCGGGCCATCGTCACGCTTGCACAGCGCGATGCCGTAAGGGCGCCCGTGCGGCAATATCTAAATCGACTTTCCGATCTGATGTTCGTCCTGTCGCGTGTGCTCAATCGCGCCGAAGGAGGCACGGATGTACTTTGGCAGCGCCGTCCGCAAGACTCTCAGCCAAGCTGACCCCACTCACCAACGCGCCGCCGCGCATCTATCTCGTTAATAAATTCGGGATGGTAATTTCGAGACAGGGCGCTGCTTCGAGCCGAATTCTCCTATAGAGCCGATCGCCTCGGCCTCGCGTCAGTACCGCCTATACTTATTTCGCGCTGACCGTCCAGCGCAAGATAATTGGTTCTACTTAAAAAGGAGATATTCAATGAAGGCAATCAAACGAGTGGTGGCGTTGGCGCTAAGTGCCGGTGTGCTGACCATGGGCATTACTTCTGCTCATGCCACGGGCACGACGACGAATGTCGGATGTGCGTCGTTGCCGGCCGGACTGCTGGTGGCGTTGTGCGAACAGATGGCGAACGATATCGAAGGCATCGATGGCGGATTGCCGCTGCCTGGGGTGCCGAGCTAATCGGTTCATTGCTCGATCGATGCGCGCTGCACGAGCCCCATTTGACGATTCAGGCGCCTCGTGACGTGCGTAGACAGTTCGTAGCAAAAGCGGAGCGGCCCAGTTGGGCACTCCGCTTTGCCATTTCAGACTAATTGCCGTTGCCCCGCGCAACGCGTCGCGCCCGGACTGCGCCGGCAAGAGTTTGCAGCACTTCAAGGCTGCTGTCCCAATCGATACAAGCATCGGTCACGCTCTGACCATACGTCAGCTCTTGCCCCGGCGTCAGATCCTGGCGACCGCCCACAAGATTGGATTCCACCATTACGCCGACGATGCGTTCTTCGCCCGCAGCGAGCTGCCGGCCGATGTCCGCGCATACCGGAATCTGGTTTTCATGTTTCTTCTGGCTATTCGCATGGCTGGCGTCGACCATCAGACGGGCGGCTAATCCCGCGCGCCCGATTTCCGCGCACGCCGAATCGACACTGGCCGCGTCGAAATTCGGCTGCTTGCCGCCGCGCAAGATGATGTGGCAGTCCTCATTGCCTGCGGTGGAAACGATCGCGGAATGTCCGCCTTTCGTTACCGACAGGAAATGATGGGGTTGCGAAGCGGCCTTGATGGCGTCGACGGCGATCTTGACGTTACCGTCGGTGCCGTTCTTGAAGCCCACCGGGCACGACAAGCCAGAGGCCAGTTCGCGATGCACTTGCGATTCAGTGGTACGTGCGCCGATTGCACCCCACGAAATGAGGTCGGCGATGTATTGCGGACTGATCATGTCCAGGTATTCGGTACCGGCCGGCACGCCCAGGCCGTTGATATTGAACAACAGCTCACGCGCCATCCGCAGGCCGTCGTTGATCTTGAAGCTGTTGTCCATGTACGGATCGTTGATCAAGCCTTTCCAGCCGACGGTGGTGCGCGGCTTCTCGAAATACACGCGCATGACGATCTCGAGTTCGTCGGCGAAGCGGGCGCGCTCGGTCGCGAGCCGTGCCGCGTAGTCGAGCGCGGCGCGCGGATCATGGATCGAGCAGGGGCCGATGATGACGATCAGCCGATCATCCATGCCGTGCAGGATGCGATGCATGGCATCGCGCGATTGGAATATCAGATCCGAGCGACTTTCGTCGCAACTGAATTCGCGGATTAAATGGGCCGGTGGAATCAATTCTTTCAACTCTCGTATCCGGACGTCGTCGGTGTTGTGCGGAGGCATGTTTTTCCTGAGACTAAAAAAAAACCGCCAGACGGGCTGGCGGTTTTTTCGGAGGGTTCACTTTACGTCAACACGCCTCTCGGTCCGCCATGGGATTGAGATCGTAGAAGAAGTAAAAGTAGAACGAACCGAACATTTTCTTTAAACGCTTTGGGTGCTGAAGTGTGAGTGACGTTATACGCCGTGAAATCGAGGCCCGCAAGCAGATTGGCAAATAATGCGGAAAAGTTGTACCGAAGCATCGATGGGCGCGGTACTTCGGTGCCTGGGCGCGTCAACCGACGCATCGGCCGCGCAAGCCATGGCCGCATGATTCGCGTGATCCATGCTCTGCGCGAGAAGCAGGCAGCGCGCCTGCCGCCCACCGCGCCAAACCAAGCTTTATACCGTGCCGCCCACCGTCATGCGTTCAATGCGCAGGGTCGGCTGGCCCACGCCCACCGGCACGCTTTGCCCTTCCTTGCCGCACACGCCCACGCCCGGATCCAGCGCCATGTCGTTGCCGATCATCGTTACGTATTTCAACGATTCCGGACCGCTGCCGATCAAGGTGGCGCCTTTCACCGGATAGGTGATCTTGCCGTTCTCGATCATGTAGGCCTCGGACGCGGAGAACACGAACTTGCCGTTGGTGATATCGACTTGGCCGCCGCCGAAGTTTGCTGCATACAAACCGTTTTTTACCGAGGCGATGATTTCGGCCGGATCCTTGTCGCCGCCGAGCATGTAGGTGTTGGTCATGCGCGGCAGCGGCAGCGCCGCATACGACTCGCGCCGGGCGTTGCCGGTGATCGGCATTTTCATCAAGCGCGCGTTCAGCGAATCCTGGATGTAGCCCTTCAGCACGCCGTCCTCGATCAGCGTCGTGCACTGCGTGGGGTTACCTTCGTCATCGATATTCAGCGAACCGCGGCGGTTCGGCAGCGTGCCGTCATCGACCACGGTGACGCCTTTCGCGGCCACGCGCTCGCCGATGCGACCCGCGAATGCCGAAGAACCCTTGCGATTGAAATCGCCTTCCAGGCCGTGGCCGATGGCTTCGTGCAACAGCACGCCGGGCCAGCCCGGTCCGAGCACGACCGTCATATTCCCGGCCGGCGCGGGGCGCGCATCGAGATTGACCAGCGCCGAGCGGACTGCCTCATCGACATAGTGACTGAGCGTCGCATCGTCGAAATAGCCATAGTCGAAGCGTCCGCCGCCGCCGCTGGTGCCGACTTCGCGACGATCGCCCTGCTTGGCGATAACCGTGACCGACACCCGCACCAGCGGGCGCACGTCGGCGGCCAGCGCGCCGTCGCTGCGCGCCACCAGCACCACGTCGTATTCAGCAGCCAGACCGGCCATCACCTGCACGATGCGCGGATCACGCGCGCGCGCCATTTGTTCGACGCGTTCGAGCAGCGCCACTTTCGCGGTGGCGTCGAGCGACGACAGCGGATCGGCCGCCCGATACAGATCGCGTCCGCCGATCCCCGTCAGTTCGCGCGTGCCCAGCGGCCCGAGACGCGTAGCGCCGCGCGCCTGGCCCACCCGCGCGCGACCGCCGCTGCCGCGTCGCGCAATCGCCCGCGTGGCATCGGCGGCCTGCATCAATGCATCGGCCGACAGTTCGTCGGAGTAGGCGAAGGCGGTACGTTCGCCCGCGATCGCGCGCACGCCCACGCCCTGTTCGATACTGAAGCTGCCCGATTTGACGATGCCTTCTTCCAGGCTCCAGCCTTCGCTGCGCGTCATCTGGAAATACAGGTCGGCGTAGTCCACGCGATGCGTGAAGATCGACGCCAGCACGGCGGAGAGCTGCGTCTCGTCGAGCCCATAGGGCGTGAGCAGCATTTCTTTCGCGGTAGCCAGGTTGCGGATGCCAGGTTCGATGATGTTCATAGAGAGGTTCGGTTGCGGCGATGGCGTGAAACGCCCATCACCTGATGACGCGATGTCCGAGAGCCGGAAGACTGGCGCGCACTTCAGCAATGCGCTGCGGATCGATGTCGCCGGCGACGATGCCCGGTCCTTCTTCTCGCTGCGCCACGATATTGCCCCATGGATCGATCAGCATGCTGTGCCCCCAGGTGCGACGGCCGTTTTCATGGCGACCGCCTTGCGCGGCGGCGAGTACGTAGCATTGATTTTCAATGGCGCGGGCGCGCAGCAGGATTTCCCAGTGCGCCGAACCCGTCGTATAGGTGAAGGCGGAAGGCACCACAATCAAGGCGCAATCGCCAAAAGCCCGATATAGCTCGGGAAAGCGCAGGTCGTAGCAGATTGACAGGCCGACGCGACCGAATGGTGCGTCGAAGGTGGTCGGTGCGCTGCCCGGCCGGATGGTGCGCGACTCGTCGAACGCCTGGTCGCCCTGCGAAAAGCTGAACAAGTGGATTTTGTCGTAGCGCGCCACCTGGCGGCCGGTTGGATCGAACACCAGCGTGGTGTTCAGCACGCGTTCGGGCTCGGGCGCCACCAGCGGCAAGGTGCCGCCGACCACCCATACGCGATGCGTGCGCGCCGATTCTTCCAGCATGCGTTGAATCACGCCGTTTGCCAGGTCGCCCGGCGTTTCGCGTATCGCCACCTTGTCGCTGTCGTGGCGGCCCATCAGGCAGAAATACTCAGGCAGCAGCACCATCTGCACGCCATTTCGCGCGGCCTCGGCGATCAACGCCGCGGCGTCGGCCAGGTTGGCATCGAGGTCGGGTTTGCTGACCATCTGTAGTGCGGCCACGCGAAACCGCGCAGCGCTGGAAGCCGGCGCGGCGGCAGAAGGGCCGGCGGACGGTGCGGATGAAGCACTCATGGGGTCACCGTGGAAATACTGTCGGAAGCACCGGCGGGAACGCCACTTTGCGGCGGGTTCGACGGAGGATCCATATTACCGCGATTGCCCTTCAATCGTTCAATATGCGGGGACGATAGCGTGCCGGTAACGTGATACCGCAGCGCAAAACGCCTGGCTAGCGATTCCGACAGAACCAATTGGGCCACCAGGCTGCCCAGGCCGATCAAGGGGTTGACGATGGCCGCCGCGAGCGACGCCGAGCCGGCGTTGATATGCGGGATGGCGGTTATCAGCAGGTCTTCACGATTGCGCACCAGATCGGCCTCGCCACGCACGGTGGCGTGTGCGGCCGGGCCGGTAAGCTCGAAATCATCGGAACGCACGACGCCGGCGGTGACATCGGCGGTACCGTGCACGCGGTCGAAAGGCAAGCCCGCGCCAAACACGCCACTGAAATCGAGCATCAGCAGGCGGCCGAGGGTTTGCAGGCTCAGCAGGCCGATCAACTTGCCGATGGCCGGCTCGGCCTTGAGAATCTGACCCCGACGCAGGTCGAGCAACAGCTTGCCGTTCAGCGAGGAGTAGTCGATGGCGGCGGGCGCGCCGCGCCAATCGAGATTGCCCGAAACGCTGCCGGCGCCGCGTTGCAGACTGCGCGGAAAGCCCAGTTGCTGGATCAGCTTGCCGGCATCGACGATATCCGCCTTGAAGCTCACCGAGGTGGTCGGCGCATCGGCCGCGACGTTTTGGCTGGCGCGCCAGCTACCGCTGAAGTTCAGATGAGCGGCTGGGCTGTCGAGCGTGAGCGGATCGACAATCAGCGCGGCCACCCCTGCGTTTTCGGCGTTGTACGCATGCAGGCCGATCTGTCCCAGGTCGCGCTTGCCGATCGACAGACGGTCGATCGCGATGTCGAGAGACGGCAGTCCGAGCGGTGGTTCGGTCGGCAAGGTAACGCTGTGCGGCGGGTAAACCTTGCTGGCGTCAGGTGGCGCGTCAGGCACATTCACGCGGCTGAAATGCGCCTGCAGTGCGCCGCCGGAAGGCGCACCGTTGGCGGCAACGTGTGCGGGGCGCCAATCTATATCGCCCGCTACCTGGGCCGAATCGAGATGTGCTTGCCATTGGCTGTTCTGTTGCGCAGCGGTTAGCGCGACACCATCCCAGCGTCGTGACAGCAGCGTCAATGTGCCGATGCGAATATCGACGGCCGATGGCAGCAGCGCCGGGCTCAAACGAAATTTCTGCGCGGCCGCGAGCGAGGCGATGGACGCGCTGGCTGGCGCCGCTTCGGTATCCGACGGCGCGGTCGAATTCGCCGCCATTGCCGACGCCGACGCCGATGCCGATGCTGAGGGTGAGGCTGGGGTGGCGTTCGGGTTATTGGCTCCGGCCTGCGCCGAGCGCGCCGCCTGCGCGACCAGCGCGCGCCAGGCGTCGGCGTCGAAGGTGTCGAGCATGACGTTCGCGACGATGCCATGTGCCGGGGCCACGGCCGGGTGATTGACGCCGATCGCCCCGGCAATCGTCGGCGGCACGGTACCGCCGCCGCGCACGAAGTCCGCGGCGATCGGCCCAAGCGTCAGCACGATGTGCTGCGGCGGCTTCACCTTGGGGCCGGCCGCACTCGGCGACCGCGAGCCGGGTAACACGTCCGCTACCGGTGCAGGCTCGTCCGGCGGTTGTGGCGAGGTGACCGACAGATTCAGCGGCATGCTGGCCGCCGCTGCTTTGTCTAACGGCGCGGGCAAGGCCGAGCCCAGTCCGACCAGGTCGGACCTGAGCGTGATCTGCGGCGGCGCATGGCTATGCGCGTCGACATTCAGCGCATAGGCCAGCTCGCCGCTCAGCCTATGCATGAACGGCGCCACGGCCGATGCGCTGCCGATGAAATCTTGCAAGCCCGCGGCGGTAAGCCGACCGTTGCCGGCCACCGAGGCGGAGCCGTCGGGATGCAAGCCGCCGGTTACGCTCAGCGGGCCGCCGAGAAAGCGGCCTTTTACGTCCTGCAGTGCGAAGCGGTGCGGGCCGAAGTTCAAGCGTCCATGCAGCTCGCTGATGGGGGGCGCCTTGTCGTAGGTCAGGGTGTTGCCGTCGAATGCCAGCGCACCGTCGAACTGGGCGCGCTTGACGGGAACGGTGGGCGGAGCATTGAGCGGCGCCGGCGGTCGGCGCGGCACCTTCAAGGTCAGGCTAAGCGCGGCATTGCCGGTGGCGTGCAGCCGTTCGCTGGCATGACCGGTCCACACCGGCAGCGGACCGCCGTTGCCATAGTCGAGCATATCGGCCAGCGGTCCGTTTGCGGCGCCGCGAATCACCATGCCTTCCTGCCGATCGGCAAGATTCTGAATACGTCCCTGCACGCCGCTCAGCACCACGCGCTTGTATTCGCCGTGCGTGACGTCGAAGCCCAGGTGCGGGCCGTCCAGGTCGAAGTGGCCGGAAATGGCGTTGACGGTTGGCCAGTGTTGAACGCTGCCGTCGATCAGCCGCAGCGGCGGGTAAGGCGATGGGTCGAAGCGCGCGCCCGTGAACGGCGCGGCGATTCGAAACACGCCCGTATCGGGATGACGGTTGAAGGGGAATTCATTCAACGGCCCGTGGATCTGCAAGGTGCCGTGACGGCCTTGCCCCGCTAGCAGCGCGTGACCAAGATAGGCGCGTATTTTTGGACTGATGCTGGTCGGCAGGTAACGTGGCACGCGGGCGACTTGCATGCTGTCGAGCACGGCGTTCAGATCGAGCCTGCCGGCGCGCAGATCGGCAAAGGGGCCATGGAATCCGACCGCAAGCGTACCGTTGGCGTCGGCATTCGAGAACGCGAACTTGGCGCTGTCGACGTGTATGAATTGTCCCGGCACGCGCGATAACGCGGTCGCGACAGGAACCGCCACGCTGGTCGAAGCAGCCGCCTGGGCCGCGGCACTCGCATCGGCCAAGGTCGCCGACGTGATGGTTGGTGCCGGTGCACGGGCGAGCGGCGCGACGGTGGCGACGCTGGCGCTGGCCGCGGTGGTCGACACGGTAGGGGTCGCGGATGCCGCTGCCGACGAAGCTACCGAGGCCGCTGTCGCTGTCGCTGTCGCCGAAGCCGATCCGGCCGCGGCATCCAGGCCGCCGATATGCCAGCTTGCCTGACCGCGCAGCGCGTCGAAGGCCAGACGCGGTTCGTCGAACAGCCCACGTATCGTCACGCCAGCGTTTTGCGCGTCGAGCGTGAGCGCGCCCTTCGATTCGTCGGCGTCGATGCGTCCGGACATATTGTCGAAGCCAGGTGCGCCGGCACGTGGATGGCCGGCCGCTGTCAGGCCCGGCGGCGGCTGCTGCGCCGCCAGCCCGGCGTGGTCGAAACGCGCCGCGATGCGATAGCGAATCAGCGGCGCGCTGCCAGCGTTGGCGCTCGCGCGAATCGTCGCCGCGCTGGCGTCGGGCGGGGGCGCCGCGCGCTCGAAATCGAGTTGATAGTTGGTCAGCACGCCGCGCGGATCAAGCAGCGCCAGGCGCGTCGCGACGCGAGCGGGCAAGGGCAGCGAGCCGCCGATCTCTGCCAGCAGGCCGAGATCGACGATGTCTCCCGATGCCGCGATGATTTCCCCGCGCCCCGGCGCCGCCGCGCGATAGCGGCCGTCGAAACGCCCGATGTGCAACACACGCAGCACCGGCGTGCCGTCTTGCAGCGGTGCTTGCCCGGCAATTTCCATCGACAGGTCGTGCAGCGAGATTCGATAGTCGTTGCTGCGCTGATTGAGTGACCATTGCGCCGCGAGTGACGGCAATTCCAGCCGCTGTAGCTTGTCGTCGATGGCCAGCACTATCGCATTGCCTTGTATCGAGCCGTGCGCGTCGCTGGCATGGCCGTCGGCGAACGATAACCAGGCTTGGGCGCCGACATGGCCTTGCGCCGGTTGCAGTTTGCCGACGGGTAGATAGGCGCCGATGGCCGTCAGGTCGGCCGCATTGATCGACAGATAAGCGCGCCCGGTCCAGTGCATGGGATTGCCGCGCTCGCTCAACAGCGCATGGTTGAAGCGCGCGCGCACGTCTAGCGCGCCCACGGTGCCGTCGTCGCCGTGGCCTTGCAAGCCGATCTCATGCGAAGTCAGGCTATTGCGTACTACTAGCTGCAGCCCGCGCAGCGTGGCCGGCGGCGCTGCGCGCGTCTGATCGCGCCAATGCAATGTGCCTTGACGCAGCACAACGGTACCTTGTTCGAGCAGCCAATCCATGAACGCGTAGGGATGGCCACCACGCCGGCGCAGCGTGACACCGGCAATCGACAGGTGCCCCTGCGCATCACGTTGCGCGAGGAGGTCGGGGGCGTCGATCTGCAATTGCTCGAAAACCGGCTGGCCGTGCAATAGCGACCGCCAGGCGACGACCGCGTGCAGATGTTCGACGGAAAGTCCCGGCGTGATCTTTAATGCGTCGACGTCGAGGGTGGGCGAGAGCCCCTGCCAACTGGCACTCAGTCGGCCGATGCTGACGGGTGCGCCCAGCGCGCGACTGGCAAGCGCTTCAATGCGCGGTCGGAAGGCATCGATATGCGGGGCGATGACATAGCGCACGCCCAGGGCGGCAAGGCCGATGATGAAATAGATGATCGCAACGACAAGCAGGAGCCCCTTCAGTACCCGCCGCAAGACGCGCCTGTCCCTGGGCCTATCTGGATTTCGCACGTCGGTCTCTGCAGGCGTTGCTGGGCGGTCGGGCATGCGAAGGCGCTAGTATGATGAGGCTTAAGCCGGTGTCGGCCCAATTTAACACAGCGCACCTGTTTCTCTCTCCGCCCAACCCGCGACCGGACGCCATCATGCCCGAGACCCCAGCAGCGCAACAGGCCGCGCTATCCCTGCCCGCAGGTGCTGCCAACCCGGCGCTGGTCTGCGCCACCTTTTCAAGATATGCGCAGCGCTTGCTGAGCGCCGCACCCTCGCTGCATGCCTACGTGGCGGGCGCGGCCGGCGTGCCGGTGACGCGGGCGCGCATGAGCGCGCGCCTCGACGAGTTGCTCGCGGCGCAGTCGCCGACAGCACCCGCGGCGGGCAACGGTAGCGGCGAGGCGAGCTTGATGACGGCCTTGCGCCAACTGCGCAACGAAGTCTTTTGCGTCGTCATGGAGCGCGATTTATCGGGTCTGGCCGAACTCGAAGAAGTGGTCGAAGCGATGAGCGACCTGGCCGAACTATCGATCGCACGCGCCGTCACCGAGTTGCAAGGCGGTCTGCAAGCGCAGTACGGCGCGCCGCTCTCGCCGGGTCGTGGTGATGCCCTGAGCCTGGGCGTGGTGGGGATGGGCAAGCTCGGCGGCCGCGAACTGAACGTGTCGTCGGATATTGACCTGGTGTTCGTCTACGAGGAAGACGGCAGCACCGCCGGGGGCACACGTGGCACGCTGTCGAACCACGAATATTTCACGCGCCTGGGTCGCAAGCTGATCGGCATGCTGAGCGAACGTACCGCCGACGGCTATGTGTTTCGCGTCGATATGCGGCTGCGGCCGAACGGCGATTCGGGGCCGTTGGTGTGCCCATTGGCAATGCTCGAAGAATATTTCTATGCACAAGGGCGCGAGTGGGAACGCTACGCGTGGATCAAGGGGCGGCTGCTGTCGCTGACCGACGACGGCGCGGGTTTGCCGCCCGACGTGCTGGCACCGCAACTCGAAAGCCTGGTGCGGCCCTTCGTCTATCGACGCTATCTCGATTTCGGCGTGATCGAAGCGCTGCGTTCGCTGCATGTGCAGATCGGCCAGGAGGCTTTGCGCCGCGCCACCATGCGTCCGGAAATTGCCGACGACATCAAGCTCGGCCGCGGCGGCATCCGCGAAATTGAATTCATCGCGCAGGTGTTCCAACTGATACGCGGCGGTCAGGATGCCGGGCTGCGCGTACGGCCCACCCGTGTAGCGCTCGATCGCTCTGCGGTGCTTGGCCTGATCGACATCAAGACGGTCGAGCGTTTGCGCGACAGCTACCGGTTCTTGCGACGCCTCGAACATCGGCTGCAATACCTGGACGATGCGCAGACCCACGCCATGCCGGTGGACGCCGGCGATCGTCAGCGTCTGGCGTTGGCGATGGGTTTCGACGACTACACGGCGCTATATGCGAGCTTGAGCGCACATCGTGATTTTGTCGAAGCGCAATTCGATCGCATATTCGCCGACAAGGATGGGCAGGAAGGCGTGGCGGATGCGCAGACGGGCGATGCCGCGCGGCAAGACGAAGCCGCTTTCCTGGCGCTTTGGCGCGATGCTTTCGGCTCGGCCGATGATGCGCAACAGAGCGTTGGCGACGCGCTGGAAGGGGGCCGCGCGCTGCTGGCGCAATGGCTCGATACGCAAGGTTTCGTCGACAGTGACGACGCACTGGAACGTTTGATGGCCTTGCGACGCTCGGGCCGTTATGCGCAGTTGCCCGAGGCCAGCCGCATCCGCCTCGATAGTCTGATGGCGCGCGCCGTCGCGCGGCTGCGCAGTTTCGAACCGGCCACCGTACGCGCCACCACCTTGTCGCGTTTTGTCGACCTGATCGAAGCCATCAGCCGTCGTAAAGCCTATTTGTCGTTGCTCGGCGAATATCCGGCGGCGCTGGGCCGTGTGCTGCGGGTCCTGTCGAACTCGCGCTGGGCCGCCGGCTATCTGCTGCAGCATCCGCAATTGCTCGACGAGTTGCTGGACGACGATGCGCAAGCGGCGCCGTTCGACTGGCCCGGTTTCCGCGGCATGTTGTCCGCCCGATTAGCCGCAGCCGATGGCGTCGAACAGCGCATGGACATGTTGCGGCATGCGCATCACGCCGAAGTATTCCGCATTCTGCTGGCAGATCTGTCGGGCAAATTGACGGTCGAACAGGTCAGCGACTGCCTGTCCGATCTGGCCGATGCGGTGCTGGAGGTGACCTTGCATGCGGTGTGGCAAGGGCTGCCGCGCCGTCATGAGGAAGCGTTGCGTTTTGCAATCATTGCCTACGGCAAGTTGGGCGGCAAAGAGCTGGGCTACGCATCGGATCTCGACCTGATTTTTCTCTACGACGAAAGCCCGGATGGCGGTGGTGATGCGGACGATACCTATGCGCGTTTCGCGCGTCGCCTGATCAGTTGGCTGACCACCGCCACTGGTGCGGGCACCTTGTTCGACGTCGATCTGCGTTTGCGTCCGAGCGGCGCGGCCGGGCTGCTGGTTACGCCGCTGAAGGCGTTCCGTCGCTATCAAATGCGCGAACAGGGCGATGCGAATACCGCCTGGGTGTGGGAACATCAAGCCCTGACGCGCGCACGCTTCTGCGCGGGTGATCCGGCCATTGGCAGCGCCTTCGAGGAAATCCGGCGTGAGGTGATTACCGTGCCGCGCGATGCGGCGCTGCTGGCCAAGGAAATCGTCTCGATGCGGCAGCGCGTGCACGAGGGTCATCCGAATCGCAGCGTCGATTTCGACTTGAAGCACGACCGCGGCGGCATGGTCGATATCGAGTTCATCGTGCAATACCTGGTGCTCGGCCATGCATCGCGTTACCCGGAACTGGTCGCGGATATCGGCAATATCGGGCTGCTGCGAGCCTTGGCTGCGCTGGGTGTGGTAACCGCCGATGAAGCGGCGACGGTCGGTGATGCTTATCGGCAGTATCGAGCGTTGCAGCATCGGCTGCGGCTCGACGGCATGGAAGCCGCGCGCGTGCCGCCCGAACGCGTCAGCCAGTATCGCGACGCGGTGCTGGCGCTGTGGACGCGCATGTTCGGCAACGATGCCGCGGTCACTGCTGCGTAGTCAACGCAGTGGTTGACAGCTGGCCAAGCATCAGCCCCGTCGCATCAGTCGGTAAGCATTTCCTTCGCATGGCGCCGGGTCGTCGGCGTGATCTCGATACCGCCGAGCATGCGGGCGATTTCGTCGACCCGCCCCGGGCGCTCGAGCGACACTACCGCGCTGACCGTCTGCCCCGAAGGCAGCGTCTGTTTGCTGACGCTGAAATGGCTATCGCCGCGTGCCGCGACTTGCGGCAGATGCGTGACGCACAGCACTTGCCGGATCGATCCGAGCTGATGCAATAGCCGGCCGACCACCTCGGCGACTGCGCCGCCGATGCCGGCGTCGACTTCGTCGAAGATCAGCGTCGGCACGCTGCCCGCCGCGCCCGCAATCACCGCGAGCGCCAGGCTGATGCGCGCGAGTTCGCCGCCCGAGGCAACTTTCGCCAGCGCGCGTAAGGGCACGCCGGCATGGCCGGCCACGCGGAATTCGATTTGTTCCAGACCGTAGGGGCCGCCTTCTTCCTGTGGCACCAGCGCCGCCTCGAAGCTGCCGCCGGCCATCGCCAACTGCTGCATGCCGGTGCTGACCGCGCTCGACAGTGCGTCGGCGGCCTTGGCGCGTTGCGTCGAAAGTTTTTTCGCCAGGTTTCGATAGACCGCCGCGGCCTGCTCGCGGGCCTGGGTCAATGCGTCGAGATCGGCGGCGGCGTCGAGCGCATCGAGCCGCGCACGGCGCTCGATCAATGCCGCCGGCAATTCTTCCGGACGTAAGCGCAAGCGCCGCGCCGCGCCGTGCAGAGCCTGTAGCCGTTCATCCACTTCAGCCAGCCTTTGCGGATCGAGATCGACGCGCTGCAGGTAGTGGCTCAGTGTGTGCGCGGCATCCTGCAATTGGATTTCGGCGGGCTCGAGGGCCGCCAAGGCATCGTTCAAGCTGGCGTCGATGCCCGCCAGTTCGCGCAACTTGCTGACCATGCCACCCAATTGACTGAGTATCGCGCCGTCGTCGTCTTGCAGCGCGGCTGAAATGCTGCCGACGCCATCCAACAGACTGGCGGCGTGCGACAGGCGGCGATGCTCGGCACCGATCGTTTCCCATTCGCCAGTTTCGGGCGCGAGCTTTTCCAATTCGGCGATCTGCCAGCTCAGTTGCTCGCGTTCCTGCTGGGATTGCTGCTCGGCCCGTAGGGCGCTGTCCAGTGCGGCGCCGGCTTCGCGCCAGCCACGCCAGGCGCGCGTGACTTCCGCCACTTGCGCGCCAAGCTGTGCATGCGCGTCGAACAGTTCGCGTTGCTTGTCGGGGCGCATCAGTTGTTGATGCGCATGCTGGCCGTGAATGTCCACCAGCATCTCGCCCATTTCCCGAAGCTGCGTCAGGGTGGCGGCGCTGCCGTTGATAAAGGCGCGCGAACGCCCGCCCGCGTCGACCACGCGGCGCAACAGTACGGTGCCGGCGATCCCGGCGTCGCTGCCGTTTGGCAACTCGGTCGGCGCATCCAGTGCATGCGCGTCCAGCCATGCGGCCACCTCGGCACCTACGTCGAACTGTGCGCTGACCTCCGCCCGTGCGGCGCCGAGGCGCACTACGTCAGGATCGGCGCGACCGCCGAGCACCAGCGCCAGCGCGTCGATCAAGATCGATTTGCCCGCACCGGTTTCGCCGGAGAATACTGTAAAACCCTGCTCGAACTCGAGATCGAGGGTTTCGACAATCACAAAATCGCGAATCGACAGAAGACGAAGCATTATGCGCAGCGCCGTCAGAACAGCCGGCGATCCTCCTCGGACGGGTATTCGTTCCAGTGCAGCTTGCGTCGCAAGGTGGCGAAGTGACTATGCCCGCGCGGATGCAGGAACGGTACCCGATACGGCGAACGGCAGACTTCGATGAAGTCGCCGGTTTGCAGGGCCGTGAACGACTGCATGTCGAAGTTCACGCTGACGTCGCGGCCGCCCACGAACTGAATGCTGATTTTGGAAACGTCGGGCACCACGATCGGCCGGTTCGACAAGGCGTGCGGCGCAATCGGCACCAGCACGATGCCACTCAGACCCGGGTGCAGAATGGGCCCTTGCGACGACAATGCATAGGCCGTGGAGCCGGTGGGCGTGGCGACGATCAGGCCATCGGAGCGCTGGTGATACATAAAGCGGCCGTCGACGGTGACGCTCAATTCGGCCATGCCGGAGAAGCCGCTGCGATTCACCACCACGTCGTTGAGCGCCAGCGCCGAATAGATTTCCTGGCCATCGCGCATGATGCGTGCGGCCAGCAGCGTGCGTTCCTCGCTCTCGTATTCGCCGGCGAGAATCTGCGGCACCACGCTGTCCATATCAGAGATGGGAATATCGGTAATGAAGCCGAGCCGCCCGTGGTTGACGCCGATCAAGGGCGTGCCGAATTCCGCAAGCTGCCGGCCGATGCCCAGCATCGTGCCGTCGCCGCCCAGCACCACCGCGACGTCGGCGCGCAGGCCGATTTCAGCGGGAGTCAGCGCCGGGTATTGCGACATGCCGATGTCGTAGGCGGTGGCCTTCTCGAAAACCACATCGAAGCCGCAATGGGCGATGCGCGCCGCGAGCGCGCCGAGTGGTTCGGCGATGCCCGGGGTGTTTTGACGCCCGACGAGGGCGACGGTTTTAAAATGACGGCTGCCGGTCTCCATTCGCGCATTACACCATAAGTCCGGCGCGCTGGAGCCATGCTAGCCAAACGGCAGAGGCCTGCCGTTTGCGCCAGGATCCGAGCGCGCGCGGCCGCCGCCGATCGCGGCGCACCAAGCATGCCCAGCCGGCAGGCGATTAAGCTAGAATTTGATCCATGCTCGACCCCCGCGCCCGTACCCTATTGAAGACCTTGATTGAACGCTATATAGCGGAAGGTCAGCCCATCGGTTCGCGCACCTTATCTCGTTATTCCGGGCTCGAACTCAGCCCGGCGACGATTCGCAACGTCATGTCCGATCTGGAAGAGCTCGGACTGGTCGCCAGCCCGCATACATCTGCCGGCCGGATCCCCACGCCGCGCGGCTATCGCTTGTTCGTCGACACCTTGTTGAGCGTGCAGCCGCTGACCGATGCCGCGCAAATGACGCGCAATGTCGCGCGGCAGCTGCAACCGGGTCAGCCGCAAAAAGTCATTGCCGCGGCCGCGGGCGTGCTTTCCAGCCTCTCACAGTTCGCCGGCGTGGTGCTGACACCGCGCCGCAGCCACATATTTCGTCAGATCGAATTCCTCCGGCTGTCGGAGCGGCGTATCTTGCTGATCATCGTCACGCCCGAAGGCGACGTGCAAAATCGCATCCTGGCGACGCAGCGCGAATACACCGCGTCGCAACTGATCGAGGCGTCGAATTACATCAATATGCATTTCGCAGGACTGTCGTTCGATGAAGTGCGCGCGCGACTGCGCCACGAGATCGACGCTTTACGTACCGATATGACCCAACTTATGCAGCAGGCCGTCGAGGCGAGCGCCGAAGTGGACGCCGAGCCAGGCGACGACGTGCTGATTTCCGGCGAGCGCAATCTGCTGGAAGTGGCCGATCTGTCGTCGAATATGGACCACCTGCGCAAATTGTTCGACGTGTTCGACCAAAAAACCAGCCTGCTGCAGTTACTGGACGTTTCCAGCCATGCGCACGGGGTGCAGATTTTCATCGGCGGCGACTCGCACCTGGTGCCGATGGAAGCCATGAGCGTGGTGTCGGCGCCCTATCAGGTGGACGGCAAAGTGGTCGGCACGTTGGGCGTGATCGGGCCTACCCGCATGTCGTACGAACGCGTGATTCCCATCGTCGACATCACCGCAAAGCTTCTGTCACATGCCCTCAGCCAGCGCTGACTTGCGCGACACCGGCGGCGAGGCTGGCGGCGTTGGCGCCGCGGCGCTGCCGCTGGACGAGGCGGCCGCCCCCGCGTCGCGGCCCGCGCTGCCTGCGCGGCGCCGGCGCACCGCGGTGCTGCTGATCAATCTCGGGACGCCCGATGAACCCACGCCCGCGGCGGTCGGCAGGTATTTGAAGGAGTTCCTGTCCGATCGCCGCGTGGTCGAGATCCCGGCGGCGGTATGGCAGCCGATTCTGCGGCTCGCCGTGGTGCCGCTGCGAGCGCGTGCGTCGGCGCGTAAATACGCCATGGTGTGGAGCGAAGCCGGCTCACCGCTGCGGGTGCACACGGCCGCACAAACGCTCGCACTGCGGGCCAGATTGGCGGCGCGCGGGCGGCATGTGGCGGTCGATTATGCGATGCGCTACGGCAATCCCGCTATTCGCAGTACCTTGAACCGCATGCTGGCGGATGGCGCCGAACGGGTGTTATTGGTGCCGATGTATCCCCAATATGCGGCGTCGACTACGGCAACGGCGATCGACGCCGTTTTCGCCTGCTTGGCTGGCTTGCGCGCGCAGCCGGAAATTCGCTGGCTCGGCCCGCATTACGACGATCCCGGTTACATCGCGGCACTGGCCGCGCAGGTGCGCAGCAGTTGGCAAACTGCCGGGCAGCCGGATTTCGCCGCCGGCGACCGGCTGCTGCTGAGTTTTCACGGCTTGCCCCAACGCAGCATCGAATTGGGCGATCCCTATCGCGAACAGTGCCTGCAAACAGGACAATTGCTGCGAGATGCGCTTGGTCTGGACGAAGAATTGTGCCAGCTGTCTTTCCAGTCGCGCTTCGGTCGCCAAGCCTGGCTACAGCCGTATACCGCGCCCACACTGGCGAATCTCGGCGCCAACGGCTGCCGGCGCGTCGACGTGTTCTGCCCCGGCTTCACCGCCGATTGCCTTGAGACCCTGGAAGAAATTGCAATGGAAGGACGCGACGCCTTCCTGGCTGCCGGCGGCCAGCAGTACCATTGCATACCCTGTTTGAATGAATCGCCAGCCTGGATCGATGCGCTGACCGAGCTGGTCGACGCGCAGCTTCAGACCTGGGCGTAGCAGACGCATGCCGCGCGGCCGGTAAATGGCTGGCAGGCACGCGGACTGCGCTGATAACTAAGACGAGACTGGCGATTGCCGAATGGTCGAGGCTAAGCATCTACGATGCTGCAGGCTCTGGTAATTCCCCGCAGAAGTGGAGAACGCAATGGACTTCGGCATTTCAGATGATCCGCAAGCAAAGATCCGCATCGATAAATGGCTGTGGGCGGCGCGCTTCTACAAAACGCGCTCGCTCGCGGCGCACGCCGTAACGCAGGGCCGCGTGAGAATCGGCGGCGATCCCGTCAAGCCCGCGCGCGAAGTGCGAGTGGGCGAGAAAGTAACTATGCAGTTGGACGGTATCGAGCGCGAGACGGTCGTCAAGGCGATCGCGCAGACGCGTGGCCCCGCAACGGTGGCGCGCCAGCTTTATGAGGAAACCCAGGAAAGTCAGGCCCGGCGGGCGGCGGAAATGGATCGAAGGAAGTTGTTCAAGGAGCCGGCTGCGGCGTTACCCGGCCGTCCGACCAAGCGCACGCGGCGCGTTATCGACAAACTCGGGACGAGCCATTGAGCCAGTGACCAATGGTGGCACGCGCGCCACCATATTCCAGCGTGCGCTCGGTCATAGCACCCGACATACAGATGGTGGTAGTGCCCGCAACGAGAATGAGCGCGACCACGGCGATAGCAAAGGTCAGTCTCATGGCTCATTCCTTAGAGGATCTGGCGGTGATTTGGGTATAAATCGAGTGTAGTTCCGCCGGCAGCGGCTCACAACTTTCTTATATGACCGAGCAGGTAAAGAAAGTAAGCAATTGTTGCGTCGCAACAACGAAGCCGCGCCGCGCATGGGTTTTCAAGTGCGGCACTTGAAAGCGCCGCGGCCATCCCCACATCGCCGACACGGCTTTCCAGGCCTTTGTCTCGCAGTGGTTCGTTAACAGGTACGGAATTCAGCATGGAAGAAAAGCAAACATCGCAGCAGCACGGACAAGGTTTCGGCACCGGCGCCGATGGCGCACCGACCGGCCCGCAAAGTGTCAACGCCACGGACAACTCACCAACCGAACTCGATCAGACCGAGGCTTCGGATGTGAGCGGCGAACTGGCGCAAGCGCAGGCGCGTATTGCGGAACTGACGGAAGAGTTCCTGCGCGCCAAGGCTGAAGTGGAAAACGTGCGCCGCCGCAACAGCGAAGACCTGGCCAAGGCTCACAAATTCGCGATCGAAAGTTTCGCCGAGCATCTGCTGCCGGTGGCCGACAGCCTGGAAGCGGCGCTGTCGAGCACCTCGCAGGACCCCGACAAGGCGCGCGAAGGCGTCGAGCTGACGCTGCGGCAATTGCGCAACGCGCTGGAGAAGGGCCGCGTCACGGCGATCGACCCGGTCGGCGAGAAATTCGATCCGCATCGCCATCAAGCCATTTCGATGGTGCCGGCGGACCAGGAGCCGAATACGGTGGTGTCGGTGCTGCAAAAGGGATATATGATCGCCGACCGCGTACTGCGGCCGGCGCTGGTCACGGTGGCGCAGCCGAAGTAAGCGAGCGCTGTCGCGAACCCGACAGGGAGGGAAGCATGCCATCCGATTCGATCGATCGCAGTGCCTTTGAAACCTTCGAGATGCGCGAAGTCAGTGCCGACGACATCGATAGCGTGCTCGCATCGACTGGCGACGCGCTGGCGGTGGTGTTTTTCTGGGGCGTCGATTGCTACAACTGCGAAGTGGCGAAGAAGGCAATGCTGGCACAGCCGGAGGCCATTCGGGCGCTGGGCCTGCGCTGGTTCCACGCGAACGTCTATGAAGATCGCGCGCTCGGGCGCCGCTTTTCGCTGCATGGCATTCCCACCTGGTTCTTTTTTCATCACGGCCGTCGACTGGGGCGGGCGACCGGCTGGCACGGGCTGGCGCAGTTTTCCGCGGCGGTCGACGCCGCGCACGCAAAAATAGCCGCCGCCGGGGAAACCTTAGTCTCCGCAGGGTCTTGAAAAGCGGGCTGGCGCATCCATCTCACGACTAACGGATTTGGGGACAGCCCCACGCAACGATTAAAAACGGGAGAGTAATCAAATGAGCAAGTCCAAGATTATCGGGATCGATCTCGGTACCACCAATTCATGCGTCGCCGTAATGGAAGGCAATACGCCGAAGGTGATCGAGAATTCGGAGGGCGCTCGTACGACTCCCTCGATCATCGCCTACCAGGATGACAACGAAATCCTCGTCGGTGCTCCCGCCAAACGGCAGGCGGTGACGAATCCGCGCAACACCCTCTATGCGGTCAAACGGCTGATCGGCCGCCGCTTCGAGGAAAAGGAAGTGCAAAAAGACATCGCGCTGATGCCCTATAGCATCGTCAAGGCCGACAACGGCGACGCCGCTGTGTCTGTGCGCGACCGCAAGCTGGCACCGCCGCAGATTTCGGCGGAAGTGCTGCGCAAGATGAAGAAGACCGCCGAGGATTACCTGGGCGAGGAAGTCACCGAAGCCGTGATCACGGTGCCGGCTTATTTCAACGACAGCCAACGGCAGGCCACGAAAGATGCGGGCCGCATTGCCGGGCTGGACGTGAAGCGCATCATCAACGAGCCGACCGCGGCGGCGCTGGCCTTTGGTCTGGACAAGACCGAGAAAGGCGATCGCAAGGTTGCCGTGTATGACCTGGGCGGCGGCACCTTCGACGTTTCGATCATTGAAATTGCCGATGTCGAGGGTGAAAAGCAGTTTGAAGTGCTATCGACCAATGGCGACACTTTCTTGGGCGGCGAAGATTTTGACCAGCGCATCATCGACTACATCATCGCCGAGTTCAAAAAGGAACAAGGCGTCGATCTGGGTAAAGACGTGTTGGCCTTGCAGCGCCTGAAGGAAGCGGCCGAAAAAGCCAAGATCGAACTGTCGAGCTCGCCGCAGACCGATATCAACCTGCCGTACGTGACGGCGGATGCCAGCGGTCCGAAGCATTTGAACATCAAGCTGACGCGCGCCAAGCTGGAAGCGCTGGTGGAAGATCTGATCGCACGCACCATCGAGCCGTGCCGCATGGCCATCACCGATGCGGGCGTGAAGGTCAGTGAAATCGACGACGTGATCCTGGTCGGCGGTATGACGCGCATGCCGAAGGTGCAAGACAAGGTCAAGGAATTCTTCGGCCGCGAACCGCGTCGTGACGTCAATCCCGACGAAGCCGTGGCGGTAGGTGCGGCGATTCAGGGACAAGTGCTGTCTGGCGATCGTACCGACGTGTTGCTGCTCGACGTGACCCCTTTGTCGCTCGGCATCGAGACCCTCGGTGGCGTGATGACGAAGATGATCACCAAGAACACGACCATTCCGACCAAGCATTCGCAGGTGTTCTCGACGGCCGACGACAACCAGCCGGCGGTGACGATCAAGGTGTCGCAGGGTGAGCGCGAAATGGCGGCGGCCAACAAGCTGCTGGGTGAGTTCAACCTTGAAGGCATTCCGCCGTCGCCGCGTGGCATGCCGCAAATCGAAGTCACCTTCGACATCGATGCGAACGGCATCCTGCACGTGTCCGCCAAGGACAAGGCGAGCGGCAAGGAAAACAAGATCACCATCAAGGCGAACTCGGGCCTGTCGGAAGCCGAGATCGAGCGCATGGTGAAAGACGCCGAAGTCAACGCCGAAGAAGACCGCAAGCTGCGTGAGCTGGTCGATTCGCGTAACCAGGCTGAAGCGCTGGCGCACAGCACCCGCAAGTCGCTGGCTGAATATGGCGACAAGCTGGAAGCCGATGAAAAGGCTAAGATCGAGACCGCTCTGAGCGAGTTGGACGCGGCGCTGAAGGACGGCGACAAGGCCGCGCTCGACGCCAAGGTGGAAGCCCTGTCGCAAGCTTCGCAAAAGTTGGGCGAAAAGATGTATGCGGACATGCAGGCAACGCAGGGCGCGGCTGACGCCCAGCCAGGTGCGCAAGCCGGTGGTGCCGAGCAGGCGCAGCCGCAACGCGACGACGACGTAGTCGATGCGGATTTCAAGGAAGTGAAGAAAGGCTGATCGTCGACGGTCCCGCGGTGCCAACGCATCGCGGGGCCGTTGTTCGATATGCTTCGGGCAGATGGCGGACCTGATATGGGTCCGCCATGTGCATTTTTGAGCGGCCACCAGGTATTCGGGCTGAGCGCCTATGCTTGCGGCTGTGCCTTGAGTTTTGTTGGAATGGACGACGATGGCTAAACGGGACTTTTACGAGGTTCTGGGCCTTGCGAAGAACGCGAGCGACGATGAGATCAAGAAGGCCTATCGCAAGCTCGCGATGAAATACCATCCGGACCGCAACCCGGACAGCAAGGACTCGGAAGAGCGTTTCAAGGAAGTGAAGCAGGCTTACGAGATGCTCTCGGACCCGCAAAAACGCGCGGCCTACGATCAGTACGGGCACGCGGGCGTCGATCCGAACATGGGCGGCGCCGGCGCGCAGGGTTTCGGCGGCTTTGCCGAGGCCTTCGGCGATATTTTCGGCGACATCTTCGGCCAGCAGCAGGGCGGCCGCGGTCGTGGCGGCCAGCAGGTGTATCGCGGTGGCGACTTGCGTTACAGCATGGAAATCACGCTGGACCAGGCGGCGCATGGCTACGACACGCAGATCCGCGTGCCGAGCTGGGACAGCTGCGAGGTGTGTAATGGTTCGGGCGCCAAGGCGGGCAGTCGCCCGCAGACCTGCCCTACCTGTAACGGCGCGGGCGCCGTGCGCATGTCGCAGGGCTTCTTCAGTGTTCAGCAAACCTGCCCGAAGTGTCACGGCACCGGCACCTATATTCCCGATCCTTGCCCGGCTTGTCATGGCGCCGGCAAGGTCAAGCGCACCAAGACCCTCGAAGTGAAGATTCCGGCCGGTATCGACGACGGCATGCGGATTCGTTCGGGCGGCAACGGCGAACCCGGACTGCATGGCGGTCCGCCGGGCGATTTGTATATCGAGATCAAGATTGCCGCGCACCCGGTGTTCGAGCGTGACGGCGACGACCTGCATTGCCAGATGCCGATCAGCTTCGTGACTGCGGCGCTGGGCGGTCATATCGAAGCGCCGACCCTGGCTGGCAAGGCCAGTTTCGACATTGCCGCCGGCACGCAATCGGGCAAGACCTTCCGCTTGCGCGGCAAGGGTATCAAAGGGCTGCGCACCGCCGTGCCCGGCGACTTGTATGTGCACGTGCAGGTTGAAACGCCGGTCAAGTTGTCGGACAAGCAACGCGATCTGCTGCGGCAATTCGAAGCCTCGCTTAGCGAAGGGGGACCGCGGCACAGCCCGGAATCTAAGAACTGGTTCGATAAGGTCAAGGATTTTTTCGAATGATCCGGCAGGTGCTTGGCTGACGTGACGCAGCAGAGATTCGTTTTACTTGATGACGGCGACTGCGCCGATGCCGCGGGCGCGGCGGGCGCAGGCGCGGCGGCGGCGCGGCGGCGCAGTCGGCTTTACACCGGCTTTTCGCATGAACATCGGTCGACACTCGGCGCCGCCGACAGCGTGGGTGCTGACTGCGAGCGGGTTTGCGCGCTGGTCGAGGCCGATCTGCGGCGCGGACTGTTCGCCGTGCTGCTGGCCGACTATGAGTGGGGCGTGGCGTTGGCCGGAGAGGCTGGCCGAGGGAACGCCAACGCCAACGCCAACGCCAACGCCAACGCCAACGCCAACGCCAACGCCAACGCCAACGCCAACGCCAACGCCAACGCCAACGCCAACGCCAACGCCAACGCCAACGCCGTGGCGTCACC
>JBPBQZ010000109.1:0-3187 GCA_050955105.1 Janthinobacterium lividum | reverse complement strand
CGATGGTGGAAGGCTCGGCTTCGTTGATGGGCATGTTCTACGAGCTGCATGGCGCGGGTCGCTGGGGCGCGCGCGGTGAAAATTTTCTGGACGGCGCCGCGCCCTTCTACAACCCGTATCGCTGTGCCGACGGCAAGTGGATCAGCATCGGCGCGATCGAGCCGCAGTTCTACGCCTTGCTGGTAAACAAGGTGGGCTGGCAGGACCGTGTCGACCTGAAGGCACAGAACGAGCGCGGCGAGTGGCCACAGATGAAAGAGAAATGGGCCGCGCTGTTCGCGCAAAAAACTCGTGACGAATGGTGCGCACTGCTGGAAGGCACCGATGCGTGCTTCGCACCGATACTCGATTTCGACGAAGCGGCGCGCCATCCGCATAACGTGGCGCGTGGCAGCTTCGTCGAGGTGGATGGCCAGTGGCTGCCCGGGCCCGCGCCGCGGTTCTCTGCAACACCTGGCGCATTCGGTGCGACCCCGGCCACCATCGGTCAAGACCTGGAAGAGGTGCTGGCGGATTGGTGCGGTCGATAAGGTACTGCGGTAGCGGTAGTACTAACGGGCTCGGCGCAATAAGAGAATAAAGCGGGCGTCGAGTGCAATAAAGAGATAGCCCTATGCAGGAGACAAAGTCATGAAAATACTCAACCACGAATTGCGCTTCCCCGAAGGCCCGGTGGCATTGGCGGACGGCTCGGTGCTGCTGGTAGAGGTGGAAGCCGGCGTCGTGTCACGCGTGTTTGCGGATGGCCGGAAGGTGGTCGTGGCACGTCCTGGCGGCGGCCCCAACGGCTTGGCGATCGGCCCGGACGGCGCTGCCTATCTATGCAATAACGGCGGCTTCGACTGGCATGAAACGCCCGAAGGCGGTTTGCATCCGGGCTTGCAGCCGGCCGACTTCGGCGGTGGCCGCATCGAGCGCATCGACCTGCGGACCGGCGACGTCAAAGTGCTTTACACCGCATCACCCAACGGGCCGCTGCGCGGTCCCAACGACATCGTTTTCGATGCCGCCGGCGGCTTCTGGTTCAGCGACATGGGCAAACGGCGTCCGCGCGAGGTGGACTCGGGCGGCGTGTATTACGCGAAAATCGACGGCAGCGAAATCCGCGAAGTAGTGTTTCCGATGACCACGCCCAATGGCGTTGGCCTATCCCCCGCAGGCGACCGACTGTATGTGGCTGAAACCAGCCCCGGCCGCCTGTGGGCGTTTCAAATTGACGAGCCGGGTCGCCTGCGGCCGGACCCCACCTCGCTGGCGCCTCACGGCGGCACCTTGCTGGTCGGCTTGCCGGGCTATCAGATGCTCGATTCGCTAGCCGTCGACGCAGCCGGCAACGTCTGCGTTGCCACCTTGCTCAACGGCGGCATCACGGTGGTGTCGCCCGATGGCAGTTCGGTGCAGCACATTCCGATGCCGGATCGCTCGACCACCAATATCTGCTTCGGCGGTCCGGACATGCGCACCGCCTACGTCACGCTCTCGCACCACGGCCGCTTGCTGGTTACGCCATGGTCGCAACCCGGCCTCAAGCTGCACTGGAGCGACACCGTCGACCCGGCGCGCGTCGTCGGATCCTAATCACTGCGGAGAAAACATCATGCGCACCACCCCACCATGGATGACGCCGGATCTCGAGGTATTCCGCGACTCCGTCTTGAAATTCTACGAACGCGAACTAGCGCCGCACGAAGAGCGCTGGGGCAAGCAGCAGCACGTCGACCGCGAAGCCTGGCACAAAGCCGGAGCCGCCGGCCTGCTTTGCGCCAGTATCCCGGAAACCTATGGCGGCGGCGGCGGCTCGTTTCTGCACGAAGCGATTCTGTACTACGAGCAGTCGTACGGCATCGTCAATGGTCTCGGCAACTCGGTGCACAGCGGCATCGTCGCTCACTACCTGCTGAACTTTGGCAGCGAGGCGCAGAAACAGGCGTGGCTGCCGCGGCTGGCGCGCGGCGAATTAGTGGGCGCCATTGCCATGACCGAACCGGATGCTGGCACCGACTTGCAGTCCATTACCACCCGCGCCGTGCGCGACGGCGACCACTATGTGATCAACGGCGCAAAAACCTATATCAGCAACGGCCAGTTGGCCGACCTGATTTGTGTGGTGGCCAAAACCGATCCGAGCCAGGGCGCGAAGGGTATTTCCATCATCGTGGTCGAGACGGCGAAGGCGCCCGGCTTCCGCCGCGGCCGCGCATTGCAGAAGGTCGGCTTGCACTCGCAAGACACCTCGGAACTGTTCTTCGACGACATGCGCGTGCCTTGTGAAAATCTGCTGGGCGCAGAGGAAGGTCGAGGCTTCAAGCAGTTGATGAAGGAGTTGGCGCGTGAACGTCTCATTACCGCGCTCTCGAGTCTCGGTGCAATGGATCGCGCCATCGACGAAACGCTGCGCTTCGTGGCGCAGCGCAAGGTTTTCGGCAACCCGTTGCTGAGCATGCAGAACACGCGCTTCAAGCTGGCCGAATGCGAAACCAAAGCCACCTTGGCGCGCAGCTTCATCGACGATTGCACACGGCGGCTGATGGCGGGTAGCTTCGATGCGACTACCGCGGCAAAAGCAAAATGGTGGGTTACCGAAGCCTGCGGTCAGGTGGTCGACGAATGCCTGCAACTGCATGGCGGCGCCGGCTATATGCTCGACTATCCGATCGGCCGCCTATACCAAAATGTGCGAATTCACCGCATCCTCGCCGGCACCAATGAAATCATGAAAGAACTGATTGCCCGCGATATGGAAAGCCGTCTGCGCTGAATCCGCCGCGGTCCTCCGACCAAGTAACAGTTGATAGCGACCTCGTGCGCAACGCTCAGGTCGCGGCGCACGGCTGCCGATCCTATTCACGCAGAACATTGGAGACAAGATCGGAACCTGATTCGATGCAACGTCGTACGCTGGTGCTCGCCGGCGCCCTCGCCATGCTGGGACGTGAAGGAATACATCGCCTTCGAGAAAAACTATTACCCCGCAGGGCGGCCCGACGATCAGGCCGAAGCCTTCGGTTATGGGATGGCAGCGCTGCTGGTGCAGATCTTGAAGCAAGCGGGTGACGACCTGACGCGCGAGAACATCATGCGCCAGGCCACCAACCTGAAGGACGTGCGGATTCCGCTGGAACTGGATGGCATCACCGGCTCGACCATGCCGACCGACTATCACCTGTTGCGGCAGATGCAGTTCAAG
>JBPBQZ010000108.1:0-4274 GCA_050955105.1 Janthinobacterium lividum | reverse complement strand
CAGTCGAGCGCCAAGGCATCGATAGCGGAAATTGACCCAACGAACAATCATGGACTGAACGTCGCTTAGCTGCGTGCAGCGGACCTTCGAATGTCCGACTCCTTCGCCGGTCGACTGACCGGAACTGGCCGAACTCAGCCAAAATTTGGTTCTCCCGGCTTGACCACAAGACACACATCCGCCGCCCTAAAACGATCGACAGAACCGACGAGTAATAGTTTCGACAGCCCCCTCAACCGAAACCTTAGCGGTATCGATCACAAAACGCTCCGATTCCCACGCATCGTATCGACGTTCAAGCACGCTCTGCCATGTCGGCAGTATGTGGCCAGGAATATCAGCACGTCGCCCCTCCACTCTCAGACGGTGCGCCGTAGTATCGGAACAGATCAGCTCAATCTCGAAGACACGCACGCCTGCTTCGAACGCCACATTTCTCCAGCTGCTACGCGTAAGGTGCAAGGGATTGACCGAGTCCGCGACCACGGTCGATCCAAGCCGCAAGTTATCGCTCGCAACGGCATAGGCGGCCAGATATCCGGCAGGTCCGATATCCGAGTGGCCGTCACCGGACGCAATAAATGCCTGCTCCAATGTGTCGATACGCAGATAGACCGCAGCGAGCTTGCGTGCGAGCATTTGCGCGACCGTTGTCTTTCCGGTCCCCGGCAGTCCTCCAAAAACGATCAACATCTTCACACCCCCGGGGCAGCAGCTTCCATCGAATTGTCGCGCCCCTCAAACCCTTTCATTTCACCGAACGCTTCCTCGAATGATCAACATGCCGCCGAAAACACTCCGGCTCATGATCATTCACCACGCCCGTTGCCTGCAGCCACGCATACACGATCACCGGCCCCACAAACTTGAACCCGCGCTGCTTGAGCGCCTTCGACATCTGTTCCGACAACGCGGTCTTGGTAGGTCGCGGCCCTTCCTGCGTCACCGGTTTGCCGCCCGCCATCGACCAGACGAATTCTGAGAAATCCTCACCCGCCGCCTGCATTACTAGATAGGCGTGCGCATTGCCGATGACAGCTTCTATCTTCGCGCGTGAGCGGACGATGCCGGCATCCAGCATTAGCCGGTCGACGTCCGCGGCGGTGAATTTGGACACCCGCACCGGATCGAAGCCAGCGAACGCCGCGCGAAACGCATCGCGCTTGCGCAAAATCGTGATCCAGGCCAACCCAGCCTGGAACCCATCGAGCATGAGCTTTTCCCATAACGCGCGGCTGTCACGCTCGGGCACGCCCCATTCCTCGTCGTGATAAGCACGCAGCAAAGGGTCGTTCTGCGCCCAGTCGCAGCGATACAGCTCTTTGGTTTCTTTAGCGCGGCTCGTCATGACGCGGTCGGTTTCCATTTGAGTAGATGACGTTCGAGCGTCGTCAGCAGATAGTCAGCAGCCAGTGCCACCACTGCCAGCACGATCATCGCGGCAAATACGCCACTGGCATTGAAGGCGCCCTGCGCGGTCGAGATCAACAGCCCGATGCCCTGCTTCGAGCCCAGAAACTCACCCACCACCGCGCCGACCAGCGCAAAGCCGAAGCTGACGTGCAAGCTTGCGAGAATCCAGCTCAGCGCCGAAGGAATCACTACCGTCATCGTCACCTGATGTTTCGACGCGCCAAGGATCTGCGCATTCGCAATCATGTAGCGATCGGCCTCGCGCACGCCCTGGAAGGCGTTGCCGAACACCACGAAAAATACCATCACCACCGCCAACGCCACCTTCGACGCCATGCCCAAGCCCAGCGCTATCACAAAAATCGAACCCAATACGACGCGTGGAATCGAGTTGGCGATCTGGATATAGAGACTGAACACATCCGATAGCAGCTTGTTGCGCCCAAGCACGATGCCGCAAATCACGCCAGCAAAAGCGCCTATCAGGAAACCCAGCGTGGTTTCCTCCAGCGTGACGAGCACCTGCACCCACAAGGAGCCCTGCGAGGTGCCGTTGGCGAACCAGTCGACCAACTGTAGATAAATTGCCGACGGCATCGAGAAGAAGAAGGGATCGATCCACTTCAGGCGCGCAGCCAGTTCCCAACCGCCCAGTACGATCACAAGAATGGCGATGCGCAACGCGTAGATGGTGTATTTGCGTTGGCGGATGCGCCGCCGCGCCAGTTGCTCGTCACGCGCCAACTGCTCGGGTTGCAGTTGATGCGGCACCGCTTGCTCAGCCAATTTGCACCTCCTCACGCAGGTCGCGCCAGATGTCGCGCGATATCTCGATAAAGCGCGGCTCGTAGCGAATTTCCGAGGTTACGCGTGGGCGCGGCAGGTCGATCTCATAAATATTCTTGACGGTGGCCGGCCTCGCTGTCAGCACGAACACGCGATCGGCCAGCGCAATGGCCTCTTCGAGATCGTGCGTGACGAAGACCACCGAGCCAGCGTTGGCGCTCCATAGCTGCAGCAATTCATCCTGCATCAAGGTGCGCGTTTGCATGTCGAGCGCGGAGAACGGCTCGTCCATCAGCAGGATTTCGGGATTGTTGATGAAGGTCTGCGCCAGCGCCACGCGCTTTTTCATGCCGCCGGAAAGCTGGTGCGGATAGTGGCCGGCGAACTTCTCCAGTCCGACGCGGCGAATCCATTCGTGCGCCAATTCGCGTGCGGCGGCTTTCGAGCGGCCACGGTACAGGGGACCGGCGGCGACGTTCTCCAGCACCGTACGCCATGGAAACACCGCATCGGCCTGGAACACGAAGCCGATGCGCGGATCGATGCCGTCGACCAGCTTGCCCATTACGCGTACCTCGCCGGACGTGGGCTTCAACATACCGGTGATCATGCTGAGCGTGGTCGACTTGCCGCACCCTGTCGGGCCGACGATGGCGACGAACTCGCCTTTCGCCACCGACATGCTGAAGTCGCGCAGTGCCACCGTGGCCTCGCCGTCCTGCGAAATGAAACGACATGACACATGGCGAAACTCGATCGCTGGCGGGACTGACGTGGCTGAAGCGCCCGGCGTGGCGCCGTCGTCGATCACTTCACTGCATTCACGAATTCATTCGTGAAGGTCCGCGACAGGTCGATCTGTTTGTTCTTGAGCGAGGGATTGAAACCGCCCAATACCTTCAATACGGTGGGGGGTCCGTCGGCGGGCATTTTGCCGTCCGCCGTGAACATCGGCAGGGAAGCCTTCAGCGCGCCCACGTATAAGGCGCGATCGGCGCCGATGTAATCCTTGGGCATTTGTGCGGCGATCTCGTCCGCGCTATGCGTGTGCAGATACTGCAAGGTGTGCACGAAGGCGCGTGCCAGCCTGGCGGCTTCGTCGTGATGCGTTGCCAGCCAGGCGCTCTGTACATACAGGCTCGACGCTGGATAGGTACCGCCCAGCGCCGCGCGCGTGCCGTCGACGCTACGCATGTCGATCAGCACTTTGGCATCGCCTGTTTTCAGCAATTGTGAGACGGTAGGTTCGGTGGTCATGCCGGCATCGATGCGCTCTTGCTTGATCGCGGCGATAAAGGTGTTGTCGGCACCCACCGGCAGCACCGTGTATTGCGAACTGGCAATGCCTTTTTGAAACGCCAGGTACTGCGTCAGGAAATTGGTCGATGAGCCCAGCCCCGTTACCCCCAGCGTCTTGCCTTTGACATCGGCCATGCTCTTGATAACGCCGGCCTGCTTGCTCGCCACCATTTCCACTTCGCCGGGCACTTGGCCGAACACTACCAGCGCCTTGATCTCTTTGCCCTTGGCTTGCAGATCGATCGAATGATCGTAGAACCCCACGACTGCCTGCACGGCGCCTGCCAGCAACTCATTCTCGGCATCGACACCGGCTGGCTGGGACTGAAGCTCGACGTCGAGCCCCTCTGCCTTGAAATAGCCGAGCTGTTCGGTCAAGCGCGCGGGCAGGTAAATCAGCTTGGTGATGCCGCCGACCATGATGATGATTTTCTGCGGTGCCGCGCTGGCCGGTGCGCTTTGGGTGCCGAGCGCAGCGCCCACCGCGAGAGCGAGCGTCGTGGCCGTAGTCGACATAGTCGTGCTCGCGCCACGCAAGGAAAAACGCGCGCCCAACGAGCGGGCGCGGAAGAATGACTTCATCGGTTGGTCTCCGTTATGGGTTCAGCGTCTAAGCGCTATCCGAACAATATCTCGAATTCTACTGTCTGGCTGCCTAGGTCAGAGCTGTCGCGCGATCACCATGCGCTGTACCTCGCTCGTGCCTTCATAGATCTGCGTGATGCGCGCATCCCGATAATGACGCTCCACCGCGTAGTCCTGCAGATAGCCATAAC
>JBPBQZ010000107.1:0-5875 GCA_050955105.1 Janthinobacterium lividum | reverse complement strand
GTGGCGCGTATCGAGATTGAAACTCGCATCGTGCAGGCGCGTGCCGAGCTGATCGTGAGCGACAGCGGCGTGGGTATTCCAGATTCGCAACTTGCCTTCGTCACACGGCCTTTCTATCGTGTAGACAGCGCGCGTACGCAAGCCGATGGCACGGGGCTGGGCATGGCTATCGTCAACCGCTTGGTGATTCGCTATCGCGGCCTTCTGCGGCTGCGCAATCGCACGCCGTTGGCCGGGCTGGAAGTGAGTTTGAGCTTCCCGCAGGCGAGCGATGGCAATCTGGCTGCATCAATCGGCATAGGGTCTATCGATTAGTTTTTTCTATTGATAAATCTGTTCAATAGCTGTATATTCGGTTTGTTCGCACGATTTACCGATTCAACTGCTGCATCGCTTGTCACGCGCAGACTTCACCCGCGCCGCCATTGTGCTGGCGCTTTCCATCATCGGACAGGAGCATTTCCATGAAAACCGTAGGCGATAAACTCGAAGCGTTCTCCGTACCCGCCGTTAAGCCGGGCTTTAACAACCATGAGGAAAACGGCCAGTCCGCGTTCGAAACCATTACCGAGCAGTCGTTTCCGGGTAAATGGAAGATCATTTATTTCTACCCGAAGGACTTCACCTTCGTCTGCCCGACCGAAATCGTCGAGTTCGCCAAGCACAAGGCTGATTTCGAAGATCGTGACGCGGTGCTGCTGGGCGGTAGCGTCGATAACGAACACGTGAAGCTCGGCTGGCGTCGTGAGCACCCAGATCTGTCGAAGCTGAATCACTACTCGTTCGCTGACATAAAGGGCGAGTTGATCGACCAACTCGGCGTGCGTGAAAAGTCGGAAGGCGTGGCACTGCGTGCGACCTTCATCGTCGATCCAGACAACACCATTCAACACGTTTCGGTGAACAATCTGAACGTGGGCCGTAACGTTGAAGAAATCGTGCGTATCCTCGACGCGCTGCAAACGGACGAATTGTGCCCGTGCAACCGCGCAGTCGGCGGCGCAACGCTCTAAGCTTCAGGTAGTCTGAGAGCCCGCGCAAGCGGGCTTTTTTCCCGGCATCCGATAGGAGAAGACAATGGAATTCCTCAATTCGATTAAGGCGCTCATTCCCGACTACGCCAAAGATATTCGTTTGAACATCGACGGCACGATTGCGCGCTCGTCGCTGGAAGGCAATGACGCGGTAGGTGTCGCGCTGGCCTGCGCGTTTGCCGCGAAAAGTGCCGTGCTGGTGCGCACGATTCGCGACGCTGGCGTGTTGAGCCCCGAGGAAGTGAATGCCGCGCTGACGGCGGCCGCGCTGATGGGTATGAATAACGTCTGGTATCCGTATCTCGAGATGGCCGACGACGCCGATCTGAAGACGCAGCCGGCCGGCCTGCGGATGAATGCCTATGCGACGCACGGCGGTGTCGATCAACGACGTTTCGAAATGTATGCGTTGGCCGCGTCGATCATCGGCAAATGCCACTTCTGCGTGAAGTCGCACTACGCCTTGCTGCGCAAGGAACAGGGTATGAGCACCCAGCAGCTGCGTGACGTGGGGCGCATCGCCGCTACCATCAACTCGGTAGCACAGATCATTGCTATCGAGGCTTAAGCGCGGCGCGCGACCGCGCGCTCAAGCATCGCGCCGCAGCAGCACCACGGCTTGCGCGGCGATGCCCTCGCCCCGGCCCAGGTGACCCAGGTGTTCGTTGGTCTTGGCCTTGACGTTGACGCGCTCGGTGTCGAGGCCGAGATCGGTGCAGAGGTTCGCGCGGATCGCGGCAATATGCGGCGCCAGCTTGGGCGCTTGTGCGATCACCGTGGCGTCGACGTTGCAGAGCGCGAAGCCCTTGTCGCGCGCGCGTTGCAGCACTTCGCGCAACAGCACGCGGCTGTCGGCGCCGGCGAATGCCGGGTCGGTATCGGGGAAATGGCGACCGATGTCGCCCAGCGCCGCGGCGCCGAGTATGGCATCGGTGATGGCATGCAGCAGCACGTCCGCGTCCGAATGTCCGGCCAGGCCGCGTTCGAACGGAATGGTGACGCCACCGATGATCAGCAAACGCCCCGCCACCAATGCGTGCACGTCATAGCCCTGCCCGATACGAAAATCCATTGCTTGTTTTTCCTTTCCAGCGCCTGTGCCAGCGCCTGGTCGGTTTTTAGGTCGGTTTTTTAGAACCGCTCAAGATCGCTTCGGCCAGCTCGAAATCTTCCGGATACGTTACTTTGAAGTTGCGCGGACTGCCGCGCACCAGGATCGGCGCATGACCGAGCATTTCGATGGCGCTGGCCTCGTCGGTGACGGCGCGACCGGCACTGGCGGCGGCGCGCAAGGCGCCGCGCAACATGCCGATCCGGAACATCTGCGGCGTCTGCGCCTGCCACAGGCCTTCGCGCGATTCGGTCTGGCCGATGCGCGGCAGCGTGACCGAGCGGTTGACGGGCCCAGGCGCGACCACCAGCGGCTGCGCGCGTTCGCGCTTGACGGTGTCGGCCTGCGGCAGCGCGAGGATGCCGCCGACCGGGTCGTCTTTTACCGCGGCAATCAGGGCACGGATCAGCGCTGGCGTGAGTCCCGGCCGCGCGGCGTCGTGAACCAGCGCCCAGTCTGTGTCACGCGCGCCGAAGCCGCTCAACTCGTCGAGCCCGTTCAATACCGTCGCCTGGCGCGTCGCGCCGCCACAGCGGCGCACCGAAAAACGCAGGCCGGCAAAGCGCCGCGGGTCGAAATGCTGATCGTCGGGCGACAGCACCACCAGCGTATGCGCGAGTTCCGGGCAGGCGTCGAAGGCTGCCAGCGTGTGATGCAGCATATTGCGGCCGGCCAGCGTGTGGTATTGCTTGGGTAAGGCGGCGCCTGAACGGGCGCCCACGCCCGCACATGGAATGACGGCGAACAATCGATTGTTCACGGAAGTATCGGCCAGGGGAATGAGAAGCAGGTGAGAAGCGAAGGACGGATTCTATAATACGGCACGCGTCCTCGGACCCCGCTGACAAATACTGCTCTGTCGCTTAGCCCTTCATGCCGCAACCTGCCTCGTTGTACCCCATCCCGCCCATCGCCGGCTCTTCGCGCTATACATTCTCGGGTTTCGCCGGTTCGTCCGATGCGCTGCTGATTGCGCGCATGTTCGCCGCGCGCCGCGATCCGCAGACATTGCTGACGGCACTGTGCGCCACCGCGGTCGACGCGCAGCGCCTGGCGCTGGAACTGCCCTATTTCGTGCCGGAGGCGCGCGTGCGCCTATTGCCCGACTGGGAAACTTTGCCTTACGACACCTTTTCGCCGCACCAGGATCTGGTGTCCGAGCGCCTCGCCACGCTGCACGAACTGGGTGGCGGCCGCTGCGACATCGTCGTGGCACCCGCGGCGACGGCGTTGTACCGGATGCCGCCGGCCGCCTTCCTGGCCGCGTACACCTTCGAGTTCGCGCAGGGCGAGAAGCTGGACGAGGCCCGGCTGAAGGCGCAATTGACGCTGGCCAGTTACGAACATGTGAGCCAGGTAGTGCGCCCGGGTGAATATTGCGTGCGCGGCAGCCTGATCGACCTGTTTCCGATGGGTTCGGCGCTGCCCTACCGCATTGATTTGTTCGATGACCAGGTCGATTCGATACGTGCCTTTGACCCGGACACGCAGCGCAGCGTCTACCCGGTGCGTGAGGTCAGATTGCTGCCAGGCCGCGAATTTCCCTTCGACGAGCCGGCACGTACGCGTTTTCGCAGCCGCTGGCGCGAGGAATTCGAGGGCGATCCGAGCCGCTCCACTTTGTACAAGGACATTGGCGCGGGCGTGGCGCCAGCCGGCATCGAATATTACCTGCCGATGTTTTTCGACAGCACCGCGACGCTGTTCGACTATCTGCCTACCAGCACACAACTGATTTTCGTTGGCGAAATCGATACGGCGATCCAGCGTTTCACGGCTGACACGCGGCAACGTTTCAACTTCCTGTCGCGCGACATCGAGCGGCCGATCCTGCCGCCGGAACGGCTGTTTCTCGGCGATGAGGAGTTTTTTGCACGGGCGCGCGCTTTTCCGCGGCTGGTGCTGAAAAGCCGTGCGCAGGCCGCTGGCGAAATGACTGGCGGCTTTCAGCCTTCCGACACCGCCCGGACGCGCAACCTCGAACTGGATGGGCCCGGCGAAAACGGCGAGTCGGCCGATACCAACGACGCCAACCGAGCCGATGCAAGCGCGCTGGCAGACCAGTCAAGCGCGGCACATTCGTTCAAGAACGCTGGCTCGCCGGCCGCCTCAGCCGTGCCGAACTGGTCGATCGCGCTGCCATCGCTCACCGTTGATCGGCGCGCCGAAGATCCGGTGGGCGCGCTACGGCGCTTTATCGAGAGCGGTGCCGCGCGCGTACTGGTGGCCGCCGAATCGGCCGGCCGTCGCGAAACACTGCTGCATATGTTCTCCGAGCATGGGCTGCGCGCGGCCTTGTGCGAGAGCTTCGAAGATTTCCAGACCAGCAGCGCACCCTTCGCCCTGGGCGTGGCGCCCCTTGTGGGCGGCTTTATGCTGCCGGCCGAGCAACTGGCCATCGTTACCGAGAACGAGCTGTACGGCATGCTGGCGCGCCGCGGTTCGAAGCGCCGACAAGAACAGGCAAGCTCCGTCGATTCGATGGTGCGCGATCTGTCGGAGCTGAAAATCGGCGACCCGATCGTCCACACGCAGCATGGCATCGGCCGTTACCTGGGCTTGATCACGATGGATCTCGGTGAAGGTGAAACCGAGTTTCTGCATCTGGAATACGCCACCGAGAGCAAGCTTTACGTGCCGGTAGCGCAACTGCATCTGATTTCGCGTTACAGCGGTGCCGATCCGGAAAGCGCGCCCTTGCACGCGCTGGGCTCCGGCCAGTGGGAAAAGGCCAAGCGCCGCGCCGCCGGACAGATTCGCGACACCGCTGCCGAGCTGCTGAATCTCTACGCGCGGCGCGCCGCCCGCACCGGGCATTCGTTCGAACTGGGCGTGCGCGACTACGAGACCTTCGCCGAAAGCTTCGGTTTCGAGGAAACGCCCGACCAGGCCGCGGCGATTGGCGCCGTAATCGGCGATATGACCGACGGCCGACCGATGGATCGGCTGGTATGTGGCGACGTGGGCTTCGGTAAAACCGAGGTGGCCTTGCGCGCCGCGTTTATCGCGGTAATGGGCGGCAAGCAGGTGGTGATGCTGTGCCCCACCACCCTGCTGGTCGAACAGCATTTCCAGACCTTCACCGATCGCTTCTCGCAATGGCCGGTGCGCATCGCCGACCTGTCGCGTTTCAAGACCGGCAAGGAGATCAATGCCTCGTTGAAGGCATTGGAAGACGGCCAGATCGATATCGTCATCGGCACGCACAAATTGTTGTCACCGGACGTGCGTTTTAAGCGGCTGGGACTGGTGGTGATCGACGAAGAGCATCGTTTCGGCGTGCGCCAGAAAGAAGCCTTGAAAGCGTTGCGCGCCGAGGTCGACGTGCTGACGCTGACTGCCACGCCGATTCCCCGCACCTTGGGCATGGCGCTGGAAGGTTTGCGAGATTTTTCGGTGATCGCGACGGCGCCGCAGAAGCGCCTGGCCATCAAGACCTTCGTGCGGCGCGAAGAAGATGGCGTGATCCGCGAGGCAATGCTGCGCGAACTGAAGCGCGGCGGGCAGTTATATTTCCTGCACAACGAGGTCGAGACCATTGAGAATCGGCGGGCGATGCTGGAAGAATTGGTGCCGGAAGCACGCATCGCTGTGGCGCATGGCCAGATGCACGAGCGCGACCTGGAGCGCGTGATGCGCGACTTTATCGGGCGCCGCGCCAACGTGCTGTTGTGCACCACCATTATCGAAACCGGCATCGACGTACCGACCGCCAACACCATCCTGATTC
>JBPBQZ010000106.1:0-6663 GCA_050955105.1 Janthinobacterium lividum | reverse complement strand
TCGCCGCTCAACCCCAGCAACTACCCCGTCAACTCAACTCCAAATCCCTCTCACTCCCCTCGTCAACCAAGCCCTTTTTACTGCTGCCCCGTCAACGAGAGGCGAATTCTAATCAGGTCCGTCTCAGTACGCAAGCCCTCTACCAAAAGAATATGAAATTGCTGCGACGAGGCCGAAATGCGAGCCTAGCCGTGCTTGAAGGAAGGGGGGCGCTTTTCAAGGAAAGCCGCCATGCCTTCCTTTTGGTCTTCGGTACTGAACAGCGCGTGGAACTGCCGACGCTCGAACAGCGCGCCTTCGGCCAGGCTGCTCTCATAGGCGCGGTTGATGGACTCTTTGATCATCATCACCGCGGGCAATGAGAATGCGCAGATCTCATCCGCCATCTTGATGGCTTCTTCTAGCAATTTGTCGGACGGGAAGATGCGCGAAACCAGGCCGGCGCGCTCCGCTTCGTTTGCGTCCATGAAACGTCCCGTCAGGCACAGATCCATGGCTTTGGCCTTCGAGACGGCGCGCGGCAGCCGCTGCGTGCCGCCAGCGCCCGGCATGATGCCGAGCTTGACCTCGGGTTGGCCGAACTTCGCTGACTCGGCGGCGACGATGATGTCGCACATCATCGCCAGTTCACAACCGCCGCCGAGCGCAAATCCGGCCACCGCGGCGATGATGGGCTTGCGAATGGTGCGGATCGTGTCCCAGTTGCGCGTGATGTAGTCGCCTTTGAAGACATCCATGTAGCCGAATGTCGACATGCGGCTGATGTCGGCGCCGGCGGCGAAGGCGCGCTCGCTGCCGGTTACGATGATCGCGCCAATGGCTTCGTCGCTGTCGAATGCCTTCAGCGCCGCGACGAGGTCATCGATCAGGTCGTCGTTCAGCGCGTTCAACGCTTTGGGGCGATTCAGGGTGATGATGGCGACCCGGTTGCGGACTTCGGTCAGAACATTTTCGAATTTCACGGCTTCGTCCTCAGGAGAAACGCTTCGTTGATGTGTGGGACGCCCAAAAACGGCGCTCAGTTCGGCAGTAACAGCCACATCCGGCCAGACTGCTTCATCCGACCGGCCATGTCGCCGGCCGCATCGCCCAGGCCCCAGAAATAATCGGCACGCACGCCGCCGCGAATCGCGGAGCCTACGTCTTGCGCGAACACCAGGCGCTCCAGCGGCACATTGGTGGACGGCCGGGTGGTCGACAGAAACACCGGCATGCCCAGCGGAATGGCACTGGGGTCGACCGCAATCGAGCGCTCTGGCGTCAAGGGTACGCCCAAAGCGCCGATGGGCCCATCCTCTGCAAAATGGCCATCGATGGGGGCGCTGCCGCCGGCCTCCTTGAAGAAGACGAAACGCGGATTCACGTCCAGCAGCGCCTCGACGCGATTCGGATTCTGCCGCGCCCAGGCCTTGATGCCTTGCATCGTGGCTTGCGCCGCGCTGACCTCCCCCTGGTCGATCAGCCATCGACCGATCGACCGATAGGGCTTATTGTTGGTGCCGCCGTACGCGACGCGCATCACCGAGCCGTCTTCGAGGACGATGCGGCCAGAGCCCTGCACCTGTAGAAAGAAGGCCTCGATCGGGTCGTCGACGTAAACCAGTTCGTATCCGGCCAGTTCACCCGAGCGGACCAGACGCGCCCGATCGGGCAGCGATGTCTGGCCGCGCAGGCGGTCGGGCATTCGGTATAGCGGATAGAGGTAGGGCGGATGCCGGGTGCGCGATCCGTGCAACAGGGGCTCGTAGTAGCCCGTGACCAGGCCATCTACCGAGCCGTTGGCATTGGCCAGTTGGAAAGGCGTGAAATATTCTTCGAAGAATTTGCGGGTGGCGTCCGCATCCAGTTCATCAAGATCGGCGGAGGCGGAACAGGCGCGCCGCCATTCGTCGGTGGCGCCGAGTCTCGAGCAGGTTTGCTTCAGGGCGCCGGTGACGCCAATCAAGGAATCCGCCGGCCAGCCACTGACTTGCGCCCAGGAAACCCGGGCAAGACGCTCTTGCGCCAAGCCCGGCGGCACGTGGGCCAGGCCGGGGGCGGTGGCCAAGGGCAGCGGCCGATGCGACGCACACGCGGCAAGCAGTGCGACCAGGCCGAGCACCGCCCAGCGCGCACTGGCGCGGTGCAGCGCAATGCCGACTTGCGAAAAAACGGCGCGCATCGATGCCCTGCGACATGTCGCGCTACGACTCACGGCCTCGGCAATCGACCGGCGGACCCCCATCGTGCGGCGACTCAGTGCAAAGTGCGCGGCATGGAAAGCGAAAACTCGGGCACATCCGCTTCGAATCGCTCGCCATCTTCAGCTACGCAGAAATAAGCGCCGCGCATGGTGCCGACCGGCGTGGAAATCTGGGCCCAGCTCGTATATTCGAACTGTTCCCCGGGCTTGAGCAGCGGCTGATGACCAACGACCCCGAGTCCTTTCACCTCTTGCACTGTGTCGTTGCCGTCGGTAATCAGCCAGTGGCGGGCGATCAGCTGAGCCGCGACGGTTCCGGAATTCGCGACTTTGACGGTGTAGGCGAAAGCGAATCGCTGCTCTTCCGGGTCGGACTGCTCGGGAAGATAGCGCGGCACGACCGTTACGGTCATTTGATACTGGCTCATCGGCGTCGTTGAGTTGGAGGGGCGGAAGATTCGGCGAAACAGCGCTGCCTAGTTGGCGACGCTAAAATAGCATCGATCCGCGCAAAGCGGTGGATTCGATCTCCCGCAATTCCAGCGGGCAATTAGGGGCGGCTTCTTTCATGACTCAATACCGCATCGCGCCAAGCATTCTGTCGGCCGATTTCGCCCGTCTGGGCGAAGAAGTTCGCGATGTCGTCGCCGCCGGCGCCGACTGGATCCATTTTGACGTGATGGATAATCATTACGTGCCGAATCTGACGATGGGGCCGATGTTCTGCAAAGCCCTGCGGCCCCACACCAGCGTGCCGATCGACGTGCATCTGATGGTAAAGCCGGTGGATGCGCTGGTGCCCGAATTCGCGGCGGCCGGCGCCAACAGTATCAGTTTCCATCCTGAGGCCTCCGAACATATCGATCGCACGCTGACGTTGATTCGCGACCACGGCTGCAGGGCAGGACTGGTTTTCAACCCGGCTACTTCCCTCAATTTTCTGGATCACGTGATGGACCGGATCGATACGATCCTGATCATGTCGGTCAATCCCGGATTCGGCGGCCAGTCGTTTATCCCGGAATCGTTGAACAAGCTGCGTGAGGCGCGTCTTCGCATCGACGCCTATACGGCGCGCACCGGGCACGAAATACGGCTGGAAGTGGACGGCGGCGTAAAGCCCGACAATATTGGCGCAATCGCGGCGGCCGGAGCGGATACCTTCGTCGCCGGATCGGCGGTGTTCGGCGCGAAAGACTATCGCCATGTGATCGCCGAGATGCGCGACGCGATCGCGGCGGCGGTGCCGTCGTGAGCCAGTTTTCGGCGCATACGCTGCGGCTGGCCATCATCGATCTGGACGGCACGATGGTCGATACGTCGGACGATTTCGCCGCGGCGCTGAACGGCATGCTGGCCGAGTTGTCGCTGGCGCCGATCGCGCGCGACGAAGTGATTCGCTACGTTGGCAAAGGGTCGGAAAACCTGCTGCGCAGCGTGCTGTCGCACCGCACCTCCGCAGTCGCGCTGAGCGCTGACGCCTTGCACGAGGCGATGACCATTTATGAGCGGCACTACGCACAAGTAAATGGTCGATTCAGTGCGCTTTATCCGGAGGTCGCGGACGGGCTGCGGCAGATGCGCGCCAACGGCTTGCGTTTGGCCTGCGTAACCAACAAGCCGCGGCGTTTCGCGGTAGATCTGCTGCGCGGCTGCGGCTTGATCGAGCAGTTCGAGTTGATATATGGCGGCGATAGCTGGCCGCGCCGCAAGCCCGATCCGCAGCCGATGCTGGAAGCCTGCAAGGCATTGGGTGTGAGCCCCGCGCAGGCCGTGGCGATCGGTGACTCGGAGAACGATGCCATGGCGGCGCGTGCCGCGGGCATTGCGTCGTTGACCGTGCCCTACGGCTACAATCACGGGCGGTCTGTACAATCGATCGACACCGATGCTATAGTGCCGACGCTGCTTTCGGCAGCTCAACTGATAGCCCCTGCCGGGGCATCAACATTGAATCCTTCATATGTTCCTGAACAAAAAACGGAGTCTTAGCGGTAGCGACCGGGGAGCCTGGCCCTGGCGCCGTTAGCCTTGTGGTAGCGCCAAGCGGTCTATACTCTTGCGCGCCAAGGCCGCCGCGGACATTTTCGCGGCATCCGTTTTTCATCATCGTTGTTCCTTCCGTTTAAAGTCTGGCCCAGCGGGCAGCATGTGTCGTTCATTCGAACGACTGCCTCCCGCGAGGCCCGAACTGTGTGCCCGGTAATGCGGGACGACGTGGGGCAAGGAAACAACGGTGATACGTCCGCGTCGCGCACCCTATGGCGCGGCGGACAAGAAGGATTTCCCGATGACCGAACTCGAATTCCAATCGCTGGCCAACGATGGCTACAACCGCATTCCACTGATCGCCGAAGCGCTCGCCGATCTCGAAACGCCTCTGTCGCTTTACCTTAAGTTCATCCAGGGCGAACGCAGCGGCGCCAATTCCTTCCTGCTCGAGTCCGTGGTCGGCGGTGAACGCTTCGGGCGCTATTCCTTTATCGGCCTGCCGGCGCACACGCTGGTGCGCGCAACCGGGCAGCTTTGCGAGGTGGTGCGCGACGGCGAGGTTGTCGAAACGCATATCGGCGATCCGCTCGAATTCATCGAAGCTTTCCAGAAGCGCTTCAAGGTCGCGCAGCGCCCTGGCCTGCCGCGCTTTTGCGGCGGCCTGGCCGGTTATTTCGGCTATGACACGGTCCGGTATATCGAGAAGCGCCTTGGCGCCCCGTCCGCGCCGGACGACCTGGGCATGCCCGAAATCCAGTTGCTGCTGACCGAGGAACTGGCGGTCATCGACAATCTGGCGGGCAAGCTCTATCTGATCGTCTACGTCGACCCGCGTGCGCCGGAGGCCTATGCGCGCGCGCGGCAGCGGCTGCGCGCCTTGCGCGCTCGGCTGCGTTCACCGGTGCAGTCGCCAGTGACGGGGCCGAGCATGCGCACCGATACCGTGCGTGAATTCGCCAAGGAGGATTATCTGGCGGCGGTGCTGCGCGCCAAGGAATACATCGCCGCGGGTGAGTTGATGCAGGTGCAAGTGGGGCAGCGGCTGGTGAAACCGTTCCGCGATACGCCGCTTTCGCTGTATCGCGCGCTACGCTCAATCAACCCGTCGCCCTATATGTATTACTACGATCTGGGTGAGTTTCACATTGTGGGGTCGTCGCCGGAGATATTGGTCAGGCAGGAACGTCGCGGCGATGACCGCATCGTGACGATACGACCGTTGGCTGGCACGCGACCGCGCGGCGCCACGCCTGAACGTGATGCCGAACTGGCGGCCGAATTGCTGGCCGATCCGAAGGAGTTGGCGGAACACGTGATGCTGATCGACCTTGCGCGCAACGACCTCGGCCGTATCGCCAAGACCGGCAGCGTCACGCTGGTCGAGAAGATGTCGATCGAGAAGTACTCGCACGTGCAGCACATTGTCAGCTCGGTCGAAGGCAAGCTGGATGAAAAGATCACCAATCTCGACGTGCTGCGCGCCACCTTCCCGGCCGGCACGCTGACCGGTGCGCCGAAAGTGCGAGCGATGGAGATTATCGACGAACTGGAACCGGTGCGACGCGGCCTGTATGGCGGCGCGGTCGGCTATCTGTCGTTCAGTGGCGAAATGGATCTGGCAATCGCGATTCGTACCGGTGTGATCCATAAAGGCCAGCTTTATGTGGAAGCCGCCGCCGGCATTGTTGCCGATTCAGTACCTGAATCGGAATGGCAGGAAACCGAAAACAAGGCGCGGGCCGTGCTGCGCGCTGCCGAGCAGGTGCAAGACGGGCTGGATAGCGAGATTTAAACTCGCGGGGCGGCGGGGAGGCTGCGCGCTGCGTAGAGCCGCGCGGGCTGCGGGCTGCGGGCTGCGGGCTGCGAGCGGCGAGCGGCGGGCTGCGAGCGGCGGCGGCGGCGCACCGGCGCAGGGTATGCCGGGCGGCTTTTATGCGCGCGGGAACAGGGGTTGCTGCGACTGGTGGATATATCCGGTGGAGAACGCTGATGACTACGACACCCTCGAATCACCCGACTAAAGCCCTCGACGCCGACCGTTTGAACGGTTTGAGCATTCCTGACCCGAACCAGCCGATACGTTCGTCCGAGTCGACGGACGGTATGGTTTCTGAAACAAACCTGCCGACCGACCCGAACTATCGCCGCCCGGTGCCAGCGGGCGCTGATCCGCAGGCCTTCGTCCGCCAGTCGCGGTTGGCGAATGGCCAGACGGCCAGCGCCGACGGGGCGCCCGCCACGTCGGCGGACGGCAAACCGGACAGTGCCGAACGTTCGGATGAACCGCCAGCGGTGCCGTGATCCGCTGCCCGCTGCCCGCTGCCCGCTGCCCGCTGCCCGCTGCCCGCTGCCCGCAAAGCGTTGCCTCAGTTTTTCGACGAGGCAACGCTTTTCTCCGACGGCAATAGCGCGTCACTCCACCCTCCTCCTAGCGCCTCGATCAGATGAACGCTGTTGGTCATCTGCTGCACACGCAGCGTGATCATACA
>JBPBQZ010000105.1:0-7468 GCA_050955105.1 Janthinobacterium lividum | reverse complement strand
GGTCACGCGCGGATCACTTGAGGGGCACGACGCAAGCGCTGCGGTCGGCTGAACTCCGGTGGCATCCGCAGCATCCGTGGTGGCGGTGGCCGTGGTGGCGGTGGCCGTGGCGACAGGGGTAGCAGCCGCATGGGCAGTTGCGGCGGCTGTCGCGCTTACCGCTGTCCCCGCCCCCACCGTCACGAAAAACAGCAGCCCCACGCTTTGCTCGACGGTGGCGATCTGCGCCAGCATCGAGTCCGGCAGCAGCAGGCAACGACTGCCATCGACCCGCGCGGCAATCGCGGCGATTTCCGGCTGCTGCAAGGCTTGCGGGGTGACCAGACAAAGATCGGGCTGCCCGCGTCTGGCAAGCCAAGCCTGCGCCAGATGCGCGCCATCGAGCAGCGCCACACCATCACGTCGTTGCCGCCGCGGCGCGGCAGCCAGCGCCCGCAAACGCTTGAACAGCGGGTTGTCGCGGGAACTGATTTCCTTCACGGCTGGCCGATCGTCACCGATACATTGATCGTCAGCCGTTCGCTCTGCGCCAGCAATGAAGCGCGCACCGGCGCGAACGAGCGTCGATGATGGGAGCATGGCCCGTGCTCGCGCAATGCGGCCAAATGCTGCGGCGTGCCATAGCCGACGTGCGACTGAAAGCCGTATTCCGGATGTTCATCGTGCAGCGCATGCAACAAGCGATCGCGCGTTACCTTTGCCAGGATCGATGCGGCGGAGATCGACGCGACCAGCGCGTCACCGCCAATCACCGCCTCCGACCGGTACGGCAGCGTCGGGCAACGGTTGCCGTCGATGCGCACCAGCCCGGGCGCCAGGCTCAATCCCGCCACCGCACGTTGCATCGCCAACATGGTGGCGTGCAGGATATTCAGCGTATCGATTTCTTCGACACTGGCCGACGCCACGTGCCAGGCCAACGCGCGCTCGGTGATGTGGCCATACAAGGTTTCGCGTACCTTGGCCGACAACTGCTTCGAATCGGCCAGTCCACGAATCGGTCGACGCCGATCGAGGATCACCGCGGCGGCCATCACGGGGCCCGCCAATGGCCCGCGCCCCGCCTCGTCCACGCCGCAGGTCAATTCGCCCGGGGCGTCGAAATCGAGCGCTTGCTGCACCCGGGTGCGCGCGGTTTTCAAACTGCCCGGCTTAGTGGCTTTACCCGTCATGAATGCTTTCTCACAAATGGCCGCCCCGTTGCATCGAGCAGCCCGGCGATGACCTCGGCGGCGCGCTCCGCCGTGCCTTGCTGCAAGGTCCGGTGCATGCCGCTGAACAAATCGACAAGGGAACCACGATTGGCGTCGTCGTTCAATTGCGCCAGCGTAGCATCGGCCAGGGCACGCGGGGTGGCGAAATGTTGCAGCAATTCGGGCACGACGAAGCGGCCCGCAAGAATGTTCGGCAACCCCACATAGGGCAGATAGCCTTGCCGCTTCATGATCTGCGCGGTCAACGCCGGCACTTTGTAAGAGATCACCATCGGCTTCTTATAAAGCGCGGCTTCGAGCGTCGATGTGCCGCTCTTCGTCAGCACGGCGTCGGCTGCCTCGATCGCCATGTGCGACGCGCTGTCGACCACTGTGAGCGACAGATCCGCATATTCGGCCAGCAGCGGCGCCAGCAATTCGCGCGCCGCCTGCGATGCGGCCGGCAGCACGAAGCGCAGGCTCGGCTCGCGCCCCTGCAACAAGCGCATCGTCTCGAAAAACAAGGGGCCGATCAAGCGAATTTCGGAGCGGCGGCTACCCGGCATGACCGCCAGCAAGGGGCCGTTTTCGGCAAGCTTCAAGGCGCGTCGCGCAGCCTGCGGATTGGGCACCATGGGGATCGAATCGGCCAGCGGATGGCCGACAAAGCTGGCCGGCACGCCAGCCCGCTCATAGATTGCCGGCTCGAACGGAAACAGACACAGCATATGGTCGACCGAGCGTGCGATGCCGGTAATGCGCCCGCCGCGCCAAGCCCATATCGATGGACTGACGAAGTGGACGGTCGGCACCCCCGCGGCGCGCGCGCGCCGCTCGACCGCAAAATTGAAATCGGGCGCATCGATGCCGACGAGGGCGTCCGGCGGATCGTCGGCCAGCGCGCGTTGCAACTGGCGGCGAATGCGCAAGATCTCAGGGAGATGCGCCAGCACTTCCACATAGCCGTTGACCGACAGCGCCTCGAAGCGCCAGCGACTGTCGAAGCCGCGCGCCTGCATGCGCGGGCCGCCGATGCCGTCGAAACGTGTACCGTCGGGCAGACGCGTCGCGAGGCCGCCCATTAGCGCCGCGCCCAGCAAATCGCCAGACGCTTCGCCGGCCACCAGGGTAACGCGCATCGTTAACGAATGATGCCGCGCTTCGCGGTTTCTACAAAGGTCAACAGTTCAGCCACGTGGCGTTGGCCATCGCCTGCCTGCCGGCTCAGCGCCGCCAGTTCGAGCTTGGCTTCCTCGAGCGACAGCCCGCTCTTGTAGAGCGAGCGATAGGCGGCGCGCAAGGCGGCGATCGCCTCCGGCGTAAAGCCCCGGCGTTTCAGCCCTTCCACATTGATGCCATGCGGCTCGGCCTTGTTGCCCGCGGAAATAACGAACGGCGGCAGGTCTTGCACCAATGCCGATGCGCCACCCAGCATCGCATGCGCGCCGATGCGTACGAATTGATGCACGCCCGACATGCCGCCCACGTTCGCATGATCGCCCACCACCACATGCCCGGCAATCTGCGCGTTACTGGAAAACACTACGTGGCTGCCGACGCGGCAGTCATGGGCGATATGCACGTAAGCCATGATCCAGTTGTCGTCACCCAGGCTGGTGAGACCCTCATCCTGCACGGTGCCGGCGTGAATCGTCGTGAATTCGCGGATCACATTGCGCGCGCCGATGGTGAGGCGGGTGGGCTCGCCACGATATTTCATGTCCTGCGGTGCACCGCCCACCGCCGCGAAATGGCCAATGCGATTGGCTTCGCCGATGGTGGTGTGCCCTTCTATAACAGAATGCGCGCCGATCTCGCTATTGGCGCCGATCGACACGTGTTCGCCGATCACCGCATAAGGGCCGATACGCACGCTGCTGTCGATGGCAGCGCCCGAGGCCACGATGGCAGTGGGATGAATCAGCGTCATGACAGACTCCTTGCTAGTCGGCTTGGGCCGCATCGCCCTGCGGCACGGCGGGCCGCGGCGGGCGGATCGTGCACATCAGATCAGCTTCCGCCGCCAGATTGTCGTCGACCGTGGCGCGCGCCTTGAACTTCCAGACGCCGCGCATATGCCGTTCGAACGTCACATCCAGTATCAATTGATCACCCGGTTCGACCGGGCGCTTGAAGCGCGCGTTGTCGATACCGGCGAAGTAGTAGAGCGAACCTGGCTCGGGCGTGGCCTCGGCGAAGGTCAGGAGCGCCGCGGTCTGCGCCAGCGCTTCGAGTATCAGCACCCCGGGCATCACCGGCCGCGCCGGAAAATGGCCAACGAAAAAAGGCTCATTGATCGTGACATTCTTCAGCGCGCGAATGCGCTTGTGCGCTTCCAGTTCAAGCACGCGATCCACCAGAAGAAATGGGTAACGGTGCGGCAACTGCGAAAGGATCTGATGGATGTCGAGAGTGATTTTTTCGTTCATGCCTGAGATTTCTTGATGCCGTGGAACGCCGCCGGACGGCGGGGCTGGCCTGGTAAATAGGACACGCGTGGCGAAAGACATCGCAACCCGACCCTTCGCATGTGCCAGGCGCGGCGGCTCACACATGCCGCACCTCAAAGAACCATTACTGCGCCGGTGGCCGCGCGGCGACTACCGCCTCCAATTCACGCAGGCGGTCCCGCATTTTATCCAGATTGCGCATGATGGCCGCATTGCGGTTCCATTGCGCATTGTCGATGGCGGGAAAGGCACTGGTATAAACGCCCGCACGCGGCAGCGATTTCGAAACACCCGACATCGCCGTCACCGTGACATGATCGCCCAGCGTCACGTGGCCGGCGATGCCGACCGCGCCGCCAAGCAAACAATGGCGGCCGATCACCGTGCTGCCGGCGATACCGACGCAGGCGGCGATGACCGTATGCGCGCCGATCCGACAGTTGTGAGCGATCTGCACCAAATTGTCGATCTTCACGTCATCTTCCACCACCGTATCGGCCATTGCGCCACGGTCGATAGTGGAATTGGCGCCGATCTCGACATCGTTGCCAATCGTCACCCCGCCAATTTGCGGGATCTTGACCCACGCGCCGCTGGCACCGCCCGCGACGGTCGACGTGGCTGGCTCGGCTGACGTAAGCGGCGCGGCTGAGGCAGATGCCGCCGCCGGCGGCGCAAAGTCGGGCGCAAAGCCGAAACCGTCGGCACCAATGACGGCACCCGCATGCACGATCGAGCGAGCGCCCAGTCGGCAACCGTGATAGATGGTGACATTGGGATGCAGCCGCGAATCATCGCCGATCTGGCTGTTGCGACCGATAAAGCCGCGCGCGCCGATACGCACGCGCTCACCGATGCGCGCGCCGGCTTCGATCACCACGTGCGGGCCGATCGAAGCGCTTGCGGCCACTACCGCACCCGCTTCGATAACCGCGCTGGCGTGCACGCCGGCGGGCGGCGCGATTTCGGCGGCATCGACAAATCCCTGGCTGATGCGCGCAAAGCACGCATAGGGATTGGCGGCCACCAGCCAGTTGCGCGTACCGGCGCCACCCGCGCGCGCCAGATCAGCTTCGCTGAGCAGTACTGCCGAGGCAGCGGTTGTTGCCACCTGACCCAGATACTTTTCGTTCGCCAGAAAAGCCAGCTGGCCAGCGCGAGCCTGGTCGAGCGGCGCCAGCGACTCGACGGCGCACGCGCCGTCACCGATCAGGCGAGCGCCGAATCGCTCGGCGAGTTGTTGCAGCGTGAACGCCATGGACTTAATTCGGACTCGACGGATTGGCCAGCGCTTTCAGCACTTTGTCCGTGATATCGATGCGGGGGCTGACGTAAACACCTTCCTGAACAATCAGGTCGTACTTATCGCGTTCAGCGATCATCTTGATGGTCTTGTTGGCGCGATCGAGCACGGCCGCCAGCTCTTCGTTACGCCGCTGATTCAGGTCCTCGCGAAATTCCCGTTGCTTGCGCTGGAAATCAGCATCGAGTTGCGACAAGGCCTTCTGCTTGTCGGCGCGGTCGCCAGCCGACATCGAGGCACCGCTCTTGTCGAGCGTGTCGGAAAGCGCCTTGAGACGCGCGGCCATGTCCTGCAGGTCGTGATCGCGTTTCGAGAATTCGGCCTCGAGCTTGACCTGGGCGGCCTTCGCCGGCGCCGATTCGCGCAGGATGCGATCGGAATTGACGGCGGCGATGCGCTCGCCATCGGCATGGGCCAGGTCCGCGCCGGCCAGCGCGCACAAGGTCATACAAAAAAGGACAAATCTTTTCATCGAAGGGTTCGAGGATCTCGTTATGTGGGAAGGAACGCCTGAGCAGGCGAAGCTCGCCCCATCAGAACGCGGTGCCGATCTGGAACTGGAATTTTTGATACTGATCACCCTGGTGCTTGATCAACGGGAAGCCCAGACTCACCTTCAGCGGACCCACCGGCGAAATCCAGGCAAGCCCCAATCCGTAACCGTAGCGCAAATCGCTCAACTTGATCGGATCGTCCTGCGCCCAGACGTTACCGGCATCGAAGAAGGTAAACACGCGCAGGGTCCGATCATACCCGGTGCCCGGCAGCGGGAACGTCAACTCGACGTTGCCGACCAGCAGTTTGGCGCCGCCGATCGGATCGTTGGTGACGGCATCGCGCGGACCAAGCGAGCTGGTGTCGTAGCCGCGCACCGTACCGATACCACCGGCGAAATAGTTCTTGAAGATCGGGAACGGCTTGCCTGCATAGCCATGTCCATAACCTACCTGGCCGTTCAATCCCAGAATAAAGCCGCGCGCGAACGAGTAATAGTATTGCTGCTGCAGGTCGACCTTGTAGTACTCGGCAACGCCCGCCGGTGTACCCAGTTCGGCGTTCGCACGCGTGTAATAGCCGCGGCTCGGAATCAAGGCGCTGTCGCGCGCATCACGCGCCCAGCCGACCGTCAGCGGAATGGTGTTTGATATGCGTCCGAAGCTCGCCACGTAGTCTTTGTACGCCTGCGGTGTCGCGGCATCCACGTTCAAGCGATTTTGCTGGAAGCCGATGCCGAAGAAAACCGTGTCGAGTTCTGAGAACGGCACGCCGAATTTCAAATCGGCGCCCGCGGTAATGATCGTGAAACTACTGTCGGTCGAGTAGTACAACGGCTCGTAGGTTCGGTAGTAGACGCTGGTAATGCGGCTGATACCGTCGATCGTGAAATACGGGTCGGTCTGCGTGATTTCGAGGGTACGGTAGCTCTTCGCCGTGTTCACGTTCAACGCCAGGCTGGTGCCCGAGCCGAATACGTTGTCCTGCGAAATACCCGCCGACAGCACCACCTTGTCGCTCGATGAGAAGCCGGCGCCCAGTGTGATCGCGCCGGTCGGCTTCTCCGTAACCTTCACATCCACGTCGACCTGGTCGTTGGTACCTTCGACCGGCGACGTGGTGACGTTGACGTCGGTGAAGTAGCCCAACCGGTTGATCCGATCTTGCGAAAGTTTGAGGCGCTGGCTGTCGAACCACGAGCTTTCGAACTGGCGCATTTCACGCCGCACCACTTCGTCGCGAGTACGGCTGTTGCCGGTGATGTTCACGTGCCGCACATAGACGCGGCGGCCCGGATCGACGCGCATCGTCAGCGCCACCAGGTGATTTTTCTGGTCGATCTGCGGCACCGCATTCACGGTGGCGAACGCATAACCGTATTCGCCGAGCTTGTCGACGATGGCTTTGGTCGAGGCCTGCAGCTTGGCCGCCGAAAAACGGTCGCCCGGCTTGATGCTGACGAGCTTGCGCAGCTCATCGCCCTTGTCGAGCAGCTCGCCCGTCAGGTCGATCGTCGATACCTTGTACGGCTCACCCTCGTGCAGGCTGATCGTCAGGTACATGTCCTTCTTGTCGGGCGAGATCGAAACCTGCGTCGACTCGATATTGAATTCGAGATAGCCACGATCCAGATAGTAGGAACGCACATGCTCGAGATCGCCGGTGAGCTTGTCTTTCGCGTACAGGTCGTTCTTGGTGTACCAGGAGAACCAGTTCGGCGTCGACAACTGCATTTCTTCGTGCAGCGTGCCGGCTGAAAACGCTTTGTTACCGATGAAATTGACCTGGCGGATCTTCGCGCTGGGGCCTTCCGCCACCGAAAACAGAATCGACACGCGATTCTGGTCGATCGGCGTCACCGTCGTATGCACTTCCGCTGCGTAATAGCCGCGCGTCAGATACTGGCGCTTCAATTCCTGCTCGGCCCGGTCCACCAGGGCCTTGTCGTAGTACCGGCCTTCGGCCAGCCCCACGGCGCTCAACGCCTTGGTGAGATTGTCCTTGTCGAATTCCTTGGTACCGGAAAA
>JBPBQZ010000104.1:0-7658 GCA_050955105.1 Janthinobacterium lividum | reverse complement strand
CGAGTTTTTTCAGATGCAGCGGCAATTGAACAAAACCGTGATCATGGTGAGCCACGACATCGACGAGGCCATCAAGCTGGGCGACAAGGTCGCGGTGTTCCGGCGCGGCAGCCTTGTGCAGTTCGACCACCCCGACCGCCTGCTCGCGCAACCGCGCGACGCCTTCGTGGCCGCGTTCGTCGGCCAGGACAGTTCATTGAAACGCCTGCTATTGGTAAAGGCCGGCGATGCCGCCACGCGCGGCGACACTGCCACGCCCGACACGCCGCTGCGCCGCGCCTTCGACATGATGGATGAAAGCGACAACCGCTATCTCACTATTATCGACGCACGCCAGCGGGTGCTGGGCTACGTATCGCGCCGCGCGGCGCGGGCCGGCAGCGGACTGTGCGGCGCGCATTGCACGCCGTATCCCAGCGCGGTGGGCGCGGAAGACAATCTGCGCGTGGTGCTGTCGAAAATGTATCAATTCAATGCGCCGTGGCTGGCAGTGGTCGATGCCGACGGTGCTTATCTGGGCGAAATCAGCCAGGATTCGATCGCCGGCTACTTGAGCTCAGGACGTTCGCGCGGAGCAATGACCGAGACCGCCTAGGCGCCGCGCCGCGCTGCGCGCCGCATGAGACAATCCGAAGCCTGTTCAACCGCTGCCCGGGGGGCTGTATGTATGCTGCGTACGATTCCGCCAACATCTTCGCAAAAATTTTGCGTAATGAATTGCCGTGCATCAAGCTGTTCGAAGACGACGCCACCATCGCCATCATGGACATCATGCCGCAGGCCGATGGGCACGTTCTGGTGATTCCAAAAGAAGCCGCGGTGGGCTTGCTCGATCTGTCGCCGGAAGCCGCCTCGGCCGCCATTCGCACCGTGCAAAAACTCGCCAAGGCGGTGCGCGATGCGCTGCAGCCCGCCGGCCTGTTCATCGCGCAGGCGAACGGCGCGCCGGCCGGGCAAACCATTCCGCATTGCCACTTCCACATCATCCCGAACGAAACCGGCAAGCCGTTCCGCCCGCACGCCGTAGAGCGCGCCGACGATGCGCTGCTGCGCGACTACGCCAGCAAGATCATCGCCGCGCTTGAAAAGCAGTAACGCCCGCGCTAGCCCATCACCCAGCCGTGGCTCACCAGAATCGACTGGCCGGTGAGCGCCGCGCTGGGGAACGAAGCCAGGAACAGCGCGGTCTGCGCCACGTCGTCGAGTGTGGTGAATTCACCATCGACGGTGCCCCCCAGCATCACGCGTTTCACCACTTCTTCCTCGCTGATACCCAGCGTGCGCGCCTGCTCGGGAATCTGCTTCTCCACCAGCGGTGTGCGCACAAAGCCCGGACAGATCACGTGAGAACGCACCTTGTGCTCGGCGCCCTCTTTCGCCAGCGCGCGCGCCAGACCCAACAGCGCATGCTTGGCGCTTACATAAGCAGATTTCAGCTTCGACGCTTCATGCGAATGCACCGACCCCATATAAATCACCACACCGCCGCGCCCGCTCGGATACATATGCTTGAGCGCGGCCTTGGTATTGAGAAACGCGCCATCGACGTGGATCGCCATCACCTTCTTCCAGTCGGCGTAGGCAAAACTGTCGATCGGGCTGACGATCTGAATGCCAGCGTTGCACACCAGAATGTCGATGCCACCGAAGGCCTGCGCGACCTGGTCGGTGCCGGCGTTCACCGCCGCTTCGTCGGTGACGTCCATGGCCACGCCGAGCGCCTCGACGCCGTGCTCGGCGCGCAAGGCCGCCGCGACCGCATCGGCCGCGTCCTGGCGCAGATCGGCGATCGCCACCGAGGCGCCCGCCGCCGCGAAAGCGCTGGCAATATGTCGGCCAATGCCGCTTGCCGCGCCGGTGACCAGCGCCGATTTGCCGTGCAGTGCCGCGTGCTGTGATGACATGTCGAATCCCTTTGGCGTCAGAGGCCTAAACTATCGTTAATCTTCGATACCGCCTATTGTCGCACCGTCATTTGTTTCAGGAGAACCTGCATGCAATACCGAAGACTCGGCCGCTCTGGCCTGAAAGTCAGCGAACTGTCGATTGGCTCGTGGGTCACCTACGGCACCCAGATGGACGCCAAGGCCGCCGCGCAAACACTGGCTGCCGCCTATGACCAGGGCGTGAATTTCTTCGACAACGCCGAGGCCTATGCGGCCGGCAAGTCCGAAGAACTGATGGGCGCCGCGTTACGCCAGGCCGGTTGGCCGCGCCTGAATTACGTGGTGTCGACCAAGTTCTACTGGGGCCTGGAAAACCGCCCGAACCAGTGGCGCACGCTGAACCGCAAATACCTGTCGCATGCGATCGACGCATCGCTGCAGCGCTTCGGCCTCGACTATATCGACTTGGTGTTTTGCCATCGCGCCGATCCGACTACGCCGATCGAGGAAACCGTTTGGGCCATGCACCAGATGATCGAGCAGGGCAAGGTTTTGTATTGGGGCACCTCGGAATGGGCGCCGGACGAGATACGCGCCGCCTGGGATATCGCCGAGCGTCACCACTTGCACAAACCGGTGATGGAACAGCCGCAATACAACCTGTTCCACCGTCGCCGCGTGGAAAAGGAATATGCGCGCCTCTATGAAGATATCGGCCTGGGTCTCACCACCTGGAGCCCGCTCGCCTCGGGGCTGCTGTCCGGCAAATATCGCAACGGCATTCCGCCGGACAGCCGTGGCGCCTTGCCTGGCTACGAGTTCCTGCACAAGCAACTCACCGATGCGAGCAAGAACGAGCGCGTCGGCAAGCTGGCCGAATTGGCGCAGGAACTCGGCTGCACGCTGTCGCAATTGTCGCTCGCGTGGATTTTGAAGAATCCGCAGGTCAGCACGGTCATCACCGGCGCCACCAGCATCGCGCAGATCGATGAAAACATGAAGGCGTCGGAGATCGCCGCCAAATGGGGCAGCGATGTGAAGACGCGCATCGAAGCCATCGTCGGCGATAAATTCGACTAAGGCAGTCGCATGCGTGATGGTCCCGACGTCGGTCAGGCGTTCATCTGAGCGATCACGTTGGCGCCGACCGGGCGGTATCAGTTGCGATGCGCGCCGGCGCGCATCGCTTAGCGAAAACGCCGGTCGCCGTCTTCGTCTGCGGCTTTCGGGCGGGGTTTGTGGCCGGCGTCGAAATGCTCGAGTGTGAAGCTGGCGGACGCATCCTGGCCCAGCAATTCCTTCAGCACCGGCATTGCGGTGGCCAGCGCGGGCGCCAGCAGGTACGAGGGATTGACGACGAACAAGCCGCTGCCATACAAGCCGAACCCACCGACCGGCGGCGCGCTGATGGTTAAGGTCACGTTCAACCATGACTGACCGCCCAGCCGTTTCAATTGCTTCGGCAGACGCTCGGCTTCGGCGCGGCGCACCTGCGGATACCAGATCACATAAGTGCCGCCGGCGAAGCGCTGCAGCGCATCCTCCAGCGCCGCCACCGTGCGGTGATAGTCGCGCTTGTCTTCATATGAGGGGTCGATCAGCGTCAGCGCGCGGCGCGAGGCCGGCGGCAACACTGAGCGCAGGCCGTCGAAACCGTCGCCGTCGAACAACACGAGCTTTTGCCCGGCGCCTTCGAAATTGCGTCGCAGCACCTCGATTTCTGTCGAATGCATCTCGAACAGCCGCAGGCGATCCTGGTCACGCAAGGTGCGCCAGGCCAGGCTCGGCGAGCCGGGATAGTTGCGCAGTTCGCCGCCGTCATTGAACGCCCGCACCGCGGCCACATAGTCCGCCAGCAGCGGCGGCAGTCCTGGCGCGCGGTACAGGCGCTCGATGCCCGTGCGGAACTCCGCCTTCTGCACGGCATACCCTTCGATCAGCGAATAGGCGCCGGCACCGGCATGCGTATCGACGTACCAGAAGGCCTTGTCTTTGCGCGTCATATAGCGCAACAAATGCAGCACCACGACGTGCTTGAGCACATCGGCATGATTGCCTGCATGAAAGCCGTGACGATAACTGAGCATGATGGGTCGGCGAGCCGGGAAACAGCCCGTGGCGCGCGAAAGGAAGGAGAGCCGGCTATTTTAGCGGCAGGCGCCGCGGCGGCGAAGCAAGGCGATGCGCGCACGCCACCGCACCGGAAAAAGGCGCGATGGGTGCCGCGTTCAAATGAAATCCGCCGCCGAATTGAACGGCGGCGGATTTGTTTTACAGGCGGGGCTTAATACGGGCGACGCGAGTTTTCGATCAGGCGCACGCGGCGTTCGATATCGAAAATATCGACAGCGCCAGCCAAGTACGACTCGCGACGACGCAATTCGGTGTTTTCGATCCAGTCTTTCAGGCTAAGCAGCAGATGGGCAAACATAATGATCTCCAAACAGGGCCGGCGGCCTTGTCCCAAAAAATGCGGCAACGGGACAGTCTGGTCGGCAAAACCGGCGAACATTCGCGCGGCGATAAGCATTTCAGGGAAGGCAATTTGCTTCTAGGTGATTACCCTATAAGCAATAACCCTGATTATAGTGAGATAGATCAAAAACGCCAGGATTTTTATTGATTTGTTTTAGCGGAGCGCCATTGCTGTGGCGAAGCTCGTACAATCTCGCGATTCGTTCCGTCCGGCCGGCTGTTTCAGGCGCTTTTTGCAGCGCTTTTTCGAGACAGACGGCGCTTTCGGGAAACGGCGCGGCGTGCGACGCCAGTTGCCAACGTTAGGTATTAAGGAATTGCGCTGCGGGGGCGCGTCGACATGAGAAAAGCTTATTTGGCGCTGGCCGGCCTGCTGGCGCTGGCGGACTGCGGCGGTGGCGGTAACAGTGGGGATTATTCGAGCGGCACCGGCACCGCTGCGCCGGCCACCGCGTCGAGCACCGGCATTTGGAGCGGCACCATTACTTCGAGCAGCGGCTCGACCGTACCGCGCGACCTGACGCTGATCATCTTGCCGAGCGGCGAAGCGCGCTTCATCGAAGGCAATTGTGTGCAGATGCTGGTGTCGACAAGCGTCTCGGCCAGTTTCCTGACCGGCAGCAGCGGCGAAGCGTACGCACCGGACGGCGGCGTCGCCACCTGCCCGATCGCCTTGACGTTCCCGAACGGCGCGACCACCGGCACGGCCAGCGTTACCGGCTCGGTCGTGTCACAGAGCAGCATCAATGGCAGCTACTCGGCCGCTGGCGACCTCGGCACCTACAAAGTCAGCTACAACACCGCTTATGATCGGCCCGGCACCTTGGCACGCATCGCCGGTACTTACAGTAATGGCACGCTGCAGATGAGTATCGACAGCAGCGGCTATTACACCGGCATGCTCGGTACGCAGCCGATCTTCGGCCAGATTTCCACCATCGACGTAACGCACAACGCCTATCGGATCGCGATGACCGAGGGCACGCGGAATACGCTGACTTTGAGCGCCGCGTCTGCGGCGGCCGTTACAACACCGGCTTCGGGGACGACGATATCCACCGCGACCAATGCCGATGGCACGGTATCGGTAACCACCACTACCAGCACCGGCCCCACGTGGTCGGGGCTGGGCACGCTGCTCGACTATTCGCCCGGCACCGATAATTATCTGGTACTCAGCCTGGCCAACCAGACCAGTGGCTGGACGATTTCTATCATCAAGCAATAAAACCGCGCAGCACGCTGGCAGCGGCGTGCAGACGCGCCAAATAACGAAGGTCGCGGATCCGAGCAATGCGCGAGGCCGTCAGCCTCGGGTAACGGTCTCGGTCGCGCCCTCTGCCAGCCCTTCCAGGATCGGACATGCGGGCCGCGCGTCGCCGTGGCAATGCTCGGCCAGGTGCGCAAGCGTGCGGCGCATCTCGCTCAGCGCGTCGATGCGCTGGTCGAGTTCGGCGATGTGCGCCAGTGCGATGCGCTTGACTTCGGCGCTGCTGCGTTCGCGGTCGGCCCACAGCGCCAGCAGACGGCGGATATCGTCGAGGTCGAATCCCAATTGTCTTGCCTGTCGGATGAAACGCAGTTGATGGACGTCATCCGCGCGGTACAGGCGATAGCCGCCAGCGCTGCGTTGCGGTGCCGTCAACAGTCCGACCGTCTCGTAATAACGGATCATTTTCGCGGACACGCCGGATGCGCGTGCCGCTGCGCCGATATTCATCAGCGCGTCTCCGCCGCGGACCGCCAGCGCGTCAGCTCGCCGCGCATCAGCGTAATGGCGGCGGCGCCGACCGCCACGTCGGTGCCGCTACCCAGCGCGATGCCGACGTCGGCGGCCACCAGTGCCGGCGCATCGCAATGCATGCCCTCCACGGGTAGCAGCGCGCGCTGACGCGTGGCGTCGGGCGTTGCTGCGGCCGGTTTCGATGCGCTGGCCGTGTCGGGCGAATTCGACGCGTGACGCGCGTTGGCATCGACGATGGGAATGCGGCGGCGCGCGGCGACGAGGATGGATGAGTTCATACGACCAGAATAAACATTCCAGCTATGGGAAGGTCAAGATAATTCGTGATTTTTTGAGACAGCGCGCAACCACGCTGTTGCAAAGCTGCGCCGCGGCGGCACAGATTAAACGAAGAATGACCGCATAATGCGGGAACCTGTGCGCCGCGCCACGCTATGCCGCTTTGGTGGCAAGCGGCGCCGCTGCAACAAACCGTTGCAATCTCCGGTCCCACAGCCCTTTGCAATCGCTGCTTCCGCCCGCATTTCGACCTTGCACGCCCGCGCGCCGCGCGCCCAGCGCGCTTCGTGTCTTTTCAGGATATCCATGCGCCGCAACGCCTTCCTTCTCCGCTTCATGCTCATCGGCATCGTCATGCATGCCTACGTCGGCCTGCGGCTGGTGCCTGCGCTGGCGACCGGCACCGTGAGTCAGGTCATCGCGGTATTACTGCTGGTGCTGTCCTGTCTGTTGATTCCTGCCGCGATGTTCTCGCGACGCATGGTGCAACCCATGCCGGAGCCGGTGGTCGTGGCTGGACTCGTGGCAATGGGGTTCTTTTCCTCGCTGCTCACGCTGACCGTGCTGCGCGACGTGCTGCTGCTTTGCCTGGCCATCTATGCGACGATTCGCGCACCGATTATTTCGCTGGACGCATGGCGTAGCTGGAGCGCGGCCGCGGTGCCTTCGCTATCGCTGCTGTTCACGGTAGCGGGCTTTATCAACGCGCGCCGCCTGGCACGCGTGGTCTCGGTCGATGTGCCGATCGACGGGCTACCCGAATCGCTGGTCGGCTTTACGATTGCCCAGATCAGCGACGTGCACGTTGGCCCGACCATCAAGCACGATTACCTTGGCGCCATCGTCAATGCCGTCAACCAGTTGAAACCAGACATGATCGCCGTGACCGGCGACATGGTCGACGGTTCGGTACAGCAGTTGTCGCGACATACCAGCCCGCTGGCGCAGTTGTCGGCGCGCCATGGCACCTTCTTGGTGACCGGCAATCATGAATATTACTCGGGCGCACCCGCATGGATTGCTGAATTCCGTCGCCTCGGCATGCACGTGCTGCTGAATGAACACGTCATGCTGGATCATGGCGGCACGCCCTTGCTGGTGGCCGGTGTGACCGATCTGACCGCTGGGCATTACGATGCCTCGCAGCGCAGCGATCCGGCGGCAGCTTTGGTCGGCGCGCCGCCCGGCACACACGTGAAAGTGCTGCTGGCGCATCAGCCCGGCAGCGCCTTCGCCGCGGCGCGCGAAAATTTCACGCTGCAGCTTTCCGGGCA
>JBPBQZ010000103.1:0-7666 GCA_050955105.1 Janthinobacterium lividum | reverse complement strand
GTGACCCGGCGCAACGCAAAGTGCTGTACGCGCAGGCGCTCGAGCGAATCGCGTCGCAAGCGTATTGGGTACCGCTATTCACCATGCCGGTGAACTACGTGACGACGCGCAATCTACAAGTGCCAGTACCGCGTGACGAAAACGTCGAATTCTGGCGCGCGAGCTGGAAATGAAAACCGCCGTCGCGCAGCGGCCGCGGTTTGACAGGAGTATCGGATGAAAGCATTCATCGCAAGGCGCCTGCTCGTATCGGTGCTGGTCTTGTTGACGATTTCGACGCTGAGTTTCGTCATGCTGAAGGCGTCCGGCGATATCTCGATATCGCTGGCCGGTGAAGGCGGCGGCGCCGACTATGCGGCCTTCCTAAGCAAGTCTTACGGGTGGGATCGGCCGCTGCCGGTTCAATATGCCGACTGGCTGTGGCGATTGTTGCGCGGTGATCTGGGCACGTCGTTTTACTACAGTACGCCGGTATTCGACCTGGTCGGCAAGAGCTTGCTCATTACGCTTGCGCTCGGCGGGCTGGCCATCCTCATGGCCCTCGCGATGGCTATTCCATTGGGCATTGCCGGCGCCATGCGCCGCGGTTCATGGCTCGACAGGCTGGTGCTGTTGATCGCCATGCTCGGCCAGGCGATGCCGATCTTCTGGTTCAGTTTTCTGCTGATCCTGTTGTTCGGCCTGAAGCTAGCGTGGCTGCCATTCTCCGGCGAAGGTGGTTTCACCAGCTATCTGCTGCCGTCGTTCGCGCTGGCTTTCTATGCCATGCCCGCGCTGCTGCGCATCGTCCGTACCGAGATGGAGCAGGCGCTCGCGTCCGACTACATAAGAACCGCGCGCGCAAAAGGTTTGCGAGGCGGCACCGTGATCCTGCGCCACGCGCTGCGCAATACGCTGGTGCCGCTGGTCGCCGTATCGTCGGTGCAATTTGGTTTCGTGCTCGGCGGTTCAGTAGTCGTGGAAACCGTTTTCGCGATGCATGGCATCGGCTATCTCACCTGGGAAGCGATTACGCAGAACGACTATCCGGTGGTGCAGGCATCGGTGATCGTCATATCGGCCTTCTACGTCGTGCTGACCTTGCTCTCGGACCTGATCAATATGTTGATCGACCCTCGCATCCGCTATCACTGAGCGACGACCATGGCCTCCAATCTGAATCCGCTGCTCATATCGTCCGCCATGCTACCCATGCGGAGCGCAACGCCGCGCAACTGGAAGTTGATCGCCGGTGCGCTCATCGTCGGCGCGATAAGCTTCTGTGCGATTTTCGCGCCTTATCTGGCGCCTTACCCGTTCGCGGCGCAATCGCTCGCCGATCGCCTGATCCCACCAGTCTTCATGCACGGTGGTTCATGGCACCACCTGCTGGGTACCGATCATCTGGGGCGCGATTATCTGAGTCGCTTGTTATTCGGTGCTCGCTATTCGCTGATGATCGGCGTCGGCGCAGTACTGCTGTCGGGCATCGTCGGCATTGGCCTGGGCATCAGTGCGGGATACTTTGCGGGCTACGTCGACACCGGCGTCATGTTCCTGCTATCGGTGCGACTCAGCATGCCGGTGATGCTCGCAGCGCTTTCGATTGTCGGCCTGTTCGGCAATTCGCTGACGCTGCTGATGATCGTGCTGTCGAGTTTTTTATGGGATCGCTTCCTGGCCGTCGCGCGCTCGCTCACACAGCGCATTCGCGAGGCCGAATTCGTGCTGGCCGCGCGTGCCAGCGGCTGCTCGGACCTGCGCATCATGTTCCGCGAAATCATGCCGAATCTCAGCGCGCCGCTGATTGTCGTGGCAACGCTCGAAATGGCGCACGCGATCCTGCTGGAAGCCACCTTCAGTTTCCTCGGACTCGGCATCCGGCCGCCGGCCGCGTCGTGGGGCTTGATGATTGCCGAAGCCAAGGACTTCGTGTTTTTCCAGGCGTGGCTGGTCAACATCCCCGGCCTGGCGATTTTCATCCTGATCGCCGGCATCACCTTGCTCGGTGCCGGCCTGCAAGACTGGCTGGTTAAAAAAGCTCCGCGCTAAGCATTGCTATTTCAAGAAATCGATCAACTCAGGGCAGGCATAAATGGAACCGGATATTTTTCGTTTGGGTGTGCGCGTGCTGGGCAAGCGTATGCGAGCGCGTACCTTGCGGGCGCGTGAGGTCCTCGATCACTACCTCGAACGCATCGAGCGCTTGAATCCAACGCTCAATGCTTTCGTCACGATCGATGCCGATGGCGCCAGGCGCAGCGCCGATGCCGCCGATGCGCGCTTCGCGCAGCAGGCGTCGCTCGGACCGCTCGACGGTATCCCGATCGCCATCAAAGACAACATCCTGGTTGCCGGGCAGCGCGCGGTGTGGGGTTCGTGCTTGTACGAGCACCATATCCCCGAGCACGACGAGCTACCGGTTGCGCTGCTGCGCAGTGCCGGTGCGGTATTGCTCGGCAAAACCAATGTGCCTGAATTCACGCTGCGCGGGTATACCGGAAACCCGGTGTTCGGCGTAACCGGCAATCCATGGAATCCGGCACTGACGCCCGGCGGCTCCAGCGGTGGTTCGGTGGCCGCGATCGCCTCGGGCCTGGTGCCGCTATCGCTGGCGACCGATGGCGGCGGCTCGATCCGCCGCCCCGCGGGCTATGCCGGACTGGTAGGACTGAAACCCACGCTCTCGCGCATTCCGCGTGCCGGTGGCTTGCCGCAAATACTGTACGACTGCGAAGTCGTCGGACCGCTGGCGCGCACTAGCGACGACCTGCGCCTGATGATGTCCGTTATCGCGCGGCCGCATCGGCTCGACCCGCGTTCACGCGGCTTCATGCCGATCATGACGTCGGCCCAGCCGCCTAAATCGTTGCGCATACGCTTCGTCGAGCGTTTTGGCGACGCGCCCGTCGATGCCGAAATTATCGCCAGTTGCCGGCACGCCGCGGCCGTGCTGCGCAAACTCGGGCACCGGGTAGAAAGCGGACCGCTGCCGTTGTCGATCGATCAGATCAATGCGCAATGGCTCAAATTCGGCAACGTAGGGCTATCGATGCTGTCTCGTCTCGAAAAAGATTTCGATGCGCTGGCCTCGGCCGCCTTTGTTGAACAGGCGCGCAGTGGCGATGCCATCTCAGGCGCCGAATATTTGCAGCTGCTCGAAATGCTGTTCGCGTTCCGCAGCGAAGCGGGCCGGGTCTTCGAGGACCTCGACATCATCATGACGCCGACCGCCGCCGCACAACCTTGGCCCAAAGCCACAGCCTTTCCGGCACACATCGACGGCCGTGATGCGGGACCGCGCGGTCACGCGGTTTTCACCAATTGGGTCAATGCCTGCGGGCATCCCGCCATCGCGTTGCCGGCACCGCCCAGCCTGGATGGCATGCCAATCGGCTTGCAATTGGTCGGGGACTTCGGCGCCGACGAGTTGCTGCTCGATCTGGCGGCGCAATACGAGGTGGCCAGCCCCTGGGCGCAGCGCTGGCCGGAGATTGCCGTCAGTTGAAATCCGCGCATGGCTGAGCGAGTGGCGGTGGCCGCCGCAGCCTCCGCCGTAATGCGGATGCGAGTGCGAGTGCGAGTGCGAGTGCGAGTGCGAGTTCAAGCGCAATCGGTGCGCTAAGCGAGCACGCAGCCTGGTAAGCCAGGCGCGCGGCGCGCCAGCGTCGATGCTTATCGCCATGCAACGGCGGGAATAGCGAATTTTACGAATTCAAATGAGCAGCGGCACTGGGACCCTAACTTCGTAGTACTAAATTCACAAGCGTTGTTTTAAATCGGCGTTTCTAATCGGGGAATCAAAATGAAAGCGAGAATCATGGCAACCGGTGTGCTGCTTGGACTGGCTGCAAACGCGCATGCGCAAAGCAGCGTAACGCTCTATGGGCTCATAGACGCTGGCATCAGCTATACGAACCATACGAAGACGGCCAGCGGAAGTTCGAGCCAGTTCAAATATGGCGATGGCGTCGCGCAGGGTAGTCGCTGGGGCATCAAAGGACAGGAAGATCTTGGCGCCGGCCTGCAGACAATATTCACCCTCGAAAATGGCTTCGACTCCGGTACCGGCGCCCTCGGCCAGAACGGCAGCATGTTCGGGCGGCAGGCTTTCGTCGGTTTGCATAAAGACGGTATCGGACAAATTACCTTCGGTCGCCATTATTCGCTTTCCACGTCGGTGCTTGGCCACGGCTATTCACTAGGCGCGCAAAGCGAAGCGGGGGGCTTTGCCTACCACATTAACGATCTCGACCAGTTGACCGGCGGCCGCTTGAGTAATTCGATTCGCGTGTACAGCGAAGACTTCGGCGGCCTGACGTTCGGCGCAATGTATGCGTTTTCAAATAAAGCCGGCTCATTCGCGGGCGGCCCTGCCACCACCACCAACGGCGTCACCACGGCGGGCGCTTCGAGTGCGACAAGCTTTTCCGCGAGCTACGCGCGTGGCGGTTTCGGACTGGCCGCGGCTTATACCGATATGCGTTATCCGACCCAGGCGGTGCCGTCGGCATATAGCGTGAGCATTGCCAACGTCAACACCAACGGCCTCAAAGATCTGCGCACTTTCGGCGTCGGCGCACGCTACGCATTTCAAAACGCCGCGCTCTGGGGGCTTTGGACCAACACGCGCTTAGCGCCCATCTCCAGCGCAGCGTCGACGCTCAACGCCTTCGAACTATCGGGGAAATATTTGATTACGCCAGCCTTCATCGCGGCATTGGGCTACACCTTCGAAGATTTGAACGGCGCAACCCATGGCAAATGGAATCAAGTCAATAGCGTGCTCGATTACTTCCTTTCGAAACGTACCGATGTTTATCTGTCGGTCAGTTATCAGAAAGCCAGCGGTAGCAATACCGTCTCGGGCGTCGCCGTGCCGGTGCAAGCGCAGATCGGCTCGAATACTAACTTCGTGGGCATCTCAGGGGGACCGCAAAGCCAGATCGCGGCGCGCGTCGCAATGGTTCATCGCTTCTGAGCATGGGAGGCGTTGTACGCGTAGGGGTGCGGGCCCTGCGGCCCGCACCGAAGGCAGTGCATAAAACGGCCGACGCGGAGCGGCGCTCGAAGCGCTGCATGGTCGGATCGCGAGAGCGCTTTGCAGGTCGCGGTGAACGGCTTGGGAAGCGCTACGCCGCAGCGCGGATATCAGGCGCCGCGGCACATGATCAGGCCGCTCCATGCAGAAATACCAGTTATTCCGAGACGCTTAGATGACAAAGGATTCGGCTCAATCAGCCATGTTGTGGATTATCGCGACAGGCTTTTTCATGCAGACGCTCGATACCACCATATTGAATACGGCACTGCCCGCGATCGCTCGCAGCTTCAATGAGAAACCGCTATCGATGCAATTGGTCGTAGTCGCCTACACCCTGACGATGGCAACGCTTACACCCACCTCGGGTTGGCTGGCCGATCGTTTCGGCACACGGCGCGTTTATTTCGTCGCGGTTCTTCTCTTTATATTCGGTTCACTGTGCTGCGCCAGTTCCACCAGCCGCGACTGGCTGATCCTTTCGCGCGTAGTGCAAGGCGTTGGCGGCGCGATGTTATTGCCCGTCGGCCGGCTGGCAGTGCTCAAGTCGGCGCGCGAGCAATATATCTCGGCGCTCGCCTTCGTCTCGATCGCCGCGCAGATTGGTCCGATTTTCGGTCCGGTGCTCGGCGGCTGGTTCGTGCAGACGCTCTCGTGGCATTGGATATTCCTGATCAACGTGCCGATCGGACTAGCCGGCCTGTTGCTGATCAACATTTATATGCCGCAAGATGCGTCCGATGAACTGGCGCCTTTCGATTTCCTCGGCTGCGCGCTGTTATCGCTGGCGATGGTCGCGATTTCCTTGGCGCTCGATCTACCGATCGCCCATCACCGGACCGAATGGTCGCTCGCCTTGGCATGCGTAAGCGTGCTGAGTGTGCTCGCCTACATTCCCCATGCCAGACACCGTCAACACCCGCTTTTTCGTCTGGGTCTTTTCGGCGACGCGCGTTTTCGCATTGGCCTGATCGGCAACTTCGTCTGCCGCATCGGCTGTAATGCGGTGCCTTATCTGCTGCCCTTATTGATGCAATTAGAACTCGGATTCAGTCCACTGCATTCGGGCATGATGTTATTGCCCGCCGCCATCGCGGGCACGCTCGCGAAACGCTGGATTGCGCCGCTCGTCGAGCGTTTCGGCTACGACACCTTTCTATTGGTCAATACGATCGTCGTCGGCGCCGCGATTGTTTCCTTTGCGGCTTTGTCGGCGCATCAGCCACTATGGATAGAGATCGCACAGCTGGCGATTTTCGGCGCTGCCAATTCGATGCAATTCGCGGTGATGAACAGCGTCACGCTCAGCGGCTTGCCCAGGCGAGACGCCGGCAGCGGCAACAGCCTGTTCTCGATGGTACAAATGCTGGCGATCGGATTGGGGGTAACGATCTGCGGCCAACTCGTCAATATTTTCACGGCGCATGGGCATTCGATGATGCTCGGTTTTCGGCTCACCTTTGCGTGTGTGGGGGTCAGCACTTTATTATCGGCGCTGATTTTCCGGCGGCTGCGTGGTGTCAGTTGATAGGTGCCGGGGCATTGCTTGGCGCTGATCGCCACGGTCGGGTCAATGCCCATGTCGACGGTGAACAATGATAGATAGCGTAACGCGAATATGAACTCGATAGCGTTGCGCGAATATTGGTCCCGACGAATTCATAGATCTGCTTGCAAAAACGACGAACCTCGCCGGAGCGAGGCGCACGGAAAGCTGCCACCCGCCTACCGCGCCGCTCGCACCAGATCGGCGGCTTTCTCGCCGATCATGATGGACGGCGCATTGGTATTGCCGGCCACCAATGTCGGCATGATCGACGCATCGGCGACGCGCAAGCCTTCCACACCGCGTACGCGCAGTGCGGGATCCACCACGGCGGCGGAGTCGCTGCCCATCCGACAGGTGCCGACAGCGTGATAGACGGTATCCGCGAATCGGCGCATGAAGGATTCGATGGCCGCGTCATTGCTGTCGTGTTCGCCGAATTCCTCCGAGTACCATTCCTGGCCACCGTAGCTGGCGAGCGCGGCCTGCTTGAAGATGCGGCGCATGATCTTTACGCCCGCAATCATCCCATCGAGGTCGCTGGGCGCGGACAGAAAGCGCGGGTCGATGAGCGGCGCATCGCGCATGTCGGTGGAGGCGAGGCGCACTTCGCCGCGACTCTGCGGACGCAGCACACACACGTGACAGCTATAGCCATGCCCGTAATCGTTTCGGTCGGCGCTCTGCGGGCGCGCGAGTACCGGCGTGAAATGTAACTGCAGGTCGGGTGTCGTCAAGTCGGGGCGGCTCTTTACGAAGCCACCGGCTTCCGCGATGTTCGAACTGACCATGCCTTTGCGTTGCACCCCGTAGCGCAACAGCTCGAACGCCATGCGCGCATAACCGGACAGCGATTTACCGTATAGATCGGTCGAATGAATTGCCTTGCACAGGATGATATCGAGATGATCCTGCAGATTCTGGCCCACGCCCGGCAGATCGTGAACAAGCGGAATGCCAAGCTCGTGCAGGTGCGCGCCAGCGCCGATGCCAGACGCCAACAGCAGTTGCGGCGAATTAAATGGCCCGCGCTGACAATGATCTCGCGCCGAGTGCGTAGTTGCTGCATGGTGCCGTCGTCGCGCACCACGTCTACCCCG
>JBPBQZ010000102.1:0-13214 GCA_050955105.1 Janthinobacterium lividum | reverse complement strand
GGCGCCTACCTTGGTGATGCTGGATGAGCCTTTTTCATCGCTGGATGCGGCGCTGCGCGTGGAAACGCGGCAAGCCGTGGCGGCAGCGCTCGAAGCCAGCGGTGCCAGCGCCATCCTGGTCACGCACGACCAAGCGGAAGCGTTGTCGCTCGGACGCCAGGTGGCGGTGCTGTGGCAAGGCAAAATCATCCAGACCGATCGTCCGGAAGCCTTGTACCGACGTCCTGTTACGCGCGCGCTGGCGTCGTTTATCGGCGAAGCGGTGATGCTGCCGGGCGTGGCGCGCGGCAGTGAGGTGGATTGCGCGCTCGGCACGCTGCGGCTGGCCGCGCCGATAAGCGGCGCAGCGGTCGACGTCATGATTCGACCTGAGCAGATCGCGCTGCTGCCAGCCGCGAGCGCGGCAGGCGCCGACAGTGCCGCCGCAGCCTGCTTCGAAGCGCGGGTTTCGGACGTGGAATTTTTTGGACAGGATGCGAGCATCGGTTTGCGCGCGCCGGCGCTCGCGCCCGAGACGAATTTGCGAGCGCGCGTACCGGGCTATCTCAGTCCGCGGCCGGGTGAGACGGTGCGCTTTACTGTACACGGCGAGGTCATGGCATACCCGCGCGACGACGGCGCTCGATAAAGGCGCCGGGCGCATCGCTGACGGCCTTCGTCGCCGTATAGCCCGGCACGCGCGGCCAGCTTCGACCACGCGCTGCCGCCATGCCGAACCGTTACCGACCAACTACTCGCCCAAGGGCTCGTTGACGCGCGGCTCGTGCATCGGGCAACCATTCGCCTGCCCGCGGAACTGCGCCGACATCTCATAAGCCGGTTTGCGCGAGCGCATCACGCCGCCCAGCGGCCGATGCGCAGCCAGTCCATTCCACGGGCTGAACGCCAGGCGGTCTTCGATCGCGACGGAACGCGCCTCGCTCCACGCCGGCTGTGGCGCCACGCGAATCCGCGCTACCGTCACATAGGGACTTTCGTCTTCCGGCCATTTGACCGACGCGTCTTCGATCGGCATCTTGTCGATATCGGTCGCCAGTTGAATTCGCACCACCCATTCGCCGCCCTGCCGCGCGAAGAAATCGTTGACCGCTTCGCGCAGGCCATCGGGCCGGTCTTTCAGATCGACCGGCGCCTTGGTAAGCACGGTCAATGCAGGCGACACAGGCGCGATGCTTAGCTTGGCAAAGTACGGACCGTATAAGAAAGGTACCGACGTGTAAAAGGTTTCGCCCAGAATATGCGTCTGTGGATGCCCGCCCAGGCTCATCAGCGTGCCGCTCTGCCCGCCTACCGCCTCCACCGCCGATTCCACGCCACGCAAGATGGCCGACATGGTCTTCTTGAAGCCTTCCGCCTTGTCAGTGGTTTTCGCCAACAATTTGAGATTGGCGAGGAAGGCTTTGGGCGTGGCGTTGGCGAACGCCGGCGCATCGATCATGACGAAGTCCTGGGTAGTGTTGGCCTCGCTGCCCGGCAAGCGCGCACCCGCCACGCCGATAATTTTCACGGCCAGGCCGCGCGGCACCGAGATCTTGTCGTCGAGGATATCGCCCGGGTTGGTGGAAAAGCGCATGACCACCGGGAAGATGCCGGGCTTCGCGAAAGCGCCCTGGGCCAGCTCCGGCGGCAGATCGGCACTGACTTCCAGCTCGCCCTGGAGCAAGCCATGACTTTTGGCGTGCACGCTGCGCGTCGCGTGGCCGTGGTCTTTATAAGTGGTTTCGGTTATCGAGCGCATCGTGTCGACGAGCTGCTGTGTGGTTGCCGCTTCGTCGTCGGGCACTTGTTCGAAATTAGGATCAAAAGGCAGGGGACGGACTGCAAGCGTATTGGCCATCAAGGGGCTCCAGGGAGAGACGCGTCCGGGCTCCGCAACTTTTGGCAAAGTGCGCTAGCGTCCCGAAATAGTGTGGGAAGCCTGGTTGCAAAGCTCGATGGCGACAGTTATTAAAAACTCACCCGTAAGCCTCAGCAAGCGCTGTTCCTTCTCCTCCAGCAAGCGCTGCCACCTCTGCAATGCGCGCGGCCGCCCGATTTCGGTCAGACGCGGACCCGCCAACCCAGGCTCGACCGCAAAAGTCGGCGCACCGTGGGAAATGAACAGGACAGGAAGCAGTGCCGGCGTGATGAGTCGCTGCGGCGACCGAACCACGCGCAAAGCGCGGCGCCCGCCGGGTGGATCACAATGCTTCGTTCGCTTGAGCCCGGACTTGAGGTCCGGCGCGGGCGCCAGTGGCTACCAATCGTTCCAAGGCCGGACGCCTTCGTCATGAATTTCGGCTGCGCGATCGAGATCCTCACGCGGGACACGCGCATGCCCGTCGCGGCGGTCGCTCATCGCGTCGTCGAACAGCAGGTGCGGCCCAAGGGCGTCCCGGACCGGTTCTCCTATGCCATGTTCGTCGACAGCAGCCTGGATACGAGAAAATGCGAGGGATTGTATCGGTTCGATCCTGAGGACGGCCTGGTGCTGGCGACCGACTTCAACGCCTTCCTTGAGAGGATCCTGACCAACACCTATGATCGCGACGCGGAGGGGCTCTACTGAGCGCCTCCGGTCCCTCTCCACCTCGATCATCCAACCGTCGTGCCGCCCCGTAACACCTCAGCGTCGACGGTCCTGCCCTCCCGATTCTCCGTTCTGTCAATTCACTTTCTTATGGAAAAAGGCATTTTTTCTTCCGAAACCATTGCCTGTGCTGACAATGCTCGCACCTTGCTGCTCGTGCTGTCGATGTCGGTATTCTTCGTCGGCGCGAGCGAGTTCATGCTCTCGGCGATGCTGAATCCGCTCAGCGTCGCATTCGGCACCAACTCGGTCCGCATCGCGTGGCTGATCTCGAGTTACGCGTTCGCGTACGCGATCGCGGCGCCGCTCCTCGGCTATCTTTCCGACCGAGTCAACCGCAGCCGCCTGCTGCTGGTCGCACTGCTGTCGTTCGCGGTCGATGGCATGGGCATCGCGTTCTCGCCGACGTTCGAGATCGCGATTGCGCTGCGGATATTCGGCGGCCTCGCCTCCGCGGTCATCATTCCGACAGCGTTCGCGCTGATTTCCGAGGTCGTGCCGCGCACAGGCCACGCGTCAGCGATGGGCGCCGTCATGCTCGGCATGACATTTGGCATCGCACTCGGTCCCGCGATGGCTGGTCTTCTCAGCAGCTGGGTCGGTTGGCGCGCACCGTTCCTGCTGACGTCGGCTGGCTGCATCGTCGCCTTTATGATCGGCACCGTGACAATGCCGAAGCGGCGAGCCGTTGCTGCGCTGCATGGAAGCCGTGGCTTCCAGTGGCTACGCAATCCGAACGTCACGCGCCCATTGCTTGCGAAGGGCCTGTGGAACGGCACCGGCGTATCCGCGTTTCTTTTGTCGGGCGAAGTTTTGCGTCAACGCTACCAGCTCGACGTCGCGCAAGTCGGCATGAGTGTGACCACGTTTGGCATTGGGCTTGGCATCGGCAATTTATCGGCTGGAAGATTGCAACGCCTCACCGGTAGCGAAGAACGCTCGCTGATTGTCGTGACGATATCGCTTATCGTTTCCGTCGCGGCATTCAATCTTCTGCCGTTGCCGATATCAGGTGCGCTCATCTGCCTCGCAGCATGGGGCGCGGCCCTCGGAGCTGGTGCCCCGTCGGCAACGACCGTGTTGGCCGAACGCTCGGATTGCGACAAAGGAGTGGTGCTCGCAACCGCCGAGACGCTCAACAACATTGTCATTCTATCGGTCGTTCCTCTCGCATCGATCATTTTTGCGAGTGGGGGAATCGTTATGGGAACCATTGTCTTTGTTGTGGCCTTGAGCGTCGGGGCCGCATTGACACTGTACGATGCCTCGGTTACGCCGGTGCGGAATGGGTGATTCTTGCGCGTGCAAGATACAAATGGTACGGATATCGGATGGCGAAATAAGCGCAACGTCTTCGATGGATTTGCATGTTGACGAATTCCGGCGCGCAGAAGATGAATCAGGTCCTTGCTGCGAGCCGATCGTGCCCCTCCGCCTACCGACACCTTAAACGCGGTAATGCACCGGTACCATCTCTTTACCGGCCTTGCTGTCGTATTGATCGCTGTCGTACTTCGACACCTGCACCGTGCCTTCGTATACCACGCGGACGCGCGCGCTACCGGTGGTGTTCACATTCAATCCAATATCGTTGATCCGCATGAAGTCGGAATACACCTCCACTTCCAGTGGTTGCATATCGGCCTTCACCTGTCGCAAATATTCGTCCTTGCTCTGGCCTGACTGATTACGGCTCGCGGGATAGACGTCTACGCGAAATTTGGTTTGGGAATAGGCCGAGATGATGTATCCCCATTGACGTTGTTGAGATTCAATGGCCTGACGGATCATAACGCCGAGAAAGCCGTCCGCGGTACTGATGGAAAGTGCAATGAAGTCGCCGTGATTTGCCATGATGCGTATGCCTCTCGATAGATGGATAGAGCAGCGCGCGGGGCGCTGGTGCGTCAGAACTGATGCCTGTTGCTCCGGTCGCGAACGAACAGATATCTCCGCGGTAGCGCGCCGGCGCCGTTGCCTTGCCTTCTTGATCGTCGTATTGCGAACTGTCTGTTTTCGCTAAGCGGAAAAAAACTACCCTGATCAGACATATGAAGTTGCCTCGCTTGTTCGCACATCGATAGGAACAACGTGCGGATCGCCGAATGCCAATCTTATATAGTTATCCTTAATTATTTTGAGGGGAACTTGTCGTCGTTACCCGCAGTTCAAACGCCGTGCGGCGCCACTGCAGACGCTCCGAGCGTTGCTTGCCGCGGGCATGCGACCGCTGCCGCTCCGCCGACCGGATCCGACACACGCCGCTTGCTCGCTGGTGCTTTGAGCCTAGTTTTGATCAGAGGGAAGTCAAGCTGAGAAGCGCGGCGCTAGCGGCTTGCCGACTTAACCCAGACATTGGCGCGAATGCGCGGTTAGTCTTTATAAGGGCGCAGCGCTTCGCCTCGATGGACCGCATGGCGGCCGCTCTTATCGCTCTGCACTTCATAGTGAGGGTCGTCGGGGGTTGCCGCCACGGTGTGGCCATCGAGGTCGAGGTGTTGGGTGATGATACGCACCACTTGCCCGTGAGTTGGGCCTTGCGGCGAATTCCAACTGACTTTGTCGTGAAGTTTGAAGGCTTGGCGCATGGACGGCTCCCGGTGAAGTGGTGCCGTGAATGCGCAAGCGTCGCGCCATGCCGTGCATGAATTGCAATTTGCGCTGCATGCCGGCAGGCGCTGGCTTTATGTGGCGACGTTACCGTTACGTCATTGTCACGTAACGCAGCCGCGTCAGAACCAGGTTGAACACGCGTATGTCCACACGACCAATAACGCAACAACTGCCAACGCGGCCCGAAATTGAACGGATCTGATCATAATGTCTCCCATCTCTCTAATGTCGATTTTGTGCGTTAAGCCACACACACGAGAAAGGAGCATTTTCCGGGCCCGGAAACTTACGGCGGTATGGCAGACGGTGCGCCTGCTTGCTACCGATAGGCGCGGAAGAACAGACGTACGTCAGCAACGAACGCCGCTCCGCACTGCAGGGCGCCGAAATGGCCACCCGTCAAGGCGTCGCTGCGGTGTACCAAATAATAGACGCGCTTGATCCAGGCATTCGGCGGCGGCACCGACAGGTCGTCCGGAAATAGCAGCACCCCGGTCGGCACCGCGACTTTCTCGCCGGGCTGCAAAAAGGACGAGGTGCCGTTCACGGTGGCACAGTACAACCAGTTCGCCGCATTGATCCCATTAATCCAATACAACATGATGTTCGTCAGCAAATGGCCAGGGTCGAACGGCGGCGCGGCATTTTGCTTCGGGATGGTCCAGCCATGGAATTTTTCGAGTATCCATGCGGCCAGGCCCACCGGCGAATCGGTCAGCGCATACGCCAGCGTTTGCGGCTTGGTGCCTTGAATCTGCTGATAAGCGGTTTCGCCGTCGCGGCGCTTCTGCGCGGCTTCCAGCCAGCGTTTTTCATCGTCGTCGAGCGGTGCCGCACCCGCCCCCGTCCAGGGGCGAAAACTCACCATATTGAGATGGATCGCCGCCAGCTCGGCCGGATGGTCAAGCGCGAGCCACGAGGTCACGGTAGCGCCCCAGTCACCGCCTTGCGCGACATAGCGGTCGAAACCCAGTTTCTCGACCATCAGCGTGCGCCACAGCGCGGCTACGTCGCGCGGCGTGATTGGCGCGGGCGGCGGGTCGGAGAATCCGTAGCCGGGCAGGCTCGGCACGACCACCGTGAAAGCGTCTTCGACCCTGCCGCCGAAGCGTTCCGGATGCGCGAGCGGCTCGATGATATCGAGAAATTCGACGAACGATCCTGGCCAGCCATGGGTGAGCAGCAGCGGCGTGGGTGCCGTGCCCGAACCTTCCTCGACGATAAAGTGCACATCGCCCGAACCCAGTGAGGTACGGAAGTGCTTGAAGCGATTCAAGCGCTTCTCCCAGGCGCGCCAGTCGTACTCGTCACGCCAATAGCGCAGCACGCCATGCATGTAATCGAGCGCGGTGCCATAGCGCCAGGGCTCGCCTACGGGCTCATAGGCAGGCAAGCGCGCGGACTGCAGGCGCGCCTGCAAGTCGACGAGCGTGGCTTCTGGCACATCTACGCGAAAGGGCTTGATCGAGGGGTGCATCCTGGCGTCTCCGGTTTCGCGCCAATGTACCACCCTGATGCCTTGGAACCCGCGCGATCGGCGTGGCGCCGACGCGCTGTCGCCGCCCGGCTAGTGACCCAGCACCGGACTTTCCGCCGCGTTGACCAGCGCCGCATGCGGATGCGCGAATTGCTTGATCAGGAGCGCGATGCACGCCACCACACCGGCAATGGCGACCACCGCGAAGATGCCGGCAAAGCTAAAATGACGGCGCGTCAATTCCGCCACCAGGAACGACCCGGCGATGCCTCCGAAGCGGCCGATCCCCAACATCCAGGCCACGCCGGTGCCACGTCCCTGCGTCGGATAGAACGCCGCCGCCAAGGCCGGCAGCGATGACTGCGCGGTATTCATCAGCACACCGGCGGCGAACACGGTCAACACCAGCCAACCGACGTTGCCGATCGCTTGGCCAATGGCGTAGACACTGATGGCCGTCAGCGCGTAGCAGGCGGCGATGATGCGGTTGGCATTGAAGCGGTCCATCAGCACGCCGCACAGCACCGCACCGACACCGCCGAGCGGAAACAAGGCCGAGATCAGCGTCGCGCGTTGCGGGGTAAGCCCGGACTCCTTCAGCAGAATCGGCATCCAGTTGATGGACGCGTAGAAGATCACCAGCCCCATGAAATAGGCCAGCCACAGCATGATCGAACCGACGATATAGCTGCGCGACAGCACCACGCCCAGGCCCACGCTGCCAGTGGGCGGCGCCTGCTCGGTCATGACGAACGAGCCGGCGGCCTCGGCCGCGCCGCGGGCGATGCGGCTGAGCGTGGCGCGAATTTTTTCCGCCGGGTGGCCGCGCGCGACCCGATAGCGCACCGATTCCGGCAAGGCGATCAGCAGCAGTACTACCAGCAGCAGCGGCACCGTGCCGCCCAGCCACAGCACGCTGCGCCAGCCGAAATTCGGGATCATCCAGGCCGCCAGGAAGCCACCGCACGCGGCGCCCAGCGGAAAACCACAGAACATCAGGTTGATCAAGGTGGCGCGGCGGCGATCGGGGCAGAACTCGCTCATCATCGTTACCGCGTTGGGCATGGCCGCGCCCAGCCCCAGGCCGGTCACGAAGCGCAATATGGTCAGTTCGAGAAGATTGGCGGAGAAGCCCGAGACCAGGCAGGCCACGCCGAATATCAAGACAGACAGAATCAGCAGCCAGCGGCGGCCCAGCCGATCCGATAGCGGACCCGCCAACAGCGCGCCGAATGCCAGACCGAACAGCGCGGCGCTCAGCACCGGTGCGAGCGCCGGGCGGCTGATGGTCCACTCAGTGATCAGCGAGGGGGCTATGAAGCCGATGGCGCCGGTATCGAAGCCGTCCAGCAGCACGATCAGGAAGCACATCCCAAAAATCAACCACTGGAAGCCGGAAAACCGCTGGGCATTGATAAAGCTTTGAACATTGACGACCGGTCTGGCGCTCACGTGCATCCCCCGTTGGTTTGCGTGAGCGTACTGAACACAGTCGCAGCCAGTCAACGCGGGCTAACCCTGCGTAAACCCCGATCGCCTCGCTGTGATCAGGCCAGCACCAACTCCTCGAACTGGCTTTGCCCGTCGGTCAGCCCCCACGACTGCATCCACTGGTAGGTATATTCGAAACGCGCCGGATCCATCGGGCGGCTATGCGCATAGTGAAAGAACGCACTGCTGAGTTCTTCGGGCGCGAGCCGGTCTTTCACGGTCTCGGTAATGTAGTGCTTGTAGCGAGCAAGATCGCGGCCGATCAGGTCGGCGGCTTCGTTGATGGCGGCCAGATAAGCGGCCCGCTCGCGGGCGTTCAGCGACGGCGCGATGACTTCCGAGCCGCGATAGAAATTCGCGCCGAGGATATGCGCGCCCTCCTTCAAGGCCAGGCTCACATAAGGCTCCATCAACGCCGCGGCACGCAGCTTGCCGCTTTTCAGCGCCTCATAGCGTCCATAGAGCTCGCCCGAATGCTCGATGACGATCTGCTCGCGCGGCAAGGCACCGTCGAGGAACTGTAGCGTCGTGTAGTGCGAGCCGGTGCGCTCGTTTACGCCGATCGGCACGCCGGCCAGATCGCGTAACTCTTGCAGCGCCGGATCGAAACTCAGGATCACCTGCGCCACCACAGCCGGCCGCAGCGCATGCACGCGGCTATCGCGGGTGCCGCGTTCGGATCGGTCCAGACCGGCCCATTCGCAAAGGTTGTAGGCATCCGCTTGGCCGTTCTCATACAGCGATTCCTTCTGGCGCTTAAAAGCGTCCTGACTCGAGAAATCGTGCGGCGCGTGCTTTTCGGAAAAGCGCACGTCGAGGCCATGCTTTTCGAAAAGACCGTGTTCGATGGCCACGTGGATCGGCAAATCGAAGACCGGTACGTTGGGCGCGACGGTAAGCGGCGTGAGAATGCTGAGGGATTGAGTGGTCATGGGTGGCGGCCTATGCAGAAGCAAAGCTTCAATTTAGTGATCGACGCGCCACGATGGAACGCTTGATTGCTTCTAAGCTTTCCGATCTGGCTACTTAAGCCAAGCGCGCCGCGACTACGCTGTCTCACAAAACGATGGGCTGAAACGCGGTGCGCGCCGCACTTTCCAGGCGTGTATTGAGTTCGTTCAGCAAACTGAGCAGTTGCTCTTGCTGCGCTAGCGTCAGCGACGCCATCAGTCGCTCGTAGGCTTGCTCGACGCAAGGGTCGGCCAGTTCGAGCAAGGCGTCGGCGCGTGGCGTGAGCGACAGGGCAATGCTGCGGCGCCCCTCGCTGGCAGGGCTACGACTCACCAGTCCGCGTGTCGTCAGACCCCGCACCAAGTGCAGCGTGGTGACTTTGTCGAGCCCAACCGCCCGCGCCAGGCTGGCCTGGTCGATGCCCGGTCGCGCGCTCAATACGCACAACACGCCGAACTGCGCGGGCGTGAGTTCAATATCGGCACATGCGCATTCGAAGATCGCCACGGAGATCTGGTGCGCGCGCCGCAACAGGAAGCCCGGCCGCGCATAAAGTTGTGCCAAGCGCACGGCTGGGTCGATGGTCTCTGGCGCACGGGCCGCTGTCGACGTCGCGCTCGGCGCTGCAGGCGTCGCAGCTTCGGACGCCGCCGGCCCCGACAATAGATTGAGTCGTGTATTCATTGAGATGCCATACGCCGGCCGCTGAGTTCCGTGCCGGCATCGGCATGCAGCTTCAGGCAAAACGGCACGCTGGCCAGCGCGATCAGGCCGACCACGAGAAACGCGTAAGTGAAATCGAGCGGCGCGGGCTGTGGGCTATGCGCAAGCCGCGAGGAAAACTCGACCACCACCACTGAAATCGAGATGCCGAGCATCACGGCCAGTTGTTGTACAGCGGTATTGAGCGTGGTCGCCGGAGCGATCTTTTCTTGCGGCAAATCGGCGTAGGCGATCGCGGCCAAGGCGTTGAACTGGATCGAACGTGACAGGCCGCCGGCCGATACCACGATGGCCATCAGGGGCAGGCCCCAGTCAACGCGAAAGAACGCACATACCGCGAGCGCCGCGGCACACAAGACGCCGTTCAACACGAGCACTGAACGAAAGCCGAAGCGGCGCAGCATCGCTGCGGTTTGCGTCTTGGTGAGAAACGCCACCGCGCCACTCGCCAGCAAGATTCCGCCGCTGGCAATGGCGCTGAAGCCGAGGCCGATCTGCAGCAGCAGCGGTAGCAGGAACGGCAAGGCGCCGTACCCGACGCGCACCAGTGCGCCGGCCCAGAACGAAGTGTTGAAGGTCTGGATGCGCAATAAACCGAAGTCGAGCAAAGGCTTTTTACTGCGACGCGCCTGCCATAAATAGCCGCGTACTGCGAGTCCCAGCAGCAGCAGCAGCGGCACATACCAATACAGCGGAATATCGGCATGGCGGGCGCACTCGAGCGTCGTCACCAGCGTCGCCAAGGCCACGCTGAGAAAGCTCCACTCTTTCAAGTTCAGCGCATCGCGCGTGGTCTCGATGATCTGCGGCACGTAGCGCGTGGCGAGTAAATAGCCCGCCATACCCACCGGAATATTCACCAGGAAAATCCAGCGCCAGGATAGATAAGTGGAAATGATGCCGCCCAGCGGCGGTCCGAGCAGCGGCCCGAGCATGGCCGGGGTAATCATCCAGGCGAGCGCCATCACCAGGGAGGCGCGCGGCGTCGTGCGCACGATCACCATGCGGCCCACCGGCACGATCAGCGCACCGCTCATGCCTTGTATGGCGCGCGCCGCAATCAGCGCCGGCAGGCTCGTCGACAGCCCGCACAGCGCCGAGCTCACTACGAAAATCAGCAGCGAAGTCTTGAAGATCGTGCGCGTGCCAAAGCGCTCCGACAGATAACCGCCGAGCGGGATGAAAATTACCGAACAAAGCAAATAAACCGTCATGCTCAGATCGAGACTGAGCGGACTGACCGCCAGTGCCGCGGCCATTTTCGGCACCGCCGGCGCGATGATGGTGGAGTCGAGCTGCTCCATGAAAAAGGCCGCACCAACGATCAAAGACAGTGGACGATATTCGGTATTGCCGGTGTTGCGGTGGCTCATGCGCACAAATCCGAGAAATATAAGACGGCTACAGCCAGCATATTTTCGATACTTCGCGGCGCAGCGCAAATCTCGATAGTTACTTTGCTAACGTGAATAAGTTATTAAGCGGCGCGCGCATCCCCGGCTAGTATTGGTGACCCGAGACCTGTCCAGTCCAGCCCACGTGACGATGGTTAGCACACTAACCTGAAGCCGCGCGGCGGCAGGTCGGTTATCTCCTTATTCATGAAGCCGATGAGCGAAATTTCTTTTGTCGATGCGCAACAGCTGAAGCAACTGGCACGCAGCCCGCGCTTTGTGGCGATCGACGTACGGCCCGCGGCCCGCTACTGGGCCGGGCATCTGCGCGGCGCTCGCCATCTCGACGCCAGCGTTGTCGCGGTCGCTAAAACCGATGCCGCGTCGATCAATCAATTCAATGCGCGCGTGCAGTGGCTGGCATCGACGCTCGGCCTCGATGCCGACAGCGAGGTGCTGGTTTATGGCGATGCGCTGGATGGCAGCACCGCGCGCGTCGCCTGGGCCCTGGCTTATGCCGGACACCAGCACCTGGCGATTTTGAATGGCGGCGTCGATGCGCTGGGCGAACTGGCGACGGCCACCGAGGCACCGACCGTCGTGGCAAAGCCCTTCCCTTTGCGGACGCAAACGGCATTGCTTACCTCCGCCGCGGAAATCGTCGAACAGTTGCAAGCGACAGAACCGAAAGCGCGCGGCCTGCGCGTGCTCGATTCACGCGATATCGAAGAATTTCGCGGCAACAAAAGCAATGCCAAGCGTCATGGCCGCATCCCTGGCGCGATCCACTGGGATGCCGCACGCGAATTGAATGCGCACGGCGCGCTCAACGACCCGGCCGCTATCGCGAAATCATTGCGGGACGCGGGCCTCTCGCCCGACGACCGCATCGCCATTTACTGCGGCGGCGGCGTACGCGCGTCGCGCACCTTCCTGGCTTTACAACACGCCGGCTTTCACAACGCCAGTGTCTATCCCGCGTCCTGGAATGAATGGGGCGCGCGCGAAGACCTGCCGATCGAACGATAAGCCCGTCACCCCCCCTATATATAAGATACAAGCGGAGAGCAGCATGCAGCGAGATCCAGCAGTCGCCACCACATTGGAAGATAACAAGTTCGAGCTGCTGCAAGAGCGGCAACTTCCTGCCAGCAGCTATGTGCCCGAAAGCCAGTCACACGGCGGCATCACGGTCAAACGTTATTCGCCGGTAGTGGGCGCCACGGTGCACGGCTTCCGTCTCACGGCCACTAGCGGCACTGAAAGCGGCGTGAAGGAATTCCTGCACAACAACCTCGTCCAATACGGCTTCCTCGCTTTCGAACCCGGCTCGGTTGCGCCACAGGATTTCGCGTATCTGGTCGACTTGTTCGGCCGCGCCGAATACACCGGCACGCCGCACACGCCGGTGGCCGAGGAAAGCGCGAACATCAACACCATCGATTCCGAGGTCAAGAAGACCCGGATGAACTTCATTTGGCACATCGACCAGGCGTTCCGCAAAGAGCCGCCGCGCTTTACTGCGCTGTTCGGCAAGAAAGTGCCGCCGTTCGGTGGCGACACGGTGTTCGCGAATGCGACCGCCGCCTACGATCTGCTCGATCCGCTGTTCGCGCAGTATCTTGAAACCCTGTGGGTAGTGCAGGACGTGGAAACGCAAGGCTTCCTGACGCTGGCCTATCAAGATCAGCAGCAGCTTGCCGCGCAGAAGGCCAAGAATCCGTGGATCAAGACGCCGCTGATCAAGACCCACCCGGAAACCGGCCGCAAGCAAATCTACGTCAACGAACTGTACACGCAGCGCATTCTCGGCCTGTCGCGCGTGGCCAGCCAGAACATCCTCGGCTTGCTATTCGACCTGATCAAGACGCCAGACGTCTGGACGCGCTTCCAATGGCAACAAGGTACCGCATTGATTTGGGATAACCGGGTAGTGCAGCATCGCGGCGTCGGCGATTATGCCGGCGGTCACCGCATCCTGCTGCGCGCAGTGGTC
>JBPBQZ010000101.1:0-17472 GCA_050955105.1 Janthinobacterium lividum | reverse complement strand
CGATTGATGCCCGCAACAATGGGCCGACCGATCAAAAATGGTTTAAATCACTGACTCCTGGTTGGCAGCGCCGCCGTATGGAGAACTTCGCGGTATTGGTCAGCGGCGGCGCCCAAGATGAAGATCTGGTCAGCGACGGCTGGACCGATTTGCTGCGCAAGGTACCGCGGATCGCCACCAAGGCTCAGCGTGAGGCCTTCACCGCCGAAGAAATCGCGCAAAAAATGGAATTGGCCGACTTCCGGCAAATGAATCACATTCGCCAACGCATCGACGAAATTGTCCAGGATAAGAAAACCGCCGATGCACTGAAGCCGTGGTTTCGGCAGATGTGCAAGCGACCGACATTCAACGACGATTACCTGCCCACTTTTAATCGCCCCAACGTCCATCTGGTCGACACGCTCGGTCGCGGCGTCGATCGCATTACCGAGAAAGGGCTGATCTTCGACGGCATTGAATATGAAGTCGATTGCATTATCTTCGGCACCGGCTTTGAAGTGGGCACCAGCTTCAGCCGACGTCTGGGCTTTGAAGTGTATGGCCGCGATGGCAAGCCACTCGGCGAGCATTTCAAGGAAGGCACGCGCACACTGCATGGCTTCTCGAGTCATGGCTTTCCAAACTACTTCAATATCGGTTTGCGGCAAACCGGCTTCAGGGCGAATTTCGTCGATATGCTGACCGGCCAGATGGAGCATCTGCAACATCTGCTGTCGTATGCGCAGCAAAACGGCATCAAGCGTATTGAACCTACCGCGCAAGGCGAAGCCGCATGGGTCACGAGCTTCAATGAGAAGATCGGTGTGGCCGACGAGTTTTTGAGCCAGTGCACGCCGGGTTATTACAACGCGGAAGGCAATGTCAAAAGCCGTTCGGGGCTATTTGGCGAGGTGTATGGCGGCGGTCCGATGGAGTTCTCGCAGATTCTGCAAGACTGGCGCACCAAGGGTGATTTCGAAGGACTTGAGTTGCGCTGAAGCAGGCGGCAAACCATGTACTGAACCGGGCGCCGAATCGAGCGCCTATCGCTTTGCGCGGCACGCCCGGCGTGTCGCGCAATCTTCAAGGCGCCTCAAATCTGCGCCGAGCCGCCGTCGACGAATAACTCGCTGCCGGTTACGTAACTACTATCGTCGGAAGCCAGAAACAGCGCTGCATTGGCGGTTTCTTCGGGCCTGCCAAGGCGACCGAGCGGCGTTGGGGTTTCGACAAAATGGATGGCGGCTTTAGTCTGGTCTTCTGTCTGCGCCAGCCCGTGCCAGCCGGGCGTAGACGTGGCGCCGGGCACCAATACGTTGACGCGAATCTTGCGCGGCGCCAGATCCTGGATCCAGCTGCGTGCAAAATTCCGAATCGCGGCCTTGCTGGCGCTATAAACGCTGAATGCCGCGCCACCGGTCACGCCGGTGGTAGAGCCGGTGAGGATAATCGACGCGCCGTCCTTCAGCAAAGGCAGCGCCTTCTGCACCGTGAACAGCGTGCCCTTCACATTGGCGTCGAAAATCTTGTCGAAGTGCGCTTCGGTGATTTCACCTAAAGCGGCGAATTCGCCGCCCCCGGCATTCGCAAAAAGCACATCGATGATGCCGGCCTCTTCCTTGACTATCGCAAAAAGCCGGTCCAGATCGGTCAGCTTCGATACGTCACCTTGAACACCGCGCGCTTGGCCGCCCACTTCAGCGACCGCCGCGTCCAGTTCCTTCTGCCGACGCCCGCTCATAAATACACGCGCACCTTCTTGCGCGAAACGCTTGGCCGTAGCCAATCCAATGCCACTGTTCGCACCCGTTACCACCGCTACCTTGCCTGTGAGCTTGCCCATTTCGACTCTCCGATTCGTATCTCGAAATTCATTATGAGATAGCACATTCTGTTACGCTAGTACCTACCTAAAGGTAAGCGTGAGGTTCGAGATGGAAAAGCGATCGTTCAGCTGTGGACTTGACGTGGCTTTGTCGGTGATTGGCGGCAAGTGGAAACCACTGGTGCTGTTCCACCTGAATAACGGCCCGCGTCGCTTTGGCGAATTGAAGCGCCTGGTAGTCGGCATCAGCGAGAAAGTACTGATCCAGCAGTTACGCGAACTCGCCGATGACGGCATCGTGATTCGGCAAGACTATCGAGAAGTGCCGCCACGCGTGGATTATGAGATGACGGACTTCGGTCGAACGCTGGCGCAGGCGCTGGTGCCCTTGTGCGCTTGGGGCGATGCGCACCGGTCGCATATCGAAACCGTGTTGCAGGCGAAGCAAAACGCCCGGACGCCGCAGGCAGATACATATCGACCGATACCGGGCCGATAGCAACGACGAATCCCAGCAAATACTTCAGACGCAGCGTCGGATTGGGCGCGCGGACAAGGCGTATGTGCATCGGGTGCTCGTCTCCGGGCGTCAGACAGCACAGTACGGCCGCGCAAACGAAGTGTCAGGTCAACGCCCGCACAATGCGAAAGCCAATCACGTTGACGCGGCTCGACTGGGTGCCGCGCATGCGCGCCGCGGAACGCAGCATGGCTGCGCCGTCGCTCCATCCACCACCGCGCACCACGCGCATCGAACCGTGCCCCTCGATCGCCGGGCTGCCGTCAGAGGGCGTGGCGTCATAGGACTCATGCCAGAGATCGGCAGTCCACTCACGTACGTTGCCGTGCATGTCATAGAGGCCGAACGCATTGGCGGAGAACGATCCCACGGCGCGCGGTCCGGTGGCAGGGGCGAACACGGCACGGCTCGCGTCGATGGTGTCGCCCCCTGCGTAGCGGCCACGCGAGCTCGCGCGGCAGGCGTACTCCCATTCCGTTTCCGACGGCACTCGATAAGCTTCGCCGGTCTCGGTGGAGAGCCGTGCGGTGAAGGCTTGCGCGTCGTCGAACGACACATAAGTGACGGGCGCCAGGGCATCGATGAACGCCGCAGCCGGCGTCCCCTGCTTTATCTGCGCCAATGCCGATGGCAGCGATCCCATCAGCGCACGGTATTCCCCCACCGGCACCGGAAACACCGACATCGCGAACGGCGCCGGTATTTCGATACGTTTCTGCGGGCCTTCGAACGGCATTCGGTCCGGATCGGCCGCTGGCGAACCCAACACAAACGCCCCGCTCGGCAGGATCCGCATCACCGGCATGTGTTCGCCGTCTCGAAATGCCGTGAGGGCCGGTGTCGAGGAGTTTATTAGCGCACCGTCGACGATCGGGTCGCCGGAACTCAAAAAACCCACGGCATCCCGAAATCGGTTGGGTTGCGCGGTGCCCAAAGCCTGAGGAAGATTCGCATTGCCGAGCTTGGTCGCGGTGATGTCGGCAATCCAGGTCAGCAGCTTGCGCCACTGCTTGTCGGTGCGCTCGCCTTGCCAACCGGCAAGCGAAACCGTTTGCCGCAGCATGAAAGCGATTGGTATCGAGCAAGGCTCGGCCAGCACCGGAATCAGCTTGCCACGATCTTGCGCATAGTGCGCTTCCGTACGTACCCAGTCGGAGAGAACGGCGCGTGGCGTCCAAAGCACCACCACGGCGGCAGCGGCGGCAATCTCATGTTCTATCGTGGCATCCCAGGCTTCGCGCGGCGTTAGCCCGTCATCCCACCAGACCGAAAACCCTTCGCCCTGCAAAGCACTGGCGATACGTTCGGTAAGCAACACATCTTCTTTCTTGTAGCTAATGAAAATGTCCGCCACGTGTCCCCCGCTGCTTGCCGCTTATTGGCTTGTCCCGCTTATTGTCTTCCTATAGTATCGGCCGAAATAAAAACTCGCCAGTCGCCGGCGCGCACAGGGGGACCGCACTATGCCGGATCAGCCTCACACGATGACCGACCGCGAATTCCATGCGCTTGAACATCCATCTCAAAAGCCGCGTTTTGTGCTGGCGTTGCTGCTTTCCATCATCCTGTTTCCACTGATCGCCATCGCGCTTGTAGCGGGCACCGTCGTGCTGCTGGTGCCCTTGTTCGGGTTGATGATCTGGATCGGCGGAAGAGTCTTTTTCTCCCGTTTCCTGGGTAATTCGATATTGGTGTCGAGCGTTAACTACCCGCGCATCAACGAGATTGCCGAAGAGTTGAAAACGCTGATCGGCTACCAGAAAACCGTCTACATCTTTGTCTACGAGCAAGGCAACTTCAACGCCTTTCTACGTAAGTTTTTCTTCTTCCACAATGCAGTGTTTCTTAACTCGGAGCTGCTTGAATCCGGCGTCAGCGATAACGAAGTGCGCTGGGTGATAGGCCGATTCGTCGGTTACTTGCGTGCACGGCGCCAAGCCGGCTTTCTAGGCTGGATCATCCGCGCCGCGCAAAAGCTGCTGATCTTCAATTTCTTTTTGATGCCGTATGAACGGGCCATGGTGTACACCGGCGACCGCCTCGCGCTGGCGTCCATCGATGGTGACATCTCCAGCGCGGTGTCGGCGTTTCAAAAATTGATGGTCGGCAGGCAACTAGGTTACACGGTCAACCCCGAAGGCATCATCAATCAGCAACGCATGGTGAAGGGTTCGTTTTTTGCCTTTCTCGCACGTGTCGGCAGTCGCTTCCCGCACTCGACCTCGCGCTACGTAGACATGATCGTTTTTGCGAAAGCCTTTTACCCAGTGCAATTCAGCCGCTTCGAAACCGAAAACCCAGGACTACCCGAAGACCTCGGACAACTGGCCGCCTCGCAACAGCCACTGGCCAACCCCGGCGCCGCGGCGACCTTGAACGATGGCAGCGACGAACAGGACCACGGCTTGGGAGGCATAGCAATCTCTGCCTTGGTCGGTCTCGTCGTAGTGTCGGTGGCGATCGCGGGGGGTGTGATCTGGTACGTGAAACGCGACCATCAGAGCGCCGACAGCGACTATGCCAGCACACCGACAAGCCAGACGGCCGGCAGCAATGGCGCGACCGACGCTACCGATGCCGATTCATTGTCGAGTCAGGGGGACGCTGCGCTAGCGCAAAAGAACTATGCGCTGGCAGTCAGCTTGTATGGCCGCGCCGCGCAGCATGGTGAAGCCGGCGGCGAGAACGGCCTCGGCTATCTCTATTCGCATGGGCTGGGCGTCACGCAAGACTACGGGCTGGCGGCGAAGTGGTACACGCAGGCGGCCGCGCAGGGCAACCGCTTCGCGCAAAATAATTTGGGTTGGCTATATCAAAACGGCTACGGCGTGACGCGCAATTACCAAACCGCTGCGAGCTGGTTTTATCAGTCGGCCAGCCAAGGCAATGCGGTCGCGCAAACCAATCTCGGCTACCTCTATCAAAGCGGCCTGGGTGTGACGCAAAGCTTCCAGAAGGCGGCGACCTGGTATTCAAAAGCGGCGACGCAGGGCAATGCCGACGCCGCAAACGATCTGTCGTATCTGTACCAAAATGGTTTGGGTGTTACGCAAGACCAGGCACAGGCGGATTATTGGAAGAACAAGGCGAGCGCCGCGAATTAATGAGATATCCGGCCGCACCACGCGCCGACGTCGGAGTGTCGGCGCCTCACCGACTCATCGACTCACAACAGGTCGTAAGTCTGCTCGAAGACATCGGCGTCGACCACACCATAATCCCCTTCCCCGTATTGCAGCAGCCAGTCGCCCGGCTGCGCATCGAGCGGATCGTTCTGCCATCCGACCGGCACCGCAAGCGGCACATCGACGCGCCGCGCTAACGCGACCAGTGGACGCTTCTTGTACCACCCAGCGTTGCCGTCACTCGTGTTGCTTTCACCAGCACTGCCGGCACCCGCGTCGGGTTCGCCGGATGCTGAAGGCTCGTACGCCGTCTCGAAGCGCGCCCGCTCGATCGGCCATTGCTCGCCGCGCGTTCCTGTAACGATCGCATCGCCGGCACGATAACGCACCGGCCCTTCCAGGGTTTCACAAGTGCCATCCGTCGTGGCGAAGGCCACGTGCAGCGTCACTGGACGTTTCATCACGCGCCGCGCGGCAGGGTCGCGGCGCAAGTCCGGCGGCGGTTGGCGCGCTTCGCTCATGCGGGAAATTCCGTCACCTGGTCCTGAATCAATTGACGCCATTGTTCATTTTCGTTCGACATGATCGTACCGACTTCGATGGCGTCATCGCGTAGCCGCGCCATCGCCTGCCAATCATGATCGTCGGGCCGACCGATGGCTGGCGCCACCACTTTCGCAAGCACGTCGAGGTTACGACTGGCCTTGTGCGACTGGGCGGCCAGCCGCGCGATCTCCAGCTTGGTGGCAATGCCGTGCAGCGATGCGGCCAGCGCCGGGCCGAAGCCGGTCATCAATATCAATAACCATTGCAGCGCCCTAATATCGAAATAAGACAGGACGAAATGCGCGACCACGGCGAAGCCGGCGATGCAGAACAAGGTGTCGGCCGTGTAGTGCATGCTCTTGTGCAAGCGCTCCATGCGCGCTTCATTCACCTCGTGAAAGCTATGCTGATGCGCGATCACGCTGCACAGATAGCTGGCCAGCTCGCTTCGCCCTGCCGATGCCAGTTCGTATCCAGGACGTGTGCGCGGCAAGCCATCTGCACTCAGAGTACGTTGCAGCAACCAGAGTTCGGCATTGCGCAAGATCGAGCGGCGCTGCCGGGCATCGGCGTGTGCGGGTACGTCGAACAAGCGCTCTTGGAAAGGAGCCGGCGCCGCGAAAAACCATTGCGTCATCACCAGTGAACGAATTTGCTCGGCCATAAAGCGATGCCCGAACCACGAGCGATGCCATTGATTACGCTTGGCGATCCACACCAGCGCGATGATGCACGTCAGGCTAAGCAGTTCCGCGATCGGATAGGCAATTTCCCATCGGCCTTCACGCTCATCACCATGCACGAATCCGGCAATCGCCATCAATACCGCAAAGGACGACAGCAAATACAGCAGCCAGACGCTGCTGCGATGTTTGCCGCCCGCGATGTTGGCGCGCATATCGCACCAGGCGAAACGGCCATCGAGCTCGGCGCGCGCCGAGCGCTCGGGCTCATTCGTTGCAGCCCGTTCAATCGCTGCATCGCTGGCAAAGGGGTTGTGCTGCGCCGGCCCGAAATGCGACGCGACCGCCGTCCCCGTCACGCCCTTGCGGACGGCACGGCCCATAGCGGGGCGATCGCCGCGGAAGAACGCCGACATGTATTCCATAATCACGCCAGTACGCGCCTCCAGCCAGCTCAAACCACGTTGTTCCTTCGCATAGCGGGCCAGCATGTGGGTCTCTTTGCCTGGCCGCGTGAAGGTCTTATCAAGCGGATTGAAGCGCTGGCGCAACGCCGGAATCAAGACTTCGTGCCCGGGCGCGCACGGCAAGAACAGCCCTCGCAGCAAGGCCTCGTCCGGCTCTATTTGTCGCAGCAGATGCAGGCAGCGCTCGTCGACACTGAGCCCGTTCATATGCAGCAGCTCGCCGTCCAGGTTGATCCACAGTACCGGCAGGCCGGCGACCACCGCGCGCTGCAGCAGACGCGCCACGCCGCCGGCGCGATCGCGCGCGACTTGACCGTCCCACACGGCCACCAGAATGTCCGCGTAGGCCAATGCCAAGTTATCTCGAATTGCATAAGGCGTTTCGTCCTGCGCGAGGATCTCGGCCGGACAGCCGAGCGCCAGCGTACGGTCGGCCAGCGGCTGCCAGGCGGGCAGTACGCTATCGGGCACCAGCAGATCCACCGGCAAGCCAAGCCCATGCGCTACGCCGATCGCATATTGATCCACGCCGTCACGTTGTCCGGTGAGCACGCGCACCGAAGCGTCACCGGGGCGATACAAAGCTGCGGGAAACAGCGCGTCCGTCACCGCGCTGGGCCGCGCCATGCTCGCGAATTGCTCGAGCACCGCGTCGAGCGTGACGAATGCGGGATGCTTGGCGCCGCCCTGCGCGCCGTCTCGCGCGAGCCCGACGTTGCGGTGCCCGGCCACCAGGACCGAGACCGAACGCGGCAGTTTCATGAAGCTCGCCTGGCTATCAGGGTGCATGGATCGAGTGGATTGATGTGGTGAAATGCGGCCTACAATTTTGGCACAGAGTGCAGCATATGCCGGTAGATTGCGCCGCGCGCCGCGCGAATTACAAAACTAATTGTGAGACGCGAAAGCGTGAACTGAATATACGCGGCACCGGATGAATCGGGAACAATCGTTGCACAGAGGCTTCCATTCGCCCGTGCATTCCGCTCGGCGGCTCGCGACCATCGGAGGGTCATATGAAAGCACTCGTATGGGAAGGCAAGAAGAAGATCAGCTACGAAACAGTGCCGGACCCGAAGATCGAAGCGCCGCGCGACGCGATTATCAAGATGAGCTGCTGCGCCATCTGCGGCTCGGATCTGCATCTGTTCGACGGCTTCATGCCCGGCATGGAAAGCGGCGACATCATGGGCCATGAGTTTATGGGTGAAGTCGTCGAAGTGGGCGCCGAAAACAAAGCGCTCAAGGTCGGCGACCGCATCGTTGTGCCGTTCACGATTATTTGCGGCGAATGCGATCAATGCAAACGCGGCAATTTTTCGGTATGCGAGCGTACCAATCGCAACAAGGACGCTGCCGACAAATTGTTCGGACACACCACCGCCGGTCTGTTTGGCTATACGCATTTGACCGGTGGCTACCCAGGCGGCCAGGCCGAATACGTGCGCGTGCCCTTCGCCGACAAGACTCATGTGAAAGTGCCCGATGGTCTCAGCGACGAACAAGTCCTATTTCTCGGCGATATTTTTCCGACGGGGTGGCAAGCCGCCATGCAATGCGATATCGAGCCAACCGATACCGTCTGCATCTGGGGCGCCGGTCCGGTCGGACAGATGGCAATTCGAAGCGCTGTCCTGCTCGGCGCCAGGCAGGTCATTTCAATAGACCGCGTGCCGGAAAGACTGGAAATGGCTCGCGCCGGTGGCGCCATCACCATCAACTTCGACAACGAAAGCGTGCTCGACCGGCTCAAGGAGCTGACGCAGGGCAAAGGCCCGGAAAAATGTATCGACGCGGTCGGCATGGAATCGCATGCCACGCGCTCGATCGACGCCATCTATGATCGCGCCAAGCAGGCGGTGATGCTTGAAAGCGATCGCCCTCATGTACTGCGCGAAATGATTTACGTTTGTCGACCCGCGGGCATCCTGTCGGTGCCGGGCGTGTATGGCGGCCTGATAGACAAAATACCGTTTGGCGCGGCGATGAATAAGGGACTGACCTGGCGCATGGGACAAACCCACGTCAACCGTTGGACCGACGATCTGCTGAAACGCATCGAGGAAGGGCAAATCGATCCATCGTTCGTGATTACCCACACGGTTTCACTCAAAGACGGCCCCGAGATGTACAAGACTTTCCGGGATAAAGAAGATGGCTGCATCAAAGTGGTGATGAAACCCTGACCGAATCGCCGATTGTTTCATCGCGTAAATACCAAGTTGCCTTATGAGGCGGCTTGGCCTATTTTTAAGATACGCAGTCGGCGAATCTGCAGGCGTGGATGTCATGTATCACGATGAAAGCTTCCCAGTCAGCCGGCGCCGGCTGCCGCAATGCCTCGCTTGAGGAACATTGCCGAAGCGAGAGTCAGCGAGCGAAGGCCACATCGCTGCGCTTCGAACCAGCGCATTGGGAGCACGACATGACAAGCGCCAGTCTCAGCGGTAATTTAAACCGCTCATTCATCGACATTCGAAGGGCTCTGGAGGGCGCGATTTTCCCGGCCAGCAAACAAGCACTTATCGAGATGGCGCGCCACAACCATGCGCCGGCGAGAGTCACCGCCGCACTAGAGGCGCTGCCGGATCAAAAATATCGCAGTCCGGCCGATATCTCTCGAGGCATCGGCCACGAGAAGTGACGGGATCAGCCCGTTTCATTCCTTGTTGTACCCTCCGGCGCGTCTGTCACTTCAATATAAATACAAGCACAGCGGCACGCGCACGATGGCGCAGTCATCGGCTCGATCCGCCACTATAGTGGCGCGCCTGCCGTAGTTATCCGACGTCGGTCACGCGCGGCAAGGCAAGCCTGCTCCGGTCGAATCACTCCGATCCGGGAACCAGCAGGCGACAACGATCACCTCCAATACCAATACACGGAGCGGCGGCGATAACTCGCTCATTAGCGAAGCTGCGCCCTGCCGCCCACGTCCCGGCCAGGAGCCCATTGTGATCCCTCAAAAATCAGGCTATATTGCTGGATATATTCCCAGGAACTCAGAAATGAGCAATGCCGCACAGAAGCGAGCACTCGAACAGTATCGGTCCCGCCTCGCAGAACGGGGCATGGCGCGCTTCGAGGTGCTCGGTTTGAACACCGATCGTGACCTCATCCGAACTCTCGCCAAGCGCCTGGCGGAGAGCGACGCGGCTGCGGTGCAGATCCGCACCGCGATCAGCCGGGCCATCGGCGAAGAGCCGACCAAGAGAGGCAGCATCCTCGCCGCGCTAAGGCGCTCGCCGCTGGTCGGCGCCGGCCTCGACCTTAGCCGCTCGCGCGAAACCGGACGCAAGGTCGATTTGTGACACGCTATCTACTCGACACCAATATCATCAGCAACGTCACCAAGCCGGCGCCAGCTGAAGCGTTGCTCGACTGGCTCGGCGAACAATCGGACAGCGATCTGTTTATTGCCTCGCTGACCATCGCGGAAATCCAGCGAGGCTTGCTGGAATTGCCTTCCGGCAAGAAGCGCCGTGATCTTGAAAAATGGTTTGCCGGCCCGGAGGGGCCGCGCGCCTTATTTACCGGCCGTGTACTGCCGTTCGACGAACCCGCAGCGTTAAGGTGGGCGCGCTTGATGGCCGACGGCAAGGCCAGTGGCCACCCGCGCAACGCATTGGACATGATTCTCGCAGCGATCGCCGAAGCCAATGACTGCGTGGTTGCCACGGACAATGAAAAGGACTTCGCGGGCCTGAGCATCTGCAATCCCTTACGCGAAACCGCATAAAGGCCGAAGAGCGCCCTTTACGGCAGATCAGCGCACCGGTTGCTTCAAGTTGCCGCTTACCCGCTGGCACACGCTCTGGCCGCAACGTTTATATTAGTCAGACGAATAATTACAAAATGGAAGCCGACTTCCGGTCAGGCCTCTTCTTTAGCGGCCTGCGCGCCGATCACGGGCGAGCGCCTCCGCGTTTTCCCTAGCACATCCAACATTGATAACCGCCTACCCGCCCTATATTATTGGTCGATTGACCTATTTTCCCGCGGGCCTGAGCCGACGTGAACCACTTCGCACGTCGGGCGCTTTTATCATTTTGTAGGAAAGGACAGCTTGACCAAGAACGCTGAAAACCGCATCGCCGTGGTAACAGGCGCAGCGCGTTCGCTGGGTTTCGCCATCGCAACGCAATTGCACGAAGACGGGTTCCACATCCTGATGGTCGATCGCGATGCGCGGATTCAGCAAATCGCCGCCGAGCTAGGTCGCAGTGGATCCCCCGCACAAGGGTTTGTCGTCGACCTCGCCGACGCGACGCAGATTGAAGCCTTCATCAAGTCAGTCGAGCAAGATTTCGGTGGATGCGACGTGCTGGTGAACAACGCCGGGATAAATCTGGATAAGCCCGACGGCTCGAAGTTCTTCGTCGAGGAAGTCACCGACGAGGGTTGGCAGTTGATGATGAACGTGAATCTACGGGCGCCCTTCATGCTCTGTCGCGGCTTGATCCCGTCCATGAAACGCAAGGGATGGGGGCGCATCGTCAACATCGCTTCGCGTGCCGGCAGAACCTACGTGGCAGCAAGCAATGTGCATTATTCGGCCTCCAAGGCAGGCCTGATCGGCATGACCCGGATGCTTGCGGGCGAGTGCGCGAGCTTCGGTATTACCGCGAACTGCATCGCGCCCGGCCGCATCGATTCCGACATCTCGGCGCGCCAATCGAAGGAAATCCTCGAGCAATCGCTAAAAGCCATCCCTGCCGCACGCATCGGCGCGCCAACTGAAATCGGCGCCACCGTCAGCTTTCTCGTATCTGCGGGAGCTGCCTATACCACGGGCGTCACACTCGATGTGAATGGCGGAGCCTTCATAGGCTAGGCAAACCGACAAGTCGACAAGATCCCTGAAGCGCCTGCCAGTGAACGGTCGTATCCGGTGGGCCATTGCAGTACGGCGAATCCCACTCTTCTATTAGCAACCCTAATCACGAAGAAAACTGAGGAAAATACATGTACAACCCGATGCCGATGATGTTCCATCCGACGCTGCTGGTTGATAGCCTCGACGAAACCACCGCCTGGTTCGCGCGCGTCTTCAATCGCCCCGCCGTTAAATGGGAAGACAAGTGGAATCTGGCGTGGCTCAACCCGACGTATCCCATCAACTATTCTTATTTCTACGTCATCGCGGATGTGTGTCTGGATGCACTCTGCCCTTCGCTGCTGGTACTTCCCGGAGACCGCAAGGCCGTCTACCCCGAGACGCGGCAGTTGGTCGATATTGCCTGGCACACCGATGACATCTCGGCAGTATCGAGTCGTCTGGAAAAAAATGGCTTCGGAACGCGCGACCAAGAGGGCAACGTCATCAAGAACGGCAATGTCCCGCCATCCAATCTCGTAGCAGACTGCCCAATGATTTGGTCGAACCCGGATGACACCGGACTGACCTACGAATTCTTCCAGATGGGGCGGCGCCACTGGGACCGCTATGCGCTTAAAGCCGATCCGCGCCTGGGTCCCGATTGGCAAGAAGGCCGGGTCGACGCAAAAGACCCGCTCGGTATCGTGCGTTCGGCCTACCACCACATTCTTACCAACGATCGCAAGCGTGCGCTGCGGCTGTATGTCGAAGTGCTTGGCGGCTCTATCACCGACCAAGGCTACGACCCCGCTTTCGATGCGGATTACGTGACCGTTGCCTACGCCAAATCGTCGCTGCGCTTCGCGACGCCGCGCAGCGGAACAATTACCGACCAAACCGGTGCAGTCTCGACGAGCGACCAATACGTGGGAATTGCCTTCGAAGTGCAAGATCTTGCAGTGGCCGCCGCCCACCTGCGCGCCCAGCAAGTGCCCTTCGAACAATCCGCAGCGGGTTTGTTTACCGATGCTGCCAAGACCCTTGGCGTGCGTTGGGGTTTCGTCCAGGCAAAGAAATAGCACCATAACGTACAAGAGAAGATCAGAGCCGGCATAACAAGAATGGTTGGTCTTAAAAGGAAATAGCCATGCGTCTGGATGGAAAAATAGCGATTATCACTGGCGCGGCGAGAGGTTTAGGGCGCGCGTATGCCTTACGACTTGCAGCACTGGGAGCAGACGTGGCCGTCGTCGACATCAATCTGGCATCGGCTGCGGAATTCGGCGAGAAGCTGGATGCTGAAAGCGTCACTGACGAGGTCAAAGCGCTGGGCCGGCGCAGCATCGGCGTGCAGGCTGACTTGACGAATCGGGCGCAAGTCGAGTCGATGGTCAAGCAGATCGTGGCGGAGTTTGGACGGGTCGATATCCTCGTGAACAACGCAGGCGGCGCCATCACACCCGCCGAACGCAGCGCCGCGAGCGTGTCGCCGGAAGATGACACGCGCCTGCTGATGGACGTCAACTACATGAGCGCGGTGTTCTGCTGCCAGGCCATCGCTCCGCTGATGAAACAGCAAGGCTTCGGCACCATTATCAACACGTCCGCACAAAGCGGCATCACGACATATAAGGGCGGTCTGCTTTCAACGTATGCCGCCAGCAAGGCAGCCGTGACGATCTATACCCGCTACCTGGCCGCCGAACTCGGACCATTCGGCGTTCGCGCCAACTGCATCTCGCCGGGCGTCATGATGACCGCCCGCGTCGCGTCGAACGCGGCCGCGCGGGGAGTCGGCACCGCTGATGAAATGGCGACGATTCCTTTAGGTCGTTTCGGAGAGCCGGAAGACTGCGCCAACGTCGTCGAATTCCTGGCTACCGATCTGTCGCGATACGTCACGGGCCAGTGCATCTCGGTTTGCGGGGGCGCGGTGCTGACGCCTCACTAAGTTTTCAACAGGCCTTTGTACTATGGCTTGTCTTTAGCCACGGCGACCCATTTCGATTTGACCGAATCCTTCAAGGCCATGGGTTGCACCCGCCCGAACTTCGAGCGACGCAAGAAAACCAGCAGCCCTTGCCAGTGGGAATAGATGAAGGCGCCTCGAATCCAACTCTCTTCAACGGTCAGCTTCGGGTTGAGTTGTCCGACGAGATCGCTGAAGAGTGCGTGGTAGCTTTCGGTGACGCGCTCGGTGATTTCGCGCATCCACTCGTTGTGCTCCGCAAGGGACCAGCTTTCGAGAGCGAACGGGCTGATCAAGGTCTGTGGATCTGAAAATGTCGCGAACGTCTGATCGACCAGGATTTCCAAGCGCTCTTCCGGAGCGCGCGTGAAATCAGTAACCAGTTCGCGCAAGGCCTGGAGATATCGTCCCGAACTTTCTTCTATCGCGGCACGCAGCAAAGCCTCGCGGCTGTCGAAATAATGTTGAAGCGTGCCAAGTCGAATACCCGCTTCAGCCGCAATGCGACGTTGCGTAAATCCAGCATCGCCACTCGTGGCAAACACCCTGATCGCGCAGTCGAGAATTTCAGGGATTCGCGTAGTGCGATTGCCACGACGTTTGGCCGTACCTGCCTTTGCGCGGGCGCTTGCTGGGGTACTCACTTCCGGCGGGGCATCGCTCATCAACGGATAAAGTCTAGAAGAATGGGTCAAGCGAAGATTATACGTTCCTCCCTACCGTTCAAAACACTTCAAACGGAGTCCCTCGTGAGTCAACCTGATGCGAGCCACGCGCAACACCGCTGATCCAGCCCTGGCCGATGCGCTGACGCAAAACGCTCGCCGCACGCTCGCTTGGTTGTCGGCACAGGGGGTGCGCTTCATCAGAGCAGGCCCCGACGGACTAAGACGCAATGCACTCGCTCCGCCTGGCATGCGGCGCACGGGACTCAACTGGCGTGGAAGGTCTGGCGATGTAATGCTGAGAACCTTAGGAGAGCGTCTGATCGCCCGAGGCGGTCAACTATCACGCGGCATCAAAGCTGAGAGATTGTTGATGGAGGCGGGGCGCTGTGTGGGAGTTGAGACACTGGACGGCGCTCGCGATACAGCTTCCCTTCGATCTCGGGCAGTAGTCATTGCGGACGGCGGCTTCCAAGGCAATCTCGATCTGCTGCGGCGCTTCATCTGTAAGCGGCCCGAGCAGCTTCTGCAACGCAACGCACAGTCCGGACAAGGCTCGGGACTGCAGATGGCCGAACAAGTCGGCGCCAAATTGGCCGGCACCGATCAGTTCTACGGACATGTACATGATCGCGGTGCCATGACGAACCCAGGCTTGTGGCCATACCCCGTCGTGGACGCGTTGACCACTGCCGGGATGGTCGTCGATGCCCGTGCCGAGCGATTCTGCGACGAGGGTCTCGGCGGTGTCTACATCGCCAATTCGATTGCTCATCTCGATGACCCACTGACGGCGGTAGCCATCTTCGACGACGCGACGTGGAATGGTCCCGGGCGAGACTGGATTCTACCGGCGAACCCCAACCTGTTGAGTGCGGGCGGTACGCTTATCACAGCCGACTCGTTGTTGGAGCTGGCCCGTCTGCTCGAAATGGACCCCCACGCACTGCAGCAGTCAGTGGCGAGCTTTAATCGACTCTGCGAAACCGGCCAAGCGGGCGCGCAGCCGCCGCGCACGACGTCGCTCTACAAAGCGTGGCCTATCGCAACAGGCCCTTTCCATGCCATCAAACTCTGTGCGGGAATCACGTACACGATGGGCGGCATCGCCACCGATGCGAACGGCAGAGTCATCGATACTGCCGACAATGCAATTCCGGGACTTTACGCCGCGGGCGAATGTACCGGCGGCCTGGAAGGCCAAGGCGGCGCGGCGGGTTACTCGGGCGGCCTCTCGAAATCGGGCGTGTTCGGCATGTTGGCTGGCGAAGCGATTATCGAAGCGCTCAGCGCGGACTGAGGCAAACTACTACCATTGTTGCGCCCGCCAACAAGCCACGGCGGTGGCCCAGACATAAACCAGGCAGCCTGCGCGCATCCCGCCGTGGTTCACATCGGATGGCGTCCCGGCCGAGGCGCTGCTGATCGACAAGGCGCAACTGCTGACGCTGACGGCGCCCGAGATGACGGTGCTCATCGGTGGCTTGCGGGTTCTGAAGGTTAATGCCGGGCAGGAACCGCATGGCGTGTTCACAGACAAGCCGGAAACGCTGACCAACGACTTCTTCCGCAACCTGCTCGACATGCGCACGCAATGGCAACCACTGTCGCCGGCGCGTGAGGTGTTCGAAGGGCGCGACCGCAAGACTGGCCAGGTGAAGTGGATCGGCAGCCGCGTCGATCTCGTGTTCGGTTCGCAAGCTCAGTTGCGCGCCCATACGGCAGCGGTTGCCACGGCGAAGTCCCGATAGGATCTCGGCGGCCGTCCAAGCAGCCTGGCCAAACGCTCGACCTCGGCTTTCGAGGCGACTGCGCCGTCCTGTTGATACCGACTCATCATCAAGCGCATGTCGTAGGCCAGCCAGCTCGGGGCGGCTGCCTTCAGGCGTTGTTCAAGCAGGTTGAGATCATCGCCACCGTAGCGCACCGGACGTCCCAGCGCCTCGGCCCAGATCGACACCACGGTCTGCGCATCGATCGCATCAGGCCCGACCAGTTCATAAATCTCGCGCGGCAACGCTGTAGCGGCACGCTCGCGGCGCAGTAGCTCGAGCGCGCCCGCCTCGCCGATATCGCGCACGTCGACCATCGAAATGCCTTTGGCGCCGATCGGCATGCCGTAGATACCGTGGGTAAGCAACGGATCTTTCTGTCTGACGTCGTTCTGAATGAAGTACGCCGGGCGCAGTATCGTCGCCGGAATGTCCAAGTGTTCGATCATGCGTTCCACCGTATATTTGCCGGTGAAGTGCGGCACATCCACGTATTCGGCTCCCTTGAATACCGACAGATAAACCACGCCCTTCACGCCGGCTTCACGCGCCGCGCTCAGCGTTTGCAGTGCTTGCGTCAGTTCGTCTGGAGCATTAGGGGCCAGCAGGAACAGCGTGCTGACGCCTTTGAGCGCTTGCCGCACCGTGTCGATGTCGGACAAATCGCCCTTGACTGCGGTAACGCCCGCCGGGAATTGCGCTTTTTCCGGTGAACGCGTCAGCGCTCGTACCTCGGCACCGCTACCGCCGAGATGCTCGATGATTTGTTTGCCGACCACGCCCGTACTACCGGTTATGAGGATTGCCATGATTCGCTCCCTGAAGTGGATGGGCTGCGTCAGCCCGTGAACCCACAATAAACGTTCCGCGGGTAGCCCGAAAGTGCCAAAATTCATACACCTCGTCTCGCTGATGGAACGAATATGGATCTGACGTCGCTGGCTGACTTCAATGCGGTGGCACTGCACGGTGGCTTTGGGCCTGCCAGCCGCGCGCTTGACCGTCCCAAGGCCACGCTGTCGCGGCGCGTGGCCGAGCTGGAGGCAAGCCTGGGCGTGCGCCTGATCGAGCGCGGCTCGCGCAGGCTGCGTTTGACCGA
>JBPBQZ010000100.1:0-18022 GCA_050955105.1 Janthinobacterium lividum | reverse complement strand
ATCGACGGCGCCATCGAAGAAATCCAGCGCGTGGCCAAGCTGGGTTTCCGCGCTTTGATGTTGCCCAACAAGCCCATCTGGGGGCCGCACAAGCCGGGTGAACCCAGCTACAACCACAAGGAATTCGACCGGCTCTGGGCGGTCATCGCCGAGACCGGCATGCCCATCACCTTCCACGTCGCCACCGGCAAAGACCCCCGCACCGCCAGCGGCCCGGGCGGCGCGGTCGTCAATTACGCCTGTCATGCACTCGCCCCCTCGATCGAACCGGTCACGCAGTTATGCGCGTCGGGCGTGCTCGAGCGCTTTCCGTCGTTGAAATTCGCCACCGTCGAGGCCGGCATCGGCTGGATTCCCTGGCTGCTCGACACCATGGACGAAGCCTACAAAAAGCATCACTTCTCGGTGCGTCCCAAATTGCAGGGGCTGCCTAGTGACTACTACCGCGCGCATGGCTTCGCGACATTCCAGGAAGATCGCACCGGCCTTGCCCTGGCCGAGCCGTTCGACTTCACCGGCAACTTCATGTGGGCCAACGACTATCCCCATCACGAAGGCACCTGGCCGCATTCGGCCGAAGCCATCGAACGCACGATGGGCGGCTTGAGCGACATCAGCCGCCAGAAAATCCTCGGCCTGAATGCCGCGGCGTTCTTCCGTTTCGATCTCGATGCGCTCAAGGCCCGCAAAGGCATTGCTTACCCAGTTCAGTAAGGTCGTTGCACAAGATTGCTCGCCGCACCCAATATAAAAACTTAGGAGACAAGCATGGAACGGAGGCGGTTTCTACAGATCGCGCAGGCCGGAGCCGTCGCCTGCGTGACGGCGCCCTACGCACTGGGCGCCCACGCGCAGTCGGCAAAATTCAAGTTGAAGTGGGCCAACACCTTTCCCGCCGATCATCCCATCAACGTGCGCATTGCCGAGGCACTAAAGCAGATCAATCAGGAATCGAACGGACAGGTCGCCATTCAGTTCTTTCCGAATGGCCTGCTGGGCAGCGAGACCGATTCGCTCTCGCAACTGCGTGCGGGCTCGATCGACTTTCTCTCGTATGCGGGCACCGGCCTGGCCCCGCTGGTGCCGGTGGCCAGCCTCAGCGACGTGCCGTTTTCGTTCAAGACCTATGCGCAGATCTGGCCGGCGATGGATGGCGACCTCGGCGCCTATATTCGCGAAAACATCGAGAAATACGACATCCACTGCCTGGACCGCTGCTTCGACCTGGGATTTCGCGAGCTCACCTCGGGCACACGGCGTGTGCGTGCGCCGGAAGACTTGAAGGGTTTCAAGATTCGCGTGCCAGTCAACCCGATGTACACCTCATTATGGGAAACACTCGGCGCCGCGCCCACTTCCATCAACTTCAGCGAAGCCTATTCGGCCTTGCAAACGCACCTCGTCGATGGCCAGGAAAATCCCTTGGCCACCATCGAAATCTCGAAATTCTACGAAGTGCAGAAGTACTGCTCGATGACCAACCATATGTGGATCAACCAGTGGAATCTGTGCAATCAGAAAAGCTGGAACAAGTTGCCAGCCGACGTGCAGCAACTGATCAACAAGCATATGGATCAGGCAGTGGTGCTCGAACGCGCGGATCTCGCGAAGATCAGCGCTGACGCCGAGGCCTTCCTCAAGGGCAAGGGCTTGGTATTCGACTACCCGCAAGCCTCGGCATTTCGAGATGCCTTGAGCAAGGGCGGCTTCTATAGCACCTGGCGCAAAAAACTCGGACCGGTGGCATGGGCCAAGCTTGAAAAATACGCAGGACAGATGGAATGAAGGCGCGCCGGCTGCATGCCGCCGCGCCCGCGCCCGCGGCGCCCGATCCGTTGACCGGGCCGCGCGCGTGGCATGGCTTGCGACAGGTCGCGCGCGGCTTCGACCATCTGGTGGAGGCCGCAGCCGCGCTGCTGTTGCTGGCCGAAATTGTGATTTTGGGATCGGGCGTGGTCTCACGTTACGTGTTCGACCAACCGCTGGTCTGGTCGGACGAACTGGCGACCATGTTGTTCCTGTGGCTGTCGATGCTGGGCGCAGCCATCGCCGTGCGGCGCGGCCGACACATGCGCCTCTCTTTCTTCGTGAGCAACGCTACGCCCACACAGCGACGCTGGCTGGCGGCAATCGGCAGCGTGGTGGTGCTGGGCTTTCTCTGCTGCATGCTCGGGCCTGCGGTCGAGCATGTGCAGATGCAGTGGCAAATCGAGATGCCGGCGACCGGGCTGCCCGATGGCCTGCGCGTGCTGGCGATACCGGTCGGCTTGGCGTTGATGTTGATCGAAACGCTGCGTCGCACGCTAGCCGAATCGACACTGCGGCATCTGGCGGCAGCGCTGCTGGTGGGTGCCCTGGTCAGCGGGGCGCTATGGTGGGCCAGCCCATGGTTCGCCGAAATCGGCAACGCCAGCTTGCTGGTCTTTTTCGTCGGACTGCTGTGCCTGTGCATCGCCATGGGTGTACCGATCGCCTTCTCGTTCGGCGTGGCCGCGGTCGCTTATCTCACTTTCTGTACCGATACGTCGATGTCGATCGTCGCCAGCCGCATGGAAGATGGCATGTCGTCGTTGATCCTGCTGTCGATTCCCTTATTCGTATTTTTGGGCGCGCTGATGGAGGTCACCGGCTTCGCGCGCGTCATGATCGATTTCCTCGGCGCGCTGGTCGGTCATTTCCGTAGCGGCCTGCAGTTCGTGCTGCTGGGCGCGATGTTCCTGGTATCGGGTATTTCGGGATCGAAGTCCGCCGACATGGCCGCGGTCGCACCCAGCCTGATTCCCGAGATCGAAAAACGCGGCGGTGATCCGGCTGAGATGGTGGCGCTATTGGCCGCATCGGGCGCGATGTCGGAGACGATCCCGCCCAGCCTGGTATTGATTACCGTCGGCTCGGTCACCGGTGTATCGATCGCCGCGCTGTTCAAAGGCGGCCTGTTGCCGGCGGTGGTCGGCATGCTGGCGCTTGGCATCCTGGTGCACTTTCGCTCGCGCAGGCAGCCGTCGGGCGCCGCTGCTGCGCCCGCATCTGCTCTGACCTCGGCTCCCGCTTCTGTTGCCGCCTCGCACGCCACGTCCAGCGCCATCACGCGGTTCGACTGGTCGAAGGTATTGCGCACCTTCTGCGTGGCGATTCCCGCGCTGGTGCTGCCATTCATCGTGCGCGGCACGGTGATGTCGGGCATCGCCACCGCCACCGAGGTCTCGACCGTTGCGATCTTCTATACCGCCCTGGTCAGTCTCGTGATTTACCGCAGCTTCCGCTTCTCGTCCTTGTATCCCTTGCTGGTCGACGCAGCCACGCTCACCGGCGCGGTATTGCTGATCGTCGCCACTGCCAACGCCATGGCCTGGGCGCTCACTCAATCGGGCTTCGCCGGACAAATTGCAGGATGGGTAGCCGGTGCCGGCAGCAAAGGCATGTTCCTCGGTATTTCGGTATTACTGTTCATCTGCCTGGGCAGCGTACTCGAAGGCATTCCGGCCATCGTATTATTCGGTTCAATCCTGTTCCCGGTGGCGCGTACCATCGGCGTCAACGAAGTGCACTACGCGATGGTGGCGGTGTTTTCGATGGGTCTCGGACTGTTCGCGCCGCCGTTCGGTGTGGGCTTTTACTCGGCGTGCGGGATTGCCGGCATCGATCCCGATCGCGTGGTCGGCAAAATGTGGCCCTATCTGGGCGCGCTGCTGGTCGCGGTCGTCATCATCGCGGCAGTACCCTGGATTTCCACAAGCTTGCTGTGACAACGCTCGTCGCGGCACTTGGCGTTTCAATCGGCTCAAAGGTGTGTCGGCATATGGCGGTTCAGCAAAAGGCATTTCAACCGGTCAAGACCACGCGGGTGTTCGAAGCGGTCTGCGAACAGATTCGCCAGCGGCTTGCCGCGGGCACGTTGTCGCCCGGCGACAAGCTGCCCTCGGAACGCGATCTCGCAATCGAGTTCGGCGTGAGTCGGCCGGCGGTGCGCGAAGCGCTGCGCACCCTCGAAATGTCGGGCATCGTGCATATTCAGAAAGGCACCAAGGGCGGCGCATCGATTCGCGGTGGCGATCAGTCGATGTTGACGCAATCGCTCAACGACCTGGTGGCGCTCGGCCGCATCTCGATGGACGGCATTACCGAAGCGCGTGCGCTGATCCAGCAGGCGATCGTCCGGCTTGCCTGCACGCGCGGCACCGAGGCTGATTTCGATGCGATACAACACAACATCGAACGCATCGTCGAATTGACGACGCTCGGCGACATTACCACGCGCGCCGAAGAGGCGATCCGGTTTTTCCGCTTGATCGCACTGGCCACGCATAACGACGCGCTGGTGTTGTTGGTCGACTCGCTCAATGCCGTGATCGGACACGTGGTGCGGACCGCGTCGCCGCCAGTACTGCCGCAATTGACCACCGCGCGGTGGCAGCTGCTGGCCTGCCTGCGTGCGCGCGACACCGAAGGCGCGGCGCGCGAGATCGCTACGTATCTCGATATCGTCGACCAAGAGATCGTGCAAGGCGCGCTACGCCGCGAGTCGAAGTTAGCGGCAGGGGCCGTGCCGGCCGACGGTTAGGCAAGGGATATGCTGCAGGCGACGAATCGCGCTTCAGCAACGGTGTTGAATTTATCATCGACGGTGGCCGCCGCTATCTCGGCGAATCCGACCCAATCCAATCGTTAAGCGGATGCGGCCCAAGCACTGCTCGGGCCGCATCCCCTTCTCTGCTTAATGGCCCGCTACACCTTGCAGTGCATCGGCCGCGTCGACGTCGCTTACAACGCCGCGACGCTTCACGTTGGTGGCCAGCAGGAACCCTAATATCGCGGCCAATATGCACATGCCGGCCAGAATGTACAAGGCGGCACGCGCATCGCCGGTCACGTCGGTCAGGAAGCCGATCACCCATGGGCCCGCGAGGCCGCTCAGGTTGCCGACGCAGTTGACCATCGCGATCGCGACCGCCGCCATGGCACCAGCGAACACCGTTGCCGGCATGGTCCAGAAGAACGCCGCCGCAGCCGGAGCACCCGCCGCGCCCAGACACAGGCCGATCAGCGAAAGCGTCGGTGAATCAGTCGACGCCGCCAAGTACAGGCCCGCGCCCGACAGGACCATGCCGATGGCGATGTGCCAGCGACGATCACCGGTCCACACCGAAGTACGGCCCATCACATAAATCAACACGCAAGCGAACAGCCAGGGAATCGCCGAGATCAGGCCCGCGTGCACTGAGTCGGTATGGAAGCGTCCTTGCAGGATCTTCGGCATGAAGTAGATGAGGCCCCAATATCCCAACAACATCAGGAAGTACTGCAGCGCAAACAGGTAGGAATACGGGCTCTTCAGAACATTGCCGAGAGAACGCAAGGCAGCGCCTTTGGCAGGCTTGTTCGGCGCCGGCAGTTGCGCATGCAGATAGGCTTTTTCCTGGGTGGACAGCCATTTCGCATCGGCCGGCCGATCCGGCAGAGCCCACAGCGTGTAGGCGGCGAGTGCCAAAGCAGGAACGCCTTCCAGCACGAAGACCAGGCGCCAGTCGGCGATGCCGCTACCCAAGCCATGCAGAGCGAGCAGCCCGGAAGTGGCCAAGGCGCCGAAGACCAGGCCCAGCGGCGTCCACGCGGTGTAGGCCGCGTAAGCCTTGCCCAGCGCGCGCGGCGGATACCACAGCGTCATCAGGAACATCGCACCCGGATAGAAGCCGGCTTCCGTCACACCCAGCAACATCCGGCAGACATACAGCCAGGTCACGTTCTGCGTGCTGGCGAGGCCGAAACACACCAGTGCCCAGCCGGCCATGATGATGGCCATCCAGACGCGGCCGCCGAGCCGCACGATGGCCATATTCGACGGAATCGCGAACACCAGGTAAGTGAGGTAGAACAAGCCTGCGGCCAAGCCGAAGGCGGCGCCGCTTAAATGCAGGTCTTTCGCGATCGGCGTCGCCAGCACACCGAGGTTGCCCCGATCGATAAAGGAAATCATGTAGCCAAGGATGAAGATCAGCATAATTCGCCAATTCAACTTGGAAATGATGCGCTTCTCTAGTACAGGGTCCGGTGCTTCATCGATGACTGTCATGGGCGTCTCTTATAACCGCGTGGGCTTAGCTTATGGAATTTTCTAACGGCCCAATTGTTGATGGACGCCGGTAAATGGTCAAACATTTTGCGGTAAGGGTTTTCGCGTATTTTTACCGCATCAATTGTCTTTGGACATACCAATCCGACTTTTTCCTTTCGATTGGCCTTCTTTTGGACGACAAACCCCTGATTAAGAAGGGTTTCTCACTTAATGGCGTAGTGCGGCGAGTCTCAATCCCAGGCCGATGAAGGCACTGCCGACACCGCGGTCCACCCATTTCTTCACCGCCGGTTTACCCGAAAAGCGGCGCGTAACGGTGCCGGCGATCCAGGCGACGAACACATTCCAGATCGTGCTCGATACGACGAACACCGCACCGAGTGCCAGGAATGCGAGCATTTTGTGACGGCTGTCGGTCGCCACGAATTGCGGGAAGAACGCGACAAAAAACAGCACCACTTTCGGATTCAGCACATTGGTGATGCAACCTTGCGTGAATAGCTGCCGCAAGGTTCTGGGCGGCGCAGGTTGAGTCACGCGATCGGTCCCGAGGGCGCGGGGCGCTTGATTCGAAGCTTGATTCCGAACTTGATCTGGCGCCTTAGCCGAAGGGTCGATCAGACCGCCCTCGGCAGCCGGTGCATCGGCACGCTTGAGCAACATGCGCGCGCCCAGATAGATCAGATAGACCGCACCGGCAAATTTGATGACGGTAAACGCCGCGGCCGACGCAGCCAGCAACGCTGTTAGTCCGAACGCGCAGGCCAGCGTGTGAAAGATGCAACCCGCCGAAATGCCGAGCGCCGACACCACGCCGGCGCCACGTCCCTGTGCCACGCTGCGACCCACGATATAGGCGGTGTCCGGCCCAGGCGTGATGTTCAACAAGAACACCGCCGCGACAAAAAGAGGAAAACCGGTAATGCCTAGCATGGGACACCTTGTGCTGGAGTTGACTTGCTTATGCACTGCGCGCCTGACCGCTGCCGCCCGGCAAGGGTAATCGACCGAACCGCAACTTCTTCGGCGGTCGGCACACAGTCGATTTACTGTCGTGCCTAAGACATCTCCGAAGCCGTCTTGACATCGCGCCACGCCACGTTTGTCGAGCACTGACGCGCTACCCGTGCGGATGGACCGCGGCCAACGACAGTTTCGCATCGTAACTGACCTAAGACCGAATCCGGAGCCGTCATGGCAATAACAGAATTTAATGCGCTGCAACACTGCCGCGAGTATCAATACGATTATGTAACTGTATTGGAAGAGCTAATTCCAGAAAACATATGTGCCGCGCTAAGGCAGAGGGTTAACGAACTTATCAGTAAGGAACAGATTAAATTGGTGAATCATAAGGGCCTTGGCACTTACGAGGTTTCAGATCAAGGCGGCCAATATCTGCATCACATATTCCAAGGTCCGGATGTGAGGACCCACTTGCCAGAACTCTGTGCGATCTACCACTCGATCCTGCCTCTTATCGGCTGCGTAACTAACCTCGATGTCGTCGTATCACCCCATGCTCGATCTGACATCAATATCAAGGTCTATCCAAAAGGCGGCGGCACATTGGGCGAACACTACGATAGCAACGGCATAACCGTCCTGTTATTTCTGACTACCAATAAAGAAGCGCCTTTGCGAATGCAAATTCCTCGGTCGCATCCCAGTAAAAAGCTTCCTTGCATCGAAAGAAAAAATATTTACGCGAAATCCGGCGCGTTGCTGATCATGAAGGGGCGCGAAGTGCTCCACGATTGCGAACCCACTGTCACTGAGCAAAAAATAACCGTCGTCTTCAATTACTACGCGCGGCACGACACATGGCGTCACGAGAAATTCGACGCCTTTGTCTACGACGGGGCCAAACCCTGACTCGGCGTCAGTATTCAGGTGAACTGAGTACGACAACCACAAAGAACGATGCCCCGCATCGCATCATCTCGATGCGGGGAAAACTATACAGAAACCTTCGAGGTGAACATGAGAACGCGCGATTTGTTAGCAGGAATTCTGGTGGCTGTCATATGGGGAAGTAACTTCTCAGTCATCGAAATCGGACTCGGCCAACTTGATCCGTTTGTTCTCACTGCACTGAGATTCACCTTTTGCGCCCTGCCTTTGATTTTCTTCTTGAAAAAGCCCGCAAATGTCGGCCTGAAAGTCATCGCGGCGTATGGCTTATTGTTCGGTGTAGGGCTTTGGTGGGTCGTGAATATGGCCATGTATCTCGGTCTACCCGCTGGCATTTCTTCGCTGGTACTGCAGTTCAGTGCATTTTTCACGATCATTTTGAGCGCCGCGATTTTCAAGGAACGGATCAGTGCGGGTCAGACCCTCGGAATGGGAAGCGCATTGCTCGGATTGTTATTGCTGCTTCGCTTCAGAGATGAGGGGTCCACACTTGTGGGCTTGGCCCTGGTATTGCTCGGTGCGCTCAGTTGGAGCATCTGCAACCTCATCATCAAACACAACAAACCCAGCGACATGATCTCGTTCATCGTCTGGTCGAGCGCGTTTTCGGCACCGGCACTTTTCCTGATGACGTACTTGGTCGAGGGAAGCAAGCCATTCACCGGTATCTTCGACAATATGGGTATTGCCGCAATCTGCTCGGTACTTTTCCAGGCTTACATAACAACCATCTTTGGATATATGGTTTGGAACAACTTGATCAAGAAGTACTCCGCGGCCAAGGTCGCGCCACTGTCGCTGCTGGTACCGGTCTCTGGATTATTGACTTCACATTGGTTGTTCCATGAACCGATCGACATTCCTGTTTGCGCCGCAATCTGCCTGATTCTCACCGGCATTGCGATTTTTATCAAAGCGCAATCTCTTGGCGAATGGATAAACAGGCGCGTTCAGCCTTGAGCCAAACTCCGAATCAAGCGCCCTTCAGCAAACTATTGCCAACCGCGCTATCGTTTGCGCTGATCGCTGCTTCTCGCGTGCAACTTAAAAGGATCTCAACAGATGAAAGTTTATCGCTTCGACAAGACCGGCAGCATCGATCAACTGACTCTCCATGACGAACCCACGCCGCAGCCGCAGCGCGGCGAAGTGCTGGTGCGGATTCGCGCCACGTCGCTGAACTACCGCGACATCGCCATGGTGCATGGCAGCTACGCCGTGCAGCAGCCTGGCGTCGTGCCACTCAGCGATGCCGCGGGCGAGATCGCCGGCATCGGCGAAGGCGTAACGCGTTTCAAGCCGGGCGACCGCGTCATCAGCATTTTCCATCCGCGCTGGGCCGGTGGCAATCCGCATGCCACGATGAGCGCCGAAGTCTATGGCCTTGACCACGATGGCTGGCTTGCCGAATACAAGGTGGTGAGCCAGGAAGCGCTGGTGGCCGCGCCGCCCGCGCTGTCGTTCGAAGAAGCGGCGACGCTGCCCTGCGCCGCCCTCACCGCCTGGACCGCGCTGCAAGGTTTCAAGCCGATCAAACCAGGCGACACGGTGCTCACGCAAGGCACAGGCGGCGTCTCGGTGTTCGCCGTGCAGCTGGCAAAGATGCTGGGCGCGCGCGTCATCGCCACGACTTCGTCGGCCGACAAGGCCGCCAAGCTGAGGGCGCTCGGCGCCGACGAAGTCATCAATTACGTCGAAACGCCCAACTGGGGCGAGGCCGTGCGTCAACTGACCGACGGGCAGGGCGTGCAGCGCGTGGTGGAAGTAGGCGGACCGGGCACGCTGCAGCAGTCGTTCCGTGCCATCGCCAATCGCGGCGAAATCGCCCTCATCGGCTTCCTGGCGTCAGAGCCTTCCAGCATTGACTTCAACACCCTGTTCCGCAGCGGCGCGGTAGTATTCCGCGTGTTTGTCGGCGACCGCTCGGGGCTGGAAGATCTCGGACGCGCGATTACCGCGTCGGCGCTCAAGCCGGTAGTCGACAAGGTGTTTCCGTTCGACCAGGCCGTCGACGCCTGGCACTACTTCGACCAACGCAAGTTCTTCGGCAAGGTCGTGATCTCCCACTAAGCCCGCTGATTGCGCGGCGCACTCATGCGCCGCGCAATGCCAGCACCGCGTCGGCGAATGCTTCGGGCGCTTCCTGCGGCAGGTTGTGCCCGACGACCGGTATGACGCGGCGTTCATAAGCACCGCTGAAATGGCGTTCGTGTCCTACCGCACCATGCGCGGACACGCCGTCGCCGGCGCCATCGAGCACGATGGTCGGCACGCCGATGCGCGGTTGCGCGGCCAGTTGCTGCTCGATTGCCGCCAACGCCGGATCGCCAGGCACCAGCCCGAAGCGATGCCGATACGAATGCACCACCACTTCGACGAAGTCAGGATTATCGAACGACGCCGCGCTGCGTTGGTAGGTAGCAGCATCGAATTCCCAATTCGGTGACCACAGGCGCCACAACAATTCGCAAAACTCGCGACGATTCTTTTCCAGTCCCGCGCGACCGCGCTCGCCGTGCAAATAATATTGATACCAATAGCGGTATTCGGCAGCTGGCGGCTTGGGCTCGGCTGCCGTCGCAAGATCCTGCACGTTGTAGCCGTTCACACTCACCAGGCCCTGCGCGCGCGCGCGCCATAACGCCGCAACGATGCAAGCCGCACGGCCTCCCCAGTCATAACCTGCAAGGGTCGCTCGCTCGAGGCCTAAAGCGTCCAGCAACGCCAACAGATCATGCCCCAGCGCCGCCTGCTGTCCCGAGCGCGGCGTGGCGGGCGAAATAAAGCGCGTGGGTCCATAACCGCGGAGGTAAGGCACGATGACACGCATGCCGGCGGCGGCCAGACGTGGCGCAACCTCGTCGTACGCATGCACGTCATAGGGAAAACCATGAAGCAGCACCACCGCCGGTCCGGACTGCGGCCCAAGGTCCCGATAGGCCACGCTGAGTACGCCCGCGTCGATGTGCAGGACGGCGGGTGACGAGGTCTGGTGCGGCGCCTGAGCTTGCCCTTCTGATTGCGGGCTCGCCTGCATGGGCATGTCCTTTATTCCGAGATATCGAAGCACGTTACCACTAGTCGTATTGCCGTATTGCCGGATTGCGCGATATCGAAGGTGCACGCTATAACAAGCTTCCTCATTCCCCATCGCAGGACGCTCATGCTCGCTGGCCAGATGATGCAAGTACCGTTGCTCGTGTCGTCCGTGATGCGGCATGCCGCGCGGCACTTCGGCGAACAGGAGATCGTCTCGCGCCGTACCGAAGGCGACATCCACCGTTATACCTACCGTGATTGCGAAGCGCGCGCCAAACAGTGGGCTAACGCACTGACACGCCTGGGCGTGAGGCCGGGCGAACGCGTCGGCACGCTGGCCTGGAACGGCTACCGGCACCTCGAACTGTATTACGGCACGTCCGGGGCCGGCGCCGTCTGTCACACGATCAATCCGCGGCTGTTCGCCGAGCAGGTCGCCTTCATCATCCAGGAAGCCGGCGATCGCTTCGTAGCCTTCGATGTCACGTTCTTGCCACTGGTCGCGCAGATCGCCGCGCAATGCCCAGGCGTCGAAGGCTGGATCGCGCTAACCGACGCCGACCGCATGCCCACCTCATCGCTGCGGCTGCATTGCTACGAAACGCTGCTGGCGGCGCAAAGTCCGCACTTCGACTGGCCGGAACTCGACGAGAACACAGCGTGCAGCCTCTGCTACACCTCGGGCACCACCGGTCATCCGCGCGGCGTGCTGTATAGCCACCGCTCGACTGTGCTGCACGCCTATGCCGCGGCGCTGCCCGATGCCATGAACCTGTCGTCGCGCGATGCGGTGCTGCCGGTGGTGCCGATGTTCCACGTCAACGCCTGGGGCCTGCCCTATGCGGCGCCGATGACAGGTGCCAAGCTGGTATTCCCCGGCAAGGACCTGGACGGTAAGTCGCTATACGAACTGATGGAAAATGAAGGCGTGACCTTCAGCGCCGGCGTCCCGACGGTGTGGCTCGGACTACTCAACTATCTGGGCGAACATGGACTGCGATTCTCCACGCTGCGTCGTACCATTATCGGCGGCTCGGCGTGTCCGCCGGCAATGCTGCGCGCCTTCGAAGAGCAATACGGTGTGGAGGCGATTCACGCGTGGGGCATGACCGAATTGTCGCCGCTCGGCACGCTCGCGAAGTTGTCGGCCAAGCATGCGCAGCGGCCGCTCGATGAACAGTTGCGCTTGCGCGAGAAGCAGGGCCGGGTAATCTTCGGTATCGATATGCGCATCGTCGCAGACGGTGCCGGCGAAGGCGATGCTGATGGCGATGGCGATGGGCCCGCCAATGCCAACGGCGCCACGCTGCGCGAACTGCCTTGGGACGGCGTCACCTTCGGCAACTTGCAAGTGCGCGGCCCCTGGGTCGCCGAACGTTATTTCGGCGACACACAATCGGCACTCGACGACGGCTGGTTCGCGACCGGCGACATCGCCACCATCGATGCCGACGGCTTCATGCAGATCACCGATCGCAGCAAGGACGTGATCAAATCGGGCGGCGAATGGATCAGCTCGATCACCGTCGAAAATATTGCGATGGCGCATCCGCTGGTGGCCGAGGCCGCCTGTATTGCCTGCGCGCATCCACGCTGGGGAGAACGTCCATTGCTGGTGGTGGTACTGAAACCCGGCACTGCGGCCACGGCTGTGCAGCGCGATGCGATCCTTGCGCATTTCGACGACAAGATCGCGCGTTGGTGGAAGCCCGACGACGTCGTTTTCGTCGACGCGATACCGCACACCGCGACCGGCAAAATCCAGAAGCTGGAACTGCGACGCCGCTTCGGCGAAACGTCGCTCCCTTCACACGGAGGCGCCGCATGAGAGGTTCCTCCCCCGCACGGAGCACACGATGAGCGAACTATCGCAACGCCCGCTGGGCCGCACCGGCCTGTCCGTCACGGTGCTCGGCTTCGGCGCCATGGATCTGGGCGGGCCGCCTGTAGCCTCCGAGATCACCGATGACGATGCAGTGCGGGTGCTGAACGAGGTGCTCGACCAAGGCGTCAATTTCATCGATACCGCCGGTTGTTACGGCAGCAGCGAACGCCGCATCGGACTCGCCCTGGCGCAGCGACGCAGCGAGTTCCTGTTGGCCACCAAATGCGGCTGCCCGCCCGGCGAAGGCATGGGCAGCCATCACGTCTACAACGCCGCCAATATCCGCGCCGGGATCGAGCACAGTCTGCGGCAGATGCGCACCGACTATGTCGACGTCGCGCAGTTCCACGGCAGTATTACGCCGGCCGAATGGGAAAGCGAAGGCGCGCTCAGCGAACTGCTGAAGATGAAGCAGGAGGGCAAAGTGCGCTTCATCGGCATCTCCGGCATCTTGCCGAACCTGGTACAGCAGATCGAATCCGGCGTGTTCGACGTGTTCCAGATCCCCTACTCGGCGCTGCAACGCGAACACGAAGCGATTATTGCGAAAGCATCGGCGGCGGGCGCCGGCATCATTTTGCGCGGCGGCGTGGCGCGCGGCGCGCCGATCGACTGGAACAAACGCTATTACATGCTGACGGGCGATGAAATGAGCGGCCGCTGGGAACAGGCCAAACTCGATGAATTGCTCGATGGCATGAGCCGCATGGAATTCATGCTGCGTTTCGCGTTGGCGCAGCCGGCGCTCGACACCGCCATCGTCGGCACCAAGAGCCTCGAGCATCTGCGCGACAACGTCGCCGCCGCACGCAAAGGACCGCTGCCGGCAGACGTGGTGGCGGAGGCCAAGCGGCGTCTCGACAACACGGGCTCGCGGCCGGCCTAGCACCTAGCACCGCATGCCGGTGGCCGCGCGCCGGCCGGTCCGTGCTAGCGGTTCACCTCGGCGTCGCGCTTGCGTTCCATCGCATAGCGCAGCAGTTGCAGGCGGTCGACGCCGAAATACATATCGTCGTGATCGAGATACAGGGTAGGCGAGCCGAAGGCGCCTCGTGCAATCGCCTCATCGACGTTCGCGCGCAGCGCATCCTTCACTTCCTGGGTGCCGATGCGCTCGAACAGCCAGCGCGGATCGACGTCGACGATCTTGCATAAATCGGTAATCACCGCGTCCGACGACAAGTCGCGGTCGGCGCCGAAATAAGCCTGGAATGCCGCACGCGCCCACGCAATCAGCTTGCCCTCCGGCGCGAGCACCAGCGCCGCGCGCATCACCTTCACGCTATTCACCGGATGGCCGGTTGGCGGGAAGTTGATTTCGATGCCGGTCACGCGCGCCCAATCCGCCAGATCCTTGGTCGCGTAAGCGCGTTTGCGCGGCGGCTTGGTGTCTTTGTTCTTGTTGAACTCCACGCCCGGATTCACCGCGTTGAAAATACCGCCGACCAGAATCGGCCGCCACACGATCTCCGCAGCGAATTCAGCGGCCAGCGGCTGGATCCTTTCGAAAGCCAGGTAGGTCCACGGACTCGAGCAATCAAAGAAGAAATCGATTTTCATCACGGTTGATCCTGGGAGGTGGCCGGCTGCTTGCCGGCCTGGCCGAATAAATGGCGGCGCGCTTCGTCGTCTTTCGGGCCGGTCGGATGCACGCCCTCGCCCACGGCCAGCCCCGCCTGCACTTGCGGACGCGCTCGCACGGTGGCGAACCAGCGCTTGATGTGCGGAAAGTCATCGAGCGTAAGGCCCTGCGCCTTGTGCGTCATGATCCACGGAAAGCAGGCCATGTCGGCGATCGAGTAGTCGCCGGCGATAAAGGCTCCGGTGCGACCGAGCTGGCCGTCCAGCACGCCATACAGCCGGCGCGTCTCGGCAGCGTAACGCTCGATCGCATAAGGAATTTTTTCTAGCGCATACAGACGGAAGTGGCCGTGCTGCCCGAGCATCGGGCCGAGGCCGCCCACCTGCCAGAACAGCCACTGATACACCAGGCTGCGCGCACGCGGCTCGGTCGGCAAGAAACGCCCCGTCAACTCCGCCAGATGCAAGAGAATCGCGCCGCTCTCGAAAATCGGCAGCGGCGCACCGCCGCCCGGCGGCGCGGTATCGACGATCGCCGGAATCCGGTTGTTAGGGCTGATAGCCAGGAATTCCGGCGTGAACTGCTCGCCGCGGCCCAGCTTGATCGGATGCAGCGTATAGGGCACGCCGCACTCTTCGAGCATGATGGAAACCTTCCAGCCGTTCGGCGTGGCGGCGTAATAGAGTTCGATCATCAGGTCTCCCGTGAAGCGCTTTATCAGGACGCCGTCTGCGCGGCTTCAGCAATCGCCCTCGGCACGGCGTTATGACTGGCGCCGGCGGGCGCACCCAGAATCTACCAGAGCAAGGCGGCGGCGCGCGGCGCTGAGATACCGGGTTTCCCCTAGCCCTGTACAATTCCGCCATTCTGCGGCGCGACCAAGTACCGATCCACCGTCGGTCCGCGCCGGCAACGCATCGAGCCAGCGGCCCGCCCAGGTCGGGCACATCAACGCCCGCCCGACCCTCGCCATTCGAGATAGTTACTTCCCCCTATGACACGTCGTCTTCTTCACACCGCATTGGTACTGGGCCTGATCACGGCGGTCGGGCCATTTGCAATCGACATGTATCTGCCTTCCATGCCGTCGATGGGCAGAACCCTGCATGCGTCGCCGGCCGCCGTGCAGATGAGCCTGACCGCTTTCTTTGTCACGCTCGGCATTTGCCAACTCATTTACGGCCCCTTGAGCGATATCGTCGGACGCAAGACGCCGATCTACGGCGGTCTCGTGATCTTCGTGCTCGGCAGCATCGGCTGCGCGCTGGCGCCCGACATTCATGTGTTGATCGGCTTTCGCGTGCTGCAGGCCTTTGGCGCCTGCGCCGGCATGGTGATTCCGCGCGCGATCGTGCGCGATCTGCATACCGGGCATGAGGCCACACGGCTGATGTCGCTGCTGATGCTGGTGGTCAGCATCTCGCCGATTCTGGCGCCGCTCACCGGCAGCCTGGTAATTGGCGCCTTCGGCTGGCGCGGCGTGTTCGTGGTGCTGACGCTCGCCGCCGTCATCGCCTTCGTCCTGACGCTGACCCAGTTGAAGGAAACCCGGCCGCCCGAGCACCGCGCGCACAGTACTTGGCGCAACGCCTTCAGCGCCTATCGCACCCTGCTGGCGGACCCGGCCTTTACCGGTTTGTCATTCGTCGGCGCGTTCGGCATCTCGGCGTTTTTCGTCTTCATCGCCAGTGCGTCGTTCGTGCTGATCAATCATTACGGGCTGTCGCCAACGCAATTCAGCTACTGCTTCGCGCTCAACGCCGCCTCGTTCTTCGGCTGCAGCCAGATCACCGCCAAGCTCACCGCGCGCTTCGGGCTACCGCGGGTAATCCGCGTCGCGGTGGCCGGCTTTGCCGCGGTCATGACGCTGCTGGCGGTGCTGATGATCTGCGGCGCCACCAGCCTCGGCTTGATGATCGTGCTGCTGTTCATCGGCTACGGCTTCCTCGGGCTGGTGCTGCCCAGTACCGCCGTGCTGGCATTGGAATCGCATGGCGCGGTGGCGGGCGCCGCCTCGGCCTTGATGGGCTCGATCCAGATGGTGACGGGCGCGGTGGTGATGGCGATTGCCGGTCTATATGCCGATGGCGCGCCGCAACCGATGGTGATCGGCATCGCCGGCTGCGCCATCGCGGCATTCCTGGTCACCCAATTGGCGTTGCGGCGCCGCGAGGCGGATTGGTCGGCACACCGCGCAGGCGCGCGCGGCGATTTTTAATACCGCGTGCGTTTCAGCGCGGGCCCAACATCGCCTGTACACAATCGAGTATCGCCTCGACGCTGAAGGGCTTGCCGGTCCACTGTATTCACATGGCCTTCGGCTTCTCGGCCAGTGCGTCGAGACGCGTTACGACGGCGCTGTCCAGCGCCTGCTCCATGCTGAAGCGCAGGTGTCCAGCGTCGATGAACACCCGCAGCCGGTGGTACCGCCACAGATATCGCAGGCCCACCAGCGCCGCCGCAAAGCCCGCCGCGGCGCCCACGCCCAAGGCCCAGCGCGGGCCCAAGGTATCGGCAATCCAGCCGACGATGGGTGCGCCGATCGGCGTGCCGCCCAATACGATGGCTAGCAGGATGGCCACCACACGACCGCGCATGGCAGGCTCCGTCGACATCTGTACCAGGCTGTTGATCGATGTCGTCAGCGTCTGCGCCGAGGCGCCGACGATCACCAGCGCCGCACCGAACAGCCAGTAAGTAGGCATGATCGCGGCCAAGGCGCAGCCCAAGCCAAAGGTCGCAGCGCCGATCAACAACAGCGCAAGCCTCGGCTTCGCGCGGCGCGCCGCCAGTAGCGCACCGCTCACCGAACCGATCGCCATGGTCGAGCTCAGCAGCCCGTATTTATCGGCGCCAGCATGGAATACGCTGACCGACATCGTCGAGATGAAAATCGGAAAGTTGAGGCCAAAGGTGCCAAGCAGAAACGCCATCCACAGCATCGCGCGGATATCCGGCCGCCCCCATACATAGCGAAAACCCTCCGCGAAGCTGCCAGGCTTGCGGCGCGCCCGCGCGCCACGATGCAGGTCGGCCACGCGCAGCAGCGCCAGCACGCCCAACACCGGCAGGAACGACGCGGCGTTGATCAGGAACACCCAGCCGGTGCCCACGGCGGCAATCAGCAGCCCGGCCACGGCGGGGCCGATCATGCGCGCCGCATTGAACGATGTGGAATTCAACGCCACGGCGTTCGACAATTCGTCTTCGCCAACCAGCTCTCCCACGAAGGTCTGGCGTGCCGGCGCGTCGAATGCGGTGACGCAGCCGAGCAAAAAAGCGAACAGATAGACGTGCCAGGTTCTTACCACGCCGGTGACGGTGAGTATGCCAAGCCCGGCGGCCAGGCAGGCCATGCTGGCCTGCGTTGCCACCAACAAGCGGCGCCGATCGAAATGGTCGGCGGCAAAGCCGGTGAGCGGCAGCAACAACATCTGCGGCCCGAACTGCAAAGCCATCACGATGCCCACCGCCGTGGCGTTGTGATGCGTCAGTTGCGCGAGCACCAGCCAGTCTTGCGCGGTGCGCT
>JBPBQZ010000099.1:0-22100 GCA_050955105.1 Janthinobacterium lividum | reverse complement strand
TTTGCAACGGCGTATTTTTAATCGGCTGGCCGATCAGCGTTTCGAGATAGGTACGCGCGCCCTCGCGTGACTCGGTGTAGCCGGCTTCGCGGCTTTGCCTATTGCCGGGAATCCACACCGTACCCGCGGAGGTGGCGGCGGTGCCGCCCACCTGCGTACCGCGCTCGCACACCAGCACGTCCATCCCTTCCAGCTTGCCGACCAGCGCCGCGCCCATGCCGCCCGCGCCGGCGCCGATTACCAGCAGATCGGTTTGCTGGTCCCAATTGTTCTGCTTGACAGTGCTCATCTCGAAATGTCCTGTAGTGTCGTGACGGGCAGGCGCCAGGAGTGCCGGACAGCCCGCGAAATAACGCCACCAGCGCCATCACGGCGCAAGTCATTAATGAGTGTACTTCCTATTGTGCCGAAAGGTGATAAGGGTTCACCCGCACCGCCGCCACCGGAGGGCGGTGCGAGCGGTGCGGGCGGACCGGGCGGCGGCCGGGTCGGTGCTTCAGGCGGTGTCCGAAGCAGGCGTACCCGCTGCTTCCGTCGGCACGCCGAGTTTCAGCGGCGCACGGCTGTTTTCGTTATTGCTGACCACCAATTTAGTCAGCAGCCGCATGAAAACCTCGCGTTCCTGCTCGTCGAGCGGGCCCAGGATCCGCTGCTGCACCGTCTCCACGTCGCCGCGCACCGCTTCATAAGCGCGGCGTCCGGAATCGGTCAGATACAGCAAACGGCGACGCCGATCTTCGCTGTCGACCTGTCGCTTCACCCAGCCTTTGGCCTCGAGGCGCGCCAGCACCGCGCCGGCGGTCGACGTATCGAGCGCCAGCTTCTGCGCCAATGTCACCTGATCGGCACCGGCGGAATCGAGCAACAGCGCCATCAGCCCAAATTGAACGGGAGTTAATTGATCGGCGGTCTGCTCGATAAACAGCGAGACCACGATTTGATTGGCGCGGCGGATCAGGTGGCCGGGCGATTTGTAGATATCGAAAGGGTGCATGCTCAAACTTGGCAACGGGAGGGCGGCGCGCGCTTACCGAACAATTCGCGGCGCGGCGATGATACAAAACAAGCGCGATGCAGACTACTGCATCGATCGACAAACCAAACCCCAGCGCCGACGAGTATACCGGCCATATTGTTGATCCCTCACGGGCGATTTATAGTGGCCCGCATCGGCGCTCCCACGCAGCCTCACCAGTATTCGTGACAAGGAATCAACTTGACTGCTGAATCATCGCAAGCCGCCGGCACCCGCCGCCGCATCGCATTCCTCGGCCTCGGCGTAATGGGCTATCCGATGGCCGGGCACCTGCAACGCGCAGGCCACGACGTCACGGTTTTCAACCGCACCGCTGCCAAAGCGGCCGATTGGGTCGCCGAATACGGTGGCCGCCAGGCCACCACGCCACGCCTTGCCGCGCAAAACGCCGAACTGGTGCTTTCCTGCGTTGGCAACGACGACGACCTGCGCAGCGTCACACTCGGCGAACACGGCGCCTTCGCCGGCATGGTGCCAGATAGCGTGTATGTTGACCACACAACCACCTCGGCCAACGTCGCGCGCGAACTACATGCGAGCGCGGCGGAGCTCGGCCTGCATTTTCTCGACGCACCGGTTTCCGGCGGCCAGGCCGGCGCGCAAAACGGCAAACTCACCGTCATGTGCGGCGGTGCCGCGGCAGTGTTCGAGCGCGTCGCGCCGATATTGCGCCATTACGGCGCCGCGGTTACGCTGCTGGGTGAGCCGGGCGCCGGGCAATTGGCGAAGATGGTCAATCAGATCTGCATCGCCGGTGCGGTGCAAGGGTTGGCCGAAGCCATCCATTTCGGTCAGCTGGCCGGGCTCGACATGAAAGACGTTCTCGAAGTGATCGGCAAAGGTGCCGCGGCCAGTTGGCAAATGCACAACCGCGGCACCACCATGGTGGAAAACCGCTTCGACTTCGGTTTCGCGGTCGACTGGATGCGCAAAGACCTCGGCTTTTGCCTGGACGAGGCGCGCCGCAACGGCGCGACGCTACCACTGACCGCGCTGGTGGATCAGTTCTATGCCGACGTGCAGGCGCTGGGCGGCGCGCGTCTGGATACGTCGAGCCTGATCCTGCGGCTGCGCAAACCATAAGACCGCGGCGCAGCCTCGCAAGCGGCGCCGGCCGCACGCCAATGCGTTGCACGGCATCCGCTAACGACAACCTAGCAAACGGCAATCGCCGAGCACTTGGTAGTTAACCGCTATGAGGCCACTGGGTCGCCTCTGCGAGTCGGACGCGGCCTGCGGTGCAGTTTTCACTTCCGTCTCAAAACCCATTGGTTCCAGCGCCTGCCGCAGACTCTCGCTGTACGGCAGTGTCATCAAGAACCGGCTGCCGCGACGCCAAGCCGGCAGCGTCAGAGAATAGATATTCCACAATAGTTCTTTCTCGCCGGCCGGCGTGGCGGGGTAGCTGCTGCTCAACACGAAGAGATCGCCTATGCCGGCATGCTTCAACAAGTCGCGCGGTGTCGCCATAACGCGCCTTAACGGCACATCTTCTACCACTACCGGCTGAGGTGCCGTCTGCGCCGATCCCTCCAGATGGATTGTTCGATAGCGATACGACTGACGGGCGGCTGCGGGCCTGCCGAGCCCGAGGTCGACCTCGATGACGCGCGCCACGATGGAAGCACCATGGACGTTGAGCTGCCGCACAGTCTTCAGCAGCAGTTCGCCCGACGCATCGTTGACGTGGTTGAGGCGCTCTACATTGCTGCCGAAGAATGCCGGCTGCGGCGCGCACTGCAGCGAACTCGTGCCAAGGTGCCGTGACGAGCGCCGCGAGAGCGCTCCGCAAGACCGCATCGCAGTCGCGTCCGTTACCGCCGGTCGACGACTCTCGGTCGACACGCGGCGGCACCTGGCAACGATACGCCCCGGCGTTTCGCAGGGATGAGATGTAGACGGCCCTGCTGCTTGAAAAGGCTCACCGCCGTGGTTGCCGAGCGTTGCCGTGAGGTGGCTCCGCTCCGGGCTGGCGGAACGCTTGGACGAAATGCTGGCGCGGTCACTCGCGCCATGCATGCTGAGATCGAGCGGCTGATCGGTCTGCGGTAGTTCGGCCGGAACATAAACAGGCTGCGCGAATCGGTTCGCGTTCAAACGTAACATCAAGCTTTTCTCGTCATTCGCCGGGCCACGCGGCGCACCGCGTTTGGAACTGCCGCCGCGGCGACCAGCTGCTGTTGAAGGGGCACGGTAAGTGCCCCAAGCAGCGACACAGGTTGCGGCCAAGCGCGGGCGAACCACTACTTTTTGCGCAGCGGCACGTCCTGCAGCCACCAGGCCAGCACGAAACCCACGACTACCACACATGCCGCGGCCAGGTAGACCACATGCAGCGCCCCGGCAAACGCATGCAGATAAAGTTCGCGCACGCCGTCTGGCAATTGATGGATAGCCAGCGGCCCCAGCGAGCGCGGCAGCACCGTCCCTTCGGGCAGCGTATTTTCGAGACGGGCGCGCAGGCCGTTCGTGAACACCGCGCCGAACGCCGCCACGCCGACCGAACCGCCAATCGAACGAAACAAGGTGACGCCCGACGTGGCGGTGCCGATATGCTTGAACTCCACCGAATTCTGCACCGCCAGCACCATCACCTGCATCACCATGCCAAGACCCATTCCCACCAGGATCATGTAGAGATACATCACGGATAGCGGTGTCGAGAGCTGCAGGCTTGCCAGCAGCGCCATGCCGATACCCAGCAGGAACGTACCGCCGATAGGAAAGAAACGATATTTGCCGATACGGCTGATGATGCGGCCGCTGATGATCGACGTGACCAGCACGCCACCCATCAGGGGCGATATCTGCAAGCCGGCGTGCGACGGCGTCGACCCCTTGACGACCTGCAGGTAGAGCGGGAGGAAGGTTACCGAGCCGAACAGCGACACGCCGACGATGAAGCCGATCAGGCTGCACAGCAAGAAAGTGCGCTGCTTGAAAAGCCCCAAGGGAATAATCGGTTCGAGCGCCGAGCGCTCTTCATAGACGAAGCCGACGATGGCGACGAGGCCCAGCGCCAGCGTGAACCAGAGTTGCGGCGACGACCATGGCAGGATAGTGCCGCCCTGGCTGGTAAACAGGATGATGCAGGTCAGCGCCCCCGCCAGAAACGCGGCGCCCATATAGTCGATCTGATGACGCACGTGCGCGACATGCGGCCGAAACACCGCGCCCAACACTACCAATGCAATCAGCCCGAGCGGCACGTTGATATAGAAGATCCAGCGCCACGACAAGTGCTCGACCAGGAAACCACCGACCAGCGGCCCGATAACCGTGGCTATCCCAAATACGCCGCCGAACAAACCCTGGTAGCGGCCACGTTCGGCGGGCGGAATCACGTCGCCGACGGCTGCCATCGTCACCACCAGCAGGCCTCCGCCGCCCAGGCCCTGCAGTGCGCGCAGCAGGATAAGTTCCGTCATGTTCTGCGCCACGCCGCACAGCGCCGAGCCCACCAGAAATATCACGATGGCCGTCTGCAGCACGATCTTGCGGCCAAACAGATCGCCGAACTTGCCGTAGAGCGGCACCACGATGGTCGACGCCAACAAGTAGGCAGTGACCACCCACGAGAGATTTTCGAGACCGCCCAATTCACCAACGATGGTGGGTAAGGCGGTCGAGACGATGGTCTGGTCGAGCGCGGCGAGCAACATGACGAGTAACAGCGCCGAGAAGATCAGACGAATTGATGGTGCATCGACAAGCGGTACGTCAGGCGACTGCAAATCGCGGGGACCGTTAACATTCATGGCGGGGGAGTTTTATTGACGCTCGCACTGGAGCTTATGTTGGAACTTGCGTTGAGATCCGCGCGCTGGCACATCAGCCGCACCAAGCCGCGAACTTGCGCAATTGAAATTAGTTAATCTGCTGATTATGCCCATGAGATCGCGCGGCACGCCATCGTGCTGTTTACCCATGGACTTACGCCGTCCCGATGCCCTTGCCTTCCCGAGGACGTGTGCGCAGGTGTATAAGCAGCAGGTGTCCAACCAAATTGCGGCTTACCACCATGACTGAAGAATCCAGCAGCCGGCCAGACGCGGCCGAGCGTCCCGAATTGGCTCATCTCGACGCTGCGCTGGTCCACGTCGATACATCGATGTCGTCGGGAAATATTGCCGCGAGCGCGGCCAAAGGCATCGTCTACAGTGTGATCGAGACGCTCGGCACGGTCGTCGGCGACCCCGACCTGCCGGCACATGCCCGCTCGGGATACGAAGCCTTGCTGGAAACCGCCCGCGAATTGCGTGCGAAGCTGGAAAGCTGAACGTGTTTAAGCGCTGGTCGGCCAGATCTGCGCGATCAGGTCGAAGGCGGCACTGATTGCCGCTTCGGTTTGACGTTCGCGGCGGCACAGGAAGCCTAGCTCGGCTTCCACCTGTACTGCGTCCGCAACCACAATGCCCTTGGCGTGAGCCGCTTGCAAGGCGATGCTCTCGCGCGCCAGCGACAATCCCACACCGGAGCGCACCAGATCGAGCATGAACGGCTCGACATCCACCTGCGCCACGAAACGCGGCGTCAGGCCGCCCTGCTGGCGGAACACGTCGTTCAACAACTGGTTGTGCACCGACTCCGGCGGCGAACCGATCCACGGCAGTTCGGCCAGTTGCGTCCAACTGCGGCCGTGCACCCTGCTCTCCCAGCCGCTGGGCGCGATTACGCGATAGAGAAATGGCGACAGCGACAGCATATGAAACTGCTGCCTGAGCGTGGCGAAGCCGCGCGGCCCCAGTGTGAAGGCGACGTCCAGTCGGTCGGCCGAAATCTCGCGGCGGATGGCCCCCGATACGCCGTGCTGCAAGTGCGTGACGAGACGCGGATAACGCTCGTGCAAGCGTTTCAAAAAAGGCCCGAGCCGCAGAAACTCCGGATCGACGATGGTGCCGATCTTGAGCGTGCCGAGCACCGCGCCCGATAATCCGCTGGCTACTGTCTCGAATTCCTGCACCGCCGCCAGTACCCGCTCGGCCGCCGCATGCAGATGCGTGCCGGTGGGCGTTAGCCGCATGCCGCGTGGCGTGCGTTCGAACAGGGTCAAGCCCACGCTTTCCTGCAGACGCTTCAATTGCAGGCTCAGCGTGGGTTGCGTCAGATGCAGGAGTTCGGCGCTGCGGGTAAGGTTGCCCTCCCGGGCGAGCGTCGCGAACAGCCGAAGAAGGGCGAAGTCCATATCCCGATATTAACATTGGCAATATCGAGACTGGCGAAAACCAATTAGGCGCGTCGCGCGCCAGCCCCCTAGAATGCGCTCACATCGCTGGCAAAGGAGGAGACACCATGCCCTTAGATCCGAAGGCCCGCGAGCTGCTGAACGCCCGCGCCACCGTATTGCCGAAAACCGGCACCGTCTCGGCGCAGCAGATGCGCGCCCTGCATCGCGAGCTGCTCGCCAAGGCGCCGCCCGGTCCGCCGGTGCATGCGGTGGAAAACCTGACGATTGCCGGCCAGGGTGATGACATTCCGGTGCGCGTTTATCGGCCGAGCGCCACGCCGAAAGCATTGATCGTCTACTTCCACGGCGGCGGCTGGACCGTCGGTTCACTGGACGGCTGGGACACCGCGCTGCGCAAATTGGCGCTGACGACCGCTTGCGCGGTGGCCTCGGTCGACTACCGACTGGCACCCGAAGCGCGCTTCCCCGCCGCCGTCGACGATGCGCGCAGCGCCGTGGTGTGGGCCGCCGCCAATCTCGAAAAGCTTGCCGGCGGCACTGTGCCGCTGTTCGTCGCGGGCGACAGCGCGGGCGCGAATCTATCGACGGTGATCTGCCAATGGGCGCGCGACCATGATGGTCCGGTGATCGCCGGGCAGATCCTGCTGTATCCCAGCACCGACGGCAATATTGATTCCGACTATATGAAGCGCTTCATTCCACCTTCGCTGACGGTGGAAGAAGTCGCCTGGTATTTCGATCAATACATCCCCAACCGAGCCGATCGCAGTGACCCGCGCTTCGCGCCACTGCATGCGAAGCAACTCGGCAACGTGCCGCCCGCGCTGGTGCTGACGGTAGACGAAGACCTGATGTGCGAAGAAGGCGAAATCTACGGACAACGGCTGCAAGAGGCCGGTGTCAGCGTGAAGATCAAACGCTTCATGGGCACCTTTCATGGTTTCTTCACGGCCGATCGCGGCTTGCTGCCGCATTCCGGTGAGGCAATGGCCGACATCGCCGAGTTCATCGACGGTGTGTTGGGCGGCAAAGCGGCCTGAGGCCGCTCAGGCGCCGACCGGCAGAAGGGAGGCACGGCGGTTGCTGCGTTGAAACGTCGGCGTAAAGGTTCGCCGCATTCAACGGAGGAATGGCCGTGCCGGAGACCCTTCATGGGCCTTTAATTCGGGAAGTGCATGCGCAAGCGTTCACGATCCCTACCGATCTGCCCGAAGCCGATGGCAGCTTCGACTGGCATGCCACCACGCTCGTGGTCGCGCACATCACGGCTGGCGATCACACCGGCATCGGCTACACCTACGCCGACGCCAGCATCGTCCCACTGATTCAAAAAACTCTCGCCGCCAGCCTGCTGTCTCAGAATTCGTGGGACATTCCGGCGCGCTGGTTCGATATGCAGCGCAGCGTGCGCAATCTCGGGCGCGCGGGGCTTGCGGCGACCGCCATCTCCGCGCTGGACTGCGCTTTATGGGATGCCAAGTCGAAGTGCCTCGGGCTGCCCCTCGTAAGCCTGCTGGGCGCGCTGCGCGAGCAGGTGCCGATCTATGGCAGCGGCGGCTTCACCAGTTATACCGATAGCCAACTGAGCGGCCAATTACACCGCTGGGTGGCGCATGACGGCTGTCGCTGGGTGAAGATGAAGATCGGCCGCCAGCCCGAACGCGACCCGCAACGCGTGCAAGTAGCGCGCGCAGCGATCGGTGAACGCGGCTTGTTCGTCGACGCCAATGGCGCGCTGGCCGTCAAGCAAGCGCTGCACTATGCAGGTCGCTTCGCCGAGGCTGGCGTGGAATGGTTCGAAGAACCCGTGCCATCGGACGACCTGCGCGGCCTGCACGGGCTGCGCAGCGCCGTAGGCGACGGCATGGAAATCGCCGCTGGCGAGTACGGCTACACGCTGGACGACTTCCGCCTGATGCTCGAGGCGAACGCCGTCGACGTCATGCAGGCCGATGCCAGCCGCTGCGGTGGCATCACCGGTTTCTTGCGGGTGGCGGCGCTATGCGATGCCTTCCATATTCCCTTGTCAGCGCATTGCGCGCCGGCACTGCACCTGCATGCGGCTTGTGCGGCGCCTGGACTGCGACACCAGGAATGGTTCCACGATCACGTACGCATCGAGTCGATGTTGTTCGACGGCGCGCCGCACGCCCGCGACGGCAGCATCCGTCCTGATATGAGCCGGCCCGGCTGCGGGCTGACGCTCAAGACAGCCGATGCACAACGCTACGCAGTGTCGTGATGGAGCACCGATGAAGCCCGTACCAACGAGCGGCAGCAATGTAATGGGCATCAGCCTGGCGCTCACGGCAGCGGCGCTGGTGACGCTGGGCGTGAGCGGCAGGCGTGGGCATGACAGCGGCATGCGTCGGGGTGCGCGCAATGCGGCGCGCCGTCGCGAACTCGCGACGACGACGTTGCCTGCGTCGGCCATACCGTCGCACGAACAGCGGCTTGAAGGTCAACGCCAAAGTCACATCGATGCCGCACGCGCCTTCGACCGCAGTGCCGCGCTGTTGGCTTTCTCAGTGCTATCGGATAGCGCGATGGAGCACTATCGCGGCGCCTTCACCAACCCGGCGATGTTCACGCCGCTGGTCGCCTCGACGCTGTCGCTGGCAGCGGGCGTGCACGGCAGCCGTGACAAGCGCGCGCGCAGTCACTGGATGCGTGACCTGATCTATCTGACGGCAGGCTGCGTTGGCGTGGCGGGCACCGGCTTTCATCTCTATAACATCGGCAAACGGCCCGGCGGCTTGAGCTGGAACAACTTGTTCCATGCCGCACCGCTCGGCGCGCCCGCAGCGTTGATGTTGTCCGGCGCCTTCGGCGGCATCGCCGAACGCCTGCGCAATCAGCCCGAACACGCGCCGCGCCTGCTCGGCATGCCAGCCGGCCGTGCCCTGTCGTACTTGGCCAGTGTCGGCCTCATCGGCACAGTGGGCGAAGTCGCGCTGCTGCACTTTCGCGGCGCGTATCAAAATCCCTATATGTTCGCGCCGGTGCTCGTGCCGCCCGTGGCCGCCGCATGTCTGGCGCACGCGGCCATCCGCGCGCCGTCGTCCTCTTCACATTGGCTCACGCGCCTATGGTTGCGCGTAAGCGCCTTGCTCGGCTTCGCCGGCGTCGGCTTTCACGCGCGCGGCATCGCACGCAACCATGGCGGCTGGCGCAACTGGAGCCAGAACCTTTTCAACGGACCGCCCTTGCCCGCTCCGCCGAGCTTCACCGCGCTGGCGATGGCCGGCCTCGCCGCGTTGCGCCTTCGAGAGACTGATCAATGAGCAAATCTGCCTTGCCACCGCACACAGTGTCGAATACGGCCGCGCCGTCCGGCTCGCGCTACCCCGATTACAACGTGCTCGACAAGCGCGACACGCCATCATGGGACGACGCCACCAGACAGGTAATCGACGCACGGCTTGCCGTGCCCGCAACGCCGCAATTTTTCGAGATAGTCGAATGGGCGGCGCTGCAGGCGCTTTGCGCATGCGTAATCCCACAGCGCGCCGATGCACCGTACGTAGCGATCGCCGCGCTGGTCGACGACAAGCTTTCCCAAAATCGCGGCGATGGCTATCGGGATGCGCGGATGCCGGCGTTACGCGAAGCGTGGCGCCGCGGCCTGGCAGCGCTCGACAGCGAAAGCCGCGCCACCTTCGAGGCTGCCTTCGCCGATCTGAGCGACACGCAACGCGTGGGACTATTGCAGCGCATGCAGGACGGCAAGCTACAACATGCATCCTGGCAAGGCATGCCGAGCGCGGTGTTTTTCGCCGAGCGCGTGCTGCACGATATCTGCAGCGCCTATTACTCGCATCCCTACGCATGGAACCTACTGGGCTTCGGTGGCCCAGCCAATCCGCGCGGCTATGTGCGCATGTATTTCGACCGGCGCGACCCCTGGGACGCGTCGGAAGCCACCCCTGGCCGCGAGGCGCAAGCGGCCAAGGAGAACCAGCGTGCTCGATGATGCACAGCACCACCCGCGTGGCAAAGATGGCCGCGCCCCCGATGTATTCCGCGCCGGCGGCTGGATACCAATGCGTGAATATCCGCAAGACGAATTGGTCGACTTCGCGATTGTCGGCACCGGCGCGGGCGGCGGCACACTGGCGTGCCGGCTCTCGGAAGCCGGCTTCAAGGTGGTGGCATTCGACGCGGGCGCCTGGTGGCGGCCGCTGGAAGAGTTTGCGTCCGACGAAACACATCAGTCGAAACTTTACTGGACCGACGAACGGCTTTGCGACGGCGACGATCCCTTGAAGCTCGGCAACAACAACAGCGGCCGCGCGGTAGGCGGCAGCACCGTGCATTTTGCGATGGTGTCGCTGCGCTTCCGTCCCGAATGGTTCAAGGCGCGCAGCCTGCTCGGCTATGGTGCCGATTGGCCGCTCGATTGGCGCGAGATGTGGCGCTATTACCAAGTGGTCGAACAAGCGCTGAAAATCGCCGGGCCGGTCACCTATCCGTGGGGGCCTAAGCGGCCACGCTATCCGTATCGAAATCATGAACTGAATGCCGCGGCGCTGGTGTTGGCACGCGGCGCCGAAGCGATGGGCGTGCGCTGGACGCCGACGCCGCTGGCCACCGTGTCGGCACCACGCGGCGAGTCGCCGCCTTGCGTCTATCGCGGCTTTTGTGTGACCGGCTGTGCGACCAATGCCAAGCAGAGTGCCCTGGTCACGTGGATTCCGCGCGCGGTCGCGGCCGGCGCGGAGATTCGCGACCTGGCGATGGTGGGCCGCGTCGCCACCGATGACGCGGGGCGTGCGACGGGCGTTGAATACCTCCGCGAAGGACGCTGGCAATTCCAGCGCGCGCGTCACGTGGTGGTCGCCGGCTATGCCATCGAAACGCCGCGGCTATTGTTGATGTCGGCCACCAGCCGCTTCCCCGACGGTCTGGCGAACGGTTCCGGCCTGGTCGGCAAGAACCTAATGGTGCAGACCAACCATGCAGCCTGGGGTGTCATGGAAGAAGACATCCGCTGGTACAAGGGTCCGCCCTCGCTGGCCGTCAGTGAACATTGGAACTACACCGATACCGGCAAGGATTTCTTCGGCGGCTACTGTTACATGAGCCAGGGCCCGCTCCCCAATGCCTGGGCGGCTTCTCAAAATGGCCGTGGCCTGTGGGGTACGGAGTTGACTTCCGAGATGGAGAAATACAATCATCAGGCCGGGCTAAAGATCGTTGGCGAGACCATGCCACAAGAGCGCAACCGCGTCACGCTGGCTGACGAGAAAGATGCCTATGGACTACCGATCGCACGCGTTACCTACTCGCTATGCGACAACGACAAACGCCTGGTGAAGCATTCGCTCGACTTTATGAGCCGCTCGCTGGCAGCCGCCGGCGGTCGCGAAATCTGGACCGATAAAGACGACACCTGTCATCTGAACGGTACCGCACGCATGGGCGATGATCCGCGCACGAGCGTGGTCAATGCCGACTGCCGCAGTTGGGATATCCCGAATTTATGGATCTGCGACGGCTCGGTGTTTCCCACGGTCGGCGGCGTCAATCCATCGCTGACGATTCAAGCAATCGCCTGTCGCACCGCCGATCGCATCAAAGCGCTCGCCGCGCGCGGCGAGCTCTGACTAGCGCTTCGAGCAAGCCGTCGAGCACCAACGTCAAAGTGCCGACTTAGTCGAGCGGCACCACGACTTCTTCGACCACCACGAACTGGTGATGCGTGAAGTCCATCATCGACGCGCTGCTCTTCTTGCGCTCGTCGCTCAGCCAGCCCGGGCTGGCCATCGCCGCATGCAGCGATTCGACGTCGTCGAAATGCAACTCGACCACCGCGTCGCATTGCATCTGCTTGCCGCTGCCAGGCTGCTGCGCGCCGCTACCGGGTTCATTGACGGGAAAATTGCCGACATACTTGCGCAGACCTGGCAGCTTGGTCTTCACGAGTTGCGAGTGCACCTTTTTCCAATACTCGACGACTTCCGCGTGGCTCATATGGGCCGGCCGATAGATGAAGCTGATGTGCTTGATCATGAAACGTCTCCTGTCTTTTTAAGAAGTGACACGTCTGCATTCTAATGGTCCATCCATTTAAGTCAAACGCTTCGACGCTGGCGCTGCGCACCATGGTGGGCGGCGGATGCCTGGCCCTGCGGCGACGCTGCCTCGAACGCGCCACCCGCGCGGATACAATCGCGCCATGGAATCTTTCGACGTGGCAATCATAGGTGCGGGAGCCGCGGGCATGATGTGCGCGGCAGTCGCTGGACAGGCAGGCCGACGCGTGGTGTTGCTCGACCACGCCGAACGGCTGGCAGAGAAGATCCGCATTTCGGGCGGTGGTCGCTGCAACTTCACGAATCTGCATGCGAGCCCCGCCAACTATCTTTCGGAGAATCCGCGCTTTTGCCGCTCGGCGCTGGCGCGCTATATGCCGCAAGACTTTCTCGCGCTGATGAAACGGCATCGCATCGCCTGGCATGAGAAGCACAAGGGCCAACTTTTTTGCGACGATTCGAGCGAGTCGATCATCCGCATGCTGCGTGACGAATGCGAGGCGGCGCGCGTTAGTTGGCGGCGCCCGGCAACAGTACGCGAAACCCTGCGCGACGATCATGGCACGCATCCCCGCTATATCTTGTTGACTGACGCCGGCGAAATCAGCGCGCGCGCATTGGTGATCGCTACCGGCGGCCTTTCCATCCCGAAAATAGGCGCAAGCGATTTCGCGTATCGGCTGGCAAAGCAATTCGGCATCAAGCTGGTCGAGCCGCGACCGGCACTGGTGCCGCTTACCTTCACCGGTGCTGATTGGGCGCACTTCGCGCCGCTGTCCGGCATCTCGCTGCAAGCCTCCGTGAGCACTGGCACTGGCAAACAACGCGGCGAATTCCTCGAAGACTTATTGCTGACGCATCGCGGCCTATCGGGGCCCGCAATGCTGCAAATCTCCAGCTACTGGCAGCCGGGCACGCCTTTGCAGATCAACCTTTTGCCCGGCATCGATGCAGCCGAAGCGCTACTGTCCGCGAAGGCTGCCTCGAAGAAGCAATTGGCCAATCAACTGGCCGAGTGGTTGCCATCGCGCCTGGCCGATGCCTGGACTACCGCCCACGCCTTGCCGCCACAGGCACGCCTGGCAGATCTGCCCAATCAAGCATTGAAGTCGCTGGCCGAGTCGCTATCGCGCTGGACCATCACACCGGCTGGTACCGAAGGATGGCGCAAGGCCGAGGTCACGCGCGGCGGTATCGACACGCGTGAGTTGTCATCGTCTACCTTGATGGCCCAACGCGTGCCGGGTCTGTACTTCATCGGCGAAGCGGTCGACGTTACCGGCTGGCTGGGGGGCTATAACTTTCAATGGGCCTGGGCGTCCGGCGTAGCGGCGGGTCAGGCAGCCGCGGAGTTCGCTCGCGCCGCATGAAGCTTTTCCAAGATGAATTGATTTTGATTTCCTTCCATAAATATCTCGCCGTCGACATTGCGCTCGGAGCTTATCTGGGCGTGTGGAATGCCACGGTGCCGGTGATCATCATCCGTCGCGGCAACACCGCAGATTTGGCGATCTATGAAGCGTTGTTGGCTGCGGCGGCGCTCATCGCCACGCCGCTGCTCGCGGCGCTGATTGAGCGGATAGCGCGCCAACGCGCCATGGCAGCATGCTGCGCAATCATTTTTTTGATGAGCGCGTTGCGCTTTATATTGCTGCAATTTGTGTTCTCGATGGTTTTCCTTACTGCGATCGACTTGATCGCGGTCTGCGCATTTGCCGGGATCCAGCCGCTGATGGGCGTCTACCCCGCGGAAGCGGCACATCGCGCAGGTGCCAGCGCCGCATTCCGCACGCAGCGCCTCGCGGCGATTCTGGTGCGTGTGTTCAGTCCTTTGGCGGCAGGGTTGGCAATCGCCGCTGCTTCGCTAGCAGCGGCGCTAGCGCTGAGCGTATTGTGCGGCGGCATTGCAGTGGGCACCGTGCTGGTCGGCAGGACGCCCACCACGCCACCGCAGCCTGTGCCGCGCCGCGCGCGCTCTTTATTGAGAGAACTCGGCACTGGCTTGCGCATAAAAATGCGCATACCACCTGAGCGCTTTCTGAGTGCGGTCAGTCTACTGCTGACGCTATGCATGGCCGCCACATTGCCTTTGGTGGTGCCCGCGCTAATCCGGCAAAACCATCTCCCCGACAGTACTGCCGGCATGGCGAATGCAGCCTTCTCCGCGGGCGCGATCGGCGCGCTGCTGCTAATGAAAATCGCCGCTGGTGACCACGTCCGATGGAAGTCGAGGTTCGTGTGCTTGTGGCTCCTGCTTTTCGTCGCCTTGTGCGCGTTAATTCTATCGGCCGGGGTCATCTCCATGACATGCGCTTGTACGGTCACCGGGCTGGCAAGCGGTTGCCTGGCGCTGCTCGGTCTCGAAAAACGTATGCTCGCGGTACCGGCCTGTGCCAGAGTCAGGTTGGCGGGTGCCACGATCATGCTGGGGCAAGCGGCCGGGTCAATCGCTTTCCTGGCCTGTGGCGCAGCGATCGAGCATTGGGGAATGGATGCGCTACGCATCGGCTATGGCGTAGCCGCGCTGGTCAGCATCGGTTGCGCACTAAGTTCGCGAGATATTTGGGATATGCTGGGCACGCGCGATGACGGACTCGGCGCGTTCTACGGCAATCGCTACGCGCAAGCCGCCGAGGCCTGTTTCGACAGACAACGCTAACGCTTTAACGTTACCTATCGACGTTCTGAAGCGCTCATCCCTTTGTCGGCAGGCTGCACCCCACCAGCATCGTCCAACGCATCGCTATAGCTGTTGCTCTGAGGTCGTTTCCGCCGCTGCCGCGTCTACCACCTCTTCTCCGTCGTTACTCGTCAATGAACGCATGCGCCGCAAGCTCGGGAACAGGAACATCCATAGCAGACTGATGACGATGGTGCCCACGCCACCCAGCACCGCTGCGGGCACCGCGCCGAACCACGAGGCCGTCACACCCGATTCGAATTCGCCCAGTTGATTCGAGGTGCCGATGAACAACATGTTGACGGCGCTGACGCGCCCCAGCATTTCGTCTGGCGTGCGCATCTGCACCAGCGTCAAGCGCACTACCACGCTCACCGCGTCGGCCGCACCCAGCACGCACAGCGCGACGGCCGACAACGGCAGCGACGCCGACAGCGCAAACACGATGGTCGCCGCACCGAAGGCGAATAAGGCGCCGAACAAGATCTTGCCGATGGCACCGGCCAACGGCCGATGCGCGAGATACACCGACATCGCCAAGGCCCCCACTGCGGGCGCCGAGCGCAACACACCCAGACCCCATGGGCCGGCATGCAAGATGTCTTTCGCAAAAATCGGCAGCAGCGCGGTGGCGCCGCCGAGCAGCACGGCGAACAGGTCGAGTGAGATGGTGCCGAGAATCACCGGCGTGCGGCGAATGAAATTGATACCCGAAAACAATGACTCGAGTGTGACCGGCGCCCGTGAGATCGGCCGCGCCGCCAGCTTAAGCCCCGCGGTAAACAGACAGCCCAGCGCGCACAGTACGCCCACCGACACGAAGGCCGCGGTAGGGCTCACCGCATACACCAGGCCGCCGACGGCCGGCCCGGCAATTTGCGCCGTCTGGTTGACCGATGTCGACCAGGCGGTGGCGCGCTGCAAACGGTCGCGTGCCACCAGACCCGTTACCAGCGTCGCGCCCGTCGGCGATTCGAAAGCGCGCGCCGCGCCGACCAGCGCCACTACCAGGAACATCATCACTTTGGTCAACCAGCCATCGGCCACCGCGACTGCCAGGAAAAACGCCGTTGCCGCCTCGACCGCCATGCAAATCGCCACGATCATGCGCCGATCGAAGCGGTCGGCGACGTGGCCGATCACAAGCGTCAGGCAGATCATGGGCAGGAACTGTACGAGGCCCACCAAGCCGAGATCGAAGGCGCTGCCGGTCAGCCGATACATCTGCCAGCCAATTGCCACTGAAAGCATTTGGAAGGCTAGTGAGGAAGCCCCGCGCGCGCACAGGAACGGTATGAAGCGGCGGCGTTCGGCCGCAACGGCATCAGATTGCATCGAATTCATCAGGAACCGGTTGCGACAGCGCGCTGCGGCTTTTTGAGACGGGGTGGCGCACAGTCTAACCGAAGGGCGCCCATGCCGTGGAGGACGCTGCGCCGCTCCGCGCCATGATGCCGGGCGCCGTCTTATAATTGCCTGCCGTCGGTAAGACCAACTGACCAGCGCTGCAGTGCTCAGGCGCTGCTGGATCAGTCTGTCGGGCGAGCGCTCAAGCGCTTGGCCGCCGCCTGCTTCACCATCAAGCTCACCGCAAGCTTCATCCTATAAAAGGACAAATCGAATGACCTCTTCGCTGAAACTCGAGACCCGCGACGGTGTATTGATTATGACGCTCGATCGACCGCAGGCACGCAATGCGATTGATTTCGAACTGGCCAAGGAGATCGCCGCGGCGGTCGACGAACTGGATTCGCGCGACGATCTGCGCTTAGGGATTCTCACCGGCGCCGGCGGCACCTTCTGCGCCGGCATGGATCTGAAATCGTTTCTCGCCGGCAAGCCGCGTGCGATCGTAGCTGGCCGCGGCTTCGGCGGTCTTACCGAAGCGCCGCCACGCAAGACCTTGATCGCCGCGATCGAAGGTTTCGCGCTGGCAGGCGGCTTCGAACTGGCGCTGTCATGCGATCTGCTGGTGGCCTCGCGCGAAGCGAAGTTCGGCTTGCCCGAAGTGAAGCGTGGCTTGGTTGCGGCGGCAGGCGGCCTAGTGCGGCTGCCGCGGCGCCTGCCGTTTCACATCGCCATGGAACTGGCTCTCACGGGCGACATGATCACTGCCGAACGTGCGCACAGCTACGGCTTGATCAACCGGCTGGTAGATGCTGGTGGCGCGCTCGATGCGGCGCTGGAACTGGCCAAGAGCATCACCGCGAACGGCCCCTTGGCGGTGGCGGTCAGCAAGCGCGTGATTGTCGAATCGGCGGATTGGGCGAGCAGCGAAATGTTCGCCAAGCAAGGCGCCATCACGGCGCCCGTGTTCGCCTCCGCGGATGCCCGTGAAGGGGCTGCGGCATTTGCCGAGAAACGGCCGCCGAAATGGACCGGTAAATAACGCATCGATAAATAAACCTCGCGCGCCAGCTGGGCGACCACTCGATGCCGTCGAGTGGTCGCCCAGCGGATGTCGCGGGCGATAGTCAGCCAGTCACCATATAGCGCCGGCCAAAGCATCGACCGACGCCTGTCCGAACATCGAGATATGAATTTCATTCAACACTGGATGAAAACATATCGCTTGTTGCATTCCAGCGTGCCACACACACTCCGCGCTCTAATCGGAGTTTGCAATGGCACGTACTCACATCCTCGGCTTTCCGCGCATCGGTGCCCATCGCGAACTGAAATTCGCGCAGGAATCGTTCTGGCGCGGTGAATCGAACGAAGCCTCGCTGCGCGACACCGCGCGCCTGCTGCGGCAGCGTCACTGGCAACAACAGCGCGACGCGCAACTTGATTTCGTCACCGTCGGCGATTTTGCCTACTACGACCAGATGCTGGGCATGACCGCACTGCTCGGCGCCTTGCCGAAGCGCTTCGATTTCGACCCGAAGGCGCTCACGCTATCCGAATATTTCGAACTGGCGCGCGGCAACCAGGCGCAGCCGGCGCTGGAAATGACCAAGTGGTTCGATACCAACTACCACTACCTGGTGCCTGAACTCGATGCCGACACGCGCTTTGACGGTGGTGTGACATGGCTGTTCGACGAGATCGAGGAAGCGCTGGCCGCGCACGCGTCGGTGAAGCCGGTGTTGATCGGTCCGCTCACCTACCTGCTGCTGTCGAAGAGTCACGTTGCCGGCTTCGATCGCCTGACGCTGCTGCCGCAACTGACCGCCGCCTATCGACGCATTCTGGAGCGGCTGGCGCAGCGTGGCATCGAGTGGGTGCAGATCGATGAACCCGCGCTCTGCCTGGAACTGGATGCAAGATGGACCGATGCCTACGCAAGCACCTATGACACATTGGCTGGCACGGGTGTAAAGCTACTGCTGGCTAGCTATTTTGAGACGGCTGCGGATCACGCCGACCGCGTCGCAAAATTACCGGTGCACGGCGTGCACCTCGACCTGGTACGCGCGCCCGCGCAGTTGGACGCGTGGCTGGCGGTGTTGCCGGCGCACATGGTGTTATCGGCGGGCATCATCGATGGCCGCAATATCTGGCGCGCCGATCTCGAGCGCGAGCTCGACCGCCTCGAACCCTTGAGTCGGCAACTGGGCGATCGGCTCTGGCTAGCGTCGTCGTGCTCGTTGCTGCACGTGCCGGTATCCCTCGACGCGGAAAAAGATTTCGATACGGAAATCAAATCATGGCTGGCCTTCGCCACTGAAAAGCTCGGTGAGCTGCAAGTCTTGCGTAGCGCGCTCGCTGGCGGCCGCGACAGCGTGACGGCGCAACTGCAAGCCTCCGGCGCGGCACAGCATTCACGCCGCAATTCACGGCGCGTGATGAACCACTTGGTGCAGCGACGCGTCAACGAAATCACCACGACGATGTCCGAACGTCAAAGCCCGTTCGCGCAGCGCATCGAGGCGCAGCGTGCGGTGCTGCGACTGCCGCCCCTGCCCACCACCACCATCGGCTCGTTCCCGCAAACGGCGGCGATTCGACAGAGGCGCGCGGCATTCAAGCGTGGTGAGCTGAGCGCACTCGCCTATCTTGAAGATATGCGCGCCGAGATCGAGCTCGTGGTGCGCAAGCAGGAAGCACTCGGACTGGACGTATTAGTGCACGGCGAAGCCGAACGCAACGACATGGTCGAATATTTCGGTGAACAGCTATGGGGTTATGCCTTCACCGAGAACGGTTGGGTGCAGAGCTATGGTTCGCGCTGTGTCAAACCGCCGATCATCTATGGCGACGTCTATCGGCCCGAACCGATCACGGTGGAAACCACACGCTATGCGCAATCGCTCACTGAGCGGCCGATGAAAGGCATGCTGACCGGTCCCGTCACCATGCTGCAGTGGTCGTTCGTGCGCAACGACCAGCCGCGCGCCACCACCGCCTTGCAGTTGGCACTGGCGATTCGCGACGAAGTGGCGGATCTTGAAAATGCCGGCATTCGCGTGATTCAAATCGATGAACCGGCGTTCCGCGAAGGCCTGCCGCTACGTCGTGGCGAGTGGGCCACCTATCTCGAATGGGCGGTGCGCGCGTTCAAGCTTGCAGCGGCCTCGGTGGCCGATGCCACGCAGATCCATACGCACATGTGCTATTCGGAGTTCAACGACATACTGCCGGCGATTGCCGCGCTGGATGCTGACGTCATCACCATCGAGACCTCGCGTTCAGCGATGGAATTGCTGGACGGCTTCGGTGCCTTCGCATACCCGAACGAGATCGGACCAGGCGTCTACGACATCCATTCGCCCCGTGTGCCGAGTAGCGAAGCCATGCGCGAGCTGTTGGAACGCGCTTGTGCAGTGGTGCCAGCCGAACGCTTGTGGGTGAACCCCGACTGCGGCCTGAAGACCCGCGACTGGCCCGAGACCGAGGCTGCGCTGAGCAATATGGTAGCAGCGGCCAGAGCCATGCGCCTGACGCTCGCGCAACGCGGCGCGGCCGCGCATGTGAAGGCCTGATCAACCCAGCAGCGAGCGCGACTGTTCGCGCAAGTCAGCGGAGCGGTCGCGCGAAACTCAGTTCATGGCCGTCCGGGTCGTCGATATGAAAGAAGCGTTCGGCCCACGGCGCATCACGCGGCGCCGATTCCGGCACGAAGCCTTGCGCCAGCGCGCGCGTATACATCGCATCCACGTCCGACACATAGAAAATGACTCGGCCCCACCACTTGATCGGGCCGCGCGTATCGGCGATCAAATTCAGATAAGAGGTGCCGACGGAGAACGTCGAAAATCCTTCAGTTCCACCGCCATGCTTCAGTACAAAGCCCAAGGCCTGGTAGAAACGCACCGCGCGCGCCATATCATGCGTGGCAAGTGTGATGGCGCTGATCGATTCGACTTGCGGGGCCGGCAGATCGATCTGCTCCAGGGTATCGCTCACGGTTTGCTTATCGGGCAGCATGGTTTCCTGATGAACTGAAAGGCAACAGGCAGCTTATCCCATATTTCGCCGAGCGAGCCGGGCGATCACCTGAACTTCAGTGATAACCCTCATATCGTCTTGTCATATCGCGCTACCCGGCTGCGCCGTCGCCGGTCGGCGGAATAAACCGCGCCACGCTCGCTCGGCGCTTGCATGCGACTGAACTCGCTCCTATGATCGTGCAGCGATTTCTGCGACACGCTCTGGAACAAGCGCATGATTCGACTCGTTCTGATGCTGCTTGGCACCGGCTATCTGCGCAGGCGCTGGCGGACTTTGACGGCCATCGGTTGGCTGTCGACGCTCGCGGGTGTGTTGCTGTGCATCGATGCCCTCGATAACGCCCTGCACTTCCCGCTGCATTTCTTCGCGTACCTGCTGCTGCTCGAAGCCCTGGCGACGCTGGCAATCGCATGGACTGGCCTGGGCGGTCAACGGCTGGTTCGCTACATCAAGGGCATCGGTTTTGCGGCAGCGGCGGCGCTGATTCTCGGCGGTGGGGCGAATGGCCATTTCGTGCTCTCGATGGTCTTCGGCACGCTGTTTCTGGTCGACGGCCTCCTGCAGTCTCTATCGGCCATCGTTGTGCGCTATCCACGCTGGCGCGTCGCGCTGTGGGGCGGCTTATTCGAGATAGCGCTGGCGCTTTTCTACTATCAACCCTATCCCACGCACTACTTGGGCACCGTGCCCTATAGCATCGGGCTCGGGCTGGCGTTCGGCGGTTGGAACATGATCTTGCTTGCGTATCGGGTGCGCGCGTTGCAGGCCGACGCCAGCCTCGATCGCTTCGATGCCGCTGCGCGGCCGAGCGCCGTGGCCGCTGCAACCGAGACCGAGACCGCCGAGCATGATCCCGAGGCATTACCGCTGTCCGAACCAGCGCACCCGCCCGCATCGCCAGAGACGAGTCTGATCGTGCATGTCTGGACGCCTATCGGCAGCGCTCGCGCGCGCGCGGCGCGCCGGCCTTTGATCGACCGCTATATCGCAGCGGTCGATGCGAACGGCATCATTTCGACCGGGCACGCGGCGCTCGAAGCACCCGACGGGCTCTACATCAGCCTGTACCCGGCGGTGGAAATCGACTATTCGACACGCGACTTCAGTCGGCGCATGCGTGCCACCGCCGAGAACAACGTCGCCGGCCGCTTCCTGTCCGACTACGCGACCGAAGCGCAGGACTGGTGCGAATCGACTCGCAAGGTACGTATCCACAACTACGACGCGGCGCGCCTGCGCCGTTTTTGGGAGAACTATCGACTCGACACCACCTACAACCTCACGCGCCGTAATTGCTCCGGCGTAGTGGCGCGCGCGCTGGAAGCCGCACTCGAAGGCGCCGTCGGCCGCGTTGCCGGGGACGATGCCGGTTGGCTGGCATTTTTCAACTTGCTGTTCACGCCCGAGCTCTGGGTCGCCACGCAGCTTCGCAAACGTGCCAAAACCATGGCCTGGACTCCCGGTCTGGTGCTTGATTACGCGCGAGCGCTGAGCATGCTGGTCGATCCGCGCCCTTTCGGCTGGCGTACGATGTTTCGCCTTGCGTTGCGCCAAATGCGTCGTTCGCGGCGCATGTGGGAATCAGTCGACGACTGAACCGCTCGCCCGCACGCCGACGACATCGACCGCGACGCCGCTCGCCGCAAGCTCGATACCGCTGCCTTGCGCCGCTTCCATCAGCACTTCGCGGAAACGCACCGCGGTGCCGACCGTCGCGTCGGGATGCGCGGCCACGGCGATCGCAATCGACACATGCGCACCGGCAAT
>JBPBQZ010000098.1:0-23081 GCA_050955105.1 Janthinobacterium lividum | reverse complement strand
GGCCAACAAATGTTGCCGCCGGTCAATTACTTCCCGTCGTTCCGGCTGCGCTAGCACGCGTGGCAGCAGGCCCTGTCGGCGGCGACAGGGCCTGCTGCGTTAACCCATCAAGGCTGAAATGCTGCGCCCGGGTACGCGCGCTGCTCAGTGGGAACTTTGAATCTTTTGAGCACTAGCTGCTCAAAAGCCTGTCAATCTCGGAATTCAACAATGAAAAAATTTCTCGTCGCGCCTTGCCTCGCTTTATTGATCGGTTTTATGAGCTTCGCGGTGCCGGCATCGGCGCAAAATATCGATGCCAGCACGCCCGACGCGCTCGTCAGAACCTTGACGAACGATGTGATGAATTCGGTCAAGAGCGATTCGTCGATACAGTCCGGCGACGTCAATCGGATTACCCAGTTGGTCAACACCCACATCCTGCCGTACTCGGATTTCGAGCGCACCACGCGCCAGGCGATGGGCCGCTACTGGGCGCAAGCCACGCCGCAGCAACAGGCGCAAATTACCACTCAGTTCAAGATGATGCTGATCCGCACCTACGCGGGCGCGATTGCGCAGATTCGCAATCAACAAGTGCAGTTCCGCCCGTATCGCGGCGCGCCCACAGACCAGGAAGCGACCGTGCAAACGGTGGTGCAAAACCAAGGGCAGCCGATCGAGCTCGACTATCGGCTTGAAAAGACGGCTGGCGGCTGGAAGGTCTATGACTTGAACGTCGGCGGCTTCTGGCTGGTGCAAGCATATCGCCAGCAATTTTCCGAACAGATCGCGCAGAACGGCGTCGCTGGTTTGCTGACCTTCCTGACCCAGCGCAACGAGCAATTGTCGGCCAGCGGCAAATAAGTATGCTGGCGCTCGCTGAAACGCTCACTCATGCCAATGCCCGGTCCGCGCTGAATGCCGGCCTGGCGCGCATCGCCTCGGGTGAAACCGAGGTCGATTGCTCGCCCTTGCGTCACTTCGATTCTTCGGCGCTGGCAGTGTTGCTGTCGTGGCGCCGCGCGGCGCTCGCCCGCGGCAGCGCACTCGCCTTGCGCAATCTGCCGGCCGACCTGGCGAGCCTGGCACAGGCCTACGGGATCGAATCTCTGGTCTCGTGACGCGCCATGGCAGGAAGGTCGGTCGCGGGCGCGCTCTCAACCGCACCTCGGCAACTATCCTATAATCAGGCGTTTTTCTGCCCCGTCAGGCCTGCTCGCGTCGATCCCCATGGTCGCCGGAGCGTGGCCGTTCTGACGTGGCCTGCGCATCGTCATGTCCGCCATTGAAATCCTCAACGTCCGTAAGCAATACCGCTCATTACAAGCGCTGAAAGGCGTAAGCCTGTCGATCGAACAGGGCGAGTTCTTCGGCCTGCTCGGCCCGAACGGCGCGGGCAAAACCACTCTGATTAGCATTCTTGCTGGTCTCGCGCGGGCCGATTCGGGCCGCGTTGAAATCCACGGTCACGATGTCGTCAGCGATTTTCGCGCGGCGCGGCGCGCGCTCGGCGTGGTGCCGCAAGAGCTGGTGTTCGATCCATTTTTCACCGTTCGTGAAGCCCTGCGCCTGCAATCCGGGTACTACGGGGTGCGGAACAATGATGACTGGATCGACGAGATCCTCGACAACCTCGGTCTTACCGACAAAGCCGACGTCAACACGCGCGCGCTGTCCGGCGGCATGAAACGTCGCGTGCTGGTCGCCCAGGCCTTGGTGCATCGCCCACCGGTGATCGTGCTAGATGAGCCGACTGCCGGGGTCGACGTGGAATTGCGACAAACGCTTTGGCGCTTTATCGAGCGTTTGAATCGTGAGGGCCATACGGTCGTTCTAACCACGCATTACCTGGAAGAAGCCGAGGCGCTGTGCAGTCGCATCGCCATGCTCAGGCGCGGCGAGGTGGTCGCGCTCGACCGCACCGAGGCGCTGCTGTCGCGCTTCTCGAATCTGCAGCTGGCGCTACGTCTGGCATCCGGTGTTTTGCCGCCCGCGGTGCGCGCGCTCGAGGCCGAACCGGAACGCCCGCGTGCCGGCCAGCACGTGATTCGTCTGTCGAGCTATCAAGACGTCGAGCCGATTCTCGCGCAGTGTCGCGCCGCCGGTTGCGTCATCGAAGAAATGGAAATCCGCAAAGCGGATCTAGAAGACGTGTTCGTACAGATCATGAACGAGCCGGAAACTGTTGAAGGGCTGTCATGACCGGGTTTTTTACGCTGTTTCAAAAAGAACTGCTGCGTTTCTGGAAAGTTTCGTTTCAAACAGTCGCCGCGCCGGTGCTGACTGCGCTGCTTTATCTGGCGGTGTTCGGTCACACTTTGCGCGGTCACGTACAGGTGTATCCGGGGGTGACTTACGAAAGCTTCCTGATTCCCGGCCTGGTGATGATGAGCGTGCTGCAGAATGCTTTTGCCAACAGCTCGTCGTCATTGATCCAGTCGAAAATCACCGGCAATCTGATCTTCGTACTGCTGGCGCCGCTGTCGGCACGCGAGCTGTTTTCAGCCTATGTGCTGGCGTCCATCGTGCGCGGGCTGGCGGTCGGTTTCGGTGTATTCATTGTTACCGTCTGGTTTGTGCCGATGTCTTTCGTGCAGCCGTTCTATATCGTCGTATTTGCGGTCCTCGGCGCGGCGATTCTCGGCACCTTGGGTTTGATCGCCGGCATCTGGGCCGATAAATTCGATCAATTGGCGGCGTTTCAGAACTTCCTGATCATGCCGCTCACGTTCCTCTCCGGGGTATTCTATTCAACTCATTCGCTGCCTTCGCCGTGGCGCGAAATCTCCCGGCTGAATCCTTTTTTCTACATGATCGACGGTTTCCGCTACGGATTCTTCGGTGTTTCCGACATCAACCCGGCCACCAGCGCGCTGGTGGTGGCGATCGTGACGGTGATACTGGCGTTGATCGCCGTGCGCATGTTGAAATCCGGGTTCAAGCTGCGTCATTGAGCACGGCGACCGCGCGCGCGGCCGCCAGTCACTATTCCAACAGGAGAGGCGCATGCTTCCCACCCCCGAGCAAATCAAAGGCTACATCGCCGCCGGCCTGCCCTGTGAACATATCGAAATCGAAGGTGACGGCCAGCATTTCTTCGCCACCATCGTCAGCGACCAGTTCGAAGGCAAGCGGCCGATCGCGCGCCATCAACTCGTCTACGCGGCGCTGGGCGATCGCATGCGCGAGGAAATTCACGCCTTGAGCATGAAGACGCTGACCTCCAAAGAATGGCAGAACGGCCAGGTCGCGTAAGCTGCCCGAATCGGCGACAATCCGACAGCTGGCACGTCAACGCGCCGTTTCCCGCGGTTCGACGGCCGCACTCTTGCACGAGAAGTCATGGACAAATTAGAAATCACCGGCGGCTATCGGCTGGCCGGTGAAATAGAGGTTTCGGGGGCGAAGAATGCTGCCTTGCCTATTTTGTGCGCAGGATTGCTGACGGATGACGTCCTGCAACTTGAGAACATTCCCGACCTGCGCGACGTCGACACCATGCTGCGCCTGCTTCGGCAGATGGGTATGCGCGCCGACGCGGTAGCTAACGAAAGCGGCCTGTCGGTGACGCTGGAAGGCGCCCACGTCGACAATCCGGTGGCGCCTTATGAACTCGTCAAGACGATGCGCGCGTCGATTCTCGTGCTCGGCCCGCTGGTAGCCCGTTACGGGTATGCGCGGGTGTCGCTGCCGGGCGGCTGCGCGATCGGCGCGCGGCCGGTCGACCAGCATATTCGCGGCTTGCAGGCGATGGGCGCTGAAATTTCCATCGAGCACGGCTTCATCGAAGCACGCACGCCTGGCGGACGCCTGAAGGGTGCGCTCATCGTCACCGACATGATCACTGTCACCGGGACAGAAAACCTGCTGATGGCGGCCGCGCTGGCAGACGGCGAAACGGTTATAGAAAACGCCGCGCGCGAGCCGGAGGTCACCGATCTGGCGCAGTTGTTGGTGGCCATGGGCGCGAATATCGATGGCATCGGCACCGATCGGCTGGTGGTGCGGGGCGTGGAGCGCTTGCATGGCGCGCATCACACCGTGATTCCAGACCGCATCGAAGCGGGCACCTTCTTGTGTGCGGTAGCGGCCGCAGGCGGCGATGTCACGCTGCGCCGCGTGGTGCCAACGCTGCTCGATGCCTTGCTGGAGAAACTGCGCGAAGCCGGTGCCGAGATCACGACCGGCGCTGACTGGGTGCGTATCGCCATGAACCGGCGGCCGCGGGCCACCAGTTTCCGTACTTCGGAATATCCGGCGTTTCCCACCGACATGCAGGCGCAATTCATGGCCTTGAACTGTATCGCCGAGGGCACCGCGCAGGTCGTCGAAACCATTTTCGAAAACCGCTTCATGCACGTGCAGGAACTGAATCGGCTCGGGGCGAACATCGTTATCGACGGCAACACCGCGCTTGTCAACGGCGTGAACAAATTGTCCGCCGCGTCGGTCATGGCCACCGACTTGCGGGCCTCGGCTTGCCTGGTGATCGCCGGACTGGTCGCCGAGGGCGAAACGCTGATCGACCGCATTTATCACCTCGACCGCGGCTACGATCGGATGGAAAAAAAGCTGGCAAGACTAGGCGCGCACGTCAGGCGTCTCGGACGTGCGGGAACGGTTGACCCGTCCGACGAGCCGGAAGCCTCCGACCAGGCCGCCAAGGAACTCGGGCATCGGGCTGGCGAAAAAAACCCTTACCCGTCGAACGGCGCCGGCGCGCGGGGGCAGGCATGAGCGCATCATCGAGCATTACCGGCGCGTTGTCGGTCGTGCCGCCTTGGTCCGGTATTACGTTGGCGCTATCAAAGGGCCGCATTTTTGAAGAGACCGTGCCCTTGCTGGCTGCCGCGGGAGTCGTGGTCAGCGAAGATCCTGAAACCTCGCGCAAGCTGATTCTGCCCACTAGCGACCCGGCGCTGCGCGTCATCATCGTGCGCGCCACCGACGTGCCGACCTACGTGCAATACGGCGCGGCCGATTTCGGTGTGGCCGGCAAAGACGTGCTGCTCGAACATGGCGGCAGCGGTCTTTATCAGCCGCTCGATCTGCGCGTCGCGCGCTGTAGGATGGCGGTGGCGGTGCCCGCTGGCTTCGACTACGCCAACGCGGTGCGGCAGGGGGCGCGGCTGCGGGTCGCCACCAAATACGTGTCGGTGGCGCGTGAGCATTTCGCCACCAAAGGCGTGCACGTCGATCTGATCAAGCTTTACGGGTCGATGGAATTGGCGCCGTTGGTCGGCTTGGCGGATGCGATCGTCGATCTGGTCAGTTCCGGCAGCACGCTGCGCGCGAACGATCTGGTCGAAGTTGAAGAAATCATGCCGATTTCGGCGCGCTTGATCGTGAATCAGGCGGCGCTGAAGCTTAAGCGCAACACGCTGCAACCGCTGCTCGACGCATTTGCGCGTGCGGCGCCAGAGGATCGGACAACCCCCGGCTGATCCCGGATGGACCACGTCATGGCACTCACTATTCGCAAACTCGATTCAACCCAGGCGGGTTTTCCGGCCGCATTGCGGGCTGTGCTGGCGTTTGAATCCACCGAAGACGCGGCGATCGAACACGCCGTCACCGACATTCTTGCAGACGTGAAGCTGCGCGGCGACGCTGCGGTGCTCGAGCATACGCGGCGCTTTGATCGCCTGACGCTCCCTGCGGACGCGACGCTGGCCGCGCTCGAACTGCCGCAGGCCGAGTTGGAAGCTGCGCTCGAAGGCCTTGATCCGAAGCGCCGTGCGGCGCTGGAGGCGGCCGCTTCGAGAATTCGCGCGTTCCACGAGAAGCAGAAAATCGAATGCGGTTCGCATAGCTGGCATTACACCGAGGCGGACGGCACCACACTAGGGCAGAAGGTTACGCCGCTCGACCGGGTGGGCCTGTATGTGCCCGGCGGCAAGGCCGCCTACCCCTCGTCGGTATTGATGAACGCCATTCCCGCGCGGGTCGCGGGGGTGCGGGAAATCGTCATGACGGTGCCCACGCCGGACGGCGTGCGCAATCAGTTGGTGCTGGCGGCGGCGTTGCTCGGCGGCGTCGATCGCGTGCTCACCGTCGGCGGGGCGCAAGCGGTAGGTGCGTTGGCCTACGGCACGCAATCGCTGGCGGCAGTCGACAAGATCGTCGGTCCGGGCAATGCCTATGTCGCCAGCGCGAAGCGGCGGGTGTTCGGCACCGTTGGCATCGATATGATCGCGGGGCCGTCGGAAATCCTGGTGATTTGCGACGGCACCACCGATCCACGCTGGGTGGCGATGGACCTGTTTTCGCAGGCCGAGCACGACGAATTGGCCCAGTCGATCCTGCTATGTCCCGACGAAGCGTTCATCGCCCAGGTCGAGGCGGCGGCGCGCGAGCTGTTGCCGACGATGCCGCGTGCCGAGATCATTCGCACCTCGCTGGAGAACCGCGGGGCTTTTATCAAGGTCCGCGACATGGCCGAAGCCTGCGCCATCGCCAACGACATCGCGCCCGAGCATCTGGAAATCTCCACGCTGGAACCGGAACGGTGGGCGCAGCAGATTCGCCACGCCGGGGCGATTTTCCTGGGTCGCTACACCAGCGAGAGCTTGGGTGACTACTGCGCCGGTCCGAATCACGTGCTGCCGACCTCGCGTACGGCGCGGTTCTCGTCGCCGTTGGGCGTGTATGACTTTATCAAGCGTTCGAGCGTCATCGAGGTCAGTGCCCAGGGGGCGCGCACGCTTGGTCAGATCGCGGCTGAACTGGCATATGGCGAAGGCCTGCCCGCGCATGCCCGCAGTGCTGAATTCCGCATGGGTGTCGATAAAAGCGTGGCTTCATAAACCGCCGCGCACGGGGTCATGCAGAGTCAGTGCAGAACGCAGCGCGCCACTACGCCGAATACCGGCGCAAGCGGGCTGAATATGCCGGCAAAAGCCGGTTAAAATGCTGTGTTGCCGTGTTAGTCGGCATTTTTCCGGCCGCGCTCGCGCGGGGCCGGTGCCAGCCGTTCGTTAGGAATACCTATGCGCATTGCGGAAGTGGTTCGCAACACCAGCGAAACGCAGATCCGTTTGAAGATCGATCTCGATGGCACCGGGAAGGCGTCGTTAGCCTCCGGCGTGCCGTTTCTCGATCACATGCTCGATCAGATCGCGCGGCACGGGCTCGTCGATCTGGAGGTCGAGGCAACTGGCGATGTGTCGATCGACGATCACCATACGGTCGAAGATATCGGCATTGCCTTGGGTCAAGCCGTGGCGCGCGCAGTGGGTGACAAGAAGGGTATCCGGCGCTATGGGCACGCGTATGTGCCGCTCGACGAAGCGCTTTCGCGGGTGGTCATCGACCTGTCCGGACGGCCGCTGCTTGAATTCAACGTGCCCTATACGCGAGCGCGCGTCGGCACCTTCGACGTCGACCTGAGCATCGAGTTCTTTCGTGGTTTCGTCAATCATGCCGCTGCCACGCTGCATATCGACAATTTGCGCGGCGTCAACGCGCACCATCAGATCGAAACCGTGTTCAAGGCCTTCGGTCGGGCGCTACGCGCCGCGGTGGAGGTCGATCCGCGCGCCGCGGGCCAGATTCCTTCGACCAAGGGCGCACTCTGAGTCGAAGCCGCGGCCTGGCTTTTTCCTGTCTTTCTTCGCACGACCGTCGGTTGCCCGGGTGTCCGGCGGTCTCGAGCCGATCATGAAAAATTCGATTGCAATCGTCGACTACGGCATGGGCAATTTGCGCTCCGTGTATCAAGCCTTGCGTCAGGCGGCGCCGGAAGCCGAGGTAGCCATTACCTCGCGTGCCGATGACCTCGCCGCCGCCAGCCGCATCGTGCTGCCGGGGCAGGGCGCAATGCCCGACTGCATGCGTTCGCTGCGCAGCTCGGGGCTTGAGCAGGCGGTGCTCGAGGCAAGCCGCAACAAGCCATTGCTCGGAGTGTGCATCGGCGAGCAGATGTTGTTCGACTGGAGCGCTGAAGGCGACACCAAAGGCCTGGGCATCTTGCCTGGCAAGGTGCTGAAGTTTGATCTGCATGGACGCCTGCAGGCTGACGGCTCGCGCTATAAGGTGCCGCAGATGGGCTGGAACGCGGTGAAACAGACGCTCGCGCATCCGCTGTGGGACGGCATCGCCGACGGCAGCTATTTCTATTTCGTGCACAGTTACTACGTGTCGCCGACCGATGCGTCGGTAACCGCGGGGCAAACCGACTACGGCTCGCCGTTTACTTCTGCGGTGGCGCGCGAGAACGTGTTTGCCACGCAGTTCCACCCGGAAAAAAGCGCCGAAGCCGGCTTGCGTCTATATCGCAATTTCGCCAACTGGCAACCGTGATGCGCAGCCGTGAGCCGCAGCGCGCGCAGCGCTGGTCGGCTGACGCTTAGTGCGCGCGCGCCAATATCGATGAATTGGCCGAACGGATAGGGATGCGCCGCCAAATACATGTAATACACTTGAGCCGTTGAACCTGTCCAAACGAATCCGCATGGCCTCCGCTGGCCATGCGTTTCGCTTTCCCCGACCTCGTGTCGTCTTACCAGATAGATAATCATTGCCATGCTGCTGATCCCAGCCATCGACCTCAAGGACGGCCAGTGCGTACGTCTGAAACAAGGCGATATGCAACAGGCCACCGTATTCTCCGAAAACCCGGCCGCGATGGCGCGTCATTGGGTCAACCAGGGGGCGCGGCGCCTGCATCTGGTCGACTTGAACGGCGCTTTCGTCGGCAAGCCCCGTAACGAGGGGGCGATTCGCGCCATCATCGAAGAAGTGGGTACCGAAATACCGGTACAACTTGGCGGCGGCATTCGCGATCTGAATACGATCGAGCGTTATCTGGACGACGGTTTGTCTTACGTCATCATCGGCACGGCGGCCGTTAAGAATCCAGGCTTTTTGCAAGACGCATGCACGGCATTCCCCGGCCACATCATCGTTGGACTGGATGCGAAAGACGGCAAGGTCGCGACCGACGGCTGGAGCAAGCTGACCGGGCACGAGGTGCTCGACCTCGCGCAGAAGTTCGAAGACTACGGTTGCGAATCCATCATTTATACCGATATTGGTCGTGACGGCATGCTGCAGGGCATCAATATCGAAGCAACCGTTCGGCTGGCTCAGGGCGTGCGCATTCCCGTGATTGCGAGCGGTGGGCTGTCGAATATGCAGGACGTCGTGGGTTTGTGTGAAGTGGCGACCGAAGGCATCGAGGGCGTGATTTGCGGACGCGCCATCTATTCCGGTGACCTCGATTTCGGCGCCGCCCAGGCACGTGCCGACGCGTGGCCGATGGATACGCCCGCGGCCACTTAACAACGCGCCATGCCGATGACGCGCCATGCCGATGACGCGACGCTACGATAGGCGGCGTAGCGTTGCCCGCGATTACGTTTCGTTGCAGGGCAATCGACTGGCGGGCGCGGTCACCGGGATCGATCCCCCCGCTGTGCTTGCGCTCCGATCGCCGGAAACTGAAACCCGTTAGCGGCAAACTCTTCTCGCCTTGTTTGAAGGCTTTTGGTCACGACGAACTCATCATGCCCTTGGCAAAACGCATCATTCCCTGTCTCGACGTCAGCGCTGGCCGCGTGGTGAAGGGCGTCAATTTTGTCGCGCTGCGCGATGCCGGTGATCCGGTCGAAATCGCGCGCCGCTACGATGGCGAAGGCGCCGACGAAATCACGTTTCTCGATATCACCGCCAGTTCCGACGACCGCGATCTGATACTGCCCATCATCGAGGCGGTGGCGGCGCAGGTCTTCATTCCGTTGACAGTGGGGGGCGGCGTGCGCACGGTCGACGACGTGCGGCGTTTGCTGAATGCTGGCGCCGACAAGATCAGCGTCAACTCCACCGCGGTTGCCAATCCACAGTTCGTTGCCGACGCATCGTCCCGCTACGGATCGCAATGCATTGTGGTGGCCATCGATGCCAAGCGTGCGGAAGGCACCGCAGGCACTGCCGGTGGACGTTGGGAAGTGTTCACGCACGGCGGGCGTCGCGCCACCGGCATCGATGCCGTGGAATGGGCGGTGCGGATGGCCGAACTAGGCGCCGGCGAAATCCTGCTGACGAGCATGGACCGGGACGGCACGCGGCGCGGCTTCGATCTCGACCTCACGCGTGCAGTGGCCGACGCGGTGCCGGTGCCGGTGATTGCCTCCGGCGGCGTGGGCTCGCTCGAACATCTGGCCGACGGCATCGCAACGGGTCACGCTGATGCGGTGCTGGCCGCCAGTATTTTCCACTACGGCGAGCACACGGTCGGCGAGGCTAAACGCTTTCTGGCTCAACGCGGCATTCCTGTGCGCTTGTAAGGACGCTACCGATATGAATTCAGAGTGGCTTGAAGAACTGCAATGGGACGAGCGCGGATTGATTCCCGTGATCGCCCAGGAAGTCGGCAGCAACGACGTGTTGATGTTTGCCTGGATGAATCGCGAGGCTCTGCAAGAAACTGTCGCCAGCGGGCGCGCCGTTTATTGGTCACGCTCGCGCGGACGCTTGTGGCGCAAAGGCGAGGAATCGGGCCACGTGCAGCAGGTGCACGAAGTTCGCATAGATTGCGACGCCGACGTGGTGTTGTTGAAGGTAGAGCAGGTGTCGGGCATCGCTTGCCACACGGGCAGGCACAGCTGTTTTTACCGCAAATATGAAGGCTCGGAGAACGGCGGCGTCTGGCAGACGGTCGATCCGGTCATCAAAGACCCGGAGCACATCTACAAATGACCTCTTCAGCTAACCCCTCAGAGCTGTCCGCCACGCCGGACGCTGCGCATACGCTCGAGCGCCTCGCCGCCGTCATCGACGGCCGCCACGGCGGCGACCCCGAACAATCGTACGTGGCTCGCTTATTTCAGAAGGGCGACGACGCCATTTTGAAGAAAGTGGGCGAAGAGGCCACCGAGGTGGTGATGGCCGCCAAAGATCTGCGAGCGGGTGCCGACGCCTCCAAGCTGGTCGGCGAAGTGGCCGATCTTTGGTTTCATTGCCTGGTCATGTTGTCGCACTATGGCTTGGGCCCGCAGGCTGTGTTGTCCGAACTCGAACGTCGTGAAGGGCTTTCGGGCCTCGACGAGAAGGCGCTGCGCAAAACCCGGCAGCGTGAATCGGAGCAGACCAAGAGTTGAAGACTGTGCAATGGGCAGGCCGCACGGGTCCGTCTTATCGGACTATGCTTGGATTGTGTGGCGAGGCCAAATGTTGGCATGAGCCAGCTCGCATTGCGGGAGCATTTTATGAATGAAGAGCGAATTTTGCCGGTGGTGACTGAACCGAACCAACTCGACGCGGAGCAGCGTCGGCTGCGCACCCTTACGCACGTGTTGTATGCGCTTTTTGCCATCAGCTGGTTGACGGGCGGTGTTAGCGCCATTGTCGCGCTGATCATCAATTATCTGAAGCGGGGCGACGCTACCGGAACGTTATACGCATCACACCTGTCGTGGCAGCGCCGCACTTTCTGGTGGGGCTTGCTTTGGACGATGCTGGGCGCCGCGCTGGCCTGGACGATGGTCGGCTACTTGATTCTGCTCGTTTCCGGAATCTGGCTGCTGTACCGGTGGGTAAAAGGATGGTTGTTTCTGTTTGAAGGCAAGCCGATGCGCACGCGCGGCAAGGTGCTGATGGGTGCGCTTGCCTAAAAACGACAACGCCCGGTTCGCTACAAACGTGTGTCGGTCTGCCGTCAGGCGCTTGGTAGAATGGCGGTTTCGCGGTGTGCGGATCTCATGCTAGGCGATCAGGGCGCATTTCTCGCCCGCACATCGGCTCGACAAAGCGGCGTTGTCCGCGCAATCTGAATTTTTATTTGCACGAAAATCGTGCACCATGGAGCCCGGCGCCGATGCCGGCCGCGTCTGCCTACGCATGGTGGACGGGAAAAGGAGAGTTTCAATGGGTTCGTTGAGTATTTGGCACTGGCTTATCGTGCTGCTTATCGTTGCGCTCGTTTTCGGAACGAAAAAGCTTCGCAATATGGGCTCGGATCTGGGTGGTGCGGTAAAGGGTTTCAAGGAAGGCATGCGTGAAGGCGAGCAAGGCCCGACCGCGGCCGATCCGCTGCGCGAAAAAGAAAGCCTGCCGCGCGGCGAAACGATCGACGTCGAAGCCAAGGATCGCACCCGCGCCCCCTGAAACGTCCGGCGGCGTAAGCTGCCGGCGGTATCTGCCGTGATGCGCGCAATGTGCGCTCTGGCAGTGATTCCCCTTTTCAAGTGATCCCATGCTCGATCTTGGCCTGTCCAAGCTGTTCGTCATCGGCGTCGTCGCGCTGGTAGTAATTGGTCCGGAGCGCCTCCCACGCGTGGCACGCATGGCTGGCGCATTGATGGGCCGCGCGCAGCGCTATATGAACGACGTCAAGGCTGAAGTGACGCGGGAAATCCAGCTGGACGAACTGCGCAACATGAAAAGCAGCTTCGAAGAAGCCGCGCAGAACGTGGAAAGCACCATCAGCGAGAATCTGCGCCAGCAAACCGGCGAGATCAACGACGCCTGGAGCAACGGCGAGAGCGTGGCGCCCAGCATGGCGGGCAGCAGCTACGACACTTATCGTCCGCGTCGCACCGACGCCGCGCCGCCGCGCAAGAACTGGCGCGCTCAGCAAACCGCCATGCCGGCGTGGTACAAGCGCTCCACCGTCAAGCGTACGCGCGTGCTGTCTGGCGCCGCGCGCGTGGCCCGTCACCGTCCGGCAAGTCTGCGCCGCCCGACGCGCTTTTTCTGACCTTCCCCCATCGAACTCCGAGCGACCTACGCGTGACTGATCCTCAGCAAACCGAGACCGAAGAGACGTTCATTTCGCATCTCGTGGAACTCCGCAACCGCATCGTGCGAGCGGGCATTGCAGTGGTCGTAGTGTTTGTCGCGCTGGTTTATTGGGCGCCCGATATCTTCCACATCCTCGCTCGCCCCTTGCTGCAGAACCTGCCCAAGGGCGGCAAGATGATCGTGACCGATGTAACCGGCTCATTTTTCGTGCCGATGAAGGTGACGATGATGGTGGCGCTGGTTATCGCCTTGCCCATCGTGCTTTATCAGATCTGGGCTTTCGTGGCGCCAGGGCTTTACCAGCACGAAAAGAGACTGGTGTTCCCGCTGGTGAGCAGCAGCTACCTGCTGTTTTTGTGCGGGATGGCATTCGCCTATTTCCTGGTGTTTCCGACGATTTTCCGTGTGATGGCGCATTACAACGCGCCGCTCGGTGCGGAGATGTCGACCGACATCGATAATTATCTAAGCTTCACGCTGACGATGTTCCTCGCCTTCGGCGTGACCTTCGAGGTGCCGATCGTCGTGGTGCTGCTGGTGCGCATGGGCGTTTTGACGGTGGCGAAGCTGAAGCAGATCCGGCCCTACGTGTTTGTCGGATCGTTCGTCGTCGCAGCGGTGGTAACGCCGCCGGATGTGTTCTCACAGCTGATTCTCGCGCTGCCTCTGATTATTCTGTATGAGGCCGGCATCATCGCAGCGCGTTTCGTGCCGCGCGATCTAGAGAAAGAAGCCGCGGCGGCGGCTGCGGCGGCCGCCGATCGCAACGACGGGCCGCCTGCAGCCGCTTCCTGACTACTCTTCGTCGTCTTGCTGCTGAGTTTGCCGCACCGGCTGTTGCGGGCGCTTGCCGATGCGCACTTGAATTGTCAGATCCTGCGTCTTACGGACCACATGCAGCGTGGCCTGGGCGCCCGGTTTGATCAGCGCGATCACATTCAATAACTTCGTCGTATCGGAAATCGGCTCGTCGTTGACGGCCAGCAAGATGTCGCCTGGGCGAATACCGGCGCGATCGGCTGGCCCACCTTGCAGCACGCCAGCCACGATCGCGCCGGTCTTTTGCTCCAAATGGAAGGAGTCGGCGATCTCAGGCGTGATGTCTTGCGGTTCGACGCCAATCCAGCCACGCGTTACCGTGCCGGTAGTGATAATGTTTTCCAGCACCATCCGCGCCGTCGACACCGGCGTGGCGAAGCCGATACCCAGCGAGCCGCCCGAGCGTGAGTAAATGGCGGTATTGATCCCGATCAGGTCGCCGCGCACGTCGACCAAGGCGCCGCCGGAATTGCCGGGGTTGATCGCGGCATCGGTCTGAATGAAGTTTTCGAAAGGGGTGATGCCGAGATGGCTGCGGCCCAGTGCGCTGATGATGCCCATCGTCACCGTCTGGCCTACGCCGAACGGATTGCCGATCGCCAGTACAACGTCGCCCACTTGGCTCGCCTCGCTGCGCGCGAGCGTGATCGTCGGCAAGCGCGTCAGATTCACCTTCAAAACCGCCAGATCGGTGTCGGGATCGGTGCCGATCACTTTGGCGCTGGCCTTGCGGCCATCCGCCAGGGCTATCTCGATCTGGTTCGCCCCGTCGACGACATGCTGGTTGGTTAGAATGTATCCGTCGGCGCTGACGATGACGCCGGAACCCAGGTTGGCGACCGGCGCATCCTGATTCCCACGGTTCTTATCGCCAAAAAAGTAGCGATACATCGGGTCGGAGCCGCCTTGCTGGCGCTTGCGAGCGCTGGTTTTGCTCGAGAAGACGTTAACCACAGCCGGCATCGCCTTGCGCGCCGCGTCCGCATACGAGCCCTGCGTTTTCAAGCCGCCAAGATTGGGCGCCACCTCTTGCAGCGCCACCATCGGCGTGACCATTTGCTGGCTCACTTGGCCCTGGCGTTGCAGCCACTGCGGTTTGAGCGTGGCGATGATGAAAATCAGCGCCAGCAGTACCGTAACTGCCTGGGCAAATAACAGCCAGAAGCGTCTAAGCATGTGAAAAAACGGGAAATTTTATGGACGTAAGTGAACTGGAATTGTATCTGAACAATCTGCTCGAGACCCCGCGGTTTCCGGATTACTGTCCGAATGGCTTGCAAGTCGAAGGGCGCCGACGCATCGAAAAGCTGGCGACCGGCGTGACGGCTTCGCTGGATTTCGTGGAGGCCGCCGCGGAATGGGGCGCCGATGCGCTGCTGGTGCATCACGGCTACTTCTGGAAGAACGAAGCCCCAGCCATTGTCGGCATCAAATACCGGCGCTTGCGCGCCCTGCTGGCCCGCGACATCAATCTGTTCGCCTACCACCTGCCGCTCGACGCGCACCCGACGCTTGGCAATAACGCGCAATTGGGCGCGCGCCTGGGCTGGGTCGGCGCGTCGCAATTCGGTGACAACGGCCTCGGCTGGATGGCGTCGCTGCCGGTGCCGGTGGCCCTGGAAGGTCTGTCCGCGCAAATCGGCAATGTGCTGATGCGCGCGCCGCTGGTATTGGGCGATGCGCAAACCGAAGTACGGCGCGTGGCGTGGTGCACAGGCGCGGCGCAAGGTTATTTCGCGGAAGCGATCGACGCGGGCGCCGATGTTTTCGTAACCGGTGAAGTCTCCGAGCCGACGTTTCATCTGGCGCGCGAGAGCGGCGTCGCATTCATCGGCGCGGGGCATCATGCGACCGAGCGTTACGGGGTGCAGGCGGTGGGCGCCCATTTGGCCGAAGCCTTTGGACTGGAGCATCGTTTTATCGATATCGATAACCCGGTCTGAGCCTGAGGCGGGCGCACCGTTAATTTTTTAAGATTTATGCGCCCTCTCTTAAAAATTTCGCTATCGATTCGTCGAACTCATATCGCTGCAAAGCAACATGTGTCAACCGACCCTGGCAGCGTGAACATTGGCGCGATAGCTGGCTGTAAGGCGGCCGCGATCCGCCTCAAATGGCGAGTTTTTTGCCGCAACGCATTGCGATTCGCCGATTTCACCCATTCGAACGCCAGAAAATGCATATATGCCGCTCGATGTTTTCGCTGCGGCGCAAAACAGCGTAAGCATTCCAAACGCTTGCTTCGGCACTACGAAGAAGCGCATTGGCCCTATCACGGGCGGCGCCCGCTCCGGTATGATGCACCGGTCGAAGCTTGAACGAACCCGGTCAACGGCCCCCATCAGGCATCTCGCATGCCTTGCTGCGGCGCAACCGTTAGCGCTTCGTCAATCGAGCGTCGAACAAATCCAACCGAGAATTGGGGCGTGTAGATGGGAGACACAGAAAACAAACGCGTCGACGGCGGCCGCCGCACCTGGCTGATCGCGACGACCGCGATGGGAGGGGTAGCCGGTGTTTCCACCTGCATACCTTTCGTCAGCTCATTCGCGCCTTCCGAGCGCGCGAAAGCCGCGGGAGCGCCAGTGGAAGTGGACATTGGCGGCCTCAAGCCGGGCGAGATGATGACCGTCGCCTGGCGCGGCAAGCCGGTGTGGATCATCAACCGCACCGATGACATGCTGGCCGACGTGGTCAAAGCCGATCCGATGTTGGCTGATCCGCACACCGAGAAGCCATTCTCGATGCCGTTGCCGCAATATTGTCAAAACGAATACCGCTCACGCGCCGACCACAAGAATATTCTCGTGCTGGTCGGCATCTGCACCCATCTGGGCTGCTCGCCCAGCCCACGTTTTCAGCCGGGTCCGCAGCCGAATCTGCCGAACGACTGGCCGGGCGGATGGCTGTGCCCCTGCCACGGCTCTACCTTCGACCTGGCCGGACGCGTCTTCAAGAACAAGCCTGCACCGCAGAATCTCGACGTTCCGCCTTATATGTTTCTTTCGCCGACCCAGTTGATGATTGGCAAAGACGAAAAAGGGGAGGCGTAACATGGCTGCCGAAAAGCAAATCGAAACCACCGGCCTGCTGGGCTGGGTCGACCGACGCTTCCCGCTATCGTCTTTGTGGAAAGCGCATGCGTCCGAGTACTACGCGCCGAAAAATTTCAACTTCTGGTATTTCTTCGGCTCGTTCGCGTTGATCGTGTTGGTGATTCAAATCGTTACCGGCATTTTCCTGGTGATGAGCTACAAGCCCGACGCGACGCTGGCTTTCGCCTCGGTCGAGTACATCATGCGCGAGGTGCCCTACGGCTGGTTGATTCGCTATATGCATTCAACCGGTGCGTCGGCATTCTTCATCGTGGTGTATCTGCATATGTTCCGCGGGCTGTTGTACGGCTCTTATCGCAAGCCGCGCGAATTGGTGTGGATTTTCGGCTGCGCGATTTTCCTGTGCCTGATGGGCGAGGCGTTTTTCGGCTACCTGCTGCCTTGGGGCCAGATGTCCTATTGGGGCGCGCAGGTTATCGTCAATCTGTTCTCGGCGATTCCGTTTATCGGGCCTGATTTGTCACTGTGGATTCGCGGCGATTATGTGGTGTCGGACGCCACGCTGAACCGCTTCTTCGCCTTCCACGTCATTGCGATTCCGTTGGTATTGCTGGCGCTTGTCGTCGCGCACTTGATCGCCTTGCACGAGGTCGGATCGAATAATCCCGACGGCATCGAGATCAAGGACCATAAGGATGAAAACGGCATTCCGCTCGACGGCGTGCCATTCCATCCGTACTACACGGTTCACGATCTGTTCGGCGCATCGATTTTCCTGCTGATCTTTGCCGCCGTGGTGTTCTTCGCGCCGGAAATGGGCGGATATTTTCTCGAGGCGAATAACTTCATCCCGGCCGATTCGCTTAAAACGCCGTCCGAAATTGCCCCGGTTTGGTATTTCACGGCCTTTTACGCGATGCTGCGCGCCACTACCGACGATTTCAAGATCGTCTTGATGGTGGTGACCGGGCTGCTCGGCTTGCTCGGCCTGGTGAAAGCGCGCTCGCTGACAGGCAAGGTCGCTTCGGTGGTGATCGCGATATTGGTGATATTGGCGATGACGGTAACGCAGGCGAAGCTGTGGGGTGTGCTGGTAATGGGCGCCTCCGTGGTATCGCTATTCTTCCTGCCCTGGCTTGATCGCAGCCCGGCGCGTTCGATTCGATATCGGCCGTTTTTCCACAAGGTGTTCTACGGCATCTTCGTCATTGATTTCGTCATCCTGGCGATTATCGGCACCAGGCCGCCCACACCCGCTGCCAACGTGGTTTCGCAAATCGGTACCCTGATTTATTTCGGTTTCTTCTTTGGCATGCCCTTCTGGACACGGCTCGGCAAGTTCAAGCCCGTTCCCGATCGCGTGACTTATCACCACGGCGAAGCAGAACCGCCGCATGCCAATGCCAAGGAAGTGAAATGAGAAAAATGTTTCCGGTATTTGCCCTGATTTGTACGATGCTTTTCGCGGGCGCCGCGTTCGCCCAGGAAAGCGTGCCATTGGACAAGGCGCCAGACCGCACCGACGATCTGGTCGCCATGCAACGCGGCGCACGTTTGTTCGTCAATTACTGTCTGAACTGTCATAGCGCGAATGTCGTACGCTACAGCCGGCTCGGCGACCTCGGCTTGAGCCCCACCGTAATTGAGAAAAACCTGCTTTTCACGACGGATAAGGTCGGCGACACGATGACCATTGCCATGCGTCCGGCCGATTCCAAGGCTTGGCTGGGCATTACGCCGCCCGATCTATCGCTGGAAGAGCGCGCTCGCGGCCCTGACTGGCTATATACGTATCTGCGCAGTTTCTACCGCGACGGTACGCGCCCGACCGGTTGGAATAATCTGGTATTCGAAAACGTCGGTATGCCGCACGTGTTGTGGCAATTGCAAGGGCAGCGCAGCGCCCGCTTCGAAACCGAGAAAGGCGAGGACGGCGGCGCGCCGATTCGCAAGTTCACCGGGTACCAGCAGATCACGCCCGGCACCATGTCGACGCCGGATTACGACAGCGCCATGGCCGATCTGGTGTCGTATATGGGCTGGATGGCCGAGCCCGCGCGGCACACCCGCAAACAGATCGGCGTGTGGGTTTTACTGTTCCTCGGCGTGTTCGTGATCGTCACCTGGCGTCTAAACGCTGCCTTTTGGCGCGACATCAAGGCATAATTAGAACATTTTCCGGCTTCAGGCCGGCCCGGCGGCGAGCAATCGCCGTCGCGCCGGCCTCTTCGGCTTTCTGAGGACCTTGCAAATGATGGTTTTGTATTCCGGCACAACCTCTCCATTCTCCCAGCGCTGCCGGCTGGTGCTATTTGAAAAGGGTATGGACTTCGAAGTCCGGGATGTCGACCTGTTTAACAAACCCGAAGACATCTCGATCATGAATCCTTACGGGGAGGTTCCCATTCTGGTCGAGCGGGACCTGATCCTGTATGAATCGAACGTCATCAACGAGTACATCGACGAACGCTTCCCGCATCCGCAGCTAATGCCTGCCGATCCGGTGCTGCGTTCCCGCGTGCGGCTATTCCTGCTGAATTTCGAAAAAGAGCTGTTCGTGCACGTTCAGACGCTTGAACGTGATCGGGGCAAACCGGCGGCAAAAAGCCACGAACAGGCGCGCAATGCCATTCGCGAACGGCTGACCGAGCTGGCTCCGATTTTCCAGAAAAACAAATACATGCTGGGCGATGAGTTCACGATGCTCGACGTCGCGATTGCGCCATTGTTGTGGCGTCTGGATCATTACGGCATTGAATTGTCGAAGAATGCCTCCCCGTTGCTGAAATACGCGGAGCGCGTCTTCAGTCGGCCAGCCTTCATCGATGCGCTGACGCCGTCTGAAAAAGTCATGCGTCGTTAAAGCCACGCCGCGGCACGTCGCCGCGGTGTTGCAAAGGAGTTTGGATGGCGGATACCTCGACCAAGCCTTATCTGATTCGTGCGCTGCACGAGTGGTGCAGCGAAAACGGTTTTACCCCGCACCTCGCGGTTCGCGTCGACGCGAGCACCCGAGTGCCTAAGAACTTTGTGCGTAATGGCGAGATTGTGTTGAACGTCAGTTACGACGCCACCAATCAATTGAAGCTCGGCAACGACTTCATCGAATTCACCGCGCGGTTCAGCGGTCAGGCGTTTCCGATCGAAGTACCGGTAGAAAACGTGCTGGCGATTTACGCGCGGGAAAATGGGCAAGGGATGGCGTTTCCGGTTGACGAAGGGTCGGCGGCCGGCGCGCAGGGCAGCGAAGCTTCGACGGACGTCGAGACAGCGGGCGAGGCCAGCGATGTGCCTGGCGGCGCGGCGCCGAAGGAAGTGGAGTCTGACTTGCGCAGCGATGTGCCGGCGACCCCAGCGGAAGGCGCCAGCAAGCCTTCACGGCCACACTTGAAAGTCATCAAATGAAGTAAAATCCCGCCTCACGCCGGCTTAGCTCATCTGGTAGAGCAGTTGATTTGTAATCATCAGGTGGTCGGTTCGAGTCCGGCAGCCGGCACCGAGAAAAAACAACGGGTTACAGGCGCGCAGTCTGTAACCCGTTTTTATTTTTCCAGCTACGTAGGCGTTGTACAGGCCTCTGCGCGCGACGAGCGCCTATCTAAAGCGACGTCTCGTTGTCCGCCCGGTACTAGCGCCCCCGCACGAATTGCCAGCCCCCGAGCGCGGGGCGGGCAACCTGTTCTGTTACACCCAGGCGCCATTCGGTGCCCTGATTGAATTTATCTCGTATCCGTCGATACAGCCTTACACGGGGACGACGGCGCTGCGGCGCTGGACGCCACGGCTCTGACGACCAGAGCGAGGTTCTTTGGCTGGCCGGCGCCATAACCTGGGACCGGCGCGCCAGAACATGCAGGCCTTTGCCGGACAGTTGAGCGACCTACATAAGTAGATACATCAATGCGCGCCATCGCCGCTCAGTTTGCACACAGCCGGCAACCACCGATCGCCATGGCACGCGTAACATGCGCCGTACCCGCTGGCGTCCGGATGCACGTCATGTCCCCCATGCTTCGGATCCGCCGCGCGTTGTTCGCATTCTGCGCTCCTGACGCTACCGCAACGCCAGCATGCGACGTAGCCTTCCACTCGGGCGTCTTGAAAATATGCATCATCTTCCTCTGGGCATAGAGAGAGGCCCGGCCGCGGCTCGCGGAACGGCACCAGACTGAAACCGCCGGAGCTCTCGATATAAACCCGACGCAATTCTCCAAGCTGTTGCACGTTCCTGCTTCTGAGTTCCGACGCCAGCAATTCGCGCGACAGCTGTGCGGAGGCCAGCGCGTCTAACAATAGCCGGCCATCCGCGATCACCATCAGCACATCGCCTTGCACTGCTATCTCGAACCGTGAATTTTGCGAAGTCAACCATGACAGGCCGCGTTGCAGCAGCATGGTCGTTGCCAGCACGACAGCCGCCGGAATAATGCCTTGCGACGACACCTGGATCGGCAAGCCGATGGCCGCGCCCAGCATCAGGATGACAGCCATCTCGTTGATAGTAAGTTGCGCCGCGACGCGCTTACCCATCAACCGCATGAAAACCAGCAGGAGCAGATAGAGCGCCGCGGCGCGCCAGATCACCTCTATAAGGAAGGACCAGGGACCATCGCCGATTAACATCCTTTCCCAAAGTGGCATGTTTGTCTCGGCTAGTTTTCAAGATCGCCAACCGCGACCCGCCATGCTTTTGCGCCGCAATCGGCGCAAGCAAAGTCGGGGGATTGCTCACGCGTCACCGTGTTGCCGCACGCTTCGCACGCGAAGTATCCAGGTACTTCCGCCTGTTCTTGTAGCTCAGTGTCGAAAGCGGGAATCACTGATAGCCCAGGCCGCGTGGGGACCGACGCAACGACCGAAAAGCTGCCTGACGGTTCTAGGTAAGCGCGCCGGATCTGTCCGAGATGCTGGAATCCATGCATTCGGAGCAGTTCGAAAACTTTATTCCGCCCCATTACTGTGTGCCGCATATTTTTCAGCATCAACCGCCCATCGCGCACCAGCACCGCGATGTCAGTGGAAATGGCGGTCTCGACGCGCCGATGCCTCACACCGAGGCGGCCCAGGCAGCGCTGCAGCACAATCACCACCGCGGCGATCAACAGCGGCGGCAACATGCCCCGATTGGCAGCCTGCAGCGGCACTCCGATGGCTGCCGCCCGGGTCACCACGATCGATACCTCGAAGAGGGTGAACTGAGCCGCCACGCGCTTGCCGAGCAAACGCATCGCGATCACGAGCAACACATAAGTCAGACCCGTGCGCAACGCTACCTCGAACAGGAATGGCCACGAGGCATTGCCGAAAAGCACGCGATGCCAGTCGCTCAATCGAAATGGCGGGTTGCCCATGACATGGTCCGTATGAAAAGCTGACGCTTTGACCAGCGTTAGGTTGGAGTGGCTCTCGTTGCCAATGTGGCGCGTCGTTGCATGATCGGCTTACCGCCCGTCACCGCCACCGTCGCGCCGGAGATGTAGCTCGCTTCTTCGGATGCCAGCAGCACGTAGACCGCTGCCAGTTCCGCCGGTTGGCTCACCCCCGGGCTTGGCATATCCGCATTCACCGAAGTAGTGTTAGCGATGGCGCTGCCCGGCTGCTTGTCTTGCGGCTGATCCGGGAACGGTGGTTTAGGATAGTCGGGTTGGGCCATGATGCGTCTCGATAGGAGGATTTCGGCCCTTCCAATCCAGCAATCGCCGGACCTGTACGCATCGCCTGCAGCCCGAATGAGCATATGGCACCCCTCAGCCCGGTACGATGAGCCGCGTCTCGAAGGACTGGCAAGCGGCGCCAGCCACTCCGGCCCCGCTTAACCGACAGTCACTTCAATGCAGCGTGGTTTAGCCTCGTCGCGCCGGGGAATGACGAGTTTCAATACGCCATCACGCAACCGAGCATCGATGCGCGAGGTGTCGAAATCCGCCGCGATAGTGAAGTTGCGCCGATAGCGGGCTCGTGGATCTCGGAGTGCTGCAATCGCAAGCTTTCTGAAGTCGGTATAACTGCTTGAGCCTCGATCAAGAGGTTGCCGTCGTGCACGCGGACCAGGGCTAGTCGAGGACGGCCAGGAAGTCATCGAGGAACTGGACACAGGGCCAGTGCTCGACGCCGCGCTGATCGGCGCGGCGCAGAAAGTCGAACATTACGAGATTGCGTCGTACGGTACGCTGTGCGCCCTGGCCAAACAACTGGGCTTGAAAGACGCTGTCAAGCTATTGGCCGAAACGCTCGAGGAAGAGAAATCGACTGATCAAAGCTATCCATGCTAGCCGAGCAAGGCGCCAATCAGAGGCAGCCGCCGCGGGTTAACGGTACACGGCCTGCGTGGCGAGAGCCGCCTGGATCGATCGAGATTATTGTTCCGGTCCGTCGTCGGCCGGCTCTGAGGCGCTGCGGACGAATGTTCTATGCCTGCGAAAATCGCTCGATTTTGCATCTCGGCTCCCCCTGTTGCATAAGGCCGTCAGATCAATCAGCGGC
>JBPBQZ010000097.1:0-25975 GCA_050955105.1 Janthinobacterium lividum | reverse complement strand
GTACGCCGGCGACTCGAGCGCGGGCTCACCCTGCTGGCATCGATCGCCGCTACCGCGCCCTTCATCGGCCTGCTCGGCACCGTCTGGAGCATTTACCGCGCGCTCGAAAAGCTTGCGCTGGCCGATCACGCGACGGCGGGCGGCGTCATCGGCCCGGTCGGCGAATCGCTCATCATGACGGCGCTAGGCCTGGGCGTGGCCATTCCAGCGGTGCTGGGCTACAACCTGCTCGGACGGCTGGTGCGCGATCTGGCCGATGATCTGGACGGCTTCGCGCACGACCTGCACGCCTGGGCCTGCGGCCTGGAAGGTGCGGTGCTGCCGTCCGCCACACCCCTCGACCCCCCCGGCGGCGGACCAGCCACCGCCGCACCGCTCGAAACCCCCGGCGGCGTATCAGCCGCCGCCGCTGCCGGCATTACCGCCGACGACCCCGACGTCCCCGCCACTGTCGGCGACCCAACGCCCCGCAGGCACACCTGATGGCGTTCGGTGGACTGAAATCACGCGACGCAGGCCGCCCGATGGCCGACATCAACATGACGCCGTTTATCGACGTGATGCTGGTGTTATTGGTGATCTTCATCGTCGGCGCGCCGGTGCTCACGCGCGCGCTGGCGCTCGATCTGCCGCCGGCTCATACGGCGCCACAGCCTGAACCAGCCGTCGGCGTAACGCTGGCAATCGACGCCACCGGACAACTGTATTGGAACGGCGCGCCGCTGGCCGCCGCCGCGCTCGACGCCACGCTGGCCGCAGCGGCACGACGCGACCCCGCGCCCGATCTGCTGCTGCGCGCCGATGCTCGCACGCCCTACGGACGCATTGCCGCGCTGCTGGCCGCGGCGCAGCGCGCCGGACTGACGCGCATCGGCTTCGTCGTCAACCCGCAAGGCTGATCCCCGCGCGGCACCCGCCCGCGGCCCAATCCGCGCGGCGCGTTCGGTATAATCGCGGATTCCTTTATTGCCGCCGCGCCCGCCGCGCGTCGCGGTTTCAGTTCGCCGCTCCCAGGTCGCCATGCAAGAAAAATACGTTCCCGCCGACGTCGAGTCCGCCGCGCAGCGCCATTGGCGCGAGACCGATGCCTACCTGGCCAGCGAACGCTCGGACAAGCCGAAGTTCTATTGCGTTTCGATGCTGCCCTATCCGTCCGGCAAGCTGCACATGGGGCATGTGCGCAACTACACCATCAACGACGTGATGTACCGTCATATGCGGATGCGCGGCTATAACGTGCTGATGCCGATGGGTTGGGACGCGTTCGGCATGCCCGCGGAAAACGCCGCCATGGCCAACAGCGTGCCGCCGGCCAAGTGGACGTACGACAACATCGCCTACATGAAAAAGCAGATGCAGGCGATGGGCTTGGCGATCGACTGGTCGCGTGAAATCGCCACCTGCTCACCCGACTATTACCGCTGGAATCAGTGGCTGTTCTTGAAGATGCTGGAAAAAGGCATCGCCTACAAGAAAACCGGCACGGTGAACTGGGACCCGGTCGACCAGACGGTGCTGGCCAATGAACAGGTCATCGAGGGGCGCGGCTGGCGCTCTGGCGCGCTGGTGGAAAAGCGCGAAGTGCCGATGTACTACCTGCGCATCACTCAATACGCCGACGAACTGCTCAACGACTTGCAAGCGCTCGGCTGGCCCGAACGCGTGAAGGTCATGCAGCAAAACTGGATCGGCAAAAGCTTCGGCGTGAATTTCGGCTTTCCCTATACGATCGACGGCAATGCCGCGTTGCTGCGCGTGTTTACCACGCGCGCCGACACGATCATGGGCGTGACCTTCATGGCGATCGCGGCCGAGCATCCGCTGGCCACGCGCCTGGCGCAAGACAAGCCCGAGTTGTTGCCCTTCATCGAAGAATGCCGACGTGGCGGCGTGGCCGAAGCCGATATGGCCACGGCCGAGAAAAAAGGCATGGCCACGGGCTTTTTCGTCGAGCATCCGCTGACACGGCAGCCGGTCGAAGTATGGATCGGCAACTACGTGCTGATGAGTTATGGCGAAGGCGCTGTGATGGGCGTGCCGGCGCACGACGAGCGCGACTTCGCATTCGCCAGGCGCTATCAACTGCCGATCAAGCAGGTGGTGGCGGTCGAAGGTAAAACCTTCTCGACCGACGCCTGGGCCGATTGGTATGCGGACAAGGAACACGGCGTTTGCATCAACAGCGGCAAATACGATGGCCTGGGCTTCGAGGCGGCCGTCGATGCCATCGCAGCCGATCTCGCCGCGCAAGATCTCGGTGAAAAACGCGTGACCTGGCGCTTGCGCGACTGGGGCGTGTCGCGGCAACGTTACTGGGGCACGCCGATTCCCATCGTGCATTGCGAGCAATGCGGCGCGGTGCCGGTGCCCGAGCAAGATCTGCCGGTGCTGTTGCCGGAAGACCTGGTGCCCGACGGTACCGGCAACCCGCTCGAAAAGTCGGCGGCATTCCTGAATTGCGCCTGTCCGTCATGCGGTGCACCCGCGCGCCGCGAGACCGACACGATGGATACCTTCGTCGATTCTTCCTGGTACTTCATGCGCTACGCCTGCCCGGATGCCGCGACGATGGTCGACGAGCGCGCCGCCTACTGGATGCCGATGGACCAATACATCGGCGGCATCGAGCATGCGATCCTGCATTTGCTGTATTCGCGTTTGTGGACCAAGGTGATGCGCGATGTCGGCCTGGTGGGTTTCGATGAACCCGCGAAAAACCTGCTGACGCAAGGCATGGTGTTGAACGACACCTATTCGCGCGACAACGGCGCGGGCAAGAAGACCTGGTTCAACCCGGCCGACGTGAGCGTGCAATTCGACGACAAGGGCCGGCCGGTGAGCGCACGCGCGACCGACGGTCTGCCGGTCGATATCGGCGGCGTCGAGAAGATGTCGAAGTCGAAGAACAATGGCATCGATCCGCAGGCCTTGATCGATGCGTACGGCGCCGATACCGCGCGGCTCTTCACGATGTTTGCGGCGCCTCCCGAACAGCAGCTCGAATGGTCGGGTGCGGGTGTGGAAGGTGCCAGCCGTTTCCTGCGCCGCCTGTGGAATTTCGCGGCCTCGATGCGCGAGTTGCTGCGCCACGCGCCGGCACTGTCGCGCACCACGCTCAAGCCCGCGCAGCGCGACCTGCGGCGCGAAGTGCATACGGTGCTGCGGCAGGCCAATTTCGACTATCAGCGCATTCAGTACAACACGGTCGTCTCGGCCGTCATGAAAATGCTGAAAGCGTTGGAGGCGGCTTCGCCGGCGCTGCAGGCGGAAGGTGTCGCGGGCGCGGCCACCTTGCGCGAAGGCTACGGTATTCTGCTGCGCGTGTTGTATCCGGTGGTACCGCACATTGCCCACGGCATCTGGAACGAGCTCGATTACGCAAAAGAGTTCGGCGACCTGCTCGACGCAGCGTGGCCCGAGGTGGATGAGAGTGCGCTCGAAGTGGCCGAGCTGGAACTGGTGCTGCAAGTGAACGGCAAGGTACGCGGCGCATTGACGCTGCCGAACGGCGCCTCGCGCGAAACCATCGAAGCGGCGGCGCGGGCGCATGAGATGGTGGCGCGTTTCGGCAATGGCTTGCCGCCGAAGAAAGTCATCATCGTGCCGGGGCGTCTCGTGAACGTTGTGGTTTGACGCGCACAACGCACATGAAGCAACCACGCGCGGACCGCGCCCAGGCACAAGTCGGAGGATTCGTGAAGCGCAGATTCGCATGGACGATCGTCACCTGCCTGCTGGCAGCTACGCTGGCGGCCTGCGGCTTCCAGCTGCAGGGCCGCTACGATATGCCGTTCAAACAGTTGTACATCGCCAGCGGCGCCAGCCCGGAGATGTTGGTGCGCATCAAGCGCATGGTCGAGCACGGCAGCGATACGCGCGTCGTCTCGTCGGTCGACCAGGCTGATGCGATCCTCAGCCTGTCGACGCAGCGTTCTCAGTCGACGCTGAGCTTGACGTTCCAGGGTGTGGTGCGTGAATTCGAACTGGACGAATGGACTACCTATTCGTTGACCACACCAGACGGCCGGGTGCTGGTGCCGCCCAGCACGATCCGCGCGAACCGCTCGATGACTTATAACGCGCAATTCGCGCTGGCCAAGCAACAAGAAGCCGACTTGTTATATCGCGATATGGAACTGGACATGGCCGATCAGCTATTGCGCCGCCTGGCGGTCATCAAGACTTTGACCGCGCCCGATCCGAACGCATCGGTGCTGCCGGCGGTGCAGCCACGCGCGCCATTGCCGACGCCGCCGCTTTGATGCGCCAGCGTCGACGCACCTGACCGCGAGCCTGACGCCATGCAATTGCGTGCCGATTCTCTCGCCGGCCATCTGGCCCGCCAGCTCCAGCCGCTTTATACGGTTTGGGGCGACGAGACCTTGCTGGTCGGTGAGTCGGTCGACCAGATTCGCCAGGCGGCGCGCGCATCGGGCTGCACCGAGCGCGAAGTGTTCACAGTGGAGCGCGGCTTCGACTGGAGCCGTTTGCTGGGTGCCACGCAGTCGATGTCGCTGTTCGGCGAGCGGCGCTTGATCGAGCTGCGGATTCCCAGCGGCAAGCCTGGCAAGGATGGCGGCGAAGCATTGCGCGCCTTGGCGGCCGGTCCCAACCCCGATCATCTGCTATTGGTCACGCTGCCGCGTCTGGACGCCGCCACGCAAAAATCGGCCTGGTTCGCGGCCCTCAGCGAGCAGGGCGCGGCGGTGCGCGTCGACCCGATCGAGCGCGCGCAACTGCCGGGCTGGATCGAGACGCGGCTGGCGGCGCAGGGTCAGCGCCTGGCGCCGGGCGCGGAAGGGCGCCGGGCGCTGCAGTTCATCGCCGAACGGGTCGAGGGCAATCTGCTGGCGGCGCATCAGGAAATCCAGAAATTGGCGTTGCTGTTTCCCGCTGGCGTGCTCGATCCCGAGCAAGTCTGCGACGCGGTACTGAACGTGGCGCGCTACGACGTGTTCAAGCTCAACGAGGCCATGTTGGCTGGCGACGTGGGGCGCTTGTCGCGGATGATCGGCGGCTTGCGCGGTGAAGGCGAAGCGGCGGTGCTGGTGCTGTGGGCGCTGGTGGAGGAAATCCGCATGTTATTGCGTGTGAAGCGCGGCCTGGCCGCCGGCAAGCCCTTGGCGGTGCTGGCACGCGAAAGTCGCGTCTGGGGCCCGCGCGAACGCCTGTTGCCCAAGGCGGTGGCGCGCGTCGACGAAGCCGCTCTGGAGCGCGCCCTGGGTTTGAGTGCGCGGCTCGACCGCCAACTGAAGGGCTTGGTCGAGACGCGACGCCCCGGCATGCCGCCGCCCGCGTTGCCGCCCGATGCCTGGGACGGTTTGTTCGAGCTGGCCATGTGTGTCGCGGCACCCACGCGCTGAGCGCGGGCGAGCAGGCGGCAGGCGGCAGGCGAGCAGGCACCGTCGCGCTGAGTGTCGACCGGCGCTTCTCGAGTGTCTACATGCGCCGCCAACGCGCGGCATGCCGCGGGCTTACAATTCAGATCACGTAAGCAGCGGCAGGCTGCACGCGCCAGCCCCGCGAATCTCTATTCTTTATAAAGCCTTTATTGAAGCTGGAAACATCATGTCAGACGAAGCCCAGGCGCTGGTCGAGCAGCCTGCCACGATCACGGCGGACGAGATCGAACGTCGGATGACCGAGATCGGCCGACGTGCGCGGCGCGCCTCGCGCACGCTGGCGCGCGCGACTACCGCCGAAAAAAATCGCGCACTGTTGGCGATTGCCGAGGCGCTCGATGCGCAGCGCGCCGTGGTGCTGGCGGCCAATGCGCGCGATGTGGCGCGCGCGCGGCAGAAAGGCCTGGATGCAGCCTTCGTCGATCGCTTGACGATTTCCGACCGCGCCATGAGCACGATGCTCGAAGGCTTGCGGCAGGTGGCGGCGTTGCCCGACCCGATCGGTGAAATCACCGATCTCAAATATCGGCCGAGCGGTATCCAGGTGGGACGCATGCGCGTGCCGTTGGGCGTGATCGGCATCATCTACGAATCTCGGCCGAACGTCACCGTCGATGCAGCGGCCTTGTGCCTGAAGTCCGGCAACGCGGCGATCTTGCGCGGCGGCTCGGAAGCCATCGAAAGCAACAACGCGCTGGCAGGCTTGATCGGCGGCGCGCTGGCGCAAAGCGGATTGCCGGCCGATGCTGTGCAAGTGGTGGATGTGACCGATCGGCGTGCCGTGACGGCGCTGGCGACCATGACCGAATACGTCGACGTCATCGTGCCGCGCGGCGGCAAGGGCCTGATTGCCCGGCTGATGGCCGAAGCGCGCGTGCCGATGATCAAGCATCTCGACGGCATCTGCCACGTGTATGTCGACGAGGGCGCCGACGCCGCGAAAGCGCTGGCGGTGTGCGTGAACGCCAAGACGCATCGCTATGGCACCTGCAACACCATGGAAACCCTGTTGGTGGCGCGTGGCGCTGCCGCCGCGCATTTGCCCGCGATCGGAGCGGCGATGCGCGCGGCGGGCGTCGAGTTGCGTGGATGCGCGGACAGTCGCGCACTGTTGGCCGCCGCAGGGGTCGGCCCGGTGATCGCGGCGACTGAAGCCGACTGGCAAACCGAATACCTGGCCCCCGTGTTGGCGATCCGCATCGTCGACGGGCTCGATGCGGCGATCGACCACATCAACAGCTACGGCTCGGCGCACACCGACGCCATCATTACCGAACACTACGACCATGCGATGCGCTTCCTGCGCGAAGTCGACTCGGCCAGCGTCATGGTGAACGCTTCGACGCGCTTCGCCGATGGCTTTGAATTCGGCCTGGGCGCCGAGATCGGTATCTCCAACGACAAGCTGCATGCGCGCGGACCAGTTGGCCTGGAAGGGCTGACTTCCGTCAAATACATCGTGCTGGGCCACGGTGAGGTACGTCAGTAAACGCCATGCTATGGATTAAATCGCTGCACGTGTTCCTGGTCGCCTCGTGGTTCGCCGGACTCTTCTACCTGCCGCGCATCTTCGTCAATCTGGCGATGGAATCCGATCCGGCCGCCACGCGACGCCTGCTGCTGATGGCGCGCAAGCTGTTTCGTTTCATGACACTGATCGGCGCGGTGGCCATCATCTGCGGACTATGGCTGTGGCTGGGCGTGGGCATTGGTCGCGGGCAGGGCTGGCTGCATGCCAAGCTGGGCGTGGTGGTGTTGATCGTCATCTATCACGCCAGTTGCTGGCCGCTGCTCAGGGCCTTCGAAGCCGGACGCAATCGCCACAGTGATCGCTGGTTCAGGGTGTTCAATGAATTGCCGGTGCTCGGACTGCTCGCGGCGACGACGCTGGCAATCGTCAAGCCGTTCTGAAGTAGCGTGCGCGGCATGGAGGCGGCAAGCGCTGCCAAGGTGCTTCAATGATCGTCGTCTTGATGGGTGTATCAGGTAGCGGCAAGACCACCATCGGCCAGATGCTGGCCGCACGTCTCGAATGTGATTTCGCCGATGCGGACGACTTCCACAGCGCCGCCAACCAACAAAAAATGCATGCCGGCATCGCTTTGACCGACGCGGATCGCCAACCCTGGCTGGAGGCGATCCGCGCCGCGATCGATCAGGCTATCGCCGACGGGCGCCGCTGCGTGCTCGGCTGCTCGGCGCTCAAACGAAGTTATCGCGATTTCCTGCGCGCGTCGCAGCGACCGGTGACGCTGGTCTACCTGGCCTGCAGCGAGCCGGTGCTGCGCGAGCGGCTGGCCAAGCGGCGCGGACATTTCTTTCCGCCATCCTTGCTTGACAGCCAGATCCAGACGCTCGAGGAACCTGGCGCCGACGAGGCGCTTATCGTTGACGCGGATCCTGCACCTGAGAAAGTAGTGGCAGCAATTCTGTCTGCTCTGGCGAAGCTTCGATGATCGACGCGCGGCTGGCATCGGTTGTTGCGGCAGCATGGACGCTCGAATGCGCAGCAGCGGGTTCCAACACCGCTGACGCGTAGCTAGGCGGCTCGTCGGCGTGTTCCGTTGCGGTGTTCGAGGTGCTGCGCTCAGGGTACGCGAGCTCGTACTCGTTCACAAAGCGATAGGAGCGCGTATCAGAGCCTGCGTGGCGTGCTCCGTGTCGCAGGGCGGACAAAGAGTGCTCGAAGCCGATATTCAGGGCTTCGGACAAGGCGGCGCGGCTGGCCGCTGCGGCGCCGACGTCGGTGACCGCTCGATGAGGACGGCTGCTTGCCGAGGGCGATGCCGGCGGGCTCCAATCGGTCGTTTCGGGCGCAGGCTCGAACATAGACGATTCAGGGCCGCGACCGTGCATATAGCTCACGCCGGTGAATGCGTCGCCGCAGCTGCGCGCTGCCTTGCTGAGGTGATCGCGCACTCGCTGGACGAATGAGCGCTTCGGTTCGGCGAACCGTATCTCGCCGATTTCACGCACCGTGCAGTAGCTTGCCCCGTCACGCGCCAGCGCGCCCGCGGTGCCGGTCTGGTTCTCCGCAACGACTACGCGGAATTGAGCATATGTGTGCACGTCGACACTGCGGTATGCCGGGATGGAAGTTGACTTCATCGGATTTCCTTTATCGGATTGAATATCTCGGGTATCGGCGAAAAGCGCTGCCAATTGCGCGCTGGCCGCTTCCCGCTTGGCTCCCGCCGGTGTGGAAGCCCGGCGATTTAATCGGCAAAGTGCAGGATCGGCGAGCGCGGTTGCAGCGCGCCTCGAAACCAGCATGCGGAGGACCTTGTGGCGCCGCGTACAATGACGGTTTTTATCGGCGGATGCATATGGCTTTTCATCTTTTCGCGCCCTGTCCTCGCGGACTCGAAGCGCCGCTTGCGGCGGAGCTGCGCGAATTGACAGCGCACGCGCCGGGGCTGGTAGTGGGCGAGCAAGGGCCCGGCGGCGTGCATTTCCGCGGCGATCTGAACGCCGCAGCCGCCGCCAATCTGCATTCGCGCATAGCCAGCCGTATCTTGCTGCGCCTGGGTCATGGCGCTTATCGCAACGAAGACGACGTCTATGCGCTGGCGCGCGAGCAACGCTGGGAAGACTGGTTCGACGCCCGTTGCACGCTGCGGGTGGACGTGACGGCAATCAAGTCGCCGTTGCGCAGCCTGGAATTTGCCACCTTGCGCGTCAAAGACGCGATTTGCGATCGACTGCGTGAACTCACGGGGGCGCGTCCCGATATCGACACGGCCACACCGGATGTGCGGGTGTTCGTGTTTCTCACCGCGAACCACTGCACGCTCTATCTCGATACCAGTGGCGAGCCCTTGTTCAAGCGCGGCTGGCGACTCGACAAAGGTGCGGCGCCGCTGCGTGAAAATCTGGCCGCCGGCATTCTGCGGTTGAGCGGCTGGACGCCCGGCACCCCGCTTTACGATCCGATGTGCGGCAGCGGTACTTTCCTGGCCGAAGCCGCGCAGATCGCGCTGGGCGTGCCGTCCGGCAGCGACCGTCACTTCGCCTTCGAAAAATTCAAGACGCACGACGCGAAAGCGTGGCGCCTGCAGCAAGACGCTGCGCTCGATGCCCGCGATGCCGCGGCGGCGCGTCCGGCAAACGCCAAGGCACTGGGCATTTTCGGCAGCGATATTTCGTCGGATATGTTGGTCAAGGCGCGCGCCAATCTGGCCCGCGCCGGTTTGCCGCCACTGCCGTTAAAGCAGCTCGACGCGCGCGGCATGACGCTGCCAGTCGATGCACCGGGCGTGATGATCGTCAATCCACCGTATGGCGAGCGCATCGATGTGCGCGGTCGCTCGTCCGGTGGCCGCGATGACGACGACGGCAGCGCGCACGCGCGCTCGTTGCCGGAGGCGCCCGATGAAGCGTTTTATCTCGACTTCGGCAGTGCGCTGAAAAAGCAGTTCGTCGGCTGGCGCGCGTTCATTCTTACGCCAGACCGGCTACTGCCTCGTCAACTGCGCTTGCGCGAAGCGCAAAAGACCCCGCTGTTCAACGGTGCGATCGAATGTCGGTTGTTCCGCTTCGATATGTTCCGGGGCTCGGCGGACGCGCAGTAAGCGCCGCCCGATCCGGTGCGTGAGCCGGAGGCGTACCGTTCGCGCCAGTCGGCGAGACGGCGAGACGGCGACGCGCGCGCCAAGCATGGAACGCGCGCCGCCGGTGCTTGTTTCAGCGGCGCTTATCTGGCATTGCTATTTGGCGCCGTTCGTTGCATGCCGCGCATTCAGTGTCGCTTACGCGGCGCCGACGGTGCCGAAGGTGGGGCGGCGGCATCGGTGCCGTTCGCGCTTTTTACGCGCGCTGCATCGGCCGAACGGTTTGCCATCGCAATCACGACATCCCGCGACACCAACCGCGGTGCCGGCTTGAAGGGGCGCGGCTTCTGCAGACCATGTTCACCGAGTGGTGCCACCAGATGCGCAGGTATCTGGCAGTTCTCGGCATAGGGTCGCGGCCCGTCCGAAAATTGCGGCGTGAAATGCGCGAAGCGTTGCTCCAGATTTTGTTGGACGAAAATCTTCTTACAGTCATCAACGCTATAGGGATCGACGTCTAACTGATAGCTCAACTGACCATTCGGCGCGCTGTCCGCGTGTCGATAGACAGGTATCGGCTCCTCAGTCAGTAACTGCTTGCAACCCTCTTCGTGGACGGCTTCGGTGTAATAGCGCAAGCCCAGGCTCGGGTCGCGCAGCGCTGGGATGCGAATCACCTCGAGCGCATCGACGATTGTGCAGTGGCGCTGCCTGGGGGGTTCGTGGCAGACCATGGTCCGATCGGTCATCTCGCATTTTTCCAGCGGCGCTTGGCTCGGTCGGTTCGCGGCGCTTCTTTGATTTCTACGCGTCGTACGGGCTGATGTCGTATGGTTGAAAGGCTCGGCCGTCGAGGTGTGCACGGGCGTCGTCGTCGAAGCGGCGATGGGCTGTTCAGGCGTAACAGGCACGATCGATGTGCGCAGAGTTGGCGGCAGACTGGGCAGCGTTATCAGCGGGACCGAGGGAAGGGTAGTCAGATTGAATGGCATTTGCATATCTCAAAGAAGAACGAATGGCCGCAGGCTCGTGCATCGACGCTTGCCTGGGCCATCGCAATCGTGCGTCGTCGCCCACACGGGTTTGCAGCGTTTGCCAATTTGAGATTTCCTGCCAGGCAAAACGTCGTTGCGCGGACGCTTTGCTTAGTTGAACCGGCGGGATGTCTTACTCGACTGCCTTGACCATATCCTCGACTACCTTCTTCGCATCGCCGAACACCATCATCGTCTTGTCTAGATAAAACAGCTCGTTGTCGAGGCCGGCATAGCCTGCCGCCATCGAGCGCTTGTTGACGATAATGGTGCGCGCCTTGTACGCCTCGAGAATCGGCATGCCGGCGATGACCGACTTCGGATCGGTCTTGGCCGCCGGGTTGACCACGTCGTTGGCGCCTAACACCAGCACTACGTCGGTCTGGCCGAATTCCGGATTGATGTCATCCATTTCCAGCACCTGGTCGTAATCGACTTCGGCCTCGGCCAGCAATACATTCATGTGTCCGGGCATGCGTCCGGCCACCGGATGGATCGCGTAGCGCACGTCCACGCCTTTCGCTACCAGCTTGTCGGTGAGTTCCTTCAAGGCATGCTGCGCGCGCGCCACCGCCAGCCCGTAGCCCGGCACAATCACCACGCTTTCGGCGTTCGACAACATGAACGCCGCGTCGTCGGCCGAGCCCGATTTCACGGGCCGCGCCTCGCGCGCGACCGCGGGGCCGCCGGCCTCGGCGCCGAAGCCGCCCAGGATCACGCTGAGGAAGGAACGATTCATGGCGCGGCACATGATGTAGGACAAAATGGCGCCCGACGAACCCACCAGCGACCCCGCGATGATGAGCATTGGATTATTCAGCGAAAAACCGATGCCGGCGGCCGCCCATCCCGAGTAGGAGTTGAGCATCGACACCACCACCGGCATATCGGCGCCGCCAATCGGGATGATCATCAGCACGCCCAGGCCGAACGCCACGAGTGTCATGACGATGAACGGCAGCCAGGCTTGCGTCAGCACGAAGATCAGGCCGAGCGCGAGCATGGCCACGCCAAGCATCAGGTTCAGCAGATGCTGGCCGGCGTAGACCACCGGCGCGCCCTGAAACAAGCGGAAGCGATACTTGCCCGACAACTTGCCGAAAGCGATGACCGACCCCGAAAAGGTGATGGCGCCGATGAAGGTGCCGATAAACAACTCGATGCGGTTGCCTACCGGCAGCGGGTCGCCCGGCGCGGCAATGCCGAAAGCCGACGGCTCGGACACTGCCGCGAAGGCAATGGCGACCGCCGCCAGGCCGATCAGCGAATGCATCGCTGCGACCAATTCCGGCATCTTGGTCATTTCGACGCGTGCCGCCACCAGGGCGCCGATGGCGCCGCCCACCACCAGTGCGGCCAGCAGTAAACCGAGCCCGACGTAAAGGGGCTCGCCCATGCCGGCGCCCAGCTTGACGATCAGTGCGACGGTGGTGACTACCGCGATCGCCATGCCGGCCATGCCGAAGAAATTACCGCGGCGCGCGCTGGCTGGATGCGAGAGTCCCTTCAATGCCTGAATAAAACAGATCGAAGCGAGCAGATAACACAAGGTAACCAGATTCATGCTCATTCGGCGGCTCCGGCATGACCGGTTTTCACCGCGGGGATGCGCTTGCGGAACATTTTCAGCATTCGATGCGTGACGAGGAAGCCGCCGAATACGTTGATGGCGGCCAGGCACACCGCGATGGTGCCGAAGACTTTGCCGCTGGTGCCGTAGGTCAGGACGGTGGCGAGCATCGCGCCGACGATGACGATGGCCGAGATGGCATTGGTGACCGCCATCAGCGGCGTATGCAGCGCCGGCGTGACGTTCCAGACGACGTGGAAGCCGACGTAGACGGCCAACACGAAGATGATGAGATTGATGGTGGTATGACTGACGATATCCATGACTTGCTCGACGAGAGTTCGGTTATTTTTATGCGCCCGCGGGCGCCCGGCTGAGGGCGCCATCGCGGCACACCAGCGTGGCTGCGACGATGTCGTCGCTGGTGTCGATAAGCAGTTGTCCATTCGCGTCGACGATGAGTTTCAGGAAGTCGAGCACATTGCGCGCATAGAGCGCGGAGGCGTCGGTGGGTACGGCGGCCGGCAGATTGGTGTGGCCGACGATCTGTACACCGTGCCGCACGACGATGCGGTCGGCCTCGCTCAGTGGGCAATTGCCGCCGCGCCGCGGCAGGTCGGCACCGACGCTGGCGCCAGCGCCGATGCTGCCCTCCGTAGCGTGCCTCAAGTCGCCCGCATCGGCGCGGTCGGCCTGGTCCATATCGTTCAGCTCGCTCGGTTCCACCAGCGGGCCGCGACCGGCAGCCAGATCGATGATGACCGAGCCGGCTTTCATCGCGCGCACGGTCTCGGCGGGGATCAGCGTGGGCGCCGCGCGCCCCGGAATCAATGCGGTCGAGATAATGATGTCGGCTTGCTTCGCGCGTTCGTGCACGCGTTCTGCCTGTCGGCGCATCCACGATGCCGGCATCGGGCGCGCATAGCCGCCTACGCCTTCCGCCGCTGCGCGCTCTTCATCGGTTTCGAACGGCACGTCGACGAACTTGGCGCCGAGCGATTCGATTTGTTCTTTCACCGCCGGCCGCACGTCGGAGGCCTCGACCACGGCACCCAGGCGTTTCGCCGTGGCGATTGCCTGCAGCCCGGCGACGCCGGCGCCCAGCACCAGCAGGCGCGCCGCCTTGACGGTGCCGGCGGCGGTCATCAGCATCGGCATGAAGCGCGGATAGAGCGTGGTGGCCAGCAGCACGGCGCGATAGCCGGCGATGTTCGCCTGCGACGACAGCACGTCGAGCGCTTGCGCGCGCGTGGTGCGCGGCGCGGCCTCCAGCGCGAAGCCCGTGATGCCCGTGGCGGCCAAGCCCTGCAACTGCTCGCTTTCAAATGGATCGAGCATGCCCACGAGGGTTGCACCGGCCTTCAGCAACGGCCATTCGGTCGGCAGCGGCGCACGCACTTTCAAGACGATATCGGCACCGAGCGCGGTGGCGGCGTCGCCGATGCTGGCACCGGCTTCGCGATAGGCGTCGTCAAAAAAGTAGGCGGCGGTGCCAGCGCCTTGCTGCAGCGTGACGCGATGCCCCTGCGCCACCAATTTCTTCACCGTTTCGGGCGTTGCCGCCACGCGGGTTTCGCCGCTGCGGATTTCCTGCGGAATGCCGATATGCATGTTTGTGATGGTTGGTTGTAGAAGAAACCCGCTTGCGCGAACCATGATGCAAGCGCGCCGCTGCGCGGTGAAGCACAGCGGAACCTTTTGCGTCGCCAAGCGAGAATTCGAATCTATGCAACGCGAGATACGCCGATGCGTGTCAGTGCGCTGCGGGCGACCGAGAGTATGCCGGCAGCCGCAGAATACCGCGCCGTAAGTATAAGCGGCACATTAGCCGAAGCCAGGCATCGTTGCCTATATCCCGAATGGCCTACGACCGACAGTACGCGACAAATAGCCATCCGCCACGAAGGGCCGGCCAGGCGCAGTAAAATGGCGTCCTCATGAATGCATTCCTCGCTCCCTTTTGCGCGCAGCGCGCGCTGTCGCGAGCCGTAATGGCGCGCGTCGGTATGCGCTCGCCCTGCGGCCCGCGCAGCCGTTGCCAGCCGCTATGCCAGCCCGTGTCCGTGGAGAAGCCGCATGGCTAAACCGCGCATTGTCGTAGGCATGTCGGGCGGCGTCGATTCGTCGGTCGCGGCGTGGCTGCTCAAAGAGCAGGGCTACGATGTGGTCGGCCTGTTCATGAAAAACTGGGAGGACGAGGATGACGACGAATATTGCTCGACCCGTGAAGACTGGATCGACGTCGTCTCGGTAGCCGATCTGATCGGCATCGACGTCGAGGCGGTGAATTTCGCCGCCGAATACAAAGATCGGGTATTCAGCGAGTTTCTGCGCGAATACGCGGCTGGCCGTACGCCGAATCCCGACGTATTGTGCAACGCCGAGATCAAGTTCAAGGCCTTCCTCGACCATGCGATGGAGCTCGGCGCGGAAACCATCGCCACTGGCCATTACGCGCGTGTGCGCGAAACCGGCAGCGGCGCCGCTGCCGGACGCTTTGAACTGCTGCGCGGCGTCGACGCCAGCAAAGACCAAAGCTATTTCCTGCATCGCTTGAATCAGCGGCAACTCTCGCGCACCTTGTTTCCGCTGGGCGACATGCCGAAAACCAAGGTGCGCGAGATCGCCGCGCAGATCGGCTTGCCGAACGCGAAGAAAAAGGATTCCACCGGTATTTGCTTCATCGGCGAACGCCCGTTCCGCGATTTTCTGAATCGCTATTTGCCGACTAGTCCGGGGCCGATGCGAACTGCCGACGGCGCGTGGGTGGGCGAGCACATCGGCCTGGCTTTCTACACCTTGGGCCAACGCAAGGGCATCGGTCTGGGTGGTAGTCGCGAGGGCAATGGCGAACCATGGTTCGTGGCCCGCAAGGACATTGAAACCAACACGCTGTACGTGGTGCAGGGACATGCGCATCCCTGGCTCGAAAGCCAGGTGCTGGATGCGCAGAACGCGAGTTGGGTGGCCGGCGCGGCGCCGCCTTCGGGCGCGGGCCTGACCGCGAAAACGCGTTACCGGCAGCTCGATTCGGTTTGCGACCTGCTGCCGGCCGCGCGGCCGGAGGCGTTTTCATTGCATTTCGATGCACCGCAGTGGGCGGTTACACCGGGCCAGTCGGCCGTGCTTTACGACGGCGACGTATGTCTGGGAGGCGGCATCATCGGCGCCGTGCAGGCTGCCGACGCAATCGCGTAAGCGCCCCTCAAACTGGCGCTGCGGTATCGATGAACGACTGGCGGCTCGAGAGTTTTTCGAAATGCAGCTTGAGGTTCGGATAGGCATCGCGCCAGTCGAAATCAGGCGCGCGCAGGTCGAGATAGCCCAGTGCGCAGCCCACCGCGATATCAGCCAGATTGAAGTGATTCGCCGAGCACCAGGCATTGCTGCCCAGGCCTTTCGACATGGCGGCCACCCCTAGTTCCACTTTGCGCTGTTGCCGCGTCAGCCATTTTTCGCTGCGTTGTGATGGGTCGCGCTGCGTGCTTTCGGCGCGAATCAGCACAACCGCGTCCATCACGCCGTCGCCGAGCGCTTCCCAGGAGTGCACATTGGCGCGCTCGCGGCCGCTCGGCGGCAACAGTTTGCCGACTGGTGTCAGGGTGTCCAGGTATTCGCAAATCACGCGTGAATCGTAAATCGGTACCGTTTCTTCGATCAGCAGGCAGGGCACCTGGCCGAGCGGGTTGATTTCGCTGATACGCGTGTGCTCACTCCAGACTTCTTCAATCTCCAGTTGGTACTCGATCTTCTTTTCCGCCATCACGATGCGTACTTTGCGCACGAAAGGGCTCGATAGCGAACCTATCAATTTCATCTTTGGCCTTTGCTTGATGCTTGGAATCGGTGGGCTGTCTGGACGCGAGTCCGCTCGTCTGAAGGCGGCGGTCGAACCGCGCGCCTCATAGCCCGCCTGGGCGCCCTCTCAGGGGCACGCCGGATTCCGTATTTTGCAGGCAATCGACTGGCTCTGGCGAGCTTTATGCATCCGGCCGCGCCGATTGACGGCGGCATGCCACGGTCTGCCTTGGTTTAATCTGCGGATGTTAAAATCCATGGTTTTGCAAAGGGCTGCGCAATGTCAGACTTCGATACCGACCAACTGCATGCGCTCGGCGCCCTGTCGCCGCTCGACGGCCGCTATGCCGCAAAAACCGCGGCGCTGCGTGAATGGCTGTCCGAGGCGGCGTTCATGCGGCACCGCGTGGTCGTCGAAATCCACTGGCTGATCGCACTGTCGCAGGCTGGTCTCGACGGCATTCCAGGGTTTTCGGCGCCGTCGCAGGCCTTCCTGCTGGCGCTGGCCGAGCGCTTCAGCGTGCACGACGCTGCCCGCATCAAGCAGATCGAGCAAGTCACCAATCACGATGTGAAAGCGGTCGAATACTGGCTGAAAGAATCGGTGCGCGGGCAACCTGAGCTTGAGGCCGCCAGCGAATTCATACATTTCGCCTGCACTTCCGAAGACATCAACAACACCTCGCATGCGCTGATGCTGCGCGGCGCGCGTCAACACGTCATGTTGCCGGCGCTGCGGGCGTTGCATGCTCGACTGGTCGAGTTGGCGCACGCCCATGCGCGGCAGCCGATGCTGTCGCGCACGCATGGCCAGCCCGCCAGCCCGACCACCCTGGGCAAGGAAATCGGCAACGTCGCGGCGCGCCTCGAGCGTGCCGTGCAACGCATCGAAGCGGTGGAATTGCTGGCCAAGATGAATGGTGCGGTAGGCAACTACAACGCGCATCTGTCCGCCTATCCCGACTTCGACTGGCAGACGTTTTCGCAGCAAGTCATCGAGCAGCGACTGGGCCTGGCGTTCAATCCGTATTCGACGCAAATCGAGCCGCACGACTATATGGCCGAGTTGTTCGACGCCGTGGCGCGCGCCAATACCATCCTGCTCGACCTGAATCGCGACATCTGGGGCTATATCTCGGTTGGCTATTTCAAGCAGAAAACCAAGGCCGGCGAAATTGGCTCGTCGACGATGCCGCACAAGGTCAATCCCATCGATTTCGAGAATTCGGAAGGCAATCTAGGGCTCGCCAATGCTTTGCTGAAGCATCTATCCGAGAAGTTGCCGATATCGCGCTGGCAGCGCGATCTCACCGATTCGACCGTGCTGCGCAATATCGGCGTGGCGTTTGGCTACAGCTTGCTGGCCTACGAATCGTGCATGCGCGGCTTGAACAAGCTGGAAGTCAATCCGCAGCGGCTCAACGGCGATCTGGATGACTGCTGGGAAGTGTTGGCCGAGCCGGTGCAAACCGTCATGCGCCGCTACGGCATCGAAAATCCGTACGAGCAATTGAAAGAATTGACGCGCGGCAAAGGCATTACGCGCGAAGCGCTGCACACATTCGTCAGCGGCTTGGCGATTCCCGCCGAAGCCCGGCAACGCCTGCTCGACATGACGCCGCACAGCTATGTCGGCGATGCAGTGACGCTCGCCGAAAAGCTGTAGTCAACAAGAGGCCGTGCATCGCCTCGACGTGCCACTGAATTCGTCGAGGCGCATGACGCAAGTCGGCGGTCGGCTCAGTTCCCCGACGTGCTCGACGTGGACTAGCGGTCGGCTTAGCTCGCCGACGCGCTTGACCTGGACTAGCGGTCGCCTCAGCTCGCCGAGGCGCTTGACCTGGACTAGCGGTCGCCTCAGCTTGCCGAGGCGGCGGAAATGGGACACGCGATGCGCGGCGCGCTCGCATAATCGGTCGTCGCGCCTGCAGCGGTCACCGAATGCGTACCGGATGCGGTAGTCGCTTGCGGGCTCGCCGGAGGCAATCGCGATGCCGCATCGCGCACCGCCCCGACCCCGAATGAAATGTCGGCGGCGACGTGCGCCAGCGCGCGACGGTGTCCGCCAACCAAGGCCGCGTAACCTGGCCCTACCGCTTCACTGGCAACCGACCGGCACGTCAGCGCCTGATCGCCCGGTACACGCCGCACACTCCACACTGCTTCGATCGTTGCGCGACTACCGGGCAGTGATTCGAAGCGCTGCACATTGACGCTGATGCGATAAACCGGCACCGCGTCGGCGCGCGGCGTGCTGTAGACATCGATGGCACCAAGCTGCTGCGTCAGGTCGGCCGACAGGGCGCTGCCGATTTCATCGCCCAGCGGTGCCGCCCAGCGTTCCTGTTCTTTGAGTTCAACTTGATCCGGGCCGACTCCCACCACCATTTGTGGTCGCGCCACCTGTTGCGGCACGATGGTCGGTGCGAGTTCGATCAGCAATGGGGTCGCCGTAGCGGCCCACGCCGGTGTTGCCGGGGTACTTTGCGCAGCAGACGTCGCGAGCGTGGCACCGGGGGCATCGACCGGCCCCGTCAGCGTATAGAAGCGGCTTGGCGGCGAGGTGCCGCAACCCGCCACCAGCACGCTGAGCCCCGCCACCAAGGCGCCCGGAATCGCCAGGCGGTGCGCCAGGTGCCGCAGCGCCTGCGGGAAGGAACGGACTCGCTTCATCATTTGTCTCCTTGCTTGCCGCGCAACAGCGCCTCGGGATGCTGCTCGAGATACTCGGCGAGAACGTTCAGCGATTGCGCGGTGCGCGTGAGTTCCTGCATGGCCTGCCTGACATCGGATTGCAGCGGCGAATCTTCCGACAAGGTGCGTTGCGCCGCACCGAAGGTCTTGCGAGCCTCCGACAGCGTAGCCTGCGCCTCCGGTGCTACCTGCGTATCGAGTTGTGCGAACAGGCTGTTGGCGCGCTTGAGCGTGTTGTTCAGGTTATTGCCGATCTGGTCGAACGGAATCTTGTCGAGTTTGCCGGCGATGTCGGCCACCTGCAGTTGCAGTTGGTCGAGGGTGTTCGGCACGGTCGGCAATTCGATCGGCTGCTTCGACAGGTCGAGTTTTACTGGCGCTGCCTTCGGGAAGAAGTCGAGTGCCACGTAGACCTGGCCGGTGAGGAAGTTGCCGGTACGCAGTTGCGCGCGCAGACCGCGTGCGACCAGGGCGCGGATCAGCGAGTCCTGTTCGCTTGGGTCCTTGCCCAGCGTGCGAGCAAAGTCACTGCCGAGGCGCGACGCGTAGAGATTGACGACCACCGGCATATTGAATTGCCGCGTCTTTTCGTCGTAGACCACGCTGATGCTGTGGACCTCGCCCAACTCGATGCCGCGGAAATCGACCTGCGCTCCGACCGACAGGCCGCGCAGCGATTGATTGAAATTCATCACGGCCTGAATCGGCGTACTGTCGGGCGCGTGCATGGCCTGCGCTTCGGTGCCGGCCAGCCTGAACTGCTTGTTGTCGTCGGCAGGCGTGCCCACTGGCGTACCCGGCGGCGTCTGGAACGCTATACCGCCCACCAGTACGGCCGCCAGCGACTGCGTATTCAGCCGGAAGCCGCTGGAGTCGAGACGCAGGTCGACACCGCTGGCATGCCAGAAGCGCGTGTCGGCGCCGACATAGTGATCGTAAGGTGCGCTCACGAAGATGCGCAGTGTGACGCCGGTGCCGTCCGGATCGAGGTTAAACGCCACCACCTGGCCGACTTGCACGCGGCGATAGAAAACCGGCGAACCGATGTCGAGCGACCCAAGGCTATCGCCGTGCAAGACGAATTGATGCCCTTGCTGGTCGCGTGTGACCGCCGGCGGCGTTTCAAGCCCGACGAAGTTCTTGCGGGTTTCGTCCGAATGACCCGCATCCACGCCGATATACGAGCCGGACAACAAGGTGCCCAGTCCCGATACACCGCTGGCCGCCACGCGCGGGCGCACCACCCAGAAACGCGTATCGGTGACCGCGAAATCTTCCGCTTCCTTGGTCAGGGCGACTTTCACCTGCACCTGCGACAGGTCGCCGCTGAGCGTGACCTGCTTGACCTCGCCGATGTCCACGTCCTTGTACTTGACCTTGGTCTTACCCGGCTCGATGCCTTCGGCGGTGTGGAACGTGATGGTAATCGTCGGGCCTTGATCGATGATGGCCTTGACTGCCAGCGAGATGCCGATGAGCGCGGCAATCAGCGGAATCAGCCAGACCAGCGACGGAATCCAGCGACCGCGTCGTTCGACTACGGGTTCGGGGGCGGTAGTAAGGCTGTTTACGTCGTCAGCGGGCGGCGGACTTTGTGACGCGGGACGGTCGTTGTCAGGCGGGCGCGGTGTATCCGAGCTAGTCATGGTCGTTCATCGGCCTTTTTATGGAGTCCCAGATAAGCCGCGGATCGTACTGCAGCGCGGCCAGCATGGTGAGCACGACCACCGATCCGAATGCCACGGCGCCCGGTCCGGAGGTGATTTCGGCCAGGGTGCTGAAGCGTACCAGCGCGACGGTGAGGGTAATGACGAATATGTCGAGCATCGACCAGCGGCCGATGCTTTCGACCGCCCGATACAGATGGGTGCGCTGGCGTGGCCGCCAATCGACATGCATCTGTGCGCTGAGCGTTAGAAAGGAGAGCGAGAAAAGTTTCAGCATCGGTACCATGATACTGGCGACGAAGACGATGATCGCCAGAACCCACGAGCCCGAGGTCCAGAAAAACACCACGCCGCTCATGATGGTGTCGTCCGAGTCGCCCAGCAACGAGCGGGTGTGCAACACCGGCAACAGGTTCGCCGGGATATAAAGAATCGCTGCCGCGATCAGCAGCGCCCAGGTGCGCGTCAGGCTGTTGGGCTTGCGCGAATGCAGCGAAGCGCCGCACCGCGGGCAACGTTGGCGTTCGACCGTGCGCACTCGTGGCGACAGCAAACTGCAAGACTCGCACGAGATCAGTCCGGCGTCGGCGGCGGTCAGATACTTCATTGCGGCTCTCGTGTGCGCGGGGTGAGCGCCTGCAGCGCCACCGTCGGAGCCGGAATGATGTGGGCGCCCGGTACGCCAAGCCTTTGCTCGGCGAAGTCCCAGAGCGTGCGCGGATCGAACGCAAGCACCGCGGTAATCAGCAAGGTCAGCCCGCCAAATGCGAACAAACCGGGTTCCAGCATCAATTGCGCATAACCCGACAGCTTGACCAGCGTCACCAGCACGCCGAGCATGAACACTTCGAGCATGCCCCACGGACGCACCGTCAGCACCGCGCGCAATACCTGGTTGAAGAAGCGCGGCGCCTCACCGCGGCAGATTCCCCCCAGCAGATAGATGAGCGCGAGCAATTCTGTAAGGGGAAACAGGATAGTGGAGCACAACACGATCAAGGCAATGATGTAGCGCTGCTGCTCCCACAACTGGACGATGGCGCCGAACAGCGTGGTGTTGATGGTAATGCCTTGGGATTCGAGCTGAACGATGGGGAAGGCGTTGGCGATGACGAAGACGATCAATGCGGCGATGGCCAAGGCCAGGACGCGCTCGACCCGATCATCGGCCATGCGATACAACACTGCGTCGCAGCGCGTGCAGCGCGCCGCCTCGCGGCCCTGGATAGCCACCTTGCGGTGCAGGGCGTCGCAGTAGCGGCAGGCAATCAGCTCGGTGGTTTGCATACGGGACAGGTTGGACAGCCGCGGGCGCGCGCCGCTTGCGCGCGATGTGCGGAAATCTTACCAAAACGCGGCAGCGGCCGCTGTCAACCCCGTGGCCTGGCGGCGACACATGGCCGCCGCATGCTTCAGACCTGTGCGCCGGCGTTCGGATCGTTCGGATCGAACTTCGGTTTGCTCTGACGAATCAGGTCTTCGCGTTTGACGCCCAGCCACATCGCCAGCGCGGCGGCGACGAATACCGACGAGTAGATACCGAACAGGATGCCGATGGTCAATGCCAGCGCAAAGTAGTGCAGCGTCGGGCCGCCGAACAGCAGCATCGACAGCACCATCATTTGCGTGCTGCCGTGCGTGATGATGGTGCGCGACATGGTGCTGGTGATCGCGTGGTTGATGACGTCGATCACCGACATTTTGCGTTGCCTCCGGAAGGTTTCACGGATTCGATCGAAGATCACCACCGATTCGTTCACCGAGTAGCCGAGCACCGCCAGCACCGCCGCCAGCACCGACAGTGAGAACTCCCACTGGAAGAAGGCGAAGAACCCGAGAATGATGACCACATCGTGCAGGTTGGCGATGATGCCCGCCACCGCGTACTTCCACTCGAAGCGGAATGATAGATAGATGACGATGCCAACCACCACGCAAAGCAGCGCCATCAAGCCGTCACTGGCCAACTCCTTGCCCACTTGCGGCCCGACGAACTCTACGCGCTGCAGTTTTGCTGCGGGATTTTGCGCGCTCAATGCCTTCATCACGTCGTCGCTTTGCTGGGCCGACGACAGAACGTGCCCCGCCGCGTCATGTTTCAGCGGCAAGCGCACCAGCACGTCGCGCGAGGTGCCGAAAGTCTGCACCTGTGCGTCGCCATAGCCGATATGTCCGAGCGCATCGCGCAGCGGATCGACATTCACCGCTTGCGGATAGTTGACCTCGAGCACCGTGCCGCCGGTGAATTCGATCGACAGATGCAGTCCGCGATGTACGAGGAAGAACACGGCGACCAGGAAGGTGATCAACGAGATAACGTTGAACACTAGCGCCCGGCGCATGAACGGGATGTCTTTTTGGATCCGGAAAAATTCCATGAGTGGTCTCCCTGGCGGCGTCTTAGCGACTGCCGCCGGTTTTGCCGCCCGGCGGCGTGCCGCGGCCGGTAGCAGGCCCGCGCGCAGGCGTGGGTCGCGCGGCTTTGGCCGCGGGCTTGGGCTTTACCGCTTCGTCGGTGGGAGCGAGCAGCGCCGCGGCATCCGCCGCATCGCTGTCGTCGGCCGCGCGACTACCCGCTGGGCGCCAGACCTGGCCGATTGCCAAGGTCTTGAGGCGCCGCTTGCCGCCGTACCAAAGATTCACCAGCCCGCGCGAGAAGAACACCGCCGAGAACATCGAAGTGACGATGCCGATGCAGTGCACCACCGCGAAGCCGCGCACCGGCCCCGAACCGAAGGCCAGCAAGGCCAGACCGGCGATCAAGGTGGTGACGTTCGAATCGAAAATGGTGGCCCAGGCGTGCCGGAAGCCTTCGGAAATGGCCGTCTGCGGTGCCGCGCCGCGCCGCAGCTCTTCGCGGATACGTTCGTTGATCAGCACGTTGGAGTCGATCGCCATGCCAAGTGTCAGCGCAATCGCGGCGATGCCCGGCAGCGTCAGCGTGGCCTGCAACATCGACAGCACGGCGACCAGCAGCAACAGGTTCAGCGACAACGCCAGCACTGAGAACACGCCGAACAGCATGTAGTAAAGCAGCATGAAGACGGCGATTGCCGCAAAACCCCAGCTGACCGAGTCGAAGCCCTTGCGGATGTTGTCGGCGCCCAGGCTCGGGCCGATGGTGCGTTCCTCGATGATGTCCATCGGCGCGGCCAGCGAGCCGGCGCGCAGCAGCAGCGCCAGGTCGTTCGCGGCGCTGGTGGAGGTGGAACCGGTAATCTCGAAGTTTTCGCCGAGTTCCGACTGGATCGTCGCCACCGTCAGCACTTCGCCTTTGTTATGTTCGAACAGCACGATCGCCATCGGCTTGCCGATGTTGTCGCGCGAGACGCTGCGCAAGATCCGGCCGCCCGCCGCATCGAGCTTGATTTGCACGGAGGGCCGCTGGTCGCGGTCGAAACCGGCCGAAGCGTTGGTGATGCGATCGCCGGTGAAGATGATCTGCTTCTTCAGGAACACCGGCGCGCCGTTGCCTTGTGTGAACAGTTCGTCGCCCGGCGGCACCGGATCGGCGGGACCCGGATTGCGCGGCGCGTCGGCGTCGGCCAGGCGCGCTTCGAGCGTGGCGGTGCGGCCGATGATGTCCTTGGCTTTGGCGGTGTCTTGCACGCCGGGCAGTTCGACCACGATGCGGTCGGCGCCCTGCTGCTGCACCACCGGCTCGGTCACGCCCAGTTCATTGACGCGGTTGTGCAGCGTCGTCATGTTCTGCTTGAGCGCATTGTCTTGCACGGTGCGGCGCGTGGCATCGGAGAAGGTGCCGATCACCTGATAGCTGCCGTCCGCCGCCTGCTGCGTCTTCCACTGCAACTCGCTGACGCCGTCGAGCAGCGCGTTGCGCGCGGCGTCGGCCACGCCCGCATCGGCGGCCTGCACCACAAGCGTTTCGCCGGTGCGGCCGATGGCGCCGGTGCGGATATTCTTGTCGCGCAGCAGTGCGCGCCCATCGGCTGCGTCGGAATCGAGCTTTTTATCGAGCGCACCGGCCATATCGACCTGCAGCAGGAAATGCACGCCGCCGCGCAGATCGAGGCCCAGGTACATCGGACGCGCATTCAGCGCCGTCAGCCAGCGCGGCGCCGCACTTTGCAGGCTCAGCGCGACGATATAGGTGGGATCAGACGGATCGGCGTTCAGCGTTTTCGACAGCAGGTCTTTGGCGCGCAGTTGCGTGTCGTTGTCGTGCAGCCGCACGCGCACGCTGGCATTGTTCGGATTGTTGTCGAACGTAATGTCGTCGGCCGGCAGATTGTTGGCCGCGAGCGCGCCCTCAACCCGCTGCAGCACACCGCTGTCTACCTTGACGGTGGCCTTCGCGCTGGAAATCTGCACGGCTGGCGCTTCACCGAACAGATTCGGCAACGCATAGAAAACGCCGATGGCGAGTGCCACCAGCATCACAACGTACTTCCAGAGGGGATAGCGATTCATGGCTGGGATGTGAGGTGGGGCGCGCGGCGCAGCCGGCCGGGCCTCCCGGCGCCGCGCGGGAATTGCCGTGTTAAAGCGACTTGATGGTGCCCTTCGGCAGAATCGTCGTGACCGCGCTTTTCTGCACGGTGATTTCGACGTTGTCGGAGATTTCCACGCCGACGTAGGCTTCGGTCACGCGCGTAACCTTGCCGACCATGCCGCCACTGGTCACGACTTCGTCACCCTTCGCCATCGCGGCGAGCATGTTCCGATGATCTTTCTGACGCTTCATCTGCGGACGGATCATGATGAAATACAGCACCACGAACATCAGAATGAGCGGTGCGAAACTCATCAAACTGGATTCAGCGCCGCCTGCGCCGGTGGCGCCTGACGAGAACAGATTGCCAAAAAAAGACACGAGGGTTCTCCGGGGGTTCTTGGTGAAGAGCGGCGTATTCTACACCCGGCCGTCACCGAAACGGCTGGTGTAACAGCCAGCAGGCGTGGTATTCGCTCGGCGCGCGTCAGCGCCGGCGTTAAGCGGCGCCTTGCGCGCGCTCGGCGCGGAAGCGTTCGGTGAACGCCGCGAAGCCGCCGACCTCGATGGCCGCGCGCATTTCGCCCATCAATTGCAGGGAGTAATGCAGATTATGGATGGTGTTCAACTGCGCGCCCAGGATCTCGCCGGCGCGGTGCAGATGGTGCAGATAAGCACGCGAGAAATTGCGGCAGGTATAGCAACCGCAGCCTGTATCCAGCGGTCGGCGATCATTGCGGTGCGCAGCATTCTTGATTTTCAAGTCGCCAAAGCGCGTGAATAACCAGCCGTTGCGGGCGTTGCGCG
>JBPBQZ010000096.1:0-27931 GCA_050955105.1 Janthinobacterium lividum | reverse complement strand
TCCGAGCGCTTTCCGCGCGAGCTTAGTGGCGGTCAGCAGCAACGCATCGGTATCGCGCGCGCCATCGCCGCGGAGCCCGACGTGCTGTTGCTGGACGAGCCGCTGTCCAACCTCGACGCAAAGTTGCGCGAGCAGATGTCGATTGAAATCTCCGATTTACAACACCGGCTCGGCATCACCGTTGTGTTCGTCACGCACGACCACGGTGAGGCACTCTCCATGTCGTCCAGAGTGGCGATCATGGACCAGGGCCGCATCCGCGAAATAGGGACTCCCGAACAGCTTTATTTTCATCCTACGACTTATGAAGCGGCCGCATTTCTGGGTGACATCAATTTGATTCCTGTCGCACGCATCGCGGAAGCGTCCTCTCTCGATGACATTGCATCGCGCACTGGTGAGCGATTCATGGCCGTGCGGCCGGAATCGATCACTATTTCAGCGACCAGGCCCGAGCCAGCCAGCGATTGTCATTGTGTTCTCGGCACGCTGGAGAAGCGTGTGTTTCGCGGCGGCAGTTGTCAATGGTTCGTCGCCGTTCCCCAATTGAAGCAGACACTGGTGGTGAATAGCCGCAGCCATGCCAATAACGGAAGCATCCGTCTAAGTCAAAACGGCGATCAGGTGTATGTCGCCTGGGCCGCGCGCGATGCTCACGTCGTAAGCAAGGAAGCGTGATGCGGATTTCCTTCGGAAAGCGTGTTTCCCAGGCCGATCTCTTATTGCTGGGTGCGGTTCCGGCGATTCTGCCGTTCGCCGTCTGCATGGTGTGGCTCACAGCCCTCGCCTTCTTTCATCCGGACCTCGACCACCTTTACGTCTCTGGATTCACCCTGGGCAATTTTTTCGATCTTGCCACGTCGAGCTACGTGCGATCCGCTTTGGTAAACAGTATCGAGATAACCATCGAAGCCTCCATAGCTTGCCTGGTGCTCGCCTATCCGATCAGCTATTACATCGCAAAGCTGAGTAACAGAAAAAGCGCATGGGTCGCCACGGTCGTGAGCGTCTTCGCTTTGAGTTTCGTCCTGAAGGCTTACTGCCTGCAAATCCTGTTTGCCTACGATGGCCCGGTTAATCGCGCCCTGCTCTTTCTTGGCATTTTGGCCGCGCACGCGCAATTTCTGGGGACCAAAGGATGCGTCGCTTTCGGCTGTGTCTACGCGTCACTGCCGCAGATGATTTTGATTCTCGTGGCCGCGTTTGAAAAAATCCCCGACACGCTGGACGAGGCCGCGTCGACTTGCGGCGCCGCCCAGCTTAGCCGACTGTGGCGCGTCTATATCCCCTTGTCCAAACCTGGCTTGTTCACGGCGATCCTGTTTACCTTACCGTCCACGTCGGCGGCCTTCATCGTACCTATCGTGTTAGGCCAAGGAAAGGTCCCAATGCTGGCGCCGCTGATTGCCAATGCCGCGCAGACCGGCAATTGGCCACAGGCCGCCGCCATATCGTTGCTACTGCTTGCTTTGAATTCGATCTTTTTTGTTGGCGTTAAAACCTATTCGAACGCCAGCCTCCGCTATCTCAGGAGCGCCTGATGAGTTACTCACTGATCCGGCGCTGCATGGCATTGATCGCCTGGTTGGTTCTTGCGATCCTGGTCGCACCCATTGTCATCATGGTCGGCTCGGCATTCACCGCGGGACAAGTGCCGTTTCCGTGGCATGGCTTTTCGTTCAAATGGCTCATCGACGCCTGCAATCGCACCGACTTTATCGCGGCAATCGGGCGCAGCCTGCTTTTCTGCGTACTCGTCACTTTGGTGAATTTGATGCTCGGCACGGCAGTCGCGATTTCGGTCACGCGCGGCAGGCTCGCGCGCGCTTCCTGGATCGACTGGATTGTGTTGTCACCGCTCATGGTGCCGACATCGGTGTTCGCATTTTCCGCCCTCGCCATCGCATCCGCGATGCATCTGCTGGGTACGAACACGCTCGTCCTCGTTGCCTATGTCGTCATTACCTTTCCCTTGACGACGCGCACCCTCGTCGGCGTCTTTCAGCAGGTCGACGTCAGCATTGAGCAGGCGGCGCGAATATCGGGTGCAGGACACTTGGAAGCCTTTTTCCAAACCACCTTCCGAATTGCGCTGACCGGCATTTTTGTGTCATCGGTGCTTTCGTTCGTTCTGGTATTGGACGAGTCCGTCGTAATCATTTTCCTCGGCAGCGTGCAAACCGCGACGTTTCCGATGAAATTATTTTCATATATCTCCGAGCAATACGACCCCTTGGCTTCGGCCTACGGCTTCATCATTTTCGCTTTTACGATGGTCCTGATGCTGGTGGTGCATTGGACCGTCGGTTTCGATTCACTGCGCAGCAATATCTCCGCCAAGGGTCGATGAGGGCGAACGCCTTTGTCGATTTTTCCATTCTGCCCGCAAGGTAATTTCGATGCCGGATAAACATCTGAACTTTTCCGTCAATGACGGTCAATTCCGCTTCAAAGCCAAACTACTAGGAACCAACCGCGATCTTGTCGCGGCCCTTGAGAGAACGTTTCCGCTCACGACTTTGACAACGCATGTCGTGATCTCGGGCGAAACCATCGGCATGCCCACCAAAATTCTCTATCTGGATCAACTTGATCCGGTGCAACGCGTGATCGGCTCGGTCTATTTCTACGCCCCGACCTGTGGCATCAATATTTGCTATGGCGAGATTACCGAAAGCGCGCGGGTCAATCAGTTTGCGCAGATACGCGGCGAGGACATGCCGACGGTCAAGGAGGTCGGGAAACTGGTGTGGCGCAATACCGTACTCAATCCCGTACGCGAGCCCGTGGTCGTCGAAATTTCAATCGGAGAATGAATCATGGATAACAAACCTCACCCACGCGACTGGCAATCGATCAAGCGTGACATCGATCAGGAAATCGAAAAGATCTGGCTGACGGAGCCGCTGGAACTCAAACGCGTGCGCTATGGAATCATCGACAGCGGTGCCGGAAGCGGCAAGCAGGTTTTCAGCGTGCTGGTTCACCTGGAAGGCTATCTGATGGTTCTCAGCCAGGACGTGTTCTTCCGCTTCCTCAAGGTCGCCCAGTATGAGGACGTAAGCGTCGATTTGCTGGCGCGCATGACCAACGAATTTACCAATAAGACGTTCGATATTTTTGAGTTTCTCGACGATCTGGGGCTGGTGAAACTAGGTCACCTGGGCCACGAATATCTGGCGGCCATCGCGACGCTGTCCTCCAAGGAGGACTATGTAGCGCTCACGTCGTCCCTGACTCGATATATCGTGCGGCTGCAGCGATGGGTTCACTTGTATTTCCCATGGAACCTGGGAGTAGCGTTCCCCCATCGCACGGAAAGCGACTATGCATCGCTGAGCCGCACCGACTAGACGCAACGCCGCGCCCTTGCTTCGCGCAAGCGTGCCAAGGGCTGGCGCAAGCCCGGCACTCGTACCGCCGTGTGCCCATCTCTACCAGCAGCGCATGCCCCGCCTGGGGCATAGCCGCCTGCATCCCCCACCTGCACCCGCTTACCCGACTACTCGCCGGCCTGCCCCACTGATTTCTTGGAGGGCCGCTCTTGCTCTTGGCACGCGCAGCGAAACCAGGAAAGTCAACTTTCTGAAAATCACATGGTTCCGCGCATTTTGCTAACCGACACTCAATTCGCAATGACATACGGCAGACGATGAGGACTCTAAGGAATCCTCAGACCGTACAGTCCCTAAAAACCCCGGTCGCCGCCGGTTTTTCCACTAGATAGCCTCTCAACACGCGCACTCACATGAAACATAAGGGACCTACAATGAAGCGGAAACGTGCTTTGCTCGCAACCACCTTGGCATGCGCGGGAGGTGTCTGCCATGCCCAGAGTTCTGTGCAGCTATATGGGTCCATTGATGCCGGCTTGACCTACGTGACGAATGAAGGCGGCTCGAAAAACTTCAAGACCGACAACGGCATTATCAGCGGCAATCGCTGGGGATTCAAAGGCGTTGAAGATTTGGGTGGCGGGATAAGTACGATTTTCAAAATCGAAGGCGGCTTCAATATAAGCAGTGGCAAAGCGAATCAGGGCGGCGCGATTTTCGGTCGCCAGGATTGGGTCGGTTTGCAGGGTCCATTCGGAACTTTCAAAATCGGCAACCAATACGATATGGTCAATGATTTTGTCACGGTTTATAACGTCTCTTATGACGGCAGCGGCTACGCCAACCATCAAGGCGATTTTGACCGCATCGCTGGCGATCGAAACCACAACGCGGTGAAATACACCAGCAACGTCTACGGCGGCTTCCAGGCCGGTGCCATGTACGCGTTCAGCAACACGGCCGGGGATTTTCACGACGGCAGCGCATGGAGTGCGGGCGGCCAATACAACGGCGGGCCGGTTTCGGTCGGCATCGCCTACTCGTCCCTGGCAACGCCGACGCTCGATCCGTATGCGGCAATCGGCACGCCGCTATTCTTCGGGACAACGGTTGCTACCTATAGCGCCTCGGGCGCCGCAACCGACACTGCGACCGCCTTCCAACTGAAATCCATGCACGCACTGGACGTTGGCGGTAGCTACCGCGCGGGAAAGTGGCTGTTTGAAGGCAACTTCACGAACACCACCCTGAATGCGTTCACGGCGTCTTCGGTCATGCATGTCTACGAGGGCGGCGTGGAATACGACTTCACGCCGGTAGTGCGAGGCGTGCTCGGATATCAGCACACCACCTTCCAAGGACATACCTGGAATCAAGGTAGCGGCGGCCTTGCATATCGCTTGTCGAAGCGAACCAAAGTGTATGTCTCCGGCGACTACGTCAAGGCCTCGAGTGGCGTGGACGCGGACCTGGGCGGAAATTTCACGCCGGCGCGCAGTAGATCGCAGGCGGACGCGCGGGTCGGCATTTACACGGTTTTCTAGGCTCGACGTTGCGACATCGCATGCGCGGCTGTCTACGCATGAGGTTGGGCGAGAATCGCAAAGGACTGCCTATTCCAGAGATGCCCGAGCGTGCGCTCGACGGCACTCGGGGTTGGCATCCAATCGATCGCAATCACTTTTTTGGCGTCTATAAAATGTCCTACCTGTCGAAAATTCGTCTCGCGAAGCGGCCTGTCGGGGTGTCGCGATCGATCGCATTCGCAACGCTATTTGCGCTCTCTTTGCATGCGTGGGGTGCGCCCACCGCCAAGCCGTTGATGTTCTGTACAGAACTCAGCAGCCCTCCTGCCGCCTATATCGCCGAGGACGGTACGACCCCCGAAGGTTTTGAAGTCGATCTGATGAAGGCGATCGCGAAGCAGGTCGGACGTCCGGCGCAAATCCAGAACTTCAAGTTTTCGACGATTTTTCCCGCGCTGGACTCGGGAAAATGCGATGCGGTGGTCTCCCAGCTTTCGAAGAACCCGACGCGCCTCGAAAAATACAATTTTGTCGACTACGCGCAAGCGGCATCCGGACTGCTCGTGACGAAGGGCAATCCTTTACACCTCGCCAAATATACCGACCTGTCGGGGAAGCGGGTTGCGGTCTTGCTTGGCGGAGCGAATGCCAAGCGGCTTGAAGACGCAAACGCTGCGCTAGTCGCAGCCGGCAAACAGCCGATGCAAATTTATACGTATCAGACAGAGGCATTTGCCTACCAGGAACTCGCCTTGCATCGCGTCGATGCTTACGTCAGCGGCGCCATGAACCTGTCCTATTTTCTGTCGAAGGACAGTAGCGATTTCGAGATTGGCGGCATGCCAGTGGCGCCCGTGACATATGGAGTAGTGCTCCGTAAAAACGACAGCGAAACCGCGAACTCGGTGCGCGGTGCCGTCCACGCCCTCATTGCATCGGGCGAATTTCAAAGCATGATCGATACATGGCACCTGCGTCAGGGCGTTGTCCCTTGTGATGCCGCACACGCCTGCTGAGCGATGCGCCGCTGCGACGGTGTCTTGGGAGAACTTCCATGAATTTTGACGTCGGCTATTTTCTCCACCTGCTGTTTCATCCTCCCACGGCGCTATTACGCGGCTTGCTGCTCACCACCGGCTCGGCGATTGCCTCGATGATTCTTGGGATGATGCTCGGGACATTACTCGCCTTGGGTGGCCTGAGCAAAAGCATTTTGCTGCGCGCGGTGAATCAGATTTACATCGGTTTCTTTCGCGGAACGCCGATCCTGGTGCAGCTGATGCTGGTCTACTTTGGCCTGCCCTATCTGATGGGCGGCATCGATTTGTTTCCACAGGAAATCGCTTTTGGCTTTCTGAACGTGAGTGGCGCCCTATTGGCCGGCGTTATCGTGTTCGGCCTGCACGAGGCCGCTTTCATGAGCGAAATCACCCGATCGGGCATCGAGGCCGTAGACGTCGGACAAACCGAAGCCGCGAAGTCGCTCGGCATGACGCCATGGCTGACCTTCAGCCGAATTGTTTTTCCGCAGGCTTTCCGGACCATTCTTCCACCGCTCGGCAACGGCTTCAATGCGATGTTCAAAACCACATCGCTACTCAGCACCATCGCTGTGCCTGAGTTATTTCATGTCGCCGACGCGATTCAAGCCGCGTCGTATCGAACTTTCGAAGTCTATCTCGCGGTATCCGTGTACTACCTGGTACTCACCGGAGTCTGGACGATTGTCCAGAAACTGATCGAACGGCGAACCAATCGGAGTATCCGATCGACCAGCACGCGGGTCGCATTGTCTCGTTCAGCACGCGGCTCGGCCGAGGTGAACGCATGAATGTCCGTCGCGCGCCGCGCGCCACCAACACGGAGATGAATATATGGGGCGTCTTGTCGATATTTGCTGGCCCGAACTAGGCGTAACGGTGGTCGCTGAACTGAACGACACGCGTAATGCGGCGCTTTGCGAGGAGTTCTGGCAACACCTGCCGTTCAAGGTGCTGCAATCCCACCCTGTCGTTTCGGGCGAATCAACCTATGCGTGGGTGCCGATCGTAAGCGTCGCGAGCGTCCAGCACCGCGCACGCATCGTCGATTGCGAGATTGGCGCGATACGCTATTCGCAAGGCACCGGCAACAAGATGTCTATCCAATATGGCCGCGGACAGGAGCCGGTTCTGCAGCCCATCCTCGGACAAGTTCTACCCGAGTATGTGTCGTTTTTGCCGTCTGTCGGCAAAGCGGTATGGGACAGCTTGTTCTGGAGCAAAAAGCTGATTTTCGTGGAGGTGCGTCCACACGACGCGGTCCTGTCGCCACGCAGCGCCGACAGCGCCGCGCTGCCGGAACTTGCTCAGAAGTTTCTGCGCGAGGCGGAGCGGGTGCAACTTTGCGAGCCCGAGGAACTTCGGCGCATCCGGCGCGGCGAAGTACGCGACACCGGATCCTACGGACAATATTTCACCGCGTGGGACTTCGCCAACGGGATGATTCGCGACTATATCGTCTACTGCATTTATCCCTTGCTCAAGCTGGCGGATACCTTCACTCCGCAACAGATCGCCGACGTGCTCGATCAGACCGACCCGCCATATACCGACTATCTGGCCTATTCCGGATTGGCAACGCTACGCGATTTCGCGGAGCAACTTCGCGCCGCGGTCAGAAGCGCATCAAGCAGTGCTGATGTGAAGCGCTTGCTTGTCGCATTTCTGCGTTACGGCAATCGACTCAATGCCTGGTCACATCATTACTTTCCATGGCATTTGGGTGCGTTCTACGGGCGCGTTTATGACGGCCAGGAATTCCCGGGCCGAGCGCCGGATCACGGCCTGGCGACTGCCGTAGCGGCGACCTCCAACTGACCGACGCATCCAGCCCTCATCCAGCTTTGTCCCAACGTCTTAGCGACGAGGAAACGTATGAAAGGAAATTTCGACCATATCGTTCAAGCATTGAACGATGAAGCAATAAGGATTATCGGCGTTGAGCCAGAAGAGCTGACGATTCTGCGTAACGGGCGCCTTGAAAATCGCGCCGGCTCACATGGACAGTATTTTACGACCTTCGATTTCGTCAACGGCATGGTGCGTGACCTGGCCTGCTACACGCTCTTCCCCATGCTGAGGATGGTACGAGCGGAAGCCGTATCCACCGACGCCGTGCGCGTCATGTTTGCCGAGCTGAGTCCCTGCTACACCGGCTTTCTCGGCTATGCGGGCTTCGGCAAACTGGCTGCCTGGTCGGCCGCGCTCACCGCAGAGATCGGTACTGCTTCGGGCGAGCAGATCCGCGCTGCTGTCGAGGCACTGAACCGCTATGTCAATCGCCTCGAGGCCTGGTCGCACCATTACTTTCCGTGGAACGCCGGCCGGGAAATGCGCTATGCCGGGGATGTGGTCTTGCCCGAGGCCTCGCGCCACGGCATCGAAAGCGCCGCGGCGGCGCTCACCCTTATACGCTTGACCTGGGCGTCTTTGGGTATATCGGTGCGAGTCAGCCTCGCCGTCGATAAAAACGTGCAACTTTGCCAGGAAGTCCTGGCGGCCTTGCCGTTCGAAGTCCCGCAGGAGCACGCCATGGTCAGCGGCAGCTCGATCTTTGCGTGGACGCCGCTGCTGTCCACCGCGCCTACCCCCCATAAGGAAGTGATCAAGGATGCCCCGCTCGGCCGCGTGAGGTACTCGCAGGCGTCGGGGCAGAAGATCACGCTGCAGTACGGCGCGACCTCCGAGGACCTCCAAGCCCCCGTGCTCGGTCAAGTGGTAGTTGAAGATCTCCACCTGTTGCCCGCGCTCGGCAAAGCCGTCTGGGAAAGCAATTTCTCAAACAAGAACCTGATCATGATGAAGGCCGAGCGGATTTGATCGCTCGCCGAGCATTAATCATTAGTCGTACTTTCAAATAAGGAAATCAAATGCGGAATATCGGGAACAAATGCGCGATCGCGACGATCGTTACAACGCTCGCCGTGGTTGGATTTACCGGGGCGGCATACGCCGAAGGGAGTGGCGGTGGCGATGGACACGCAGCCGACCTCGGCCCCAACGCGGTGTCCGTCAACGGCCCCAACCGGGCAAAGAAGCCGTCGAAGCCTCACAAACCAAAAATCCGCCATCGCTTATTCCACCGCAAGCCGAAGGTCACAGCGCCTGGTGCCGATTGACGGCGGAGAAACTGTGACGAAAGCGAACTTTCCATCTTTCGCATGGTTTCGAGCGCGCCGCGGCTGAACAATTGGACCCAGGAAGCCATCGGACTATTAAGCGAGCCAATCCGCATATGAATGAACCAACTGGAAAACGTATCACAGCGATGCGCGGGAGCACGCTTCGTTGCAAAGGCTGGCGCCAGGAAACCATTCTGCGAATGCTCGAGAATAATCTTGAGAACGCGGAAGATCCAAGCCGCCTGATCATCTATGGAGGAATCGGCCAGGCGTGCCGTAATTGGGAAAGTTTCGATGCGATTGTCGAGTCGCTCGTGCAGCTCGAAGATGACGAAACGCTTGCAATCCAATCCGGCATGCCCGTCGCCATTTTCAAGACGCACCGACTGGCGCCGCGCGTCGTGATGGCAAACAGTAATCTGATTCAGGCGACATGGCCGAAGTTTTACGCTTTGAAAGAAAAGAACCTCATTGCATTTGCGTCTTATACCGCGGGCCCATGGCAATACATCGGCAGTCAGGGGGTGATCGAAGGTACCTTTGAAACACTGGCCCTGATCGCGGACCGTCATTTCAACGGCAGCCTGAAGGGGAGAATTTTTTTCAGCGCGGGGCTTGGCGGCATGGGCCGGTCGCAGCCGCTCGCGATGACCATGCACGGCGGCGTGAGTGTGGTCGTCGAGATTCGCGACAGGATCATCCACGACCGACTTGAAAATGGCTATGGCGATATGCTGGCGGCATCCCTCGACGACGCAATGCGGCTCGCCGACGAGGCCAAGGCTAAGGGCGAAGCCCGCGCCATCATCGTACAGGGCAACTTTGTCGAAGCACTCGAGCAGGTCTTGCAAGCCGGATGGGTCCCCGACATCGTGACCGAAATGTGCCCGTGTCACGATCCGTTTGCACTGATCCCCGCGGGCATGTCGGTAGCGCAGGCCGTCGCAACGCGCGAGGCCGATCCTGATGCCTATCTGGCGCGCTCGCGCGAGTCCATGATCCGCATCGTGCGCGCCATGACGCGACAACGCGCCGCTGGCTCGGTGGTATTCGAGTACGGGACCTTCGTGCGCAAAGAGAGCGTGGATGCAGGGCTTTCGAACGAAGAGGCCTACGCTTATCCCGGCTGCATCGCGGAGTATGTGCGGCCGATGTTCCTCGAGGGTCGCGGCCCGTTCCGTTGGACCTGCATTTCTGGCGCAGTGGAAGATCAGCAGCGCCTGGACCAACTGGCTTTGGCGATGTTCGCTGACGACCCGGTGGTGTCCCGCTGGATCCCGCTTGCGAGCGCTCGGCTGCCCGTCGAAGGCCTGCCGGCGCGGATCTGCTTTCTTGGCTTCGGTCAACGCCGAGCGTTCGGCCTCGCAGTGAACGACTTGATTGCGCAAGGCGAACTCCAAGGTCCGGTGGCCTTCTCGCGAGACAACCTGGACGCCGGCTCAATCGCTAACCCGGCATTCGAAACCGAACAAATGTTGGATGGCTCGGACGCGGTCTCGGACTGGCCGTATCTGAATGCGCTGCTCAACACCGCCGGCATGGCGGATCTGGTGGCAATTCAGGCGAACGGCACCATGGGGATGTCGGCCCATACCGGCGTGACCATGATTGCGGACGGCACCGAGGAGGCACGCCTGCGACTCGACGCCTGCCTGAGCACCGACTCGGGGATCGGGGTGGTACGTCACGGCCAGGCGGGCTACCAGAAGGCCCGCGACGTGGCCGCTGGCGCCGGTCCCCTGAGCGCAGACGCAATCAAGGTTCCGCTGTGGTGGAGCCCCGACGCGACGCGTGTTCGCGCTTGAGGAAGCAAGATGGCGCTCCTGCACCTGATCGAGCAAATCCTAGTCGTAGGACTCGCCGGCAAGGCCCCGCAACAGATGGACGTGCTGGTGGAGGCGGACAAATTCGTGGCGATTGCGCCGCGCATCGACGTGAGTTCCGTGCACGTCGACGAACGCACCGACGGTCGCGGGAAAATGATGATGGCCGGCCTGGTCAACGCACATCATCACTCCCACGACCGCTTCGATAAGGGACGCTTCGCGGGCTTGCCACTCGAGATCTGGATGGGCTTGTATAACCCGCCCACTCACGCGCGGCGCTGGAGTCCGCGCGACGTCTATTTGCGAACCTTGATCAACGCGATCGAGATGTTGAAGGGCGGCATTACGACGATCGTCGACGACATACACTTTGGTGCCGCGATCGATCCCGAAAGCGTGTATGCGGCGTTCCAGGCCTATAGCGACCTGGGCGTGCGCGCGGAAGTCAGCGTCGCCTGGAGCGACCGTCCGTTTCACGAAGGCATACCGTATTTGAGCGATGTGCTCGCGCAAGGGTCGACGCCCTCCCCCACCGCGGGCTGGTCGTCGAATTCGGTGCTCGACTTCTGGCGCGAGCTGGCGCGCTCGTGGGGCGGCCGCGTGCGTTTTGTGTTATCGCCTTCGGGCCCGCAACGATGCACCACCGAGTTCTTGCAACGGACTTGGGACATCGCGGCGCAGTTCGACCTGCCGGTGTTGATTCATGTACTCGAAACCAGGATTCAGGCGCTGACGGCGCAGAAGATGTACGGCGGCTCGATGGTTGCTTATTTGAACGAGCACGGCCTTCTGAATCGTCATAGTGTGCTTGCTCATGGAGTCTGGCTAACGCTGCCGGAGATGGATCTGCTGGCGCGCAGTCAGGCAAGCGTGATCCACAACCCCGCGTGCAACTTGAAACTGGGCAGTGGCATCGCGCCAATTGGCGAACTGCTGAAGCGCGGCGTGAACGTTGGACTTGGCACCGACAATAACAACGGCAACGATCTCAATTCAATGTTCGATGCCCTGCGCATGTCGGCATTGCTCAGCGGCATCGGACGTGCCGACGCTGATGCCTCGCTAAGCGCTGATCAGGCTTTCGAGCTTGCTACGTCGAACGGTGCGCGAGCGCTGGGAAGAGACGCGCTCACGGGAACCATTGAAGTCGGCAAGCAGGCCGACTTTGTGGTGCTGGACCTGAATAGCGCGTCTTTTCTGCCGCTCAACGAGCCTATGACGCAACTCGTCTTCTGCGAGCAAGGCCAGTCGGTATTGCAGGTGTACGTCGGTGGGCGCCGACTCATCGACCGTGGCCGAGTCGCGCGCATCGACGAAGCGGCGCTGCGCGCCGAGCTGGCTGAGCGACTGCCGGCGATTTCGGCGGCAATCGCGGCGGCGGAGCATGCCGCTGCGGAACTCAGACCGTCCTTGCTGGCGGCATACCGACGTTGTGTCGAAGACCCGCTCATGCAGCCGTGGCTCTCTCGTATCAACGCGATCCAGCGATAGCTCCTTCTCACATTTTTCTGAAAATCCAATCCATGAACACGAGTTTCGAAATCGATCCCGGTACCACGCCCCTCGCAATCTGGCGCCATGTGCTGGCGGGCGGCTCCCCGCGTCTTAATGCCAGAGCGATCGAAGCGGTGGTTGCCGCCGAGGGGGTCGTCGACGACCTCGTCAAAAGCGGCAAGGCTGTCTATGGACTGAATACCGGCTTCGGGAAGCTTGCGCATGTGCGGATCAGTGACGCGGACCTGAGCAAGCTACAGCAGAACCTGGTGATGTCGCATATGACGGGCTATGGCGACGCGCTGGACGCCGACGTGGTGCGCCTCACCATGGGCTTGAAGATCGCGAGTCTTGGGCGCGGCGCGTCCGGCATCAAGCTGCGTACCGTCAGGCTGATCGAGGCCATGCTCGAACGCGGCGTGATGCCGAAGATTCCGGCTCAAGGATCGGTCGGCGCATCGGGCGATCTGGCGCCGCTTGCGCATATGAGCGCGGTGCTGAGCGGCGGCGGCGAGGCCTGGTTCGACGGGGCACTGTACGCAGGCAGCGCAGCGCTGCAACGCGCCGGTTTGCAGCCGATCAGCCTCGCGCCGAAGGAGGGACTGGCACTGATGAACGGCACTCAGGTCTCGACGGCACTTGCAATGAAGGCCTTGTTTGCGCTGGAGAAGGCATTCGTCGCGGCAATGGCCATCGGGGCACTGTCGACGGAAGCACTGGCCGGCATCGCCAGTCCGTTCGATCCGCGGATTCACCTTCTCAGGGGCCAGCCGGGACAGATCGAGGTAGGCAATGCGATGAAATCCCTGCTGGACGGCAGTCCGATGCGGGCGATCAGTGTGGCATCGGGCAAGGTCCAGGATCCCTATAGCATCCGCTGCCAGCCTCAGGTCCTGGGGGCGTGTCTCGACCTGATTCACCATGCCGCATCCACGCTCGAGATCGAGGGTAACGCCGCATCCGATAACCCGCTGATTTTCGTCGACACCGGCGAAGTGATTTCCGGGGGCAATTTCCACGCGGAACCGATCGCATTCGCCGCCGATATGCTGGCCATGGCGATCGCCGAAATCGGCAATCTCTCGGAGCGTCGCTGCAATTTGCTGCTCGACCCCGCCTTCACGCATCTGCCCGCTATGTTGACGCCGGATGCGGGATTGAATTCAGGCTATATGACGGCGCACATCTCCGCCGCGGCGATGGCTTCGGAAAACAAGCAGCGCGCCCATCCCGCCTCGATCGATACCATTCCTACCGCCGGCAATCAGGAAGATCATGTGTCGATGGCGACCCACGGCGCGCGCCGTCTACTCGGCATGGTGGATACGCTGCGCGGCATCATGTCGATCGAGGCGCTCTGTGCGGCCCAGGCGGTGGATCTGCGCGGCGGCCAGTCTTGCTCGCCGGAATTGGCGACGGTCTATAACGCGATTCGCGGCCAGGCCGCATTCATGCCGGAAGACCGTCCGATCGCGCCTGACATGCAGGCGGTGGCCGACATCATTGCGTCTGGCGAGATAGTGGGTAAGACGACCCTTGCCAGCTTCTTCGCTTAGGCGCACCGTCGGCATCATGCGGCCACAGCTTGCCGTCGCGCATCCCGCTCAGCCGCCCCTGCGCGCAGCAGCGGAATCAGTTCCTCGCCATATTCTTCGGCATCGGTGCGCGGATCGAAGCCTCTGAACAGGAAACTGGATACGCCGATGTCGTAGTACTCGAGCAGGGCTTCCGCAACCTGCGCGGCGGTACCGACGATCGCGGTGGTATTGCCGGGCGCATTGGTGGCTCGCGCAACGCCCATGAACAGACGCTTATCGAGCACCTCGCCCTGCTCGACCAGTTCAAGCAAGCGCCGCGAACCCTCGTTCTCCGCCGTGGCAGGCGGCACATGTCCGCCGAAGACTTTGGATTTCGAACTCCACAGACCGACCTCTTCCGTCTGCGCCGCGATCGCCCGCGCGCGCTCCCATGCCTGCTCTTCGGTGGCGCCAAGAATCGTCCGGATCGAGATGCTAAATGCGGGTTTTCGGCCATACTGCTGCGCTTCGGCCAGCACGCGTTGCGTCAGCTCGCGCGTGCCATCGAGCGTCTCGCCCCACAGCGCGAAAATGTCGGCGTGCCGCGCGGCCGCACGAATCGCCGGCTCGGAGGCGCCGCCAAATGAGATGGGCAGGTGCGGCGTTTGCAGCGGCTTGAGTTCGGAAAATGCCTTTTCGAACTGGTAGTGCTTACCCGCGTGATCGATCGGCTCGTGGCTTGTCCAGATGCGCCGCACTATATCCAGATATTCGTCAGTCCGTTCGTAGCGTGCGTCGTGCTCGAGGTAATCGCCGTCACGGCGCTGCTCGGCATTACGGCCGCCCGTGATGATGTGAACCTGCAGTCGGCCGTTGGTGAAGTGATCGAGCGTCGCGAGCTTGCGCGCAGCAAGCGTCGGCGAGACGAATCCTGGTCGATGCGCCAACAGGAAGTTCAGTGTGCTGGTGACGCCCGCGGCGCGCGCGGCGGTCAGGAAATTGTCGGCCCAGCCAGCATTGTGCGGCAAGAGCACGCCGTCGAACCCCGCCTGCTCGTGGGCACGCGCGGTACGCTCGATGTGCGGGATGTCGAACGCGGGTCCGCTGGCGGGGACCACTTCCGAGAAGAGTCGCGGATAAAGGGTGCCGTAGAGTTTGATGCTCATGCTTTAGTTGCTCCGTATCAAGCTGCTGCTTTCGCAGTCGGAATGTGAGCCGCGGCGATGATGCGATTATTCACGGCGGTCTCCGCCTTCAGTAGCGCGAACGTCTGGTTGCGGTCGAGCGGCTTGAGCTCGACGCCTAGCGGTTTCATGCTCGCCACGACTGAAGGGTCGCCGGCGAGCTTGGCGAACGCCGCACTGAGTGCATCGACGATGGCGGGCGGCGTGGCAACAGGAACGGTCGCCAGATAGAAATTGGTGACTTCCCAGTGCGGCACACCCGCGACGTCGATCGAAGGAACCCCTGGCAGATCGGCAGCATCGGTAGCGCCCGCGAAGGCCAGTCCGCGCAGATTGCCGGATCGCACATATTCCGTGGCGAGCGGATCGATCACGAGTTGCACGGCGCCCGCTACCGCGTCCGTCAGTGCGGGAGCGGAGCCGCGATAAGGCACGTGAACAATATCGATGCCGGTGCGCAGCTTCAGATACTCGCCGGCCAGATGGCCGCCGGTGCCAATGCCCGCTGTGCCGTAATTGACCTTGCCCGGATGTGCTTTCGCGTAGGCAATCAATTCATGCAAGGTGTTGACCTTGAGCGAAGGGTGCGACGCGAACACGAAGCGGATATTGCCGAGGAAGCCCACCGGAATGAAATCCGCCAGCGGACGGTAAGGCGCGCCGAGCACCTGCGGCGCGGACGTGAGGTTGCCGCTGGACGCGTTGAGCACGGTATAGCCATCGGCGTTCGCACGGGCGACGTAACCGGTGCCGATGGTGCCGCCCGCGCCGCCCCGATTCTCGACAATGATTGAGGTGCCAAGCAGCGCGGCGAGGCGCTTGCTCGCGATGCGTGCGACCAGGTCATTGGTGCCGCCTGGCGGATATGGCGAGACATATTGGATCGGTCGTTGCGGATAGCCGGATGCGAACGCCGACGTCACGGGCGCCGCGGCAGCCAACGCCCCGTATAGCGCGGTCTTCAACACTTCGCGTCGTGAGAACACTGCGCTCGCGTTGGCATCGTGGAGGCGTTTCATCGCTGCTCCAGGCCGGTGATCGCGGCAAGCCGCGCGTGACTGCGGCTTGCCGTATCGGTGGCGAAATCCAGTGGCTCGATCGATGCAATGCCGTCGCGATCTACCTGTTCGACCAGTTGCAGCTCCCAGGCGAGGTAGGCGTTCATTTGCGCGGCGACCTGATCGGGCGCGGCGTAGTAAGGGCTGTACCAGGCGTCGTCGTCACCGGTGAGATTGCCGATGTCGCCGCTTTCGACGGGCAGGCCGAGCGAACGCCAGCGACGCGTGCCGCCGAGCAGTGCCGCGATGTCCGGTACGCGACTGCTGAGCCGAGCGGCGACGAGTCCGGCAAGCGTGCCGTCTTCCGAAGTCAATACGATCGCGCCGTCGCGGCTCAGTTGTTCCAGGTGATCGTCGAGCGCGCTGGCGGCGATGAAGCGCGCGCCGCGGATGTGACTCTCGCGGAATGCGAGGCTCCGGTCGATATCGATTACCTGAAACGAACCCTGTTCGACGTGGTCTGCCTGGACCCAGCGAACACGGCCGGTGGCTCCGAACAAACGGCGCGGCTCGGGACCGGCTTCGGAGGACGCTGCGGCGAGTTGCGCGCTCGCTGCGTCTTCCAGCACATAGACATCGAGATAACCGAGTTGCACCAGCCACGAAGCGGTCATCCGCGCGCGTACGCCGTCGTCGTCGCGAAGTACCACGCGGGAGTGCAAGCTACCGACGTACTCATCGGTTGCTTGAACCAGCTGGCCACCCGGGGCCGAGCGCCAGTTCGCCGGATGTCCCGCCTCATATTCGAGCGGTTGTCGAACGTCGAAACGATAGAGTGTGCGGGATGAAGATTCTGCTTCAAATGCCGCCAGCGCAGCGGCGTCGATCACCCGCACGCCGGCCTTCTCCGCCGCCGTGACGGCAAGCCGGCGCGCTGCTGCCAAAGTGCCGGGCTCGGGGTGCGGTGCGGTGCGGGTCTGCCCGTGTTCCAGCGTGAACCCCGACAACCGCCACGCCATCGAGCCGCCGGTGAGCGCCGCGACCGGGTTGGGGATGCCCGCATTGACCAACGATTGCGCGCCCAGAATGCTACGCGTGCGTCCCGCGCAATTCACCACGATCAGTGTTTCCGGCGACGGCGCCGCCGCCAGCGCGCGATAGACGAGTTCAGCGCCCGCGCATTCGATGCCGCCGGGGATATTCATCGTGTGATATTCGCTGAACGGGCGGCTGTCGAGCACGATGAGGTCGTCGCCCGCGTCTTGGCGCGCCTTGAGCGTCTGCGCGTCGATATTGGGCGTGTGCAGACGCGTTTCGATGATCTCGCCAAAGGCTTTGCCGGGGACGTTGGTGCCGCTGAACACTTCGTACCCGGCACGTGCCCATGCGTCCACGCCGCCGTCGAGAATCGACACGTCGGTATAACCGAATTCGCTCAGCAACGTGGCCGCCCGCCAGACGTATTCACCATGGCTGTCGATCAGCACGACCGGCGTATTCAGCCGCGGCACGAGGCGCGCCACCACATACCCCAGCCGGCCGACGGGTGCGACAGATGAATAGAACAGCCGCCGGCGCGCGGAGACGCCTTCTTCGCGGACATCAAGCAAGGCGACCTCGCGATCGGTCGCAAGCAGGTTTCTCAGGTTTTGGGGCGACACGGCACGAACAGATTGGGCACTCATGCTGGCTGGATCCTTGATGCGTTCACAGAACGCGCGTGCAAAACGCACACGCGCACCCCCATCTAAAAATGGGAAATTTCTTCTATTTTTTGATTATGCGAGGGTGGACGCGCTGCACTAACCAATAAATCGGCCTGAGCTTTCGAGAAATTCGGGAATGCGCGCGCGGCGCCGGGAGGCAGGGAAGTGCTGCCAAAAAGCCGTGCGTCGCACGGCTCGAATTCAGATATTCAGAAAGCGTGCGACCGCGCGCACCGCGAGCGACGTATTCGAAAGGATGGTGGTCGCTTCCTGAAGGTCGCGGCGCATGGCGGCGACGCGGGGCTTCGTGAAGTATTTGCTCGGCCCGGTTAGCACGATCACGCCGATCGCGCGCGCCTCGGGCAGGCCGAGGCGCGCGCCAACGGCGGAGATGCCGAGGATGTTTTCGTTGAAGTTGCTCGAGATGCCGGTTGCGGCCACTCGCTCGAGATCGTGCATCAATGCATCGCGCTCGATGATGGTTTGCGGCGTGCGCGATGCGTAAGGCGCCGCGCCCAGCAAGGCGTCACGCTCGGCGAGCGTGAGTTCGCTCAGCAGCAGCTTGCCCGAGACGGTGCAGTGAAACGGCGGCAGATGATGCGTTTCGTAATACGGCGCGACATTGTCGCGGCCGAGCACGATGTCGACATAAAGACGCGTTGTGCCCATGAAAACGATGAGCCCGGCCGACGCGCCGTATTCATGCTGCAGCGTCTTGAGCGTGTCGCCCGCATCACGGCGCAGAAGATTGAGAGGATGGTCGATGGCAAGCGGCAACACGGCACGCGGCGCGGGGTGGTAGCGGTTGCCGGTATCGCGGTAGATGTAGCCAGCCTGAATCAGCGTCTGCAACAGACGATGGCAGGTGCTCGACGAGAGGCCGACCATCTCGCCGATCTCGATCAACGACAGCGGGCGCGCCGCGGCAATGATGGCCGATAGCACGGTCAGGCCGCGCGTCAACGCACCGCTTTCGGTGGATTTATCCGCGCCGGACGGTTCGGTAACGCTGTCGGCGACAAGGCCTGGCGGCAGGTTTCGGTCTTGGACTTTCGTGGCTTTCATGGATCACGGAGGGAGGGTCGGCAGCGTCGCTCTGGCGTCGACCGCTCGTGCTGGCGACTTTCGAGCCTGACGCCTGACTGCAGGGCGGCGCGCATTGTGCGACAGCGGATTGTAATTCGCTGGCGCGCGATCAACGGAGTTTTGCCAGTCAGGCTATTCTTCGCCAGTCCAATGTTTATGAGAGCGATCGCGGTTGCGCTCTCCCAAGCCTGCTTATCTTTCCATCGGAGGTCCGCTATGGCCACCCTTTTCGATCCTATCCAGATCGGCGATCTCGCATTGCCGAACCGTATCGTGCTGGCACCGCTCACGCGCCTGCGCGCGGTTGATGAACGCGCTCCCAATGAGCTGATGGCCGAATACTACCGGCAGCGCGCGTCGGCAGGCCTCATCATCAGCGAGGCGACCTCGGTTACGCCGCAAGGCGTGGGCTACGCCAATAGCCCGGGCATCTGGTCAGCGGAGCAAGTTGCCGGCTGGAAGAAAGTTACGCAGGCCGTGCATGCAGCCGGCGGCCTGATTGTGCTGCAACTGTGGCACGTCGGCCGCATCTCCGATCCGGTTTTCCTGGACAACGCGGCGCCAGTCGCGCCGAGCGCAATCGCCGCGCGCGGTAACGTCAGCCTGTTGCGGCCTGAGCGTCCCTACCCCACGCCGCGTGCGCTCGAAATCAGCGAAATCCCCGGCGTCGTCGAGGCCTTCCGCAAAGGCGCGGAAAACGCCTTGGCGGCCGGCTTCGATGGCGTCGAGATTCATAGTGCGAACGGCTATCTGCTCGATCAATTCTTGCAGGACAGCAGCAACCAACGCGCCGACCACTACGGTGGCTCGATCGAAAATCGCGCGCGTCTGCTGCTTGAAGTGACCGACGCCTGCATTAGCGTGTGGGGCGGCGGTAAAGTCGGCGTACACCTGGCGCCGCGCGGCGACGCGCACGCCATGGGTGATTCGGATCCGTTGGCGCTGTTTACCTACGTGGCGCGTGAACTGGGGCGTCGCAAAGTAGCGTTCATCTTCGCGCGCGAGCATACCGGCGCGGGCCGCATCGGGCCGCAAATCAAGGCGGCATTCGGCGGCGCGTATATCGCCAATGAGGGTTTCACAAAAGAGAGTGCCGCGCAGGCGATCGCGCACGGCGAAGCGGATGCTATCGCCTTCGGCAAGTCCTTCCTCGCCAATCCGGATCTGCCGCACCGCTTCCGCTCGGATGCTCCGCTCAATGAGCCGAATATCAATACCTTCTATGCCGAGGGCGCGCTCGGCTACACCGACTATCCAAGTCTGGAACGCAAGCTCGATCCGGTGTAAGAGCTGCCAGGCAGCGATGTCCATCTCAACCCGCAAGTCGTCAGGCTTTGCGGGTTTTTTCATGCGCCCGTGGCCAGACCATGGTTCGCCGCGCCGACGTGCACGCTGGCGCGACCCTCAAGCCACCGGATCAAAAATCGGCGGCATGAAGTTCGGCGAACCTTTGATATGCGCGACGAAGCGATCGAATATGGGCATGTTTTGCTTGAGCCATATCAGGCTGGTTTCGATCGGCACGTTCATATCCTCGACCGTTCGGTACAGCACGCCAGGCCGCGGAAAACGTGCGAACACCTGCGGCACCCACGCAATGCCCATTCCGGCCGCCACCAGGCTGACTATGGTCTGCATCTCGATGGCCTCCTGCACGATGCGCGGCGCCACGCCGTTCAAGTGGTAATACGACAGCAGTGCGTCGAAAAGCGGCGGCACCACGGTGCGTGGAAAAATCACGATCGGGTCTGCCGCGATATCAGCGAACCGCAATGTTGCTTTGGTCGCCGCGATATGGTTCGCGGGTAGCGCCACCAGAAACGGTTCGACCAGTACTTGCAGCGCTGAGAAGCCAATCGGCGGTGCGCCCAGGGCATGCAGGACAAAGCCGGCATCGACCTCGTCGGCCTCCAGGGACGCCAGTTGCGCGCCCAGATTTGCTTCATGCAGTTCCAGCGAAACATCGGGATTGAGTTGCCGGAACTGGCTCATCCAGCCCGGCACTCGACCGTAGGCAACCGTGGAGACAAAGGCTAGCCGTAGCCGACCCGTCTGCCCATTCGCGGCCGCTTTCACGAGCGCGGGCAACTCGTCCGCAGCGCGCAGTAAACGCCGTGCGTATTCCAGCAATGCGTGCCCCGCCGGCGTCAACGCCACCTTCTTTTTGGTGCGGTCGAACAACTTTGTTTCGAGCATCTCTTCCAGAGCGTGCATGGCCTGCGTCAGCGGCGGCTGGGTCATGTGAAGCCGCAGCGCGGCGCGTCGAAAATGCAATTCCTCGGCGACCGCGACGAACTGACGTAATTGGCGCAGATCGGTCACTGATATGCTCCATGAATCAAAACCCGATATTAAATATATTAGACCAATCAATATTGGCTCGGAATACTTCTTGAAGCGGTCGATGCGGTCCCGCAATCGCCCCTGCCCTTCGCCCATTCAGGAGCTTCACGATGCTCAAGCTTTTCAAGACGGCACATTCGTGTCGCCGCACCCTCGCCGCGGCGGCATTGCCTTTTTTGCTCTGGGCGACGCTAGGCTCAGCGCATGCGGCAACGCTCGACGAAATCAAAAAGCGCGGCTACATCATCGTCGCCACCGAAGACGACTATCGACCATTCGAGTTTGTAAAGGACGGCAAACCGACCGGTTTCGATAATGAGATGGTCGACGTACTGAGTAAGTACGCGCCTTTCCAGATACATCATGAGATCCTGCCGTTCACCGGCATCCTGGCAGGTGTCGCCACGGGAAAATACGATATTGCGATTACCGCGGCGGTAATGACGCGAGACCGCATGCAATCGCTTGACTTCGTGAGTCCGATTGCGGACGCCACTGACTACTACGTGAAGCGCAAAAGCGACAATTCGATTGCGTCGATCAAGGATCTGAATGGCAAAACGGTGGGCGTGCAAGCTGGCAGCGCGCAGTTGGCTCATCTGTCTCAGCTCGAAGCCGCGCTTGAAAAGCAGGGAGGAAAAATGGGCAAGGTCGTCCAATACACCTCCTACCCTGAAGCCTATCAAGACCTCGCGATCGGTCGAACCGACTACGTCGTCAACACCATTATTAATCTGAACACCCTGGTGAAAGAAAAGCCGGACGTGTTTGCGCTGGGGCAAGCGGTGGCCGCCCGCTCCGTTGCTGCGTGGTCGGTCAAAAAAGGCAATGCCGACCTGCTGGCTTATATGAATGAATTCATTGCCAAGCAAAAAGCCAATGGCACCGTCGGCGCGCTGCAGAAAAAATGGTTCGGTCAGTCATTCGATCTGCCCGTAACCTTCACGCCGGCGAATTAATACGCGCATGAGCTATCTCGATGTCCTGTCGATCTTCAGCGGCGCGCTAACCACGCTATTGCTGTCCGCGGCTGGCATCGTGCTGGGATTACCCATCGGACTCGGCCTGGCGTTAGTGCGATGGTTCAGGGTGCCGTTTCTGGCCCCGCTCGTGGCGGTGCTGGTGAGCCTGCTGCGAGCATCGCCCTTGATTACGCTGCTGTTGCTGCTGTTTTATGGCTTGCCGAGTCTCGGCATCGAGGTAGATCCATTGGTTGCCGGCGTGATCGCCATCACCTTGAACACTTCGGCCTTTAATTGCGAAATCTGGCGCGCCGCGTTGGTCACATTTCCCAAAGATCAATTGGAGGCGGCGCAGTCGGTAGGCATGCGTCGCGGTCTCTGGCTAAGGCGCATCGTATTCCCGCAGATATGGCGTGCCAGCCTGCCGGCGCTGGTCAACGAGATGTCGCAGTTGATCAAGGTTACACCCGTGCTGGCAGTCGTCGGCATTGTCGATATCACGCGTGCCGCCGTGCGGATCGGCGCAAACACCTACGCCCCGCTGCCGCCTTTGCTGGTGGCGGCAGCAATCTATATACCCATGGTGTTTGCGTTGGTAAGTGTGCAGCGGTGGATGGAACGACGTCAGATAAGACTGGAGGCGAATGCATGATTCATGATTTCGGCATCGTCCTGGCGCACCTCGATTTACTCGCTTCCGGTTTGCTGAACACCATCATTTTATCGGTGCTGGCGGCCAGTGTCGCGCTGGTACTGGGTGGCTTGCTGTCCACCTTGCTGGTGCTGCGCTCGCGACGCTTCACGCGCATCTTGCGGGCCGCCATCGACATGGCGCGCTGCACGCCCTTCTTGCTGGTTGCCTACATCATTTACTACGGCCTGCCATCACTCGGAATACGTCTGGATGCCTGGAGCGCTGGTCTGGCGGCGCTGGCGGTCTATCACACCGCCTATATGGCCGAGATCCTTGCCAGTGCGTGGAGCGCCTTGCCGCGTGATCCGATCGAAGCCGGCTACGCGTTCGGATACAGCGGCCTGCATCTGTTTCGGCGCATCGTGCTGCCGCCCCTGGCGCTGAATGCGGCCCCGGTATTGGGGAATCAGGTGATCCAGATCGTCAAGGACAGCGCGTTTCTCACGATCATCTCGATTGCCGAATTGACGCACGCCGCCAGCGCCATCCAGTCCCAGTATTTCGTGCCCTTCGCCGCCTTCGTCACTGCCATGGCGCTGTATTGGGCGATCTGCCTGCTGGTTGAAGCGGGTGTGGCTTATGTAGCTCGAATCGCCCAGGCGCGCAGATAACCATGCAAGCAATTTCCACGAAATCCAAGTACGGCCGGCCGGTGCTCAGTATTGCCGCGCTTTCGAAGAGCTTTGGCGCGCTAGAGGTTCTAAAGAACCTCAGCTTGAGTGTTGCCGCCGGCGAGACGATATGCGTACTCGGGCCCTCGGGCTCAGGAAAATCGACCTTGCTGCGCTGTATTAATTGGCTCGAGCGCCCAGATCAAGGCCGCATTTTGCTTAACGGCGAACAAATCGGCATCAGCAACGGCGGCGTCGTAATGAACGATCGTGAATTGGCGAGGATTCGCACCAGCATCGGCATGGTGTTTCAGCATTTCGCCCTATGGCCGCATTTGACGGTTTTGCAGAATGTGATGGAGGCGCCCATTCATGTGCAGCGCCGCCCCAAAGATGAAGTCCGGAAGGAAGCGGAAGCATTTTTACGTCGCGTCGGCATGTATGACAAACGCGATGCCTTTCCCGCACGCCTGTCTGGCGGCCAAAAGCAGCGGGTCGGCATAGCACGGGCACTGGCGATGCAACCTGAACTATTGCTATTCGACGAGCCCACCAGCGCGCTCGACCCGGAACTGGTGGGCGAGGTGCTGTCCGTGATGCGCGATCTGGCGCGCGACGGTATGACGATGGTGGTCGTCACGCACGAAATGGCGTTTGCCAAGGAAGCGGCGACGCGTATCGCGTTCATGGATCAAGGCAGCATTATCGAAAGCGCCGCCCCAGAGGTTTTCTTTTCGGCACCTAGCACCGAGCGCGCACGCCAATTCTTGCAGCGCTATTCGAGTCAAACGCGAAGTGCCTAGTCCACGATCTTTCTCTCGTTAATCATAAGAGCCGCGAATATGAATATGAGTTCGTCGAATCCTGCAGCCGAGCGTGACGCACATCGCGCGCGCTATGAAGCCCTACGCGCTGCAGGTCAGCGCACGACCGCGCAGGCGCTGCCAACGCTCTCGGATCGCCATCTGTCGATCGCCGCGAGCCAGGTATTGCACCGCGAGACAATTCCGGGCGGATGGTATTGGAGCGTCCGTGTCGCACGCGGCGAAGCACTGCGCATCGTCAATCCGAGCGGACGGTCTACGGTGTCGCTGATCGCCTGGTGCGCAGCGGATACCTCGGAAAGATTGAACACCGCCGACACGATGAAAGTGCAATGGAATACCGGACTACGCAGAGGCCGCGTCATTTATACCGAAATGGGGCGGGTTGCCTTTTCCGTTATCGAAGATACCTCGGGCGCGCACGATTCTCTGATGGGCAGCACCACCCGCGAATCGATGTTCAAGGCGCTGGGCGAGCATAGCGCACGCAATGCACGTGACAACTTCTTCGCCGCAGCCGCGAAGTACGGCCTCACACGGCGCGATGTGCCGGCCTGCATCAATTTTTTCGCACCCGTCTCGATCGATGGCAACGGACGTTTTGTCTGGCGCGCGGAGCAACGTACAGCGGACGATTTTGTCGATCTGCGCGCTGAAATGGACATGCTGGTGGTGTTGTCCAATGCCGGCCATCCGCTTGACCCTGAATTGTCCGCGACGCCCGCGGCAGTACAAGTCGTGCAGTTCGTCGCACCCCAAGCTGCTGCCGACGATCTGTGTCGTCACGCCTGCAGCGAGGTCGAGCGCGCCTTTGAATTCACCGAACGGTATATCCGCCGCAGGAGCCAATCATGATCGATATGCCAGCGCTGACAGACGTCGTGCTCGACGTTGTTATTCCTCCACGAGCGCCATGGTCGCACGTGGTGCGCCGCGGACAGACTTTGCGCCTGATCGATCTGCAAGGGCAGCAGGCTGTCGATGCGCTGTTCTACGGCGCCGCGGACACCGCCGAACGCTACAGCGCGCAAGACACCGTACGCGAACAGGGTTCGGCCTATGTGCAACTTGGCATGCGCTTGATGTCGAACCAAGGAACCGTAATGGCGCGGATCGTGGCCGATAGCTCGGGACGGCACGATACCTTGGCGGGCTGCTGCGCTTGTGAAAGTAATGCGGTGCGATTCGGCGAAGCCGCACGCTACCAGCATGCGTGCCGGGAGAACTTCGTACTGGAAATCGGCCGCTACGGCATGAGCAAGCGAGATATCGTCCCCAACGTCAACTTTTTCATGAATGTGCCGATTGATGAAGCCGGCGACTTCGCGGTGCTCGACGGCATTTCGCCTCCTGGCAGCTACATCGATCTGGTCGCCGAAATCGATCTCCTTTGTGTGTTTTCGAACTGCCCGCAGATCAACAATCCGTGCAATGACTTCGATCCGACGCCGGTGCGAGTTTTGATCTCCGACACCAAGCAGGCTTTGTCGTGAGCGAGCGCAGAGCATGAACGCCGTCGACCTGAACACCTTGGAAGCGTGGCAAGCAGCGCGTTTGCTAGCCAGAAGGGAGCTGCGTGCAGCCGACCTGATGCGCGCCTGCCTCGAGCGTATTGCTCAACGCGATGGCGAAATCCACGCCTTTGCGCATCTCGATCCGCAGCAGGCCCTCGCACAAGCTGAGGCACTCGATCGCGGCACCATACGCGGCTTGTTGCATGGGCTGCCCTTAGGCGTCAAGGATCTGTTCGACACCGTGGATTTCCCAAGCTCTTATGGCTCGCCCATCTACGCTGGGCATCGCCCTAAAAGCGATGCGGCGGCGGTGGCACTGTGCCGTGAGGCCGGCGCGCTCGTGATTGGTAAAACCGTCACCACCGAATTTGCCTTCTTCCACCCGGGTCCGACCTGTAATCCACACAATCCGCGGCACACGCCCGGCGGCTCTTCCAGCGGCTCGGCGGCGGCGGTGGCGGATCATATGGTGCCGCTGGCACTGGGCACGCAAACCTCCGGCTCGGTGATTCGGCCGGCTGCCTACTGCGGCGTGGTTGGCTACAAGGCCAGTTCGGGAAGAGTGCCGCGCGCCGGCGTAAAAAGCATATCCGAAGCGCTCGATACCCTGGGCGGCTTTGGCCGCAGCGTGCGCGATGTGGCGCTGCTGGCCACGGTGCTGACCGGGGACCGGCGCCTCAACGAAGGTCTGGAGCATCTGCAGGCGCCGCGCATAGGCATGTGCCAAACCGCGGAATGGCCACATGCGGACGCGGACACGCAGCGTGCGTGGGCCGAGGCCTCCGCGTTGCTGATTCATCACGCCCGCTCCACAGTCGATGTGTCGTTGCCGGACGACCTGCCCGATCTGGTGGTCTTGCAAAAGGAGATCATGGCGTTCCAGATGTATCAGGCCTTGAGCTACGAACGCCTGCGCAAGCCGGATCAACTGAGCCGGCGTATGCAAGCGCAGATGATTGCTGGCTCGAGCATTTCGGGCGCCACGCATGCGCACCATCTATGGCAAACGCGCATCGCCAAGCGTCGCGTGAATGCCGTGTTCGACGAGTTCGATGTGCTGGTCGCGCCCAGTGCCGCGGGCGAAGCGCCGCTCGGCACCGATGCGACGGGCGACCCGGTCTTTTGCCGCGGCTGGACCTTGCTGGGTTTACCTTGTGTCCATCTGCCGTTTGCCCGGGGCAGTCATGGCTTGCCCATAGGCGTGCAACTGATCGGCCGCTGGGGCGACGACCATCGCTTGCTCGCGCATGCGCAATGGGTACACGACAGGCTCACTTCTGGCGCTTCGGGAGGCTGACTACGTGCTGCACGTCCATCTTGAAAACTCCACGGCCAAGGCCAAGCCTTTCTGGCTGACCACCGAGCTGGTCGACGCCGCCCGTCGCAACAACGACGGCTTGCCCTGCGAAGTCGACTTTACGGTAGGTAGCGATCTCGAGGCTATCCACGCGCGCTTGGCCACGGCGGATGTCTTGGTAACGTCCGCCGGAGTCATCACCAATGCGCGCTTTCCGCGCCACGAGCTGGCGCGGATTGCACCGCGCTTGCGATGGGTGCATTTAATCGATGCAGGCGTGGAAGACGTGATGCCGCTGACATGGCTTCCCGCCAACGTGCAATTGATCAACAACAGTGGCGTGCATGTCGAGAAGGCGCGTGAATTTTTAATCATGACGCTGTTGGCGCTGAACGCTCGCTTGCCGCAAATTATCGACAATCAACGGCAGGCGCGCTGGGACGCCATCTTCACGCCAGTGATCAAGGGCAAGTGCTTGCTGGTGATCGGCTTGGGCGACCTGGGGCAAGCGGCGGTAGCCGCGGCATTGACCCTGAATATGCACATACTGGGCGTACGCCGCTCGGCGGCAGCGGTGCCCGGTGTGGCGCGCGTGTATCGGCCGGATCAGCTTGAGGAGGCTGTCGCGTTGGCCGACTTCATCGTGATTTGCACGCCGCTTACTTCGCAAACCTTCAATCTGGTAAACCGTAGCGTATTGCAAGCTGTCAAGCCGGGCGCCGCGCTCGTGAACATCGGCCGCGCGGGCGTGCTCGATCACGATGCACTGATGCAATGTCTGGGCACCGGTCAACTTAGCGGCGCACTGCTGGACGTACTGCCGCAGGAACCTTTGCCAGCCTCGTCGCCGCG
>JBPBQZ010000095.1:0-29246 GCA_050955105.1 Janthinobacterium lividum | reverse complement strand
GGTTCCACTTCGGCATGAAGTTGCCGGATGTGGTTGCCACGCGAGCGAAAGTATAGGTATACGCGCCGGCCAACCAAAGATCGGGCTTTAAATAATATCGGCCGTTGATTTCGAAATTATTGAATTTCCACGAGTTCTGGCTGCCGGCGGCTGGCTGGGTCGCAAAATATACATTGCTGACGGGATTGTAGACATCGACCTGCGAGTAAGCGATGCCCACCAAGGCGTTGTTCGCGAAGGTGTACGAAGCACCTACGTCGATATTCTGTTCCGCAGCGCTGGTGAAGACTTGAGCCGCCCCCGCTCCCGTCGTTGTGGTGCCGGCATTATTGAACCTCATGTACGCTACCGCAGCCGCGAAGCCTCCATGCTTATACGAACCGGCAAGGCTGTACATGCGATTATCCGCAAATCCGGTTGCATTGCTGAAGCCGTAGACTCCTTCACCCGTGAAGCCAGCGTAGGTGGGCGATACGTACTTGACCGAATTGAGCACGTGATAGTCGTAGTCGGCATTGTCATTGTCATACGGATGTGACGCCAGATCGCCGATGGTGCTGCCGGCAGCGGTGAAGCCGCTCCACATGTCGATCGTGGCATCGTATTGGCGGCCCATGGTGAAAGTACCGTATTGCGCCGAGGACAATCCGACGAAAGCCTGGCGGCCAAACTCGGTCGACTGGCCAACCGTACCATTATTCACATTGAAGCCACTTTCCAACGTGAAGATCGCCTTTAACCCATCTCCGAGGTTCTCGCTGCCCCGCAAACCCCAGCGACTGAAATAGATGTCATGGGCCATCTGGTAGCCAGTATGACCCCCGGCATTGGTCGTGATGTCGAGGGCGTCGTGAATCAGCCCGTACAGGGTAACGCTGCTTTGGGCCTCGGCGAGATTGCATAGCAATAATCCCGAGGCGGCCATCAACCACCTGACTTTTTTCATTTGCCTTCACCCGTATGTGTTGTTACAGCGTAGTAAGAGGGGGCCGTCGAAACGCAATTTTCTATTACACATTTTTAGTACTACTTTTCAATTTACAAACGCACTTACTTTACTGAACGGTCAAGCTTGGTTTTAGTGGTTGCTTCGGAAACCGCTTTCTGAATGAGGACGCTAACGTCCGCCCTCATCCAACATAGGCTTCCCGCTATCGGAGTTTCTCGAGATTGCCGATCAATCCGGGCGGCCAATAGCCATCTTTCTCGAATTCGGCATTGCACTGGCTAACGCGCGCGACGAACGGCCCGCGGTCGAACGGTACGATATGGCCGCCCTGTGCCGTGAACTGCGTCTTCCAGGCGGCGACGCTGCCGTCTACGGCGGTATTGAAAGCGGTGCCCGCCGTGTCCATCGCCTGCAAGATGGCGGCGCGCTGTGCGTCGGTCAATGACTGCCAACGCCGTTCATTAATGTCCAGGCCCAGTACTTGCCATGAATCGTTGGTAATCATCAGATAGGGAGCGACCTCTACCAGCTTCTGGCTGATCGCCATGTCGAAGGCCACGGGAACCGCGTCCACGGCGCCCTGGCGCAGGGCGACGTAGACGTCGCCCCATGGCAGATTGATCGTGTTGGCGCCCAGACATTTACTGCCCCAGAAACGAATGATGGGCTCGTTATCGAAGATTCTCAGCTTGGTTTGCGCGAGATCAGCCAGCGAGGTAACTGGCTTGCGGCCCATCAGTACCCGGAACGGCCCGCGTCGCCACAACACGTTTCCAGTAATGAAGCGCTGTCCACCGTTGGCAATCAAATCCTTCTGAATCTGCGCAAAGGTTGGCGATTTCAGCCATTTTGTGTATTGCTCCTGCGAGCTGAACGTGAAGGGCACGCTGTCCAGCCGCAAGTCCTTGGAGAAGGATGTGAGGAAGTCGGGATCTTCGATCATCGCATCCTGAATACCGAGCTTGATATTCTGTGCCTCGCTTTCGCCCGAGCCGAGTTGGCCCGCGTGGAAGATCTTGATTTGCAATCCAACGCCTGCCTGATTGACGGTCTGCGCGAATTGATCGACCGCTTTTGCTTGCAGGCTTGCCGGCGAAACCAGCGTGCCGATGCGCAGAACGGTGTCGGCGCGTGCGACCGGCATTGTCAGCAGGCAGCAGAGTGCCGCGGCAATTGGGAAACATCGCAGGTAACTCATTTGCTTTCTCCTTCTGGGACGGCCATCGAAAAGATCGCCAGGGGGTTGGGATATCAATCTGTGCCTGCCGGCCCGTCCAGTAGCGCGCTGCCGCCGCGAAGGCGCGTCAGCAAGCTGCTGATCGAGAATCCGGCGATCGAGAATGCCGCGATGGCGAGCGGCACCGATTTCCACGCCAGGCGAATGCCGAGATCGGGGCTTACCAGGTTCCATTCACTGGCAATCAGCCCGATGGTGTTCCAACCGACCGTTACCATGGCAACCACGATCAGCACATCGACCAAGACGCCGAGTACGTGCTGCATGGGCCGCGGCAGGCGATCGGTGATGAAGGTCACGACGAGGTCGCCGTTGCGTCCATAAAGCGCCGCGGCGCCCAGCAGGTAAACGTAGAGGAACAGGAGCTGCGTGAATTCATGCACGCCGTCGATCGAATGACCCGTCAAATCGCGTCGCACAATATCGACGGCCAACAGCACGATGGAGACCGCGAATAGCAGGCCTGACGCCGCCAGATAGAGTCGGCTGAAGCCACGTACCCAGGACTTCGGCGAGGCCGCCCCGGAGCGTTCATTTGAAGGCAGTAGATCGTCATTCATCGCAGTACCAGATTCGGTAGCGTCATCGATATGAACGGCAGGTAAGTGATCGCTATGAGCGCGATCACCAGCGGAATCAGGAACGGGATCACGGCGCGCGTCACTTTTTCGACTGACAGGCCGGTGACGTTGGACATGATGAACAGACCGAGACCGATGGGCGGATGGATCAGACCGATGAGCAGATTGAACACCATGATCACGCCGAAATGGACCGGGTCGACACCGACCGATTTCACCAGCGGCAACAGGATCGGCGTTAGGATCAGCAGAGCTGGCACGCCTTCCACGAAGGCGCCGATGGCAAGCAGCGCCACGTTGATCACCGCCAGCAGCAGCCAGGGATGCACGTGCCAGGCGGCGATTATTTCAACCAGGTTGGCGGCCGCCTGGTCATAAGTGATGATCCAGCTCATCAAGGTACTGGCGCTGATGACGAACATCACCATGGCAGTGGACAGCGTCGCCCTGAGGAACATCCGCGGAATTTCCTGTAACGGCAACGAGCGGTAGTACAGGGCACACAGCAGGAAGCTGTAGACGCACGCCGCGACGCCGGATTCGGCTGGCGTAAACCATCCTGAAACCAGGCCCGTCAGGATGATGGTGGGCGTTACCAGCGCCGGCAGGCCGTCGAAGATAATAGGGAGTATCTCGGCACGACGCGGGCGCGGCGTCGGCGGACACGAGACGCGGCCGGTTTTTACCAGCCAGAAAATATATGCCATCAAGGCAAAGGCGATGATTAACAGCGGCAAGGTTCCGGCAAGCAGCATGCGCCCGACCGAAACCTCCGCCGACACGGCATAGAGGATCAACACGACGGATGACGGTCCAAGGCCGCCGATCACGGCTGCGGCCAACGGCACCGCCGCCGCGAAACCGGGTTCATAGCCGTTCTCTCGCATTGCCAGGAACTGCACCCGGCCCAAGCCCGCTGCATCGCCGATCGCGGTGCCGCTGATCCCCGCAAAGACCACCGAGGCCACCACGCTCACCTGTGCCAGGGAACCGGGAACCGCTCCCACCAGCAGATTCGCCAAGCGCACGATGCGCCGCGTGATGCCGCCCGTGTTCATGATTTCCGCCGCCAGGATGAAAAACGGCACCGCGAGCATTTCGAAGCTGTCCAGTCCTATCTGCAAGGATTGCGGAATCACCACGAGCGGCACGTGAAGTAGAAGCAAGGTACAGATCGATGCGGCGATCATTGCAATCGCCACGGGCACGCGCAGCATTAAAAATCCGCAGAACAGGCCGAATACGATCGCAGTGATCATGCGTCCTCCGGCAAAACGCAAAAGATGCCATCACCGACGCCGGAACCGACCGCCCAACCTGTGCTCGAAGATACGGCCTTCGCCACTGAAAGAAGCCAGTGAAGGAAACTTCTCATGATTGCCACCGCTTTGAAATTCGCCTGTCTTCCGCGCAGTGCAGTGGGTTCCGCACACGCGCCCGCTTAACCCTCTGGCTCACTCGCACAACGTCGGCGGATGGGTACTGAAAACACCAACAGCTGTTCTCGATCAGCCTAACTGGCCAAAAATTTCTGCGCGTACCGTTCTCTTGTTACTGGCCTGCGCAACATCGATTTCAGTGTTCGGATTACTAAAGTTTCCGCTTTCCCTTCAGGCGCGCAAAAGCGTTCAGTGTCGCAACATCTTTGCCGCCCGCGATGGCTTGGCCGAGGGCGGACTCGACCTCATGCAGATCAATCAACTGATAGAGCAGGTCGTCGAGCTTGTCCGCGGCGATGACGACGACGCCGTCAGCATCCCCAAGCACGATATCGCCGGGACGAACCCATGCTCCCGCGACAAGACACGGCTCATTGACCGCTTCCAGCACCAGCTCTTCCGCGTAAGGCTTGGTGGAACGGCTTTTACAGAAAATCGGCAGGGCGCATCGCTGCAGATCGGCGATATCGCGGGCGCCGCCATCGACAATCAGTCCAGCCAATTTTTTCTGAATCGCCAGGTTCGCGACGTTGTCACCGATCAGCCAGGCACTTACGCCCAGGGCTGCATAGACGAGAACATCGTTTGCCTCGCAATTTGAGATGATGTCGAACTGGCCGGGCGCCTGAGGGTGAGTCCCTTTAATAACCGGGACATACTTCAGCGTTACCGCTCGCCCGACCATCTTGCAGGGCTCGGCAGATATCGCGTGAATATCGGCCGGCCAAGCTTCCTTGATGCCCAGCCGACGCATCGCGTCGGTAACAAGTGCCGAAGGATGCGAACGCAGCAATTCAAGCTTCCGCTCATCTAATTTATTGCGCATGGCCAAGTTAACCCGTTGCAGACGTGATTCACAAAACCGCAAATGAGCAGCGGCGGTTGGTACCGGCTATCTGTTTACCGAAACTGCTTGTATGCCGCACGGGCCGCGCGCTCCGACACCCTTTCTTCCAGGATGTCCCGCTCGATCAACGCAACATCACGCTCAGCGGGATTACCGTAGCCCCCAGCGGCCGCCGTTACGATGGCGATGCTCTGGCCGGGCTGCAGTTGGCCTTGGCGACTGCGCAGCGGCTCGACTCCTTCACCCCGTTCAACCCGACACAGAGATCCCGGCTCGCCTCCGAACAGGCCCCAAGCCGGTACACGACTGCAGGTACCGCCCAAAGAGACGCTCGCCACGTGGTCAAGCGCGCGGATCCGGCGCCGAATCGTCATACCGCCGCGATGGGCGCCCACGCCGCCAGAATCCTGCACAAGCTCGTAGGCCTCCACCATTAACGGGTGCTCTATTTCCAGCGCCTCGACCGGCAGGTTGGCGGTGTTCGTGGTGTGTACCTGCACGCCGTCCATGCCATCTCTGTCATAACGACCGCCAAGGCTGCCCGCCACGGATTCGTTGTAGACGTAGTACTTGCCTGTGCGTGGATGTGTACCGAACACGGTGAAGACAGCTGGCCCAGTGGATGCGGCAATGACGCGGGTCGGGATGGCAGGTGCGAGGGCCGCGAAAATCATGTCGACCACGCGCTGCAACACGTCGGTTCTCCAATAGACAGCAGCCGGCGCCGCGGCATTCAGGATGCTGCCAAGCGGCGCATCGACGTGAATGGGCCGATAAAATCCCTGATTCGCGGGAATGTTTGGATCTACCAAGGCCTTAACGGCGAAGAGAACGGTTGCAAACAGTGCTGTGTAAACCGAATTGATGCCGGCCCGGACCCATGGCGGGTTGTTGGCGAAGTCGAAGAATATTTCGTCGTTCTTGACTTCGATCTTTACCCTCAGCAGTAGATCGTCGGGAACTAGATCGCTATCGAAACTCTGTGAGAACTCGTACACGCCATCCGGAATCTCCTTGATACCCGCGCGCGTTTTGCGCTCGGAATAGTCCATCGCCAATTCCGCGCCCCGCAACACCATGTGTGTGCCGTATTTTTTGCACAGCGCCTGCATTCTCTGGATGCCAAGCCGATTGGCCCCCATCTGCGCACGGAAATCGTTGATGCGCTCCCGTGGAACCTGGCAGTTCAATAGAATCAGCTGCAGGATGTCATCTTCAATCAGGCCTTCGCGGTAGAGCCTTACGGGCGGTATGCGCAGTCCTTCCTGAAAAATGTGCGCATGCCCGCGATCCACAAAGTCGGAATGGTGTGCCACGTTTGCCGCCCAGGCGACAAGTTGCTTGTCGAGGAACACAGGCTCAAGGAACACGATGTCGTTCAGATGCGTACCGCCGCCCGTGTAGGCGTCGTTACCAACGAACACATCTCCGGGCCGGACCTTCGAGAGATCATATGATTTCAGGACGTAGTCTGAGATTCCCAGCAATGAGCCGAGATGCAATGGAATATGCTCCGCCTGAGCAATCGTTCGACCCTTTATATCGAAGATAACGGCTGAACAATCCTGCCGTTCCTTGATGTTTTGCGAATAGGACGCCCTGACGATCATCCGGCCCATCTCATCGACGATGCTCGTCAACGAATTGGAGATCACTTCAACACTGATGGAGTCGAGTTCAAGCGCGGCAATCGCCTGATAATCGACGATAGACGTTGCTTCGGTTTGATTCGTCATAGTTACTGCACCTCAGTCACTGCTAGCGTCAGATAGCGATCGACGGTGGCCACCTGATTGGGGAGAATCAAGGTGGTGGTGTCCATTTGATCGACAATGCACGGACCGGTTACGGTGTGGCCGGGTCGAAGCTTGTCTCTCCAGTAGATCGGGCATTTCACGAAACCGTTGATCTCGTCTAGATACACCTCGCGCGAGCCGGTCAGAGCGTCCTCGACCGGAGTCGACGCCGGCTCTTCGGCAGGCAGTGCGGCCTTCGGTACGATTCCGGTCGCCTCCAGGCGGCAGGTCACCACTTGAATGCGCTCCTCTTCGGCCAGATAGCCATAGACCTGCTTGAAGATCGCTTCGAATCGGCTTTTAAGGAGATGGATGGTGGCCGCGGTGATATCACCGGGGGGGCACTCGACTGAGAGTTCGTGGCTCTGCCCCGCATAGCGCATATCCATGGAACGACGGACCAGGCGTTGCGACGCTTCGATGTGTTCTTCTTCGAACCACAACGCCGCTTGTCGTTCGAGGTCTGTCACGACGTCCTGCAGGACGCTGCATGCGTCGTTGTCGAGCAGCACCAGCCGGCTGGCGGAATAGTTGGTCTTCAAGTCCGAGAGCAGCAACCCAAGGGAACACAAGGTCCCAGGGTGCTTGGGGATGAGGATGGCTCGAGTTCCCAACTCTCGCGCCAGGCGTCCGGCGTGAATCGGTCCGGCACCACCGAAAGCCATCAACGCATAGTCGCGCGGGTCGTAGCCGCGCTCGATCGATATGACGCGGATCGCCTTCACCATATTGGCGATCACTACATCGATAATCCCCTGAGCGGTCCTCATTTTGCTGAGCTTGCATTTGCGGCCCAGTGCTTCGACCGCAGCATGCGACGCCGCGGCATCGATCTTCATCCGACCGTTGAGCAGATACTCGGAATTGAGCAGCTGCAGGACCACGTTGGCATCGGTGACTGTGGGTTCGGTCGTTCCCAAACCGTAGCAAGCAGGGCCCGGCACCGCGCCAGCACTCCTCGGGCCGACCTTCAATAGGCCATGGTCTTCGTAGGCGATCGAGCCGCCACCCGCGCCAACCGTCTTGATGTCGAGCATCGGCAGCTTGAGCGGGTAGCCGTGCACTTCGAGTTCGTTGGCAATGCTTGGCCGTCCGTCGTGGATCAGCGCAACGTCTGTCGACGTGCCGCCCATGTCGAAGGTAATGATATGGCTTTCCTTGGACAGCCTGGCGATCTCCAATGCCGCAACCACCCCGGCTGCTGGCCCGGACAGGACAGTTCTGGCGGGAAATTTTGCGGCGACATCGAAAGAGATCACACCGCCGTTACTTTGCGTCAGATGCGGCGGAACGTGAATTGACACGGACTCCAAGCGCTGCCGGAGTTGGCGGAGGTAGGATTTGATGATCGGCCCAACGTAGGCATTGACCACTACCGTCGAGAGTCGTTCGTACTCGCGGTACTCGGGCGCGACTTCGTGCGAAATGCTGACGAAAGCTTCGGGGAATTCCTCGGCCAGTACGCTCTTCACCAGCATTTCATGTTCTGGTTTGACGAAGCTGAACAGGAAACATACGGCGACCGCCTCGACTTTCTCGGTCTTGAGTTTCTTCACTGCCTGCCTGACGTCGTCCTCATCCAATCGCGTCTCGACGCTACCGTCCCACAACACGCGCTCTTTCACTTCCAGGCGGTGATTCCGTTTCGCCAGCAGGTGCGGCTTGTCGCCGTGCAGATCGTATAGCGAGGGTCGACGTTGCCGACGCAACTCAAGCACATCTCTGAAACCCGCGGTGGTGATCACGCCTGTCAAAGCGCCCGTCCCCTGGATCAACGCATTGGTGGCGACGGTAGTGCCATGAGCGAAGTACACGACCTCAGCGTGGCTTCCCTGCGGGACGATCTCGGCGAGAATCTGGCGGATGCTTTCGATAATACCGATCGAAGGATCCGCGGGCGTGCTGCTCACTTTCCAGATGAACATTTCTCCGGAGTTTTCATCCATCACCGTCACGTCTGTGAAAGTTCCCCCAGAGTCGACGCCAATCCGGAACTTCGGCGGCGGTAACGGGACAGCGTGTTTAATCATCATCGTGGCTTCTCATTTGCGAAATCGCGGTGCGAGACGGCGACGCGATTGTGTGCGGACTCTTGTGACACCGCGTCGCGTGCTGTGAATCAATATTGGCGCCAATTTTGGTAACATCAATTTTCACTGTCAAGGGTTTTTACTGACGCGCGGTTCGGACGCTTCAAAGGCGCGGTCGCGCAACGGCGCGCAATACCGCCGATGACAAGACCTGGGGGGACGGGGAAATGATAGGCAGCGCCTTAAATGGCGCCAAATGCGGCGCCACGTTTGGCGGTTTCGCATATACTATGCGCGGCGTAGTGCGGGGGAGGACGTGTTTTTTCTGGGCGCTGCGCGTGACGCGATGGGGTAAAAGCGGCGACTGTATATTCAACACGGCACGAGAAAATGCACTCGTTACGTACTGCCAGCGCCTACCACTGCATCACCGACCATTGATGCAATGCGCCGTAAGAACGGAGCAAAAGTTGCGGCGCACTATGTCAATCGGATAAGAAATCGTACGCATAGGTCCTATCTCATGTTAACTAACAGCAACGCAAAAATGGCGAGATTCGAGGATATTGCCTCCTCTTTGAAGGATGAGATCTGCTCGGGCAGGCGGATACCCGGCTCCTGGCTCAAGCAGGCGGATTTGGTGGATACGTATTCCGTACCTCGAATCGAAATCAGGAAGGCGCTCGATTGGCTTGCAAATCGCGGTTTCGTCGAACACGTTTCCAACAAGGGATATCGAATCGCCACGGTCAGCGATTCGTTCATGAAGAACGTTATCCAAACGCGCGCAATACTGGAAAGTGCCGCGGTACGATTGGCCATCGACAACATCGACGATGAGTTGATTACCCGTTTGGAAGGGATGGCCCAGGACTTCAAATATAAAATTCGGCACGCTACCCAGGCAGAGCAGGAGCAAGCCAATCTGGAATTCCACCGCGCGCTGATTGCGCCCTGCGGCAACGACTACCTGGTGTCCCTGGTTACTGACTTGCGCCAGAAAGAGGCACTCGGCCTGCTGTACCGGCGCATGACCCTGACGCTCCTTGAACGAGACGCGGAGGAACATCTCGAGATGGTGCGTTGTATCAGACGGAAAGATCCGGAGAGGTGTGAGAAGGTCATCTACCAGCACATTATCGACGCCATTCCGAACACCTAATGTGCAGAATGGGAAAGCCCTCTCATGGCGCAGGCCTCAGACGTCACTGCAGTAAGTTTCTCGTGCCAGCGATCAATTTCTAGATCGTCTTGCCCGCGTCTCCGCCCAGGGCCTCCCTACGGTCCGCTCCTGTATTAACGTCGGCCGGGCTGGCCGGTGCCGCGCCGCTCAGCTTCCATCCATGCGTTTCGGAGGGACGGGGAATGACGTTCCCCGAACCCTGAAGCGCTTTCGCGCGCGCCTTTGACTTAATCCGTCATTACGTCAGGATGCCCTGACGAAACGACGACGAAGTCGCCGCATACTGGCGAAATGCGCGTTTTTTACGTTCTCCTGGGTACCTACAATTAACGCTTCGGAAATAATTCCATGAGTGTTAAAAATGAAGATCGCATTGTTGGGTGCAGGGCATATCGGTACCAGCATCGCTCGCTTCCTCGTGAAATCCGGTGACTATCAAGTCGTCATCGCCGACCGCGACGCCCATGCGCTCGACGCGCTGAGCGACGCGGGCGTCGCAACGAAGATTGTGGATTTTTCTGACGCCTCAGCGTTGTACGAGTTCATCTCTCATGCAGATGGCGTCGTCAACGCGTTGCCCTACGACATGGCCATTCAGGTGGCGAGCGTCGCGAAAGAGGCGGGGGTCCACTACTTCGACCTTACCGAAGATGTCAATGCAACCCAGGCGATCGTTTCGATGGCGGACGGCGCGCGTAGTGCATTCATGCCGCAGTGCGGACTGGCACCGGGCTTCGTCGGCATCGCGGCGCACAGTCTCAGTATGAAATTCGACGAGGTGCACGACGTCAAGATGCGCGTCGGTGCACTACCGCAATTCCCCACCAACTACCTCAAGTACAACTTGACATGGAGTGTCGACGGCCTGATCAACGAGTACTGCCATCCTTGCGAAGCCATCCAGAACGGCGCGCTTCGATCCGTCGAACCGCTGGAAGGGCTCGAACACTTTTCGCTCGACGGCGTGGAGTACGAGGCGTTCAACACCTCCGGCGGACTGGGCACGCTTTGCAAGACCTTGAACGGACGCGTGTCGGCACTCGACTACAAGTCGGTTCGGTACCCTGGACATTGCACATTGATGAAATTCCTGCTCAATGATTTGCGACTGGATCGCCGCACGGCGGAGTTGAAATCGATACTGCGCGCCTCAGTGCCGACAACCATGCAGGACGTCGTCCTCATATTCGTCACCGTGAGTGGCATGCGTGGTGCCAAGTTCGTGCAGGAGGTCTTTTCTCGAAAAATCTTCGCCGGGCAGCAGAACGACATGCCGATAAGCGCCATCCAGATCACGACCGCCGCAGGCGTATGCGCCGCGGTCGATCTGTTCCGCGAGAAGCGCCTTCCGCAATCGGGATTTATCCGGCAGGAGCAGATCGGACTCGACGACTTCCTGGCAAATCGCTTCGGCTCCGCTTACAACACCGGCATGTGCTGAATTGCCTTTCGCGACGATCCTATATTCATTCACAACCATTGAAACACCATGACCAAAATCCTTGTGATCGATCCGCTGTTCACTAACGAGCCGGATATCGAAGAGTCGGTGGTCCACGGTGACGCCGAACTCGTTTTTAGAAAATCGGTAAACGGCTCGCTGGAAGACGAATCCGCTTATGCGATGGCCGATGCGGTACTGAATTGCCGAAGTGCCCATCTGTTGCCCCGTGAGACCATCCGCAAGTTGAGCCGGTGCCGCGTGATTCAGCAGGGCGGGGTGGGTTATGGACATGTCGACCTGCGAGCTGCAGCGGAACAAGGAATTTTGGTGATGAACACGCCGGACTACGGCACTACCGAGGTGGCCGACCATGCCGTGGCCCTCGCCTTGAACCTGCTGCGTGGCGTGCAGGCGTATGACCGCAGGTTGCGCCGTTCCAATGACTCTTGGGATGCGCGGTCGCTCAAATCCGTCAGGCGACTGCCTGGGTTGCGCGTGGGCATTATCGGACTGGGTCGTATCGGTACCGCGGCCGCGCTTCGATTCAAAGCCTTTGGCATGAACGTGGCTTTCTACGACCCGTATTTGCCGGTGGGCCAGCAACTGGCGTTGGGGCTTACGCGCATGGAGTCGTTGGAGGCGTTGCTGCGTCACAGCGAGGTACTGAGTATTCATGCCGCCCTCAATACCGAGACCGACCGCATGTTGAATGAAGCGACGCTGGCGATGCTGCCCGCGGGCGCGGTACTGATCAACACCGCGCGCGGCAATATCGTGGATTTCGCGGCGCTGAAGGCGGCGCTGTTCAGCGGGCACCTGAGCTGCGCCGGGCTGGACGTCTTTGAGACCGAGCCGCTGGACCGGGAAGACCCGCTGGTTCGCGCCTGGATCGATGGCGAAGAATGGCTGGACGAGCGACTTATCATGACGCCGCACGCTGCTTTCTACAGCACCTCAAGCTTGGTCGATATCCGACAGTTCTCCATCACCTATCTGATGGACTTCCTGCGACAAGGCAAGATCCGTTCGTGTGTGAACCAACGCGAACTCGATGCCGTCGCCCGCGAAAACGACCTCCGGCGGGCCGCGGCCACCGCGGCATGATTTCAGTCGGTCAAATGAAGCCGGCGGCACGATCCTGTGAGAAAAGCCATGCGCAAACGCATCTTCGACCCGATCTCACGCAGTTGGATCACGGACCTGCGCTTTGACGCTGGCAATGCCCAGGGCATTTCAAGATGACAGCGAACACCGCACAGTAGGTGACGCCCGCTTTTTGGGCGGCCAGCGGGATACCGCGAGATGTGGAGAAAGTCCGTCCCAGAATCGCCTTGGGTCGTCTCCGCGTTGAGGGAATCCGTATCAGAAGCATTCAAGAGGTCATATCGTGAAAGCAGCAGCCATTCTCTCGAAACTCGGCATTTCTCACCTCGCAGAAGTGGGTGACATCGCCGTTTATTCACCGATCGACGGCAAATTGATCGGTCGCGTTGCCAGCACGTCGATTCCCGACATCGATGCCGTTCTCACGCAGGCGCAAGCGGCCTATACGGTGTGGCGCGAGGTGCCGGCGCCGCGCCGCGGAGAACTGGTGCGAATGCTGGGAAACAAGCTGCGCGAACAAAAACACGCGCTGGGCAGCATCATTACGCTCGAGACTGGCAAAATCCTTCCGGAAGGCCTCGGCGAAGTGCAGGAAATGATCGATATCTGCGACTTCGCAGTCGGCCTTTCGCGGCAACTGTACGGTTTGACCATCGCCTCCGAGCGTCCCGGCCACCGCATGGCGGAGACTTGGCATCCGATGGGGGTGTGCACCATCATTTCCGCATTCAACTTCCCAGCGGCCGTCTGGTCGTGGAATGCCACGCTCGCACTGGTATGCGGTAATGCGGTTATCTGGAAGCCTTCCGAAAAAACCCCGCTGACGGCCTTGGCCGTGAACTGCATCCTGCAGGATGCCTTACAAGAGTTTGGCGACGCGCCGGAAGGACTTGCAAGTGTCGTCAACGGCGGCCGCGAAGTCGGTGCAAAACTCGTCTCAGACCCGCGTTCGACGATAGTAAGTGCGACGGGCAGCACTGAGATGGGACGCGCAGTCGGCGTGGAAGTGGCGCGTCGCTTCGGCCGCTCCATTCTCGAGTTGGGCGGCAACAATGCCGGTATCGTCGCGCGCACCGCCGACCTGGAACTGGCGCTGCGCGGCATCGTATTCGCCGCCGTCGGTACCGCGGGCCAGCGCTGCACGACGCTGCGCCGCCTATTCATTCACAAAAGTGTGTACGACAGGACGGTCGAACGCCTGAAGGCGCTTTATACGAAGGTTGTGATCGGCAATCCGCTTGAGCCTGGAGTCCTTATGGGGCCCCTGATCGACGAACCGTCGTTTTCTCGCATGCAGTCCGCCCTCAACCAGGCGCGGCAAGAGGGCGGCACGGTCTTCGGTGGTGAACGCCATCAGGTTGCCGACAACGGGAGCGCTTTCTACGTTCATCCCGCGATTGTCGAAATGCCTTCGCAGACCGCGGTCGTGCTCACCGAAACCTTTGCGCCAATCCTGTATGTGCTCAAGTACAGCGACTTCGATGACGCAATCGAAGCGAACAATGCCGCGTTTCACGGTCTGTCGTCTTGCATCTTCACGAACGATCTGCGTGAAAGCGAGCGCTTCCTGTCGGTTTCCGGCAGCGACTGCGGCATTGCCAACGTGAATATCGGGCCAAGCGGCTCCGAGATCGGCGGCGCTTTCGGTGGCGAGAAGGACACCGGCGGTGGACGGGAGTCGGGCTCGGACGCCTGGAAGGCCTACATGCGGCGTGCCACGAATACCGTCAATTATTCGTCAGCGCTACCGTTGGCACAGGGCATCGACTTCAACATCGATTGATGCCGCCTTGATATCGAAAAATTGGTACGCCCGGCCAGCACCCATGGATGACATGTACGATTTCACTGCCCCATTCCAAGATCCTTCCGGCTCGCCGATTCGCGAGCTATTCAAGTTCATGAACCGGCCGGGGATGATTTCATTCGCCGGGGGTTACCCGGCAAGCGACTTGATGGATGCCAACGGCTTGCAAGCGGCGCAAGCACGCGCCTATCAGGTCCCGGCCCGCTGCCTGCAGTATGGGCCAACCGACGGATTACCCGAGCTCAAGCAGGAATTGGTGAAACTGATGGCACGTCGCGGCGTGACGTGCGCGTCGAACGAGCTATTGGTGACAACAGGTTCCCAGCAGGGACTCGACTTGCTGCTGCGTATCCTCGTCGCTCCCGGCGACGTGGTCCTTACCGAACAGCCGGCCTATTCCGCTACCTTGCAAGCGTTAAAACTTCAACAAGCCAAGATCGTCACGGTGCCGGTGGACGGCGAAGGTCTGGACATCGATGCGCTGGCCGCACTGCTGGCCTCGGGCGCGGCGGCGGGAGCGAAGCTCCTTTACACAGTGCCCACGTTCGCGAATCCCACTGGCGCAACGCTTACACGGGCGCGGCGCATTGCGTTGCTGGAGCTTGCGACAAAGCACGAATTACTGATTGTCGAGGACGATCCATACGGCGACCTGCGGTTCGCGGGCAGCGCCATCCCGTCGATTCTCGCGTTGTCGAGTGAAGTCGAGGGTTCGCGCGACTGGGTGGTGCACTTTGCAAGCGTCTCGAAGATAATCGCCCCGGGGTTGAGAGTGGGCTGGACGGTCGCGCCGCCCGAGATCGCGCGTCGCTGCATCATTGCGAAGCAGACCGTGGATCTTTGCAGCTCGCCCTGGACCCAGGCGATTGCGGCCGAGTATTTAGCGGACGGCGCCCTCGAGCGCCACCTGCATTTGATTACAACGATGTATGGACGGAAGTGCGCTCGGCTATGCGATGCCTTGCGCTCGCGAATGGGCGATGCGATGCACTTTCATCGGCCAGAAGGCGGCATGTTCGTGTGGGCGCGGATCGCCGGCGCCAACTCTTCCGAACTATTGCAACATGCGTGCGACCAGGGAGTCATTTTTGTTCCTGGCGAGGCATTCTTCTCGAACAAGCCAGATACGGCCTCACTACGTCTTTCCTTTGCGGCACCCAATCTCGAACAGATTGAGGACGGTGTCGCGCGCCTTCAGCGCGCGTATGCCGCTACGTTGGATTAACCATGATTTTCATGGGGGCGACGGCGCACGACTACCCGTGTCCTTCGACCAACGCATTCCCAGATGACCGCAGCTATACAGCACTCCCGATGATGAGCGTCGTTCTGGTTACTGTTCGCGCTATACCGATGGGGATATCGCGGCCGCATGACCGGCTAAAGCCTGGAGAAATTGGTCGAGTGAAAATCATACCCCTTCACTCTACCATTCCCAGATTTTCCCAGTAATTACGCGGCTTGTTGTCTACGGACACATGCATGGCTTGCCCGAGCTGCTCTGACGTACCGCCGCCGACGAGCGGTCGTGCCTGACAAATATGTGGCACAGTCAGGGGAGGAAGGAGGGCGCGCATGAGCCATCGTATCGATATCGACAAGGTCAATCAGGCCGCATGGAATTCGCGGGACGCAGCACGTTGGTACGCAAAATCGACCACTTGGAGCGATCCCGGCGAACAGGCCGCGCTGGAGTGGGTGAAACCACAATGTCTGGGGCAGCCCATTCTGGACATCGGCATCGGCGGCGGCCGAACGGTGCCGTTGTTGTCGGTTATTTCCAGCGACTATGTCGGCATTGACTACACGCCCAAGCTGCTAGCGCACTCGAAGAAGCGTTTCCCGCAAGCGGATCTGCGCCATATGGACGCACGGGACATGTCGACACTGCCTTCAAACCACTTTGCGCTGGTAATGTTCAGTTATAACGGCATTGACTCCGTCGGCTTCGAAGATCGCCTGGCGATTTTGCGCGAGATGAATCGGGTTCTTCGTCCGGGCGGTTATCTATTATTCTCTTCACACAACCGTAATGGTCCGGGCTATCGCGAGAGCATTTGGCGGCTACTGCCGCGTTTCACGTTAAATCCGATCAAGCTCGCCGGTCGCAGTGTGCGGTCACTGCTCGGCTTCCCCATTGGCTTGTACAACTACCTACGCTATTCGGGCAGCACGCAGGACTTTGATGGCTACTCGATCGGAAATAGTGCCGCGCATAATTTCGGCATAGTCATCGTGTACACGACATTGGCCAACCAGCGGCGCGAACTTGAGCGGCTGGGCCTGGAGCTGAAGGCGGTATTTGGAAGCGAGGATGGGCAAGAGATCGCCGCCAACGGAGATGCCGATGCGTGGTGGCTACACTATGTTGCGTACAAGCCAGTCCGTACATAGGTGGGCGCAATGGGGGCTGGTGCGCCCCGCATCTGCGCGCTAATAGCCGATCGGGCCGGCTCAGTGGCCAGGCCGCCTGCGCTTGCGCTGTCAACCGCCGCCGCCGAATCCCATCGATCCCTGTGGCGTGACAACGGAAGGCAATGGCCGGACCGGCTGTCCGCTGCCCTGGCCAGCAGCGACGCGTTGCTGCGCTGCCTGTAGATTATTCGGATAGTAATAGTCGTTTTCTCCAGGGTTATAGCCGGCGCTCTCGAGTTGCTGGAGCTGCTGGTTTGCTTGCGCGCGGGTCATCGGGGCGTTGGAGGGCGACGGCGAGACGGTCGACGCAGGAGCTTGCTGTGCGTACGAAGCGGTGCTGGCGCAAATGAGTAATACGGCGAAGCATGCGGTGCTTTTCATGACGGTTCCCTTGAGCGGCCACTGGGGTTGGGCCGGGTGCTTGGTGTTTTCTGAGCATCTGCCATTCCCGCACTGGAGCCTTGTGTCCGTTGCCTCGCTTACTGCGGTGTTAACGGGCGCAGAATGATGGTCTGCAGAGTTAGCCGCGGTGTCGAAAGCGATAAAGAAGGCCTGGCACGCACGCGGCGTCGCGCCTAACTGACTTGAATCGGAGAGACAACCATGAGCACGCGTGAAGTAGTGATCTGCAATCCGGTAAGAACGCCGATCGGCGCCTTCAACGGCGCGCTGAAGGACGTACCCGCGACCGCGCTGGGCGCTGCTGTCGTCCGCGAGACCTTGCAGCGCAGCGGTCTCGATCCCGCAAAACTGGCATCCGTGGTGATGGGGAATGTGGTTCAGGCAGGCAATAAGATGAATCCGGCCAGGCAGGCATCGATTGGCGGCGGCGTGCCTGTCGCAGTGCCAGCGCTGACGGTGAATCGCGTATGTGGATCAGGTGCGCAGGCGATTGCAAGCGCCGCGCAGGAGATCTGGCTGGGCTACGGCGACGTTGCTGTCGCGGGCGGTATGGAGAACATGGATCGCGCGCCTTATTTGCTGGACGGGGGGCGCTGGGGTTACCGCATGGGGAATGCGCAGATCCACGACAGTCTGCTGCGCGATGGTCTGAACGACGCTTTCTCTGGCGAACATTCCGGCTGGCATACCGAAGACCTTGTCGCGCGCTTCGATTTGACACGCGAAGCGCAGGACCGCTGGGCGGCGCGCTCGCAACAGCGCTTCGTTGCCGCCCAGCAGCGTGGCGCGTTCGACGCCGAGTTGGTGGCGATCGATATCAAAAGCCGCAAGGCGCCGATACGGTTCGCAACCGACGAACCAGCACGCGCCGATACGACTGTCGAAACGCTCGCGAAATTGCGTCCTGCGTTTCGTCCCGACGGTACGATCACGGCGGGCAACGCGCCGGGCCTGAATAGCGGCGCGGCGGCGATGGTAGTGGCCGAACGCGGTTTTGCCGATGCGCATCAGCTCGAACCTTTCGCGCGACTGGTCGCGTATGGCGTCGGTGCAGTCGAGCCGGGCATGTTCGGGCTGGGTCCGGTGCCAGCCGTGAAGATGGCGCTTGAGCGCGCTGTGTGGCGATTGCCGGACATTGACCGTGTCGAGATCAACGAAGCGTTCGCGGCGGTGCCGTTGGCGGTGATACGGGAGCTGGGTCTCGCGCCGGATATCGTCAACGTAGAAGGCGGCGCGATCGCGCACGGGCATCCGATCGGTGCAACCGGTGCGGTGCTGACGACCCGCCTGTTGCATTCGATGCGCCGTGACGGCCTCAAGCGAGGCATCGTCACCTTGTGCATTGGCGGCGGGCAGGGGATTGCGCTGGCGCTTGAGATCGTTTGAGGGCCACTCTCGCCTCACGCTGGATGCCGGGCTTGTTCCCTGATCAGAGAGCCTAGCAACTCCGCCAGGGAACCGACTAAAGGTCTATTTGTCCGCGTCAAGCAGCTCGCCGAACGGCACGAAATTGTTGCCGTCGAATCGCACCATCTGCGCCTGGCTCCAGGCTACGTGCGAGGGGCGCGTGTAATCGATCTTCACGCCGGTAATGAATAGGGGCAGCTGAAAATCCTTGATGTGATTCGCCTGATCCAGCACATTCTGGCGCGTCAGATTGTTGCCAGCTCTTTTCAGTATCTCTACCGTTAGTTGAGCAACGGAATAGCCCATGGCCGAACCGGCATCGTTAGCCGTCAGCTGAGGGGCCCAGCGCTTCATGAAGGCTTGGTACTCCTGCATGGCGGGATCCTTATCCCACATCGGGTCGCCCGGCATTTTGAGATAGATCGAGGTAACGATGCCCTTGGATTTGTCTAATCCAGCTGGTTCGAGGGTATTTCCTTTCGATGCGACGGCGGCTAGTACCAATTGCAGTGGCTTCCAGCCGACGTCGGCAGCCTTGCGAATAGCCTGGGTTGCGTATTTAGGCGTCGTTGCTTGAAAGAACGTGTCGGCGCCTGAGGCCATCAACGTTAATACCTGCGAGTCGATGGTCGGGTCACCGAGATCGTAGCTCGCCTCTTTGACGATCATCGACGACGCGCGGTCGCCGAGCGCCTGTCTGAAAGATTCCAGATAGCCTTTGCCGTAGTCGTCGTTCTGATAGAGCACGCCGATCTTGGCGTTGGGCTTTACTTTCAGTAAGTAGTGGGCGTAAATGCGGGCCTCATTAGCAGAGGACGCAAAAAACGTATTGGTCCACGGATATTTGGACCGGTCGTTCAGCGCGGGTGAACTCGAGGCGGCGAGAAGCTGGGGCACCTTTTTTGCGTTCAAGTACTTGGCCACCGCGAGATTTCCAGCGGTACCCATCGAACCCACTAGTGCGAGCACATTCTCTTGCTCGACCAGATTCCGCACTTGCTCTACCGTCTTGGGAGGGCTGAATCCGTCATCGAGCGAGACCAGATTGATCTTGCGTCCGTTGATGCCTCCCGACGCATTGATCATATTAAAGTAGGCGGTTTCGGCGCGACCCAGCTCAGACAGCGAGGATGCCGCTCCGCTATAAGGCATGGTCTGACCAAGCTTTATCTCGGTATCCGTGGCGCCAGGGCTATATTCATTTTTGGCCGATGCGCCGCTGGTGATGCCCAACAGCGCCATGCCGATCAACGCCACAGCAATTCTAGTCCGCATTATCTCCCCTCAGGTTTAGGTCGTCGCAGGCAGCGCTGCGCGAACTTGTAGGGACGATCCATTGATCGCCGCCAATGTAGGTATGACCAACGATCCAAATGATATTTTGATTATCATAGCGCGTTGCGTTGACGGTGCGAATAGGGGCTTTCGAGCGGACCCAGACGACTCCTTGATAAAACGTTGATGCTGGAAGGTTGTCGAAAGACGCAGTCAACGCCGAACGAGGACGTGAATTTCCAGCTGAGCAATCGTCTGCGAATAGGACGGCATGGAATCGATTGGCTGTCGACTTGTGCTTTGCACCAACTGTTGACAGGCCTAAATCACGAATCTACTATCGACCCGGCTCGTTGGTCATACCATCGGCTATTGTGCTGCATTGCAGATTGCTTACGCAAACTCGTGAGAAGGGGATTGATTTATGCAAGTCTGTGGACTGAACGCAGGGCAACGAGCTACGTTTGGCGCGGGTCATGCATTCAAGGTGGGCTTGTTCGGGGCCAATCTGGCTGGCATTGGGATGAGCGTGATTCCTGAGCGCTGGGCCGCTAGCTGGGACGACAACGTGGCTGTCGCGAAGATGGCCGAGAACGCCGGCATCGATTTTTTGCTGCCTGTCGCGCGCTGGAAAGGGTATGGCGGTGCCACGGATCCCCAAGGGAGCTCGCTGGAGACGATTACCTGGGCTACAGGCTTACTGGCCGTCACCCGGCGTATCACCGTTTTTGCGACCGTGCACGTGCCGTTGATTCATCCCTTGTTCGCTGCGAAGCAGTTCGTCACCGCCGACCAGATCGGCGCGGGGCGTTTCGGCCTGAATATCGTGTGCGGCTGGAATGACGCGGAGTTCGAAATGTTCGGCGTTGCGCGCAAGCAGGACAACCGCTACGACTATGCGCGCGAGTGGATTGAGATCGTCAAACAAGCCTGGTCGCGAGATGACACGTTCGACGTGGACAGCGAGTTTTTCCATTTGCGCAATGTGCGGGCGCTACCCAAGCCGTGGGGTGCGACGCGCCCGGTACTGGTGAGCGCCGCACAGTCCGCGGAAGGCGTCAATTTTGCGACGCGACAATGTGACGTGCTCTTCTCGAATTGTCCCGAAGATAGAAATCTTCCCGCCTGGGGCGCTTCGATCGATGCAAGCAGACAGGCCGCGGGACGGCTTGATATGCCTGTGTTCACTTCCTGTACGGTCATTTGCCGCTCGACGCAGAAGGAAGCGGAGGATTTCGAAAATTATCTGTTCGATAACGGTGATCATGAAGCAATCGATGCCTTGATTGCGATTCGCGACCGATCTAAGCGAGCGACTTTTTCTGGCGATATCGCCGCTGTACGCAAGCGCATAGCGAAGGGCGGAGGACTCTACATTGTTGGCGATGCGGACCAGGTGGCCGAACAGTTCGCGGCACTGCATCGCATAGGTATCAATGGCGTCGCCGCAATGTTTACCAATCAACTCGATGAATTGCCGTTTTTTGTCAGCGAGGTGTTGCCGAGACTGGAACGAATGGGGTTAAGGCACACCGTCTAGTAAGAGGGGCGCGCAAGCCCCGCGTGCTCTGAGAGCTATGTCTGAGCACACCGCCGTTCTGGAGGATGTACGAATGGATATCGTCGACACTCAGGTGCATGTTTTTTTGACGATAGGTGGACAAGAGGCCCTGGCCGCGATGGACGCGCTCGGCATTCGCTCGGTCATCATCGATGAGTTCTGGGGCTACGATGCCCAAAACAATCCTCAGCCGGGCGTTATTTTGGAGGGTGGCTCGTTTCGACCGATGAGCCCGCTGGCGCAGGCCGCCGCGATGCGGCATCCCGACAGGTTTTCTTATCTGCAGCGCGTGCGTCCGTCCGATCCCGATCTGCAGGGCCTGTTCGCGATCCTGGCCTCATCGCCGGGCTGTCGCTCGGTACGCATCGACTTGCGCGAAGACGCCGAGAAAAAGGCTCTACTCAATGGCGGATACGACGCGCTATTCGCGTTGGCGCAGCGTCATGGCCTGCCGCTGGACGTATTGGGCGCCGATACCGCCGCTTTGCTGACGCGCTCGGTGCGAGCGTTTCCCGAGCTGATTTTTGTTATCGATCATTGTGGTCTGCCGACGTCCGATGAACACTGGCAAGACGTGTTGGCGCTTGGTTCGAGTGCCAACGTCATGCTCAAGTGGATTCACGCGCCGCGCGTTTTTAAGACACCCCACTATCCGTTTCCCGAGCTGGCGGCGCCGCTGCGCCGTGCGATCGATATTTTCGGTATCGAAAGGATTATGTGGGGCAGTGATTTCACGGCCAATCGCACAGGCCATACGTGGGGTGAGTTGCTGTTTTACATACGTGATTCAGCGAACGCCCTGTCAATATCGGACACCGAGTGGCTGTTGGCAAAGACGGCTAGAAAAATATACGGTTGGCCTATCACTGTCTGATGAGTGAAGGCGTTCCCGGACCCTGAATCCAAGGAGAGGAAGGCATGTCGCAGACGATTCATTTCCACAGCGCCGTCGAAAAAACGATCCCCAACATCGTTGATGACGATCGCGAGTCGGGTAGCTTTCGAGTCAATCGAAAAGCCTACGTCGATCCCGAAATCCTGGCGCTTGAAGTAGAGAAGATCTTCAGTCGGTGCTGGCTATATCTTGCGCACGTTTCCGAAGTGGGCAAGCCTGGCAGTTTTGTTTCGCGCGAGGTGATGGGCAAGTCGATATTGCTGACACGCGATAAAGACGGGAAGCTGAACGCTTTCTACAACGCTTGCACGCATCGTGGCGTGGCGGTGTGTCGTGAGAAATCCGGCAATCAGAAAGCGTTTGCTTGTCCGTACCATGGATGGGTGTTCGACAGTAGCGGCGCGTTGATCGACATGCCGGGGCGCGACTCATTGCCCGAGCATGCCAGTGACAACGGCCGCCTGGATCTGCGGCGCGTGCCGCGGCTGGACGAGTTCAAGGGCTTTATCTTCATATGCTTCAATGACGATGTCGAGCCACTGATCGATTATCTGGACGAGGCCGCGCCTTATCTGGCGTATGTGGCAGACCATGGCCCGCATGGCATGGAGGTGGTGGGCGGAACTCAAGAGTACAGTTCGAAGGCGAATTGGAAGATGCTTTCGGAAAATAGCCATGACGGATATCACGGCATGGTGACTCACTCGACCTATATCGATTATCTACGGGCTCGCGATAACACCCACCTCAAACGCAAGATCGGTGCGTATGGCTGGGTCAAAGATCTCGGGCATGGGCACGCCGTCGGCGAGTCGATCGGCGCCGCTGCGTGGGGACGGCCGTATGCGCGATGGGTGGCTGGCTATGGAGAGGACAGCAAGCCGGAGTTCGAGGCGCTCGCGGCCGAGATTTATGGGCGGCTCGGGGAGGAACGCGGTCGTGTCATTGTCGATGGCGATCGCAATCTGGTGATCTTCCCGAACCTCGTGGTCAACGACATCATGGCCATCACGATACGCACTTACTATCCCACGGCGCCAGGCCAGATGCGTATCAATAGCTGGGCTCTGGCGCCGATCGGCGAATCAGCCAGTTCACGTGATCGCCGTATGAAGAACTTCGTCGAATTCCTCGGACCAGCAGGCTTTGCAACACCTGACGACGTCGAGATGCTGGAGTCCGCGCAGAAGTCATATCAATCGTTTCCTGAACTATGGAATGACTGCTCGCGCGGTATGCAGACGGCAACGCCTTCCAAGACCGAAGAGCTTCAGCTACGCGCGTTCTGGCGGCGCTGGTCGCAATTAATGACCGACAGCGAGGTTGCGGCTAAAGGGCCGTGATGAGCGGTCCGGGCACCGTCACGCGCAATGCGGATCGCCGATGCCTGACGAATGCCCATTCGTAGCAGCGGTGGCGACGGCCACCGTTTACTCGCGTGGTACGACCAACAATTTCGGTTTGTAAGCGTTGCGGCGAAAGCGTCTGCTTTAGACGTGGAAGCGCTTTCGGGGTTCAAGCGAGTTTTCGTGAAGCTGACAAATTGCCCATATCGTTCTCCATCTATTCATTAAGTTCGCGGAACTGTTGCTAGTCCGCAATGACCTGAAGCGCGCAAAAAAGCCGCGTCCGGTTTTTCCAGTATTGACACCCAGGGCACAAAAGCTTAGATTTTACCGGCGTTGGTCCTACCAACATTCGAGCCTGTAATCCGTAACGCAGCGCGCTTTTACAAATGGACTAGGAGATTCCGTGTCAACGTCCAGAAACGCGCTATCACAGCGCACCTCCATTTCGCGGCCAGCCGCGTTCTCGTCGCCCACGATTCACCCCCAAGCTGTCGCCGAGCGCCTATACGAATTGATCGAAGGGCCGGCCGCGGATGCGCAGTTGCTGTCGGTCGACGGCAAGCAAGTAACGTTTGGACAAATGCGCCAACAAGCCGCGGCGATCGCACGCGGTCTTAAGGCCAGCGGTCTCGCGCGCGGTGACACGCTGGCGCTTTGGTTACCCAACGTTGCCGAATGGATTGCCGTCACGCTCGCGTGCTCGCGCCTCGGCGTGGCCGCGGTATCGCTCAATCCGCGATGGAGCGATAAAGAGGTCGGTGATCTGATCTCGCGTGCCGCCTGCAAGGCGGTGGTGCTGGCGCCGCACTATCGTGACGGTGCGGCGCTCAAGGCCTTGCGTGCCGTCGAGCGCAGCAAGCTTGCCAGCCTGGCGCTGGTGATCGTGTACGGCGATGCGCCGGTCGAGCCAGTGTTGAACGACATCGCGCAGATCGGTTTGGCCGAGCTTGCGCAAACTGGCGGTGCTGAAGTCGAAGACGGCCAACCGGACGACCCGATCCTCATTACCGCGACGTCCGGCACCACCAGTCTGCCGAAACTGGTGCTGCACGTGCAGCGCAGCGTCTGTCGGCATGCGGCCGACGTGGCGCGCGTGGCCGGCCTGCTGGACGATGCCGACACGCGCATGCTGCTGGGCGTGCCCTTTTGCGGCGCCTACGGTTACACCATCGCGGTCTCGACGCTCTATGCACAGCGACCGCTGATAGTGATGGATGTATTCGATCCGGCCGCCGCTGGCGCGCTGATACGCGAACACGCCATTACCCACATGCTCGGCACTAACGACATGCTCGACAAGCTGCTGGACGCGGCGCCTGGCGCGCGACCATTTCCGAGTCTGCGATTGTTCGGTCATGCCAATTTCGTGCCGTCGCTTAACGCTATGCCGCCGAAAGCCGAAGCGGCCGGCGTCTTGATTCGCGGCTTTTTTGGGATGAGTGAATTGCTGGCGGGGTTCGCGGTGCAGCCGGCCGATGCGCCATTGGCGCGTCGCGCCGAGGCGGGCGGTGTGCCGACCTGCGCGCAGGCTACCTTTGTGATTCGTGATCCCGACACCGGCCGCGATCTCGCGGACGGTGAAGTCGGTGAGCTGCTGGCGCGCACGCCCAATCGCATGCGCGAGTATTTGAACAATCCGAGCGCGAACGCCGCCGCGTTCACCGACGACGGCTACTTTCGAACCGGCGATCTGGCCTATCGTTTGCCTGAGGGCGGCTTCAATTTCGTGTCGCGCATGAACGACGTGCTGCGCATCGGTGGCTATCTGGTCAGCCCCATAGAGATCGAGGAGGTGATCGAAAGCGATGCCGCCGTCGACAGTTGCCAGGTGGTTGCAGTGTTGGCCCCGCAAGGCGTAAGGCCGGTGGCGTTCGTGGTGGCGCGCGCCGGTCAGGTGCCGGACGAGGCCACCCTGCTGCAGCACTGCCGCGAGAAGTTGGCGGTTTATAAGGTGCCGATCCGTATCTTCCCGATCTCCGAGGTGCCGATGGTCGATAGCCCGAACGGACCGAAGGTGAAGCGCAACGCGCTACGCGATCTGGCGCTGCAATTGCTCGGCAGCGGAGCGTCGAACTGATGAACCGCTGGAATTTATGGGATTGGCCGTTTTTCGAGCCGCGCCACCACGAACTGGCTGCGCGTTTGCGTGAATGGCAGCAGCAGCATCAGCCGCTCGACGATCTGTCGCAACATAGTCCTTACCTCGCCGACGAAGCGCGTGCGCTCGCGCGCGAGTTGGCGGAATGGGGCTTTCTCGAATTTGCGCTGCCACGCGATGGCGGTGTCATCGACGTGCGCGCGGTATGTCTGATTCGCGAAGCGCTGGCTTACCGCTCGGCGCTGGCCGATAACACCTTCGTGATGCAGGGCCTGGGCACGGCGCCCTTGTGGCTGGCCGGCAGTGTGGCGCTGCGTGAGCGCTATCTCGACGCGTGTCGGCGCGGTGAGCACCTGGCCGCTATCGCGGTGACCGAGCCCGAGGCCGGTTCTGACGTGGCTGCCATCGCGACCACTGCGCAAGCGGTGGCAGGCGGCTATGTATTGAATGGCTCGAAGATCTGGATTACCAATGCCGGCGCCGCCGATCACTACATCGTGATCGCGCGTACCGGTGAAGCACCCGGGGCGCGCGGCCTCTCCGCCTTCATGGTGGATGCCGGCACGCCGGGCCTGACGATCGGTCCGCATACCGAGATGATCGCGCCGCATCCGATCGCGGGCTTTACCTTGACGGACTGCCGGGTCCCCGCGGGCAACCTGATCGGTGGTCCGGGCGAGGGCTTCAAGGCGGCCATGGCCACCTTCGATATTTTTCGCACCTCGGTGGGCGCGGCCGCCATCGGCATGGCGCGGCGTGCCATGGACGAGGCGCTGGCACGTGTCAGCACGCGACATCTGTTCGGCAAGACCATGAGCGCGTTGGAATCGGTGCAGACCAAGCTGGCGGAAATGGCGCTCGACACTGAGAGCGGCGCGCTGCTGGTGTATCGCGCCGCCTGGCAGCGTGACGTGCGCGGTGGCCGCGTGTCGCGCGAGGTGGCGATGGCCAAGCTCGGCGCCACGGAGGCCGCGCAGCGCGTCATCGACGCGGCCGTGCAATTGTTTGGCGGCCAAGGGGTGGCACGCGGCTGCATCGTCGAGCAGTTGTATCGCGATATTCGTCCGTTGCGCATTTACGAAGGCGCTTCCGAAGTTCAAAAGCTGGTAATCGCGCGCGCCTTGCTCGCCGCCTTACCTAAAGAGGACCTGTCATGAGCCAAATTCCCGTTATCGTCGACGCGATTCGCACGCCGATGGGGCGCGGCAAAGTCGGCGGTGCGCTGTCCAGCGTACATCCCGTCGATTTGTTGGCTGGCGTGCTGCGCGCGCTGGTCGAACGCAATGGTATCGATCCCGGCAGTGTCGACGATGTGATCGTGGGCTGTGTCAGCCAATCGGGCGAGCAGTCGGCCACCCCCGGCCGCATGGCTTTGCTGGCCGCGGGCTTTCCCGAGCATGTGCCATCGACCACCATCGATCGCAAATGCGGCTCCAGTCAACAGGCTGTGCATTTTGCCGCTCATGGCATTGCGGCGGGTGCCTATGACATCGTCATCGCCGCGGGTGTCGAGTCGATGAGCCGCGTGCCGATGGGTAGCGCACGCATGGGGCAGGATCCGTTCGGCCCGCTGGTGAATGAACGTTATGCGCCGGGTCTGGTGTCGCAAGGGGTGGCGGCCGAGCTGGTCACCGCCAAGTGGGGACTGACGCGTCATGAGCTCGATGCCTATGCGGCGCGTTCGCACCAACTTGCCGCCAGTGCCCAGGAGCGCGGCCACTTCGCGCGCGAAATTGTGCCGGTGCGGGTGGGCGACACACTGGTCGACACCGATGAAACGATTCGACCGAAGACCACCGTGGATTCGCTAGGTCAGTTGAAGACATCGTTCGGTACCCCGGAATTCGCCGAGCGTTTTCCGCACGTCGACTGGAGCATCACGGCTGGCAATTCGTCTCAAATTACCGATGGCGCGGCAGGACTGCTGTTGATGAGCGAGCAGATGGCTGAGCGCCTGGGCCTGCGCCCACGCGCGCGTTTTGCCGGCTTCGACGTGATCGGCGGCGACGCCATGTTGATGCTGACGGCGCCGATTCAGGCAACCCAGCGGGTGCTGAAGAAAAGCGGTATCGCGCTCGACGATATCTCGCATTTCGAAGTCAATGAAGCCTTTGCACCGGTGCCGCTTGCATGGCAGCGCGAGCTCGGCGGCGACGACGCACGCCTGAATCCGCATGGCGGCGCGATCGCGCTGGGACATCCGCTGGGCGCATCGGGCGCCAGGCTGATGACGACCATGCTCAACGCGCTCGAACTCAACGGTGGACGCTACGGCTTGCAGACCATGTGCGAGGCCGGCGGCATGGCCAACGCGACCATCATCGAACGACTCTAGCCACACAGAAGAAAGCCATGGAAATCAAAGGAAATTCCGCCGTCGTCACGGGCGGTGCATCGGGACTGGGACTCGCCACAGTCGAGCGCTTGCTAGCGCTTGGTGCGCAGGTAGTGATCGCGGATTTGCCCAGTTCGGCGGGCGCCGAAGTGGTAAAGCGGCTTGGTGCCGCAGCGCAGTTCGTCGCGGCCGACGTGACCGACGCTGCGCAGATGGAGGCGGTTTTTGACGCCGCCGAGGCGCTCGCACCACTACGCGCCGTCGTGCATTGCGCTGGTCGAGGCGGCGCGCTGCGCATCATCGACAAGGAAGGTAATCCCGGTTCGCTTGAGCACTTTGCCGGCATCGTACAGACCAACCTCATCGGCAGTTTCAATGTGCTGAGACTCGCCGCCGCGCGCATGGCCCGCAATGCATCGCAAGACGGTGAACGGGGCGTCGTCATCCTTACGGCCTCCGTGGCGGCCTTCGAAGGCCAGATCGGCCAGATTCCCTACGCCTCGTCGAAAGCCGGCGTGGTCGGCATGACACTGGTGGCCGCGCGTGATCTGGCCGGCAAGCAGATTCGTGTCTGCACCATTGCCCCGGGCATTTTCGATACGCCGATGCTGGCGCGCTTGCCGGAAGACGTCAAGGCGTCGCTGGGCAAATCAGTACCGCATCCCGCGCGGCTTGGGCAGCCCAAGGAGTTCGCGCTGATGGCGACGCAGATCATCGAAAACCCGATGCTCAATGGCGAGACGATACGGCTGGACGGGGCTATCCGCATGGCGCCGCGCTAGGCCGCTTGCGGCAGCGGACAGCGGACAGCGGCACCGGTCGCGGTAATTACCCGACGCTGAATTGATTCAATTCGATTAAAACATCAGATAGATACAACACAGGACTACTAAAAATGCAAACCAGTCGAAAGACGATGTCCTTGGCATTGGCGCTCGCGCTGCGCAAGGCTTTCGACATCGGCTGGAAGCCGTTGCAGTTCATTCCCAGCGTTTCGAGCTCGGTGAAGACGGCGATGGAGCCGGCGGGCCCAGGACGTGGCGACGGCGCGTTGACGACGGCGTGGCTGAAGACCCCGAACGATCCTCAGTG
>JBPBQZ010000094.1:0-30094 GCA_050955105.1 Janthinobacterium lividum | reverse complement strand
CACCGATGTAAGCGCTCATGCGCGGCTTCACATAGGTGTTGAGCACCGCCACGATGGCGCGTTCGTATTCGCCGATCTTCGGCCATATCTCACTGGATATCGAGACATTGTCCAGGCCGCTGGCCTGCACGATGCGCCGCGCCGCCAGCTCGTGTTGCGGATTACGATAGGCATGCAGGAAAGCGATCGCGATGCCTTCCGCCCCAGCTCGCGCCGCCGCGCGCGCGGCGCTTTCCACCGCCGCCAGATCCAGCTCCTGCCGCACGCGGCCGTCGGCGCCGATGCGCTCGGGTATCTCGAAAACCAGGGCACGCGCCACCAGCGGTTCGACGCGGCTGCCGAACAGGTCGATCGCCTTGCGCAGCCGCAGCCTTTGCAGTTCCAGGATGTCCTTGAAGCCCGCGGTGGTGAGCAAGGCGATGCACGGACCGTTGCGCTCGATCACGGTGTTGGTGCTGACCGTCGTGCCGTGCATCACAAAAACCTGCTCGTCGGCACGCGGCGGCATGCGCTTGAGTATTTCCTCACAGCCTGCCTTGAAACCTTCGGCGAATGCCGGCGGCGTCGACGGCACCTTGAGCGTTATGACCTGCTGGCTGCCGTCGTCGCGCCATGCCGCAAAATCGGTGAAAGTGCCACCGATATCCACTCCGATCTTAAGCATTCGATTGACCTATCGCGTCATGCTGTCTTGCAAACAAGGGGGGAACGAATGCCGGCGATCAGGCCAACTCGACCTTCATCCAGATCAGTTCCTTGGTCTCGAACGTCGACTGCCAGACGCGGCGCCCGACTTCCGCCAGCTTGTCGGCATCCGCCGCGTCGATCTCGCCCAGCACCGGCTGCGACAAGTCTTCCGTGGTGGGGCCGTACTGCACGATGAATTTCTGGCCAGTGGACTGCGAATAGCGCAGCCGACCGATGGGTGCATCGCAAATGCGCTCGCGCAGATGGATCGGCGCGGTGCTGACGATCGGCGTCCACGCATACATCGATTCGCCGGTGACCACCGCGTGATCCTGGATAATCGTGAACGGCAGCGCGGCGATCAGGTCGGCGCACAATTCGGGGTTTTCCTTGCTCGCCAGCACGCCATGCACGGTAATGCCGAGTGGTTCCCAACTGATGCGAATGCGTTGTCCGTCCTTGATGTGCGCGCGCGTCGCGCCCATATCGGCCACCGGCACCGGCGGCGATGCCAGCGCGCTTTCGCTGTAGCGGAAATGCTCGCCCAGGCCCCAGGGGAAATAATGAAAGGACCAGGCCTGAAGGCGCCCGGCGTAGGCGGTGAAGGCGCGCAGCGCATCGACGACGTCCGCGCGTGACGCGCTTTTTGCCACCAGAGCGCGCAGTGCAACCGCCAGACGCCCCATTTCCGGGAAGCCGCTGTATCTCAAATAGTTGCTGTAAGCCGGATCGAGCGCATTGAGCACCTTGCTGATGTGCTGGATTTCCATTTGCGGATCTTCAGCAAGACCCACGAACGGATAGAGGGTGTACATCGAGTAATCGCGCAGCATGCCGTGCGCAATATCCCAGGTGCCGAAATACTGGCCGTAGCTGCCAGCCATGTTTTCCATCTCTCCGCGGCGCAGCAAGGCGACCTCGTGCGGCTCGACGGTCATGATGCTTTCGGTCAGCGTGCGCACCTCATCGGTCCACTCACCTAAACTCGAATAAACTTTCTCCGCCATAATCTCTTGTCCTCTCCGTATGAGCCGCTCATGACTATGCATGTATATGCAACTGGCCTCATGCTACGCGGACAAAAAAAGACTCACAACGCAAAAAAGTATTTCGAGACGAGGCGCGGACCACCAGAGCAGGCAGCCGGAACACACGTCACCGCAGTTTTTACGCGGTATGCGGATGCCTGCAATGGAAGTCGCAAAAGCCTATAGATTTTCTATTCAGGGCAAGACCCCTAGTCATGTATATTAGGGTGTCGCGGAAGCCCGTTTTCTCAGGCCGAGAGGCCCCCAGGACAGAAATGAGTTTGGAGACGTCGGACACCCCTTCGCCGCTGTATGCGCGCGTCAAACAACATATCCTCGATCGTATCGCCAGCGGTGAATGGCGCGTCGGAGCGCAAATACCGTCAGAAAACGATCTGGTCGAGAGCCTTTCCGTATCGCGAATGACGATCAACCGCGCGCTGCGCGAGTTGGCCACCGACGGGCACCTTTCACGGGTGCAAGGCATCGGCACCTTCGTGCAGGCGCCGCCGGTACGCAACGACTTTCTCGAAATTCGCGACATCGCCGAAGATCTTGCCGCGCGCGGCCTCGCGCATCGCGCCGATGTGGTCAAGCTGGAAATCACGCGTGCCGATCCGGAACTAGCGATGACCTTCGATTTGCGGCCGGGTGCGAAGATCTTTCATTCGGTGATCGTGCATTTCGAAGACGAGGTACCGATCCAGCTCGAAGAGCGCTTCATCTCCCCGGCCTTCGCGCCCGCCTATCTGGAGCAGGACTTCACCAGGCAGTCGACCACGCGCTATCTGCAGTCGATTTCGAAGGCGACCGAGGTCGAGCACATTGTGTTCGCGATGAAACCGAACAAGGAAACCCACCAATTGCTGCAGGTCGGGTTGAACGACGCCTGCCTGCTGCTGGTGCGGCGCACCTGGGTCAATGGCATGCCCGCAACCAAGAGCATGCTGACCTATCCGGGCTCGCGCTTCAGCCTGGGCACACGCTACAAAACCTCGGTATAGCTATCAGGAAGTAAAACCGCCGCCATGCATGCACGGCGGCGGCCAAGAGACTGCGCTGCAGGCGGCGTCGCCGGCCCGCCGCCTGCAGCATGCACCTTAGAACTTCGTGTAAAGCCCGACGCGAACATCGGCCTGCTTGTTCGACAGTGAAGGCGTAAAACCCCAGCCGATCACGGGGTCGACGCCCGCCGACGCCTCCACGTAATCACCCGACACATACACCTGCGTACGCTTCGACAGCGAATACAACAGGCCCGCCGAGCCTTCATTCCAGGTATGCGACTGAAAGCCAGTGTGCTGATAGCCGCCGCCGAGCTTCAACTTCGACGTCAGGTTGTACAGCGCGCCAATTTCATACACATGCATCACCGAACTGGCGCCCAGGTATTTCAGCGTCGTATCGGTAAAGTCGCCCATCACCACCAAATTACCCATGGTGTAGCTGGCACCGAGATCGAGCGCCGCGATCGAATTCATGGTTACGGCCGTCGCCAGATCGGTGGCGCTGCCATTGGTCACGCGCGCCACCGTCTGCCCGAAGAACACGCGGGTACCGATGCGGTTATACGGGTCAATCGAAGGCTTGGACTGGAAGCTATAGGCAATCGCCGCGGATATCGGTCCCTGGTTGTACATGCCGCCGGCGCTCCACGAACTGCCATCATGGAACTGTCCCGCGGTATTGCTGAATGAATACATAGCGCCCGCGGTCAAGCCGTGAAACGTCGGCGTCGTGTATTTCACCGCATTGCTTTCGCGCGTACAGCTCATGCGGTCGAAGTCGCCTTGGTGGATACCGTAGCCACTCGCATAGAAACTGACGTTGAAGTTACACGAGGTGTCGGCGATCAGATCATATTGATTGCCGATTTGCACCGTGCCATACGGACCCTTCAAGCCGACCCACGATTGACGGCCAAACAATGCGCCGCCCTGATTCGACTTGCCCGTCGACAAGTTGTAGCCCCCTTCCAAATCGAAGATGGTGGCATATCCCCCGCCCAGATCCTCGGTGCCGCGCAAGCCGAAGCGGTTACCGTGGAGGATGCCGTTATCGGTCTTCACATTCGGATGACCATTCTCGTTCGACACATAGGTAATGCCTGCGTCGATCGTCCCGTAAAGGGTCACGCTGCTCTGCGCATGCGCCGCGCCCACTACCCCCGTTGCCATGGCGGCCAGCAATAATTTTTTCACCGGATTGCTCCAAAACAGAAAGTTAACGAACCTGGAATCGATAGATCGAGGGAGTGGCTCATACATTTGCCGCACGGCTGGGCCGGCATGCCATCCCTTGCATCGCGTGCATCGCGAGCGCCGACTTTTCTGAGAAAGCTTACGGCTCCTTTCGCAACGTCCGTACATGTATATACGATCAAAAATTCGTCAACAAATGAAATCAAATTTTGTTGTTCTGAAAGGTGCGTGACATAAGGCGTATTTATCGAGACAGATAAGAAGCGCCCAGCAAGCAGGCGGTATCACAAGAATTCTCTTGAAATTAAAGGTGCTGCTGACATTTCCTGGCGACAAATCCTGTGCGGGAATTTTTTCGACACATATACTTGTACATACATTAGCCGTTGTGCCAGCCGCTGCGCTTGGCTGAACGGTGAAATGTCAGTGGGTCCGTAGGCGCAAAACGTCTTGAAGCGGCCGCAGCCGGCCGGGTATATACGAGGAAAAAATGAGTAATCTTGGCGAAGTCGTGACCCTGATTCCTGGGTCTGTCACCCTGGCGCAGCTGCGTCGCATCCTGTACGAAGCCGCGCCGGTCGCCCTCGACGAGTCGGCTATGCCCGGCATTCGCCGTTCACATCAGGTGGTGGCCGATATCGTTGCCACCGGCCGCGTCATCTATGGCGTCAACACCGGCTTCGGCAAATTGGCGAGCAGCACCATCGCGGCGGATCGACTCGCCGAACTGCAAACCAACCTGGTGCTGTCGCACAGCGTGGGCACAGGCGCGTTGCTGCCCGACGCCGTGGTGCGCCTGGTCATGGCGCTAAAGGCCATCAGCCTGGCGCGCGGTCATTCGGGCGTACGGCCCGCCGTGGTACTGGCGCTGGTGCGCTTACTGAACGCAGGTGTTTATCCGTGCATCCCCTCGAAAGGATCGGTGGGCGCGTCGGGCGATCTGGCGCCGCTCGCGCATCTCGCCTGCACCCTGATTGGCGTGGGACACGTGCATCTGCATGGCCAACGCGTGTCGGCCATGCAAGGGTTGCGCGCGGCCGAACTGGAGCCGCTGCAACTAGAACCCAAAGAGGGCCTGGCGCTATTGAATGGCACCCAGGCCTCGACCGCGCTGGCCTTGAAGGGCTTGTTCGCCGCCGAAGACGTCTTTGCCGCAGGCCTGGTAGCCGGCGCCTTGTCGCTGGAAGCCATCAAGGGCTCGGTCGTACCCTTCGACCCGCGCATCCATGCGGCGCGCGGCCAGGTCGGACAGATCGATGCCGCCGCCGCACTCAAATGCATGCTCGAAGGCAGCCCGATCGTGGCCTCGCATGCCAACTGCGGTCGCGTGCAAGATCCCTACTCGATCCGCTGCCAGCCGCAAGTAATGGGCGCCTGCCTCGACCAGATCCGCCATGCGGCGCGTATTCTCAAAATAGAAGCGAACGCCGCATCCGACAATCCCCTGGTATTCGCCGAAGAAGGCGATGTGCTGTCGGGCGGCAACTTCCACGCGGAACCGGTGGCGCTGGCCGCCGATTCGCTGGCGCTGGCGATCGCCGAAATCGGCGCCATTTCGGAAAGGCGGCTGGCGCTGCTGCTCGATTCGCACCTGTCGGGACTGCCGCCATTTTTGGTAAAGGAAAGCGGCATCAATTCCGGCTTCATGATTGCGCAGGTGACGGCCGCCGCCTTGGCGTCCGAGAATAAATCGCTCGCGCATCCGGCCAGCGTCGACAGCTTGCCGACTTCGGCGAACCAGGAAGACCACGTGTCGATGGCCACCTTCGCCGCGCGCCGTCTCGGCGACATGGCGGAAAACACCGCGGTGGTCGTCGGCATCGAGGCGATGGCGGCCGCACAGGGCATGGAATTCCATCGCCCGCTGCGCTCGACCGCAATTCTCGAAAAAGTTTTCGCCGGCATTCGCGAGCACGTTTCGTTTTATGAGAAAGACCGCTATTTCGCCGACGACATCGAGGCTATGAAGCAATGGACCAGTCGTACCGACCTGCCAGAAGCCGTCAAGCGCGTAGTGCCCAGTTACGCCGGCTGAGCCCGCCGTCGAGCAAGCGATCGAATCATTGCTAGCGGGCGCCGGCCGCGCCGTCAGCGCAATCATCTTAGAAAAGCTTTTGGAGTTGTCATGAATGCACCGGAACCGACGCCTTCCCTTCGCAACGATCCCACGCGCATCATTCGCGCGCCGCGGGGCACCGAACTGCATTGCAAGAGTTGGCTGACCGAGGCGGCCTATCGGATGATCCAGAACAACCTGGATCCCGAAGTCGCCGAAAATCCGCAACAACTGATCGTTTATGGCGGCGCTGGCCGCGCCGCGCGTGACTGGCCTGCGTTCGACCGCATTCTCGAAAGCCTGCGCCGTCTCGAAAATGACGAAACGCTGCTGGTGCAGTCCGGCAAGCCGGTCGGCATTTTCAAGACGCACAGTGACGCGCCGCGGGTGCTGATCGCCAACTCGAACCTGGTCGGACGCTGGGCCAACTGGGATCATTTCAATGAACTCGATCAGCGCGGCCTGTTCATGTATGGGCAGATGACGGCCGGCAGCTGGATCTATATCGGCAGCCAGGGCATTGTGCAGGGCACCTTCGAAACCTTCGTCGAAGCGGGTCGCCAGCATTACGGCGGTGACTGGAAAGGCCGCTGGATCGTCACCGCGGGGCTGGGCGGCATGGGCGGCGCGCAGCCGCTGGCCGCCACTCTGGCCGGCGCGGTATCGCTCACCATCGAATGCCAACAAACCCGCATCGACTTCCGCCTGCGCACCCGCTATCTCGATAAGCAGGCGAAAGATCTCGACGAAGCGCTGGCCTTGGTGAAATATCACTGTGAACGTGGCGAAGCGATTTCGATCGGCGTGCTTGGCAATGCCGCCGAGATGTTGCCCGAGCTCGCGCGCCGTGCGCAGGCGGGCGGCCCGCGTCCCGATCTGGTCACCGACCAGACCTCGGCGCACGATCTGGTCACCGGCTATTTGCCGATCGGCTGGAGCGTCGAGCAATGGAAAGCCGCCTCCGCCGACCGCGCACGTCACGTCGAACTGGTGGACGCCGCACGCCATTCATGCGCCGCCCACGTTCAGGCTATGCTGGACTTTCATGAGATGGGGGTGCCAGTGGTCGACTACGGCAACAATATTCGGCAAGTCGCGCTCGACGCCGGCGTGGCGCGCGCCTTCGACTTTCCCGGCTTCGTGCCCGCCTACATTCGGCCGCTGTTCTGCGAAGGCCGAGGACCGTTCCGCTGGGTGGCGCTGTCGGGCGACCCCGAAGACATCTACAAAACCGACGCCAAGCTCAAGGAACTGTTTCCCGAAAACAAGGCCATGGTGCGCTGGCTCGACATGGCACGCGAGCGCATCGCCTTCCAGGGCTTGCCGGCACGTATCTGCTGGCTCGGCCTGGGCGAGCGCAACGTCGCCGGCCTGGCATTCAATGAGATGGTCAAATCGGGAGAGCTGAAGGCGCCCATCGTGATCGGCCGCGACCACCTCGACACCGGTTCGGTCGCCAGCCCCAATCGCGAAACCGAATCGATGCGCGACGGCACCGATGCGGTGGCCGACTGGCCGCTGCTCAACGCCTTGCTCAATACCTCGGGTGGCGCCACCTGGGTCAGTATTCACCACGGCGGCGGTGTCGGCATCGGCTATTCGCAGCACGCCGGCATGGTGATCGTCGCCGACGGCAGCGACGCGGCGACGCGGCGACTCGGCCGCGTGCTGGTCAACGACTGCGCTTCAGGCGTGATGCGCCACGCCGACGCCGGCTACCAGCAAGCCATCGATTGCGCCAAAGCCTACGGCCTCGATCTGCCGTCGATCGCCTGATGGATACGCACGTCTGGTACAACGCCCGCATCGCGCCACGCGCCGATCCAGCGCAAGTGCTCGAGCATGCGGCGCTGATCGTGGTCGACGGCCGCGTGCGCTGGGTCGGCAGCGCCGCCGAAACGCCCGCGGTGCCGGTCAATGCCACGCACCACGACCTTGGCGGGCGCATCGTCACGCCCGGGCTGGTCGATTGCCACACGCACCTCGTGCATGCCGGCCAGCGTGCCGACGAGTTCGCGCAACGGCTTGCCGGTGTCAGTTACGAAGCGATTGCGCGCGCCGGCGGCGGCATCATGTCGACGGTGCGCGCCACGCGTGCCGCTAGCGAGGCCGCGCTCTACACGCAGTCGGCGCAACGTCTGGAAGCCCTCATTGCCGGCGGCGTCACCGCGGTCGAAATCAAATCCGGCTACGGCCTGGATTTATCCGCCGAACGCAAAATGCTGCGCGTCGCGCGGCGCCTGGGCCGCGCCTATCCGATCAGCGTCTCCACCACCTTCCTCGGCGCTCACGCGCTGCCCGACGAATATCGGCAGCGCAGCGACGACTATATCGACTATCTCTGCCAGACCATGCTGCCGGCGCTGCATGAGGAGCACCTGGTGGACGCGGTCGATGCCTTCTGCGAACGCATCGCCTTCTCGGCCGAGCAATGCGCGCGTGTTTTCAAGACGGCGGAGCGGCTGGGACTGCCGGTCAAAGTGCACGCGGAACAATTGTCATTGTGCGGCGGCACGGCCATGGCGGCGCGACATCGGGCCTTATCCGCCGACCATCTCGAATATCTCGATGCTGCCGGCGTAAGCGCCATGCGCGATGCCGGCAGTGTGGCGGTGTTATTGCCAGGCGCATTCTATTTCCTGCGCGAAACGCAGAAGCCCCCCATCGCCCTGTTGCGCGAGCACGGCGTGCCGATCGCGATTGCCACCGATTGCAATCCCGGCAGCTCACCGACCACTTCGCTGGTCGCGATGATGAATATGGGATGCGTGGCGTTCGGACTGACCGTGCCCGAGGTATTGGCCGGTACCACCCACCACGCCGCGCGTGCGCTGGGCAACCCGCAGGTGGATGGTGAGATCAAAGTCGGTAGCTGGGCCGATTTCGTGGTCTGGTCGGTCGACTCGCTAGCCGAGCTGCCCTACTGGATCGGCCATGCGCCAGCCGAGCTCGTCGTCAGACATGGCGAAGTCGCCTATAGAAAACCGACAAGCGCGCGATAATCGTCGTTCAGCCGGCGCAGCGAACACGGTTTCCACCGCGATTTCGAGCTTTGCTGCTGGCCATTCAGACGATAGGGACGATGCGAATGTCAGGCGACTCTTCAAGCAGCAACGATGCATCTTATGAAACCGGCATGCTCGACGTTGGCGACGGTCACATGCTGCACTGGCGCAGTCGCGGCCCGCGCGATGCGCCCGCGCTCGTCATCGTGCACGGCGGGCCCGGCGGCGCGCTCAATCTGCGCTGGGGTGAATTCTTCGAGGGGCAACGCTGGCGCATCGTGTTCTTCGATCAACGTGGCTGCGGCCGCTCCACGCCATTCGGCGAACTGCGGCATAACACGCTGGAGCGTTTGATCGTCGACATGGAAAAGCTGCGCGCGGCACTCGGCATCGAGCGTTGGGCACTGTTCGGCGGCTCCTGGGGCACCACGCTGGCGCTGGCTTATGGCGCCGCCCATCCGCAGCGCTGCCTTGGATTCCTGTTGCGCGGCATTTTCCTGGCGCGGGCCGAAGATCTCGACTGGTTTTTATGGGATGTGAAGCGGGTATTTCCAGAGGCGCACGCGGCGTTTCTCGATGCCATCGAAGTAGCGACCGGACGCCGACCGAACAATGCTGCCGAGATCCTGACACTCACCGAGGCGCCGCTCGCCCGCTTCGACGATACCGGACTGGCACTGGCGCGCGCCTGGAGTGGTTTTGAGAAAGCACTGTCGGCGGTCGGTCCAATGCCCGACGATGCGGCAGTACAGAAGGAAACGGTGGGCGGGGAAGCCGCCCCCACAGCGCCGACCACGACTGGCGCCAGCGGGTCGAGCAGCGCGGCGCAGGGAGATGGCGCTACGGCAAGCGCGGTCAACCCCACGCCCGCTACGAGCGCCGCGACCGCCCCCGCCTCACCTCGCACACGTTCGCCCGAAGTATCGATGGCTTCGCTCGAGCGGCACTACCTCGCGCAGGAACTGCCGCCGCAGCCGCCGCTGCTGAGCCGTCTCGACGCCTTGCTCGAGCTGCCCTGCCGCATCGTGCACGGCCGCTTCGACATGGTGTGTCCGGTAGACCAGGCCACCGCCCTCGCGAAAGCCTGGCCACGCGCGCGCTTGTCGATCGCCGACGCGTCGGGCCACTGGACCTTCGAGAAGGGCGTTGCCGCCGCGCTGCGCCGCGAGGCGCTGGGCTTGTATGAAGATCTGCGCCACAGCGGTCTGGCGGGCATGAGCGCAGTCACCGGAAGCACCGGCACCACGGACAGCGCTCAAGCCCCGCCGGCCGCCGCTGCCAAATCATAACTTGTGTTCTTGCTGCCACCCGCATTGCGCACCAGCACGCCCTGTTCGACCAGGGCGGCGATGTCACGCTGTGCGGTCGGCAATGAGCACTTGCCGATGGCCGCCCATTTCCGCGCAGTGAGCTTGCCTTCGAAGCCATCGAGATAGCGATTCAACACGCGCTGCTGGCGTTCAGTAAACGACTTGCCCGCATAGCGTTGCCAGAAATCAGCCTTATGGGCGACTTCCGCGATCAGCGTTTCAGCGCCATCGAGCGCGCGCGTGAAACAGCCAAGGAACCACATCAGCCATTCGGTGATGTCGAGGCTGCCCTGCTGCGTCTGTTCGAGGATGTCGTAGTAATCCGAACGCTCTTTGCGGATCTGGCTCGACATGCTGTAGAAGCGCTGCCCCGAACTCTCGGAGCGCGCCAGCGCCAAGTCGGCGATCGCCCGCGCGACGCGACCATTGCCGTCGTCGAACGGATGCAGCGTCACGAACCAGAGGTGGGCCACGGCTGCCTTCAGCAAGCCATCGCAGTCGGCGTGGGCGTTGAACCACTCGAGAAAACGCCCGACGTCTCCCGGCAGTCGAGCAGCGGGCGGCGCTTCGAAATGCACACGCTGCCGTCCGATCGGCCCGGACACTACCTGCATCGGCCCCTGCGCGTCATCGCGCCAGGCGCCCGTATGCACATCGAACAAGCCTGTAAAACCTGTGGGAAACAGCGCCGCCTGCCATCTGAACAGGCGTTTATCGTCAAGCGGCGCGAGGTAGTTCTCGGTGGCGTCGAGCATCATCTCGACCACACCGTCGGCGCGACGATCGATCGCTGCAACCGCGGCGTCGGGTACCCCGAGCCGACGCGCGAGCGATGACCGCACGCTATGCCGGTCCAGTACTTCGCCCTCGATTTCGGAAGTTTTGACGACGTCTTCGGTCAACGCTACAAGCTGCGTCTCGAGTTTCAGATCGAAGCCGAAACGCCCCATGCCGCCCAGCAAGCGGCCTTGTTTGAGCCGTGCCGCGGCGAGCGGCGCGAGCAGACGCGCGTTATCCCACTTGAAGGCCGGCCAGTCCGACAACTGCCAGATGTACATATTCGCCTCATAGAATGAGGCGAATATAGCCTGATTCGCATCACGGCGCCAGATTCGCATCATCATTTGATGCGAATCCGACAACATTCGCATCATTTCACATACTGGGCATCGCGAAACCAGCTCAGCGCATCGCGCACGGCATCCTGATACGGCCGCGCGCTATAGCCTAGCTCGCGCTGGGCTTTGGCAGACGAGAAGAACATCCGGTAGCGCGACATCCGCAGCCCGTCGAGGGTCGCGAACGGCTCGCGGCCGGTGAAACGCGCCAGGCCCTCAGCCACCGCGGCAATCGGATAAAGCGGCCAACGCGGCAATTGCAAGGTAGGCGGGCGCCGACCGCTGAGCGTGGCAATCGTGCCAAGCATGTCGCCCAACGAAACGTCGTCGCCGCCGAGGATATAGCGCTCGCCTATGCGGCCATGCGCGTACGCCAGCAGATGCCCCTGCGCGACATCGTCGACGTGCACCAGGTTCAAGCCAGTATCGACGAATGCCGGCATCTTGCCCTGTGCTGCCTGCACGATCACACGGCCAGTCGGCGTCGGCCGAATATCGCGTGGGCCGATCGGTGTGGAGGGATTGACGATGACGGCCGGCAACGCGGCCTCGGCCACCATGCGCTCCACCAGCCGCTCGGCGGCGACCTTGCTTTGCTTATACGCGCCGATGGTCTGCGACGCGTTCGCCGGCGACGTCTCGTCGACCGGACCCTGCGCATCGTGCAGATTCAGCGTGGCGACGCTACTCGTGTAGACAATGCGCCGCACCTGCTGGCGCAACGCCGCTTCCATGACGATGCGCGTGCCTTCGAGATTGGCATGCATGATCTCAGCCGGGCGCGGTGCCCACAGCCGATAATCCGCCGCCACATGAAAAAAAACGTCGATGCCGTGCAAAGCACGCTCCATCGACGCCGCATCCAGCATATCGCCTTCGACGATTTCTACCGGCAGCCCCTCGAGATTGCCGCGCGGGCTGGTCGACCGCACCATCACCCGCACCTGCGCGCCAGCCGCTACCGCGACGCGCGCCACCGCCGAACCGACAAAACCGGAAGCACCAGTGACGAGAACCCTCGCACCGGCCAGCATCAAACCTTGCTTTGCCGCAGGTCTTGCAGCTTGATTTCCACGTGCTTGGCAAACACGTATTCGGCCGGACGCTGCTTGTCCAGCGACACGTCGGGCGCCATCTTGCCTTCGGTCTTCACGCCGCGCATCGCCACGCCAAAAGCGCGCAGCGGATGACTCAGCGTGTCGTTGACCGCCGTGGCCTCGAAGCCGCTATGCACCATGCAGTCGGCGCATTTCTCATAATTGCCGACGCCGTAGGAATCCCAATCGGTTTCGCTCATCAACTCGGTATAGCTGGTCGCATAGCCTTCGCCGAGCAGATAGCACGGACGCTGCCAGCCGAATACCGTACGCGTCGGGTTGCCCCATGGCGTGCACTGATAGGTCTGGTTGCCGGCAAGGAAATCCAGGAACAGTCCGGACTGGCTGAACGACCAGTCCTTGCCGCCGCGTCCGCGCCGCAGAATATCGCGGAACAGCGTACGGGTTTTTTCACGGTTCAGGAAATGCTGCTGATCGGGCGCGCGTTCGTAGGCATAACCCGGCGACACCGTAATGCCGTCGATGCCCAGGTTCTTGGTCTCGTCGAAGAATGCCGCTACCCGGTCGGGCTGCGCGTCATTGAACAGCGTGCAATTGATGTTGACGCGGAAACCACGCGCCTTCGCCACCTTGATGGCCGCCACGGCGCGGTCGTACACGCCGTCCTGGCACACCGATTTGTCATGCATCTGCTGATCGCCGTCGAGGTGAATCGACCAGACGAAGAACGGGCTCGGCTCGTACTGATCCATCTTCTTTTCGAGCAGCAGCGCATTCGTGCACAGATAGACGAATTTCTTGCGGGCGATAATGCCGCGCACGATCGTCGGCATGTCTTTATGTAGCAAGGGCTCGCCGCCGGCGATCGACACCACCGGCGCGCCGCATTCGTCGACCGCGCCCAGGCACTCGTCGATCGACAATCGTTGATCGAGAATCGGCGTCGGGTAATCGATCTTGCCGCAGCCCGAGCATGCCAGATTGCAGCGGAACAGCGGTTCGAGCATCAGCACCAGCGGATAGCGACGGGCCCGCGCAAGACGTTGCTTGACCAGATACGCGCCAACATAAGCCTGTTGTAGAAAAGGAATTGCCAACTCGTGCTCCTGTAACGATCAACCCGCGGCGGCCGCAGCCGTCGCGCGATCGGTCAGTTCGGCGGGTAGCCGAAACTGGATATTTTCTTCAATGCCGTCGAGTATGGTTACCTCGACCGGGGCCAGGCGCCGCAAGGCTTCGATCACGTCTTGCACCATCAACTCCGGTGCCGAGGCGCCGGCGGTAATGCCCACCGTTTTCGCGTTCTGCACCCATTCGGGCCGCAGCTCGCTGCCATCCGCCAGCAGGAAGCTCGGCACGCCGGTTTCGTCGCCGATCTCGCGCAGGCGGTTTGAATTCGAACTATTCGTCGCGCCCACCACCAGCACCACGTCGGACACCTTGCACAGCTCGCGCACCGCGGTCTGGCGGTTTTGCGTGGCGTAGCAGATGTCCTTGATATCCGGACCCAGCAAATTGCTGAAGCGCCGCTGCAACGCAGCGATGATGCCGCGCGTTTCGTCCACGCTCAGCGTGGTTTGCGTCACGTAGGACAGCGGCGTATCGGTCGGCAGATCGAGCAAGCCGACTTCGGCTTCGTTCTGCACCAGATGCACCACGCCATCGATCTGTCCCATCGTGCCGAGCACTTCGGGGTGGCCGGCGTGGCCGATCAGAATCACCTGACGACCGCTGGATACGTATTTCTTGCCCTGGATATGCACTCTGCTGACCAGCGGACAGGTGGCGTTCAGCACCTTCAATCCACGCTGCCGAGCTTCCTCTTCGACCACCTGGGCCACGCCGTGCGCGCTGAAGATAGTGACGGCTCCCGCCGGCGCTTCCGACAATTCGTCGATAAAGCGTGCGCCTTTGGCTTTCAGCGACTCGACTACATGCCGGTTGTGCACAATCTCGTGCCGCACATAAACGGGCGCGCCATATTTCTGCAACGCGCGTTCGACGATTTCGATCGCCCGCACCACGCCCGCGCAGAATCCGCGGGGTTGGGCCAGGATGACGTGCATGGATACTCCGGCTGAAAGGGCGACGGCAGCGAATCGACGAAGGCGTGCAACGCGACGTATCGCCGCGCCTTCGATTCCTAGCTAGGTCAAAGTACGCGATTCTAGCCTGCGTGAGCCGAACCTGCTCGCCAGGCGCCGCCTGCCGCCCGGCAGCGCGCTGCCCGCATTATCGGGCAAAACGCGCATTATGATCGCTGAGATATTTAATCAGCCCAGCTACGCCGCCTTGCGCGAGCTGCGGCGCGAATTGTTGCTGATACACCAAAATCAGCCAGGCGCCCATCATATCGATGTCGTAAATCTTCCAGCCGTCGGCCGTCTGTTCGACTCGATAGCCTACTTGCAAGTCGTCGCCGCCGCTATTCACCGAAGTGTGCACCACCGCGTCCTGGCCCTTCGAGTCGAGCACCGCCGGGGTGAACTGGAATGTCACGGCCTGATCACGAATTTGCGTGAGCTGCGCCGCGTAGGTGTGCACCAGCAGTGTCTGGAACTGTTCGAACAACTGCTTCTGTTGCGCCGGTGTGGCGGTTTTCCAGGCGTTGCCGACCGCCAGGCGCGTGGTGCGCTGGAAATCGGTATACGGCAGGAATTCGCGCGTCACCACCTTCTCGGTCGCGGCAATATCACCGGTGCGGGCGACCGGATCGGCCTTGGCAGCCTTCACGACGCTTTCGACCGCATGCTTGACCAAATCGTCGGGCGTGCCCTTGCCGGCGCTGCCGGACTGCGCGAATACCGGCGCGGCAACACACAGCGCCAACACGAACCACCATCCTCGCTGCGTCAATCGTTTCATAACTTGCTTGCGACTCCTGTTGAACGGCACCCAGTTTAGCCGAAGGTCGGCGGAAGGCGCGGTGCCAGCCGGTATACTTGCGCGCATGCTGAATTCGTTCATCGCGGCCACCGTCCGCTTTTCGTCGCGCCATGCCTGGGCGGTGATTTTCCTCTATATCGTGCTGTGCCTGGCGAGCTGTTACTACGTCGCCACGCATTTCGCCATCAATACCGATATCAACGGACTGATCGACCGGCGCGCCGCCTGGGCGCAGCGCGATCAAGCCGTGGCGCAAGCCTTCCCGCAGCGCGACGAGATCATTCTGGCGGTGGTCGATGCGCCGGCGGTCGAATTCGCCGACCAGGCCGCGGCGGAACTGGCCGCCAAGCTGGCCGGCGATACCACCAAATTCCATGCCGTCAGCCGCCCCGAAGCCGGCGACTTCTTCGAGCGCAACGGTTTGCTGTTTCTACCGCTGGCCGATCTGAGCAAACTCAGCAAGCAATTGACCGACGGCCGCCCCTTGCTGAACCGCTTGGCGCGCGATCCCTCGCTGGCCGGCCTGTCGAACCTGCTGGCGGTCACCCTGCTGCTGCCGCTGCAAACCGGCCAGGTCCATCTGCCGGACATGGCCAAGCTGTTCTCCGCCAGCGCCGACGCCGTGGATGGCGCATTGGCCGGCCAGCCCGCGGCGCTGTCATGGCGCGCCCTCGTGGCGGCCGATACGCACCCGCGCGCTTTCGTGCAAGTGCAGCCTGTCATCGACTACCACGCGCTCGAACCGGCCGGTGCCGCCAGCGCGCGCATTCACCAGATCGCCAGCGACCTGCATCTGCAAGAGCGCTACGGCGCGCGCGTGCGCCTCACCGGCTCGCGGCCGCTTTCCGATGACGAATTCGGCTCGATCCGCGAAGGCGCCGTGCCCAACGCCATTGGCAGCATGCTGGTGGTGCTGGTGATTCTCTGGATCGCGCTGCGTTCAGGCAAGCTGATGCTGGCCGTGTTCGCGACCCTGCTGGTCGGCCTGTCGATTACCTTCGCGCTCGGCCTGCTGATGGTCGGCGCGCTCAACCTGATCTCGGTGGCCTTCGCCGTGCTGTTCGTCGGCATCGGCGTGGATTTCGGCATCCAGTACGGCACCCGTTACCGCGAGGAGCAGCCGCGCGTGCACGACACGCCACGCGCGCTGGTCAATGCCGGTCGCACCATTGCCATGCCGCTGGCATTGGCGGCGGCGGCTACCGCGGCCAGCTTCTTCTCGTTCTGGCCCACCGCCTACCGCGGCGTTTCGGAATTGGGCGAAATCGCCGGCGTGGGCATTCTTTGCGTCGCGTTTCCGTCGAGCCTGACACTGCTGCCGGCGCTCATCACGGTGTTGAATCCACGTGGCGCGTCGGTCAGCACCGTGCTGCCCGGCTTTCACTGGCTGGCCCCTGTCGACACCTGGACCAGCCGCCATCGGCGGCCCTTGCTGATCGGCACGCTGGTGCTGGTGATCGCGGGCCTGCCACTGCTGGCGCATCTGCACTTCGACTTCAATCCGCTGCATCTGAAAGATCCCAACAGCGAATCGATGGCGGCGCTGAACTCACTCGCCGGTTCCCCCGAAGCCGGCGTCGACGACGTCTCGCTGCTGGCCCCGTCGCTCGCCGCAGCCGATATCGCCGCCAAGAAACTGCGGCAATTGCCGGTCGTCGGCCGTGCGCTGACGCTCGACAGCTTCGTGCCTGACGACCAGCCTGCCAAACTCGACATCGTCGCGCAAATGGCCAGCCAGCTACTGCCGGTGCTACAGCAAACGCCGTCTGCCGCCGCGCCCGACGCCGTGCGCGTATCGTCGTTGAAAAATGCCGCCGGACAGCTCGAAAACGCCGCACTGGACTATCCCGGCGCCGGCGCCGTGGAAGCGCAACGGCTGGCGGCTTCCTTGCGCAAGCTCGCGGCGGCCGCTCCGGCGGCGCGCGACCGAGCCGAACGGGCGATCGGCGAGCCGCTACGCATCTCGCTGGCCTCATTGCGTACGCTGCTGAAGCCACAGCCCATCAGTCGTGACAACTTGCCGCCGGAAGTCACGGCGCAATGGCTCACCGCGGACGGCCGCGCGCTGGTATCGATTTCGCCCAAGCAAGCGCTGCAGGCCGGTGCGGTCAGCGGCGGCAAGATCGGGTCGGGTGATATCAGCGACCGCGCACTGACCGAATTCAGCGATGCCGTGACGAGCGCCGAACCCAATGCATCGGGCGGCCCCATCTCGATCCTGCACTCGGCCCGCACCATCATCCGCGCGTTCTACGAAGCCGGCGTCTGGGCGCTGGTTTCGATCACGGTGTTGCTATGGATCGCGTTGCGGCGCTTCGGCGACGTGCTGCGCACGCTGGTGCCGCTGCTGGTATCGGCCGCCGTTACACTCGAGTTGTCGGTGTTGCTCGGCATGCCGCTTAACTTCGCCAACATCATCGCGCTGCCCTTGCTGCTGGGCATCGGCGTGGCATTCAAGATCTATTACGTGATGGCCTGGCGTGCAGGCGCCACCGGGTTGCTGCAATCGGGATTGACGCAGGCCATTATCCTTTCGGCCGCTACCACCGGCACCGCCTTCGGCAGCCTGTGGCTTTCTCATCACCCGGGCACCTCGAGCATGGGCAAGCTGCTGGCCTTGTCGCTACTGTGCACGCTGATCGGCGCGGTGTTCTTCCAACCGATCCTGATGGGCAAGCCGCGCGCGCCGGCCGCACCGACGCCTGAGGCGTAACACCCGGCCGGCCGCAGCACGCAGCGATACTGCCGTGCTGCCGTGCTGTAAGGCCAATGGCGTCCGTCGTCCCAAAGCACACGCCGCCGGTAACCAGCATCGACGGCTCGATCAAGGCCCAGGCAGGCGACAGCGCTCGCTGCCGCCTGCCTGCGCTTCAAACCAGATAGGTTTCCGCCAACTTCACCCAGTAGCTGGCGCCCAGGCTGATGATGCTGTCGTTGAAATCGTATTTCGGGTTGTGCACCATGCAGCCGCCCCACTCGCCCACACCGTTGCCAATCACCACATAGCAGCCGGGCAGCACTTCCGACATCCAGGCGAAGTCCTCGCTGCCCATCATGCCCTTCGATTCACTGTGCACATTCTCGGCGCCCACCAGGTCCGTCAATACCTTACGCGCCAAGGCGGTGGGCTCTTCCGCATTCACCACCACCGGTACCAGCCGCTGATAATCGATAGTGGCCTGCACGCCGAAGCTCTGCGCCTGCAGCGTCACGATCTCGCGCACCCGTGCTTCGATCCGATCGCGAATTTCGGGATTAGTCGAACGCATATTGAGCAGCAGCGTCGCCGACTCGGGAATCACGTTATGCGTGGCGCCCGCGTGGATGCCGCCGACGCTCACCACACCCACCTCCGAGGCCGGCAAATTACGCGACACGATGGTCTGCAGCGCCATGATCACCGACGCCGCCGCGACAATCGGGTCGCGCGCCTTGTCCGGCATCGCGCCATGCCCACCCACACCCGTCAGCGTGACGGTCGCGCGATCGGATGCGGCTGTCACACCACCGCTTTTCACCACGAACTCTCCCACCGGCACGCCCGGGCCGTTATGCAGCGCATAGACCGCATCGCACGGAAAGCGCTCGAACAAGCCGTCCTCGATCATGCGCTTCGCGCCGCACAGATTTTCTTCATCCGGCTGGAAGATGAGATTCAATGTGCCATCGAATGTGCGGCTTTGCGCCAGTTGTCGGGCGGCCGCCAGCAAGATCGCGGTATGACCGTCATGCCCGCACGCATGCATCTTGCCGGCGATCTTGCTCGCATAGGGCAATTGCGTCTGCTCGTGAATCGGCAACGCATCCATATCGGCACGGATACCAAGCTTGCGCGTGCCGTTACCGCGCTTGAGCTGCCCCACCACGCCCGTGCCGCCAATGCCGGTGTGTACCTGATAGCCCCATTCTTCCAGCAGGCCCGCGACCAGCGCGGCGGTATCCACCACATCGAAACCGGTCTCGGGATGCGCGTGAATGCGATGTCGGATATCGATAAACTGCTGTTGCTGCGCCACCACCTCGGGCACCAATTCGGCCATCTTGAAATTCGACATTACCGCCTGTTCTTCCAGCATCGAAAGCTCTCCTGATAGTGCTGCCATTGCCGTGCATGTATGTGCGGCTGTGCCGCCCAAGAGCGGGACCGCAAAACGCTGACCGCTAAGCTACCCGCGCTTCACGCAACACCGACAGCGCGGCCAGCGACACGACGCTACAGCCGATCATGTACCAGGCGGGCGACATAGGATTGCCCGTAGTACTGATCAGCCAGGTCACGATAAATTGTGCGAAACCACCGAAAATTGAAACGCCCACGCTATAGATCACTGAAAGACCCGTTGCGCGCACTGGCTTGGGGAAACCTTCCATCAACAACAGGAACGACGATCCAGAGCCGAGCGACAGGCAAGCCACCAGCGCGCCGATTACCACCAGCGCGATGCCGAGCTGCGCGGTGTGGTTCAGCAGCCAGAAAGCCGGATAAATCAAGAGCGCGCCGAGCAATGTAGAAAACACCACCAGCGGCTTGCGGCGCGGCAAGTGGTCCGACAGCAGCCCGGCCAGAGGCGAGCCGATCAACAGGATCGCGCCTGCCACGCAGCCCGACAGGAATGCCGTGGTCGGCGGCATATGCAGCACACGAATCAGATAGGTGGGCATATAGAACACCACGATATACATCGATGCGGTGCCGCCGACGATCATCAAAATGCCTATTAGCAGCTGTCGCCGATAACTGTGCATGACTTCGCGGAAGGCACTGCCGTCGCCGGGCGCCGCGCGATGCGTCTCATGCAGTGTGCGACGGATATACAAGCCGACCGGGCCGATCAGCAGGCCGACCAAAAACGGCACACGCCAGCCCCAGCTTGCCAGGTCGTCTGGCGCAAGATAATGAGACAGCAAGAAGCCGCTCAGCGCGCCGACCAGCGCGGCGGCACCCTGGCTTGCGAGTTGCCAGCTGACGTAGAAGCCGCAGGTCTTCAGTGCGCCGCTCTCCATCAACAGCGTGGTTGACGCGCCGATCTCTCCGCCTGCCGAGAAGCCTTGCAGCAGGCGTCCCAGCACGATCATGAGCGGCGCGAAAATACCGATTTGCGCATATGTGGGCGTAAGGCCGATCAACGCTGTGCCTGCCGCCATCAATGCAATCGTCAGCGTCATCGCCGCCTTGCGGCCGGCGCGATCGGCGTAATTGCCTACGACGATGCCCCCCAGCGGGCGTACCACGAAGCCGATCCCGAAGGTGGCAACGGCCATCAGCAAAGAGCCGAACGCCGTGTGAGAGGGAAAGAACAGCCGCCCGATCAACACCGCGAAAAAGCTGTAGATCGTGAAATCGAACATTTCGAGACCGTTGCCGAGCGTGGTCGCGGCGATCAGCACGAATTTCGATGCGCGGCGTTCGGCCGGGGCACGGGCGACAGCGCCAACTACCGAGGAATGCAGATTGGCCATGGCTATTCCGAAGGAAGGGTCTACGTCGCTGCTTGCCCGACGTCGATGGCAACAGTGCGCGCAACAATTTCCATCGGCAAATCGTTTGTTTTTATACCAATAACTAATTTTTATTACTAAACTCGTCAGCATGAAACTCCATCAACTGCGTTCTTTGATCTGCGTGGCCGAGCAAGGCAGCATCCACGCGGCATCGCGGGCGCTGCACTTGACGCAACCCGCGGTCAGTAAAGCCCTGCTGGATCTTGAAGCGGAGATGGGCGCGCAGCTTTTCGTGCGTTCGGCCAGGGGCGCGCAATTAACGCCCTACGGACAAAGCCTGATACGCCATGCGCGTGCTATCGAACAGGAATTGCGGCATGCACACGAAGACATCGCGACGCTGCTCGGCATTGCTAAAGGCACCGTCAGCATCGGCGTGACGCCGGTCACATCGTCAGGGCCATTTGCCGAGGCATTGCGTAATTTCTCGAGATTGTCGCCGCAGGTCACAGTCAACGTCTTCGAATTGCGGCCTGCGCAAATTCAGGAAGGGCTGGCGGATGGTTCGATCGATTTTGGCCTGGTATCGCTGATCGGCCAGCCTGAAGATGCGCGCTTTTATTGGGAAACGCTCTACACCATTCCCACCACGCTGGCGGTGCGGGCCGAGCATCCGATGCGCGGCAGCCGGTCTTTGAGCGCGCTGGCGCAGGCGGCATGGCTCAGTTGGGATTCGCTCGACGACAAGACCAGCCTGATCGGCACCATTTTCGACAGTCATGGCATCGAACCGCCGAGCAACATACTGCGCTGCACGTCGACGACGCTTTATGTGGAAATGGCCACCACCATGGATTTGATCAGCTTGTGGTCGGCGCTGCCGTTTCATTCAAACGTGACGAAAGGACGTTTGCGCAGGATTACATTGAGCGAAACACTACCGGATATGACGATCGGACTGATCTGCCGCGACATCGATCTGGCGACGACTGTCGCTTCGACGTTTATCGGATTGATTCGCGACGCGTGCAAGGAAGTCGCTGGCATCTATCGGCGCGCGGGCGCCACGTCCTCGCGGCGCGCGGAAGACGCAGGCGCCACATAAACATTCGAAGCGCCGGTGCGATTGCTGTGATGCAGCGATGCGCAGTGGCTGCCGGCTTGCTGATCAGCCTCGTCCGCAGACCACGCCAATCGCCTCGATCAGCCGCGTTATATCGTCGGCGCCGATCGCGCCCATCGTCGATATCCTGAAAATAGTTGCTGCCAGATTGCTTTGGCCCGCATAAATCACGAAGCCGGCCCGCTTCAGCGCATCGTGCAACGCTGGATAAGAGATGCCGTGCGGCAGATAGTACGACCGCAGTACCACTGATGATTCTGCCGCAGGCAGCAGCCGGCCGATATCGAGCGCCGCCAAGCCGTCAGCAAGCTGATCGGCCAGCGCACGATAGTGTTCATGGCGGAGCCGCCAGCCCCCTGCATCGTGCAGCTCACGCAAGGCTTCGACCAGCGCGTAATACGCGTGTACCGAAGGCGTGAAGGGCGTGTTGCGTTCCTCCTGCAAAGCCGCGAGACGCATCAGATCGAGGTAATAGGCACGCGCTTCGCCGCGTTCGAGTGCCGCGCGACGCACGATGACGAAAGCCGCCCCCGGCACACCATGCAGGCACTTATTGGCGGTAGCCGCCACGGCATCGATGCCGCCGCCGGCAAAATCGATGGCTTCGGCACCAAAGCTGCTAACGCCGTCGACCAACAGACCGATGCCACGCTGACGACAGGCCGCTGTCAACGGCGCCAGGTCATTCAAGCGGCCGGTGGTGGTCTCGTGATGCACCACCGCCAGATGCGTGAAAGCCGGCCCGTCGGGCGCATCCAGACGCGCCGCGATCGCGCCGATGTCGGGCGCATCGAGCCAGTCGTGCGTCAGCACCGCATGGTCGATGCGATAGCGCGTGGCGATTTGCGAGATACGTTCGCCGTAGATGCCGTTCTCGACGATCAGCAGACGGCCGGCGCCGGGCACCAGCGAAGCGATCATGCTCTCGACCGCGGCGGTGCCGGAGCCCGTGAGCAATACCGCCGCCCACTGGCGCGGGTCGAGATCGTAGACCGCCAGCAGCCGCGCGCGCGCTTCGTCCTGCAGGTCGAAGAACTCCGGTTCGCGATGGCACAGATCGGTTTGCAACAGGCTGTTGCGTACACGTTCCGACAAGGTCACCGGGCCGGGATTGAGCAATAACATGATGGGTTTTTCCTCGAGCGCTTCAGACGCTTCCAGCCAGGTGGCGTTGCAGCCGTTGCTTCACTTGCACCGGCGTTACGGTCGGCCGCGGCAAGCCATCGGGCGTACCGGTGCGTATCGCCAAGCGGGCGAAACGTGGACCTGCGGCGGCATCGGCATCGAGCAAGGCGTCGACGATGTCGAGCTGATCGCCCTCTTCCGCCCAGGCATAGCCGCAAGCCGCCGCAATCGCGGCGAACGAGACGTTCGGCGATACCGTCGCCTGACCGCCGGTCGAATCGTGCGCGCCATTGTCGAGCAGCAGATGAAACAGGTTCGGCGGCCCGTAGGCGCCCAGCGTCGCGAACGCCCCCATGCGCATCAACGCCGCGCCATCGCCATCCACCGCAAGCACGCGCAGATCCGGACGTGCCAGCGCCAGGCCCAGGGCCAGCACCGCGATGCAACCCATCGAACCGACCATGTAGAGCTGGTTCGCGCGGTCTTCGAGTGCATAGAGCTCACGGCCGCAGAAGCCGGTCGAAGCAAGCACGACGGAACCTTCGAGCGGCGTGCGGGCCATCACACGCTGCAAGGCCTGCTGGCGCGAAGGCAAGGTCGAGACGGCACTATCCGCCGTCCAAGGCGCCGCTGTGCAGCGTGTCTCGCGCCGCAACGGTGGCGCCGCTTCCAAGGTATAGGGCGCCACACTGCCCTTGCTCATCAACAGCGCATACGGCCTGCCGGTCGCATCCATATGGGCCACGGCGCGCGCCAACGCCGGACCGATCGCCTCGCGCTCGGTCGGGAATTTCTCCCAGGCGATTTCCATCGTATCCAACATGGCCGGCGTAATCGGCCCCATCAACGCATGCTGCGGCTCGTCCGCCACGCCCGGCTCACCGCGCCAGGTGATGATCAGCAGTTGCGGCAGTTTGAAGGTCCAGGTCAACGAGGTCAGCGGACTGACGGCGTTGCCGAGGCCCGAGTTCTGCATCATGGTCACGCCGCGCCGGCCGCCGAGTGTCACGCCTGCCATCAGCGCCACGGCGTCGCCTTCATTGGTCGCCGATAGATACCGCAGCGTCGGCGCCTGCATCACATAGTTGATGAAAGGCGTGAGAAACGAACAAGGCACGCCCGCGTACCAATCGAAGCCCTGCGCGGTCGCCGCCTCGACGAAATCACGCGCCTCGATCATCGGCGGTTTCTCCGCGTGCCCTCGGCGTCCGAAGCGTCGCCGCTTGCCTGTGACGGCTCCGCAAACGACGGCGCGGCGAATTCCCCCGCGCGGCTGAAGTCGTCCAGGTCGTTCACGCCACGCCAATGGCCGTGCACGTATTGCACTTCGATCTTCTCGCCAGCTTCGATCAATGCATTCAACAGATGCGGCATATCGAGCGAGTCGAAATCGTCGCGCTGCTTAAGCCGCGCCAGTACTTCTCGCAAACGCGCCGGCCCTGCGCCGCGCGCACCCAGCAAACCGATCCAGCGCCCATGCGCGGGAGCGCCGCCCGCCGCTTCGGCATCATTGCCGGCCACGCTCGTCACCTGCCGCAACCAGACCTTGTTGCCGAACAGCCCTCGGTCGTCGGCGCTCGAACACCAGGCGAAATCATGCACGCTGCGATTGGTCGGCTGCGTGGCCGACGAATCGACCACCACCGTGAACTTGGCCTCGCTCTCCACCAGATCGCGCACGATATAGCTGCGGAACAACAGATCGCCGTAAGCCACCACCACGTCGGTCGACAGCGAGTCCGCGGCGATCTCGAGCGACGTCAACTCGCCGGTTTTCGCGTGGCGCTCGTTGTGTAACACGCGGATCCCGGAGGTATCGATGGCGTCGGCGCGGTAGCCGGCAACCACCACGATGTCGTTGACGCCTTCCTTCTTGAAGGTGTCAACCAGCCAGCGCAACAGCGGTCGGCCGGCGATCGGCAACATGGTCTTCGGGCGATCGGCGGTTACCGACTCCAGACCCGTGCCGCGTGCCGCCGCCAGCACGATGGCGGCGCGCGGCGCCTGCGCCGCCGATAGGTAAACGCGTTCGGCCCGCGTGTATTCGTCGGCGCCTTGCAGACGGAAAATCTCCGCCACCGTGGCCACGCGGTCTTCGGCGTTGACGAGTGTTTCGCTGGCGTGAATTTCCTTTGCCACATCCTGCATCGCGGAGACAGCGGCGCGGATCAGATGGTTGGCCCAGATCACCATGCTGATGCCGGCCTCGCGGAACACTTCGGTCGGCGTGCTGTAGTAGCGCGTGGGAACAATCACCAGCGGCGAGCGGTTCGCCCATTCCCGCGCAAAGGTCACGATTTCGTCGGCGCGCGCCAGCTTGCTGTGGATCAAAATCGCATCGGCGCCCGCCGCGTGATAAGCCTCCGCGCGGCGCAGCGCTTCGTCCATGCCCCAGCCGGCAATCAACGCTTCAACGCGCGCGACGATCGAAAAATCGGCGTCGCCGCGCGAGTCTTGTCCAGCTTTGATCTTGCCGCAGAACTCGTCCATATCGGCCAGCGGCTGGCGCTCGCCGTCGATAAAGCTATTGGTCTTGGGGAACTGCTTATCTTCGATACAAACGCCGGCAATGCCGCGTTGTTCGAGCTTGCGCACCAGGCGCCTGAAATTATTGAAGTTGCCATAGCCGGTATCGCCATCCAGCAAGATCGGCAAGTCGCTGGCGTCGGCCATGAATTCGAGCATGTCGACCACCTGGGTCCAGCTCGCTTCATTGTTGTCGCGCACGCCGTACTGCGCGGAGATGGCCAGGCCCGAGGCCCAGATCGCGCCGAAGCCGGCTTCGCCGACAATGCGCGCCGACAAGCCGTTGTGCGCCTCCATCATGAATTCGAGACGGTTGCTTTGCAGCATGCCGCGCAACTTCGCGGCGCGTGAGATAACAGGCGAATTATTGCGGTCGTTCAAATTCATAGCGCGGGTCCTGCAAAGGCCTGGGGCCGGGATGCCGCAGCAGGCTGCGCACCGACCGACAAAGGAACTGGCGCAAGCGGGGCCAGCTTCGGCAGAACTTCCGAAGCGGCGCGGGCCACGTCAACGTTGAAATCGATTTCGAGCCACGGCGCGGCGCTGACGTCGGCGACGTCGAAACGCTGCGTGCCTTCCAGCAATAGATCGCGCAGCGCTTCTTCGTGCGGCGCCGCAGCGCGCCCGGTGTCGACATAGCCGGCCACCAACTGCGCCAGACGGCGCGCCGCGGCGGCGTCGAAGCGGAAAAATCCGACCGACTCGCCGATCGTATCGTAGACCAGACCTGCGGGCAGTTGCTTGCGCAGTTCCACCGGCACGCCGTCGCGCAGGCACAGTTTCACCGGCTCGTCGCCGGGCTCGAAACCGCGATCGAGCAGTAAGCGATTGACGTGTGCACCGGCTACCAGCGGCGCGAGAATGCGTTCGTCATAGAGTACGTCGGCGTCCATCAGCAACACGTCGCCGCCCGCCGTCAAGGCGTCGGCCAGCGTGTGCACCGTCAGCACGCTGCCCAGCTCATAGGCGGGGTTCAGCGTGATCGTGGGCCGCGGCAACCAGCCCAGGCGATCCAGCTCCGCCTCCACTTGCCGCGCTTCGAAGCCGAGCCCGAGCACTACCTCTTCGACGCCCGCCGCGCGCAGCAGCCGCAGATGTCGTTCGAGCAAACTCACGCCACCGAAGCGCAGCAGACATTTAGGCTGCTCCTGCCCTGGCGGCTGTTGCAGCCGCTGGCCCCTGCCGGCAGCGAGAATGATGGCACGCATTACTTTTTCCTTACGACTTTCAACCGCCGCGTTCGGCAGTGGACGGCTTCATCGCCCGCGTCAGGCGTCGCCCGCGATGGCGTTCGACGAAGTGCAGGCAGATCAATCCGGGCAAGCCCAGCAAAATCTCTCGCGCCCGCTTGGCCAACGACAAAGCCAACGCGGCGTGCGGCGGCAAACCGACCAACGGTGCGAGCAGCAAATAACCGCCCTCTTGCACGCCCAGCGAAGCGGGAATCGCGAATGCCGCGCCACGAATCGCCTGCCCCAAGCTCTCCAGCAGCAGTGCGTCGACCCAGCCGACCGGATGATCGATGCAGCGCAGCGCCAGCCAGACCTCGCCGGTACCGACCAGCCAGCCCAGCAGACTCAGCAGAAAACTATAGAAGACTGGCCAGGGCGCAGCGTAAAGGGCGCGCACCGACGCATCCATGGCTTCGGCACGCGACAACCATGCGGACCAGTCGCGCTTGCCGCCAAATTTCGGCAGGAAGCGCGCCAACCGGCCGAACATGCCGCGCCGCTGCGTGATGTACAGACCACCCAGCAGCAACACGAAAATCACTAATACCGCGGCGAGTGTCAGCAAGATGCCTTCGGTGGCCGCATGCGCCAGCCGCGTCACGCACAAGGCCGCGCCGATCAGCGCGAAAGCCAGTTGCGCGAGCGTTTGCATGGTCGTGCTGACGGTGACGACGGCCGCCGCATCGGCACCGCTCATACCGGGCTCCGTCAACTGGCGCACCATTGCCACCGGGCCGCCCAATTGACCGGCCGGCAGCAGGCTATTCACCGACTCACCGATCCAGCGCGCCTGCAGTGAAGTCAGCCACGCACGCCGCGGCGCAGCCGCCTGCAGGCCAGCGCGCAACGCATCGATCGCCGCGGCATCGAGCACCAACGGCAACACATGAAACGCGGCCAGGCCGAGCAGTCCCCAGCCCGCCAACGCGAGCGTCGCGGCAACCGGCGCGGCACCCTGCCAGATAATCAAGCCGAGAAAGAGCGCGACGCCAAGTGACAGGGCAACGGCGCCGAACCGGTTCTTCATGAACGACCCGCGCGCCTGAATACTTGCCGGAAACCGAAATAGGCGACGGCGTCTTTCATATTCGAGATCAATCGCTGTAACGGACGCATGCGCGCATCGGTCACGTATTCGAAAGTCAGCGATACGCGCGTCTGGTCGGCGCTGGCGGGCGTGATCCGGTGGTGCAGCTTGTCGCCGTCGAAAAATACCAGCGACCCGGGCGCCATCTGCAATGCGCCGTCGCGCGGCGTGACGCCGGGTTCGCGCGTATGCAGCCGGTATTCGAGCACACACGACGAATCGTCGATCACACCGAGCAGCAGCGTATAGCGCCGTCCTTCGTAATACGAGGTGTCGTAATGCCAGCCGATATGGTCGCCCGGCCGTGTGTAGAAATAAAACGCGAAGGCGTGAGGATCGTCGTCGGGCGACAGCAGCAGCGGCTCGCCACAGACCTGCTCCAGCCACTCGCGCAATGCCGGCGCCGCATAAAGCTCCGCGACGAAAGGCGCCAGTCTGGCAATCGCATGCCGGCTGACGCTGCCGCCCTGCTTGTGGCCCGGCAGATAATTGCGGTTGACCTCGCTTTCCACGGCGCGCACCGCCGCCACCAACTGCGCGGTAACCTCGGCACCGAGGAACGCGTCGACGTGCACGAATGCGCCCTGCGCCACGAATGCTTCACGCGCCGTTGCGGTCGACGCGGCCTCGTCCGAGCGTGCCGCCATCGCTTGTCGCAAACGCGCGTCGAGGCCTGCGAGCGCCGCGGCGGCAGGCGGCAAGGGTTGCAAAGCCGCGGGGGAGTTCATTTCCATCAATGGCTACGCCCGAAATCCACCGGCTGCGCAACGTTCGGCGCACCGCCGGAACTGGCGCGTCCGCGCCAATACTGAATCGCCACGATAAGCGCCCCGAGCGGTGCGCCGATCGCGGCGACAATGAGAAAGGGATAGGTGATATTCGCCAGCGTTACCAGCGGCATCAGATACAGCACGTCTTCGGCCTCGAAACCAGCCATGCGTGGCTGCCTGGTGGCGGCTTTGCCAGCCGCTCGCTCGATCAGTAGCCGCAAATAGAAGATCAGTGCGATTGCGCCGCCCGCCAGCGCGCCCAGCCAGAGCGCGAGCAAGGAGCCGCCGTGCGCGGCATGCACCACGCCGGCACCGATGCCGAAAAACGCCCCGACGGTGACCAGCGCATCGCTGGCCAGGTCATAGAAATGCCCGAGCCGGCTCGATTTACCGCTGAGGCGCGCCAGTTCGCCGTCGGTATGATCGGCGAAATTGGACAGCACCAGCAGCGCGGCGCCGATATTGGCCCACAAATAGCCGCCCTCGGCAAAGGCGAGCGCACTCGCCAGGCCGATCAACAGGCGCACGGTAGTCAGGTGATTGGGCGTGAGACGGGAACTGCCAAACGGTGCAATCAGTCGACGCGCGAGGCGCGCGTCCCAGGGTCGGGCAGGTTCTTGCATGCCGGCGGACGTTGAAGAGAAACGCGAATTGTGGTCTCAATATTACAGAATGTCGAGATAGGCGTTGCCCGCCGGCCTGCGGCGAGAAAGGCGTCGGACTAGCGGAACTGCTCCAGTTCCGCATCAGTTTGCGGCTGATTCGGCAAGCCGGTGATTTCCGCCAGCGCCGACAGGGGCGGCATACCCGATTTGGAGTGCACCACCCCGTTTTTGTCCTTCCAGACCAGCGTCGGCGTGCCATTGCTGCCGAAAGACTGCATCAGATCGCGGTTCGCGGAAAGCGCCTGCACCGTGTCGTCTTTTGGCTTCTCAACCGGTGCCAGGCCGCCGTCTTCGGTCTGTTCCACGAAGCTGCGCTCGTTCTGTTGCAGCGCCGCCACGGGCGATTTGGCTTCCAGGATGGCCGCCGCCCGTTGCACCGAAGTCGGCTTCAGGAAAGCCACCGGCACCCAACGCACTTGCAGCCCCGCCTTGATGTAGGGTTGCAGCGCCTTCCAGGACAGATGGCAGTAAACGCAATTCGGATCCATGAACGCGTAGACCACCGACTTCGGCGCTGCCGGCCCTTCGGCGACGAAGCGCGAGGCCTCGAGCTTTTTGAACAGGCCCGGGAATAGATACTGTTCGGTATAACCCGGCGTCACGTCCTTGCCGGATTCATCGAGCAATGAGCCGGCCAGCAGGCGTTTGCCGTCAGCGGTGGTGTAAACAATCATGTCGTGACCTTGCCGCTGCAGAATCCAACCGGTCAAGCCGCTGCCCGCCTTGAACGGCTCGCCCACGACTGTCACGCCGCGTTGCGTCAGCGCCTTCAGCG